>DASTPP010000098.1:0-15988 GCA_035762175.1 Polyangiaceae bacterium | reverse complement strand
CCCCGCCCGCCGCGCCGCGCGCCGGGCCCCCGCCCGCGCCGCCCGGGCCGCCGCGCCCGCCGCCGCTCACGACGCCACCGCCCGCGCCGCCGCCTCGCACGCGCCCGCCGCCCGGAAGAGCGTCGCCTCGCCGAGCGGCGGCGCCATGAGCTGCAGGCCCACCGGCAGGGGCGCCTCGCCCCCAGCCCGGCCCGCCGGCACCGAGAGCGCCGCGATGCCGGCCAGGCTCGCGGGCAGCGTGAAGACGTCGTTCAGGTACATGGTCAGCGGGTCGTCGAGCTTTTCGCCCAGCCGGAAGGCCACGGTCGGCGCGGTCGGCGCCGCGATGAGGTCGACCTCGCGGAAGGCCGCCTCGAAATCGCGCCGGATGAGCGTTCGCACCTTTTGCGCCTTCAAATAATATGCGTCGTAGTAGCCGGCCGAAAGCGCGTAGGTGCCGATCATGATGCGGCGGCGCACCTCGAGGCCGAAGCCGCGGGCGCGCGTCGCGCCGTAGAGCGAGGCGAGGTCCCTTCCGGGCTCGCGCAGGCCATAGCGCACGCCGTCGAAGCGCGCCAGGTTCGACGACGCCTCGGCCGGCGCGATGATGTAATAGGCCGCGACCGCGTGGCGCGTGAAGGGCAGCTTGATCGGGCAGAGCCGCGCCCCCGCCCGCTCGAGCGAGGCGAGCGCCGCCCGCACCGGCCCCGCCACCTCGGCCGCGAGCTCGGCCGGAAAGTACTCTTCGGGCACCCCCACCCGCAGCCCCTCGACCCCCCGGCCGCACGCCGCCTCGTAGTCGTCGACCGGCGCGTCGAGCGAGGTCGAATCGAGCGCGTCGTGCCCCGCGATCGCGCCCAAGACGCGCGCCGCCCCCCGCACGTCGGACGCGAAGGGCCCGACCTGATCGAGGCTCGAGGCGAAGGCGACCAGGCCGTAGCGCGACACCCGCCCGTAGGTCGGCTTGACGCCGACCACGCCCGTGAACGACGCCGGCTGCCTTATCGACCCGCCCGTGTCCGAGCCGAGCGCCGCCGGCGTCATCGCCGCCGCCACCGACACCGCGCTGCCGCCCGACGAGCCGCCCGCCGTGCGCGCCCGGTCGAGCGGGTGGCGCGCAGGGCCGTAGGCGCCCGTCTCGGTCGACGAGCCCATCGCGAACTCGTCCATGTTGCACTTGCCCGCGACGAGCGCCCCGGCCGCCCGGAGCCGCGCCACCACCGTCGCGTCGTAGGGGGGCGACCAGGGCCTCGCCGTGCCCGCCCCGAGCACCCGCGAGGCGCAGGTGGTCGGCAGCCCCCGCGTGCAGAGCGCGTCTTTGATGCCGACGGGCACCCCCGCGAGCGGCCCAAGCGCCTCGCCCCGCGCCCGCCGCCGGTCGAGCTCGCGCGCCTCGCGCAGCATCGCCTCGCCCGCCACCGCCACGTACGCCCCGAGCTCGCCGTTCTCGGCCTCGATCGCCGAAAGGCTCGCCCGCGCCACCTCTTCGGCCGACACCTCGCCCCGCCCCACGCGCTCGGCCGTCTCGACCACGCCCCCGAAGGGCCACGTCGCCACCGCGCTCACCCTTCGACGAAGCCCGGCACGCCGAACCCCCCCTCGAGCGGCCGGGGCGCCTGCCCGAGCACCTCGTCGCGATCGAGCCCCGCCCTCGCCCCGTCTTCGCGCAGGGGCGCGCCCGGCACGAAGAGCGAGGTCGTCGGCTCGACCCCCTCGGTGTCGACCTCGTCGAGCTGGCGCACGTACGAAAGGATCATTCCGAGCTCGGCCGTCAGGCGCCCGAGCTCGTCGTCGTCGAGCCCGAGCCGCGCGAGGCGCGCCACGTGCGCCACCTCGTCGCGGGTCAGGGGGGCGGCCGCCGAGGCCGGGGCGGTTTCGCTGGCGTGCGTCATGCGGGTCGGCTGGGGTTAACAGAAGCTCGCCCCGCCGGCCAGTGCCCCCGCCCTCGGCCTCGCCCGGCCCCACCCCCCCGAACTCGGCCTCCGTCCGGCCCCACCCCCCCGAACGCCCTCCGGGCCCCCCCGGAGCCCCCAGGACCCGCCCCTCGAAGGCCCTCGCAGCCCCCGGCCCCGCGCTCGGCTCGGAAGCGCGCCCCGTGGCCGGGCCCCTCGCGACGAGGCAAGCTCGGCCCATGCAAGAAGCGACCTTTGCCATCGGCAAGATTCGTTGCGAGGGGTGCGTCGAGACGCTGCGCAAGGCGGCGCTCGCCCTGCCGGGCGTCGAGGCCTTCGAGGGCGACCCCGCCCAGAAGCGCGTGCGCGTCCGCTTCGACCCGGCCCGCGTCGGCGAGCCCGAGCTCTGCCGGGCCTTCGCGTCCGTGGGCTTCCCCGTCGATCGGCCGGGCGCCTGAGGCCCGCGCGGCCCCGGCGCCCCCGCCCCGGGGGGCCTGACGGGGCCCGGCGACGCCGTGCTCGGTCGCCTCGCGGTCGGTTTGCGCCCCCGGGCTCGCCCCGGGGCCCGGCGCCTCAGCGCGGCGGCCCGGGGGGCTTCGGCACCGGCGTCGTCTCGACCCCGCAGGGGAACGACGCCTTCACGTCGGTCGAGCCCGTGCGGATAGAGTTGCACGCGGCGCCGACGAACGTGATGGTGTCGTTGTCGGTGAGCTCCCAGCCGTCGGGCGAGTTGAAGGCGATGGGCTGGTTGTCGATGGTGACGACGCCCTTGGGCCCGTCGGCCTGGGGGTTGGTGAGCGCGACGTCGAGGTCGAACGAGCAGGGGCGCACGCCGTTGATGATGGTGTTCAGCGCGTCGGTGAGCGCCTGCGTGTTGGTGACGGGGTAGAGCGGGCCGTCGCCGGTCACGCCGCCGGGCTTGCCCTTGCCGGCGCCCGCGTCCGCGATCGCCTGGAACTGCGCCTGCTTGGCGGCGTTCGCCGTGAAGAGCTCGCCGATCGCGATGACGAAGGTGCGGATGCCCGCGTCGAAGGCCTCGCCGACGTTGGCGACCGCCGCGTTCTGCTGGGCGTTCTCGGTGCCCGAACCGCAGAAGGGGGAGCCGTCGGAGGCGAGGATGATGAACTTCGGCGTGCCGTCGGGCAGGTCGGCCACGGCGTCCATCTGGGCGACGGCCGAGTCGATCGCGGCGCCCGTCGGCGTCTGCCCGTTCGGCGCCTCGGCGTTGTACGCCGCGTTGATCTCGTCGAAGGCGCCGGCCTTGAGCGTCACCGTCGACGCCGCCTCGACGCCGCAGGCGTTGCCCTCGGGGTAGAACGTGATGCCGAAGATGACCTTCTCGTCCTGCGCCTGGATGAACGAAAGAAGCGGCCCCTTGAAGGTCTGCCAGCGCGAGTCGGGGTCGTCGGCGTTCGGCGGGTTGCCGCACTCGTTGACGAGCTCGGCGTCGCTGGTGATGGGGCAGCGCATGCTCGCCGACCGGTCGACGACCAGCATGACGGCGGGGATGATCGGCCGGAACTCGACGCTCACGTCGGGGCAGTTGCCCCCGCCGCCCGCGCCCGCCACGGGGCCCGAGCCGGCCGAGCCGCCCGAGCCCCCCGGGTTGATCGGGGGCAGCCCCCCCCCGCTGCCCCCGGTGCCCGAGCCGCCGGTGCCGCCGCCGACGCAGCGGCCCTGCGTCGAGCAGGTCTGCCCGCTGGCGCAGCCCGAGCCGCCGCTGCACTGCGCGGTGCACGTCCCGCCGCCGCAAAACATGCCGGCGCCGCAGGCCGCGTCGCTGACGCAGCCCATGCCGCAGCGGGTGCCGTAGGCGTCGGCGCAGTTGAAGGCGGCGCCCGGCCCGTCGTCGTCGTCGTCGCCGCCGCCGCAGTCGACCGCGGCCGGCACGAGCGCGGCGAGCAGGGCGCCCAGAAAGAACGTGCTGCGGAGGCGCGCGGCCCGGCCGGCCGGCGTGGTGCGCTCGAGAGGGGGCATGGTAGTCTCCTTATTGTTTCTTGAACAAGCGGAAGGTTACAAGACTTCTGGCGGCCCCGTGACCAAGCCCGCCACCGGGCTTCGCCGCCCGGCCGGGCCCGAGTTCAGCGGGGGGTCTTCGGCGTAACGTTCGAGCCGCACTGAAAGGCGACCGCGATCTGCGTCGAGGCCTCGCGCACCTTCGCGCACGCCGCGCCGACGAACTCGATCTTGTCGTTGGGCGCGGCCAGGCGCCAGCCGTCCTCAGCGCCGTACGCCACCGGCTGCCCGTCCAGCGTCACCTTGCCCTTCGACGCGTCGGCCGGGTCGACCGTCGCGTCGAGCTCGATGACGCACGAGCGCACCCCCTTGGTCACCTCGTCGAAGGTGGCGATGAGCTCGTCGTTGTTGCCCACTTCGTAGTACTTCTCGGCGCCCGGGGCCGGCGGCGTGCTCACCGCCGGCAGGCCCTCGCCGCCCGCGAGCGCCAGGCTCTGCAGGTGCGCCGGGTCGATGAGCCCCTTGCCCACCGCGATGACCAGCGTCGTCACCCCGGCCTCGTAGCCCCGCCGCGCCTCGTCCTCGACGTCCTTGCGCATCTTCGCCGCGATCGACGGGACGCTCGGCGTGAACGGAACCGCGCAGGTGTTGGGGTTCCCGTCGGTCGCCAAGATGATGTACTTCGGGTTCGGCTTCTGGCCCTCGGGCGGCGGCTGCGTGAGCCGCTCGATCGCGCGCGTCAGCGCCGCGCCCGTCGGCGTCGCGTCTTTCGTCGTCTCGGCCAGGTACTTCGCCTTGATCGTCTCGTAGTTGTTCGGCGCGACGGCCACCTCGGCGAAGTCGGGGCAGGTGCCCGCGTCGTCCGCTTGTTCCGAATAGAGGAGCATGCCGAAGTTGACCTGCGCCTGCAGCCGCGCGATCGGCCCCGTCGGCGAGAGCAGCGCCTGGCGGAGGGCCTCCCAGCGCGTCAGCGGCGCCGGCGTGGTCGGCGCCGTCTCGCAGGCCGTCTCGAGGTCCACCGAGCAGAGCATGCTCGCCGACTGATCGATCACGAACAGGACGTCGGGCGTCTCCCGCGTGAAGGTCACCGTGACGTCCTCCGGGCAGGTCATCGGCGGGGGCGGCGGCGGGGGCGGCGACGTCGGCAAGGGCGGCGGGGGCGGCGGGGGCGTCGAGGGGCTCACGCAGCGCCCGAGCGGGCCGCAGACGAGGCCCGCCCCGCAGCCGCCCGCCGGCGTGCACTCGGCCGCGCACGCGCCGAGCGAGCAGTAGAGCCCGCCCCCGCACGCCGCGTCGTCCGCGCAGGGCGACCCGCAGCGCGCCCCGTACGTCGCCGCGCAGACGTCGGGCGACCCCGGCTCGGGCGCCGACTCGCTTTGCGAACACGCGATGCCGAGGCCCAGCAGCGAGCCCGCGAGCAAGGCGACGCCCGTCCGGGCGGGCGACCGCCTCGGGGTCGAACGATGCGGCCGCGGATCGGGTCGGCGCGAAGCAATCATGGCGTTTCCTCGGGCGTGACAAAAAGGGGCGGATAAGTGGTTGGGGGCGGCCGCCGCTCGCTTCCGGCCCGGCCGCCGTGGCGCCCCCGAGCTCGCAACGAGCGCGGAGGTCGCACGAAGGCCAGTCGGCCGGGTCGAAGGCAAGCTGCAGCTAAGGTCGGTCGCCCCTACGTTTATACACCTCGTCGCACAGGCCCGGAAGCCGAAAGGGCCACCCAATAACCGCATCGCGGTTTTATCTAGAAAAGAACGGTACCATTGCAATCAGCGCCCCACGCCCTCTCGCGCCCCTCGGGGCTCGCGGCGCGCTCAGTGCTCGCGGTGCTCGGTGCTCGCGGCGCGCTCGGGGCTGGGGGCGTGCTCGGGGCTGGGGGCGTGCTCAGCACGTGTAGGCGCTCGCGGCGCGCTTGCGGCCTGCGCGGCGCTCGCGGCGCCCGCCGGGCGCGGCGGCCCCTCGCTGGGGCCCTCGTCTCGCTCTCTCGGGCGGCGCCCCGGCTTCGCGCCGGCCGCTACGGCCGCGCTCGGGCTCGGGGCGCCGCGGGCCTGGCGCTCAGCGCGGGATGGGCGTGACGCCGCCGGTGCCGCAGGGGAAGCTCGCCAGCACGTCCGTCGCGCCCGCCTTGACCTTGTCGCAGGCGGCGCCGACGAACTCGATGGTGTTGCTGTCGTTGAGCTTCCAGCCGTTGGTCGGGTCGAGCGCGATGGGCTCGCCGTCGACGGTGACGGTGCCCCGCGGCGCCGCCTCGGGGGTGATGTTCGCGTCGAGGTCGAAGACGCAGACGCGGGCGACCTCGTTGATGATGGAGTCGAAGGCGGTTTGCAGCTGCGCCTGGTCTTCGGCGTTGAAGTAGAGCTTTTGACTCAGCGGCGGCACGGGGTCGATGCCCTGGCCGGCGGCGGCGAGGTCTTGCAGGTGCTGCTCGCCGTTCGGCTCTTCGAGAAAGTCGATGCCCAGGGCGAAGGTGCGAATGCCGTCGCCGAACGCGGCCTTGACGGCGTTGACCGAGCCGGTGCGAGGCCCCTCTTCGCCGTTCGAGTCGGGGTCGTCGCAGGTGTCGGGGTTGCCGTCGGTCGCCAGAATGATGACCTTCGGGCCCGGCTCTTGGAAGCCGGGGTCGGTGAGCTGGTCGTGCACCGCCTTGACCGACTCGGCCGTCGGGGTGTTGTCGAGCGGGTTGGCCTTCTCGTAGCTGGCCTTGATGACGTCGTAGTTGTTGAGCTTCGGCTCGATGTTGACGGGCAGCTGCGGGCAGGTGGCCTTGCGGTCCCAGCTGTAGGTCGCGAGGCCGAAGCGCACCTTCGTCTCGAGCTTCTTGATGATGCCGTTGACCGGGTCGAGCAGGTTCGACCGCAGCGCGACCCAGCGCGAGGGGTTCGGGTCGGTCGCCGGATTGTTGTCGTCGAACCCGTCGGTCATGCTGCCCGACTGGTCGACCAAGATGACGACGCTGGGGATGACGGGCATGAACTGCACCTTGACCCCGGCGCACTGCCCGCCCTGGCCCCCGTCGCCCGAGCCCCCGCTGCCGCTGACGCCGATGCCGCTGCCGCCGGTGCCCGAGCCGCCCGTGCCCGAGCCGCCCGTGCCGCCGCCGACGCAGCGGCCCTGCGCCGAGCAGCTCTGCCCGCCGCTACAGCCCTGGTCGCCGCTGCACTGCGCGGTGCACGCCCCGCTGCTGCAGAAGAGCCCGGCGCCGCAGGTCGCGTCGCTCACGCAGCTCGAGCCGCAGCGGTCGCCGTAGGCGTTGGCGCAGTTGAAGCCCGGGCCGCCCCCGTCGTCGTCGTCGCCGCCGCCGCAGTACGCCAGCACGAGCCCCGTGCCCACCAGCGCGAGCAGGCGGAGCAGCGAGCGGCGCAGGCCGCCGGGCGCGGCGCGAGGGGTCGTCTCTTCGTCGCCGTTCTGAGAAGCAAGCATGGGCATCACCTTCTTCGCGCGCGCCGCGCGCCGTTCGTCAGCGGAGGGTTGGGGCTCGCCCGCCCCGCCCCGCCCCGGCGTCGCGCGGGGTGAAGGCATGCGCGGGCGTCGAGCCGTCGCGGGCCCGCCGGGCGGGCGCACGAGGGGCCCGCCGAGTGGAGACCGCGTCTCGAACTCATGCGCAGAACTTTACCAAGCCGGGCCCTTTACCGCCAACGAAGAATCCGGAAGACGCCCGGGCGCCTTACGCCGCCGCATTCGAGGCGTCGATTTACCTCCGGGCGGAATTTTCAAGCGCGCGGCCCGGCCCGCCTTCGTCGCCGAGCGCCCGGACCGCTTCTCGGCTCGTGGGGGCCTGCCGGAAGGCCGGGCCCCGCTCTGCGAGCCAAACCTCGGGGCGGCACTAGCCCGCGGGCCGCGGGCAAACCTCGGCGGCGCTCTGCGCCGGCTGCGCCTCTTGGGGCACCTCGCCCCCCTGGGCCGGCCTCGAACGCCTCGCGGTAAAGACGGCAAAGGACAACTCGGCCGCCACCGGCGCCCCCAGGGGGTCGAGCAGGGGCTGGCCGTCGTCGCCCCGCAGCTCGACGCGCACCTGCCGCGCGCTCGTCTCGGGGCCCGTCTCGGCGGCGCTGACCAGCAGCTCGAAGCTGCCGGAGCCGAATTGCTGACGATCGTTGGTGACAGGCTCGCCCGCCTCGTTGCGGACAACGACCGGCTCGCCCGCCCCGTCGCGGACGGTCACCGCGAGGTGCCCGCAGGGGCCGCCGACGCTGACGCAGCGCCCGGGCGGGGCGATCGTCACGGCGAGGCCCGTGCGGGCGTCGACCGCCTGGACGTCGAGCGAGCTGACGAACGCGGGCGCCGCCCCGTACGGCGCCCCGGGCGCCTCGACGGCGACGAGGGGGCAGGGGGCCCCCGCGCCGTCGAGCGGCGCGAAGCCCGGGCAGCACCAGCTCGCCGTCGGCGCCATCGACAGGCTCAGCTCGGGCGGCGGCGGGGGCGGGGCCGAGTCGCCGCCGCAGCCCGGCAGGGCGCCGGGCGCGAGGAGCAAGGCGAGCGCGAGGGGCCGGCCGAGCGCGGGGGGCCGGCCGAGCGCGGGGGGCCGGCCAAGCGCGGGGGGCCGCCCGAGCGCGGGGGCCGAAGCGGGCCGGCCAGCGGGCCCGGGCCGGGGCGGGCGGAGGGCGGCCACGGCTACGCCACGAACGAGCGGGTGTGCGTTTCGTGCTCGTCGAGCAGCTTCTCGATGCTGGCGAGCCCGTTGTCGATGGCCTCTTGCACGATGGCGATGACCGTGACCGGCACGCCCTTGAGCGCTTCATAATAGCGCTGCCGCTCGGCGCTGTGCATGATGGCCGGCGGGTAGCCCGCGCGCATCAAGAGAAAGTTCATGAAGAGGCGCGCCACCTTGCCGCTATCTTTGGGGAAGGGGAAGACGCGCAAGAGGTCGTAGTGCGCCCGCGCCGCGATGCGAATCGGCCCGCGCCCCTTCTTGGTCT
This sequence comes from Polyangiaceae bacterium, assembly GCA_035762175.1. GTDB lineage: Bacteria > Myxococcota_A > Polyangia > Polyangiales > Polyangiaceae > DASTPP01. Next base: position 7,251 of record DASTPP010000098.1, on the reverse strand, counting down.
CGGGGTCGTTCACCCACTCGACCACCTGCCGCACCTTGTGCGGTATCTTGTCGGGCGGCGCGTATTCGTGAAAGTAGAGCCGGTGCTGGGGTATCTCTTTGCGGTACTTGACCGTCTTGAGGTCGCCCTCTTCGGGGTGCAAGATGAGGTAAATTTTTTTGATGACGTCGACCGTCACCGGCAGCCGCCGCTTGATGGCCTGCTCGCGGACGTATTGAATCGCCTCGCGGTGCCGGCGAATCTCTTCGCAGACCGGCTGTAGGCTCGAGTCGGTGACGGTGGGCGCCCCCGGGTCGAGCGCCGTGCGCAGCTCGGTCTCGGTGTAGACCACCCCCTCGAGCGCACTATCGTGGAAGATCCACGTCATGTCGAAGCGCTCTTGGTACGCCTGCCGGAACGACGGCTCTTGCTTCTGCAGCCGATCTTCGGCCATGGCGAGCCGCTCTTCGAGCGTCTTGACCTTCGGCTTGGGCGGCGGCGGCGCCGGGGGCGGGCGCGTCGAGGGCTTCTTCGCCGCCGGCGGCTGCGAAGCCTTTTTCTTAGCCGTTACGCCCGAAACGCTCTGCTTGGTACGGTCCGCCATTGGGGGGGTGGAGCGGGCAAGGGGGACGAGGGGGACAACCCGGCCGACGTCAAGACAAAACGTTCGCCTACCTTCACCTTAGTGAAGCCGGATGCGACTGGTCAAGGGACCTTCCACCCCCCTGGCATTCTTAGGCACACCCCCCAGCATAGACCAGGAAAACGCGCCCTCTCGACCCTTGCTTCAAGGGGCCTGACGTCTACCTTTGCCCCCAACGCCCGTCGGCGCCCGGCCGGGGCCGAATCCCCCGCGAAAAGGGCGCTTTTTTGCCCCAAGGCCCGCGTGCCCCGCCCGGGGTGGCGCCCCCCGTCCTACCGCCCCCTCCCCCCGTCGCACCGCCCCCACCCCCCGCCGCACCGCCCCCTCCTCACGCCCCCCCGCCAGACCCCCGCGCCCGACTCTGGCGCGCCGTGCTAGATGCCCGAGCCGTCGATGCTCGCCACCCTTCGCATCCGGAACTTCGTCCTCATCGACCAGCTCGAGCTGCAGCTCGGCTCGGGGCTCAACGTGCTCACGGGCGAGACCGGGGCGGGCAAGTCCATCGTCGTCGACGCCCTCGGCCTGCTGCTCGGCGGCCGGGCCAGCCCCGACGTCGTCCGGCCCGGCGCCCCCGAGGCCGAGGTCGAGGCCCTCTTCGAGTTCGACCCCGACGACCCCGCCTTCGAGCAGCTCACCTCGCTCGGCGCCCTGCGGGGCAACGAGCTCGTGCTGCGCCGCGTCGTGGCCCAGGGCGGTCGCTCCCGGGCGTACATCAACGGCCGCCTCTCGACCGCCGGCGAGCTCTCGCAGCTCGCCCCCTGGCTGGCCGACATCGCCTCGCAGCACGAGAGCGTGGCGCTGACCGACCCCTCGACCCACCTCGGCTACCTCGACGCCTTCGCCCGGCTCGAGGCCGAGCGCGACCGGGTCGGCGCCGAGGTCGACGCCCTGCGCGAGCTGGTGCGACGGGCCCGGCAGGCGGCCGAGACGGCGAGAACGCGCGCCGAGCGCGAGTCGTACCTGCGCTTTCAGCTCAACGCGATCGACGAGGTGGCCCCGCAGGCGGGCGAAGACGACCGGCTGCTCGCCGAGCGCGCGCGCCTGCGCCACTCGTCGCGCCTGCTCGACGTCGCCCGCCGCAGCGCCGACGCGCTCAGCGAGGGCGAGTCGACGGTGCTCGATCTGCTCGGGCGCGTGGTGCTCGATCTGCGCCAGGCCGCCTCGATCGACCCCGAGCTCGCGCCCCTCGCCGAGTCGCTCGAGGGCGCGCGGGTCGAGGTCGCCGAGGCCTCGCGCGCGCTCGGCCGCTACGCCGAGGGCGTCGAGGCCGACCCCGACCGGCTGCAGGCCGTCGAAGAGCGGCTCTTCGCCCTCGAGAAGCTCAAGCGTCAGCACGGCCCGGCCCTCGAGGACGTCATCGCCACCGCCTCGCGCCTGCGCCAAGAGCTCGAGACGCTCTCGGGCGCCGAGGCCCAGATCGGCGAGCTGCGCCAGGCCTACCGCCAGTCGCTCGCCCGCGCCGGCGAGCGCGCCCGCGCCCTCTCGGCCAAGCGCAAGCAGGCCGCGCTCGGCCTCGCCGAGGCCATCACCCGCGAGCTCAACGCCCTCGGCATGGGCTCGGCCAACATCGTCGTCGAGGTCGCGCCGCTCGCGCACAACCCCGCGTCCGAGCTGAACGAGCTCGAGCTCGCCTTCGAGGGCGCCCGGCTCAGCCGCGACGGCATCGACCGGGTCGAGTTCCTCATCGCCCCGAACCGCGGCGTCGAGCCGCGGCCGCTCCGGCGCGTCGCCTCGGGCGGCGAGCTGTCGCGCGCCCTGCTCGCCTTGAAGCGCGTGCTCGCCGACAGCGCCCCCGCCGGCCTCTACGTCTTCGACGAGGTCGACACCGGCGTCGGCGGCGCCATCGCCGACTGCATCGGGCGCGCCCTCGCCGACGTCGCCATGCACCGGCAGGTGCTCTGCATCACCCACCTCGCGCCCATCGCCGCCTTCGCCCACACGCACTTCGTCGTCGAGAAGGGCCTCGAGGGCGACGTGACCCGCAGCGTGATCGGCGAGGTGCGCGGCAAGCAGCGCGTGCAAGAGATCGCCCGCATGATCAGCGGCGCCACCGTCACCGACGCCGCCCGCCGCGCCGCCGTCGAGATGCTGCGCGACGCCCGCCCCGCCGCCAAGAGCGCCGCGGCGCCGGGCTGAGCGGCCGGCGGCCGCCCTAAAATTCGTCTTTCGCCCGGCGCAGGCGGGCGAACACCTCGACCTCGTCGACCGCCGGGTCGTCGCCCGCGCCGACCGCGGCGCGCAGGGCCGGCGCGTGGGCGCGCAAGAAGGGGTTGGTCGCCCGATCTTCGCCGAGCGTGAAGGGCACCGAGGGCCCGCCCGCGGCGCGCGCCTCGGCCACGCGCCGGCGCCGCTCGGCGAGCGCCGCGTTGCCCCCGTCGACGTGCGCGGCAAAGCGCAGGTTGGCCTCGGTGTACTCGTGGCCGCAGTAGACGAGCGCGTCGTCGGGCAGCGCGCCGAGCGTGCCCGTCAGCGAGGCGTACATCTGCGCGGGCGTGCCCTCGAAGAGGCGCCCGCAGCCGGCGCCGAAGAGCGTGTCGCCCGTGAACACGCGCGGCGCGCCCGCCCCCTCGGTCACCACGTAGGCGACGGCGCCGAGCGTGTGCCCGGGGATGTGCAACACCCGCACGTCGAGCCCCAGCGCCTCGAACGTCGCGCCCGCGGCGACGAGCTCGGTCGCCCCCTCGATGCGCGCCCGGTCGCCCTCGTAGGCGACGACCGGCACGCCCTCGAACGCGCGCGCGAGCTCGGCGATGCCCCCCACGTGGTCCCAGTGGTGGTGCGTCGCCCAGACGCCGGCGAGCCTCAGGCCCTCGCGCTCGAGCGCCGCCAGCACCGGCGGCGCCTCGGACGGATCGACCACGACGGCCTCGCCCGGGCGCCGGCCCTCGATCAGGTAAGCGTAGTTGTCGCGCAGGCAGGGGACGGGCAAAACGCGCATGGTGGGGTGCGCCCTTGCGTAGCGCAAAACGCCCGCCGGCTCCACCCGCCGCCCGGCGGGGCCCCCCGCCGCGCGCCGGCGCGCCGCCCGCGGCCCCGCGCGCCCCGACGGCGCGCCCTCGCGCAGACCGAGGCCCCGCGCACCCCGACGGCGCGCCCTCGCACGGACCGGGGCCCCGCGCGCCCCGACGTCGCCCGATGGCGCGCGCCTCGAGCGACCGGGCCGTGCGGGGCCCCGCGCGCCCCGCCGGCGCCCCCCCGCCAGCGCCGGCCCGCCGCGCCTCAGCCGCCGCCCTCTTCGCGCACCCAGGCCACGTACGCGGGCAGCGAGGCGGCGAGGTCGACGTCGAGCACGACGAACTCGGGCAGCTCGTAGGGGTGCAGCTCGACGAGCCGCGCCCGCAGGCGGTCCATGCCCTCGGCTGGCGCCTTGATGACGAGCGTGATCTCGTCGGCGGACTCGACGGCGCCCTTCCAGCGGTAGACGCTGCGGACGGGCAGGGCGTTGACGCAGGCGGCGAGCCTCTCTTCGACCAGGGCGCGGGCGATGCGGTCGGCCTGGTCGGGCGGGCAGTTGGTGAGGGCGAGCTTCATGGCAGGGTGGAGGGACCATACGCCAGGCGGGGCCCGGCGTCGGCCTGCGCGCGCGGGGCTGCGTGGGGGGCACGCGGGGCTCCGTGAGGGGCACGCGGGGCTGCGTGGGGCGCGCGCGCGGGGCTGCATGGGGGGCATGCGCGGGGCTGCGTGGGGGGCGTGCGCGAGGCTCCGCGGGGGCATGCGCGGGGCTCCGCGGGGGGGTCGTGCGCGGGGCTGCGTGGGGGGCGTGCGCGCCCGGCGCCATAGGCGGTTTTTCGGGGGGGCGAGGGGGCGCCTGAGCCCGAAAAGCCTACGTGAGCGGCGGGGCGCGCCCTCGTGGGGCGGTGAAGGGGGCGGGGCGCCGGCAGGAGGGGGCGGAAGCCAAATTTTGGTCGCGCCGGCGTCTTCGGCTATGCTTGCAAGGGCGTGGGGGTAGCGCGTAGCCTAGACGGCGGTCGCGAGGGCGCAGTGGGGTGCCCGGCGGGCGCGCGTCTCATGTGGCTCCTGGCAATCGAAGACGACGAAGGGACGACGACCTTTCATCGCCTTTCGGGCGATCGCTGCACGCTCGGCCGCGCGCCCGACAACGACGTCGTGCTCGCGCAGTTCAACATCTCGCGCCACCACGGGCGGCTCGAGCGCGAGGGCGAGGGCTGGCGCTATTTCGACCAGAGCAGCTCGAACGGCTCGTTCTTCAACGGCTGCCGCCTGCTCGGCTCGACGCTCGTCGGCTTCGACGACGCGCTGCAGCTCGGCGGCTACCGGCTGACCTTCCGCGAGGGGCTGCAGACGAACGTGCCGACGCCGCGGCCCTACTACGTGCCGCCCGCGCGCCTGCGGGTGCTCGCCGGCCCGGGCGAGGGCACCGAGTACACCTTCCGGCGCAACGAGGTGGTCACGATCGGCCGGGCCGACGAGTGCAGCGTGCGCCTCTTGCACGAGCGCATCATCGGCATGCACGCGAAGGTGCGCCCGCTCTCGGGCGGGCGCTACGAGGTCGTCGACGAGAGCAACCGCGGCATCGTCGTCAACGGCCGGCGCATGGCCTGCAAGGTGCTCGAGGGCGGCGACACCATCGCGCTCGCGGGCGTCTCGCTCCTGCGCTACTTCGAGCGGGGGCAGGCGCCCGACCCGCGCTTCGACCACGCCATCTCCGAGGGCGCGCTCGAGGCGGCGCAGGCGGTCGGCATCGACCCCTTCTCGCGCAGCGGCATGTACAGCATCACGACCGAGGTGGCGGTCCCCACGAGCGAGCCCGAGGGGCGCGTCGAGATGGTCGGCCCCAAGTCGCTGCCGGCGCCGGCGCCGGTGCCCATCTCGTTCAAGCTCGCGCGCGAGGCCACCGTGCTGCCCAAGCAGCGGGGCCGCAGCCACGACCGCCCCTCGCGCCGGCTCTCGTTCACCGTCGAGACGCCGGCCCGCCCCGTGTCGCTGCCCACCCAGACGCCCCGGCCGGCGCGCGTCCCCGTCGAGCGCCCCGAGGTGCTCACGCCCACCGGCATGCGCCGCGACCGCGTGCTGCGCGTCATCAAGCGCCGCCGCGCCCTCGAGGCCGCCGTCGCCATCGCCGCCGTGGGCTCGGCCGTGGCGCTCGCCCGCGGCGTCGTGCGCACCACCGTCGAGCACGCCGCGGCGCTGCGCCCGGTCGCCGGCCAGGTCGCCGGCGTCGAGCGCCCGAGGCTCGAGCTGAACCCCGCCCCCGCCGAGGGGCCCTCCGCCTCGGCCCGCGCCAAGCCCCCGGCGCCCAGCACGGTGGCCGCCAGCGAGGTGCGCCCCGTCGAGCACGAGCCCCCGGCCGAGGCGCCGGCGGCCGGCTCGGCCGAGCCGAGCGCAAGCCGCTCCGCCCTCGAAGCCCACGTCCGCGCCGGCCGCGCGAGCCCCGCCGAGCTTCGCACCCTGCTCCACCTCTGCGCCCAAGACGGCGACGACGAGTGCGTCCGCCGCACCCGCGAGCAGCTCGCCCGCGGCCGGCAGCCCCGGTAGGGCCCGCGAGGCCGCCCCCGGGGCGCTCGCAGGCAGCCGCTCGCTCCCGTCCGGGCGGAGCCGCCCTAACGTCGGCGACTTCGCGGGCGGCAGCTCGGCCACCGCCTCGATCTCGACGAGCACGTCGGCCCGGAAGAGCGCCTGCACGCCGAGCAGCGACGACGCCGGGCGCCGCTCTTTCGAAGCGAAGACGCTCTCGCGAATCGCCCGCAGGCTCGCGACCTTCGCGGCGTCGAGGCCGACGACGAAGTACGTCATCTTGACGACGTCCTCGAGCGAGGAGCCGGCGGCCGCGAGCACCGTCTTCAGGTTCTCGAACGCCTGCCTCGTCTGCGCCTCGAAGTCGGCCCCGCCGACGAGCTGCCCGGCGGCGTCGAGCGGCACCTGCCCCGAGACGAAGAGCAAGCGCCCACCGCCGGTCGCCACCGCGTGCGTGTAGCCGGGCGGCGGCGCCCACGAAGAAGGGTTGCTGTACGTTCGCTGGCCCATCGGTCGCCCTCCCGCCCCCGCGCCGCCCGCCGCCGCGCTGCCGCCGCAGGCCGCGAGGGCGAACGGGGCGAACGAGACGATCGCTTCGCGTCGTGTCGGCATGGCCACGCTCATACGACGCGCGGGGCCCGGGCGCGAGCGCCCCGTCGTTCGGGCGCGGGCGGGGCAGGGGGCCCCGGGGTGGCCTAACCCATTGAGTACGCCCGGGGGAGGGTACCCTGGGGGGGGCCTAGTCGCTTGAGTACGAGGGGGGGAGGGTACCCTCGGGGGGGCCTACTCAATCGAGTACGCCAGGGGAGGGGGGGGATGGGGGGTCGTAACCAAGTGGTTACGAAATGATGGGGCAAGATGGACATTTGTAACCACTTGAGTACGCCCGGGGGAGGGTACCCTGGGGGGGGTCTACTCATTTGATTAGAAAACGGGCCAAAACTCTGGGGCTGGCCAGCGCGCGGGCTGTCACCTTTAGAGCGTGCGCCAGGTGGGCTTGGTACGCCGCCCAGCTCTGCCCGGCCGCCGAACCGCTCGGCCGCCGGGCCGCCGGGCCGCCGAACCGCCCAGGCTGATGACCTTTGCGAACCTGTTCGGGTGATGCCCGGCTCGTCTGCCCGGGCCTTGCCCGGGGGGACCACCCGAACAGGTTC
>DASTPP010000097.1:0-38091 GCA_035762175.1 Polyangiaceae bacterium | reverse complement strand
GCCCCCGCCCCCCGCCCCGGCCGCCCCCGCCGCGCCCCGGCCGCCCCCGCCGTGCGCCGGTCGGGCCCCGCCGCGCGCCGGCCGGGCGCTCCGTTCTTCGAGCGGTCCTCGCTCGGGTTCGGTCCGCTCTGGGCCCGCAAGAGCGCGGCTCGGCGCGGGACGCGCGAGGCGTCGCGACGACGGTTGTACCGAACCCGAGCGAGAACCGGGGTAGGGTAGGCCGATGCACGCCCGCCGCCGCGCCGCCAGCGCCATCGCGCTCCTCGCCGCCGCCTGCGCCCTGTCCGCGTTCGCCGCCTGTTCGAAGTCGGACCGCGAGAGGGAAGACTGCACCAAGATCTGCGACTTTCGCCGCGACTGCCGCGGCGTCGACGTCGCCGTGACCGACTGCGTCGACCGGTGCTTGAGCTGGGTCAACGACGGGGTGGTCGGCGGGGGCGGTGGCAACGGCCCGGGCGGCGTCGAAGGCCAGGGCGGCGGGGGGGGCGAAGCCGGCGCCGCGGGCCAGGGCGGCGCCGCAGGTGAGGGCGGCGCCGCGGGCGGCGGGGGCGCGGCAGGCGGCGGGGGCACCGCGGGCGGCGGGGGCGCCGCGGGCGAAGGCGGCAAGGCGGGCGGCGGGGGCGCCGCGGGCGGCGGCGGCGCCGCGGGCGAAGGCGGCAAGGCGGGCGGGGGGGGCAAGGCGAGCGGGGGCGGGGCCGCGCGCGTGGACGGGGCCCCCCGGGGCTGGGCGCTCGCGGAGGACGACGACGACGACGGGCTCGCCCCCTCGCAGACCGCCGGCGCCAGCGGCAACGATCTGCGGGGCCGGCGCGTGCGGGCGCGGCGCTGCGCGGCGTGCGTTTACGACCGGCCTTGCTCGACGAGCGAGACGCTCTGCATCGACGAGTGCGCGGGCATCCCGGGCGACTGAGGGCGCTCGCGCGGGGCGGCGCGCCCCCGGCCGCGGGAGGGCGCTCGGCGCGGGGCCGCCGGCCGGCGCGCCCCACGGGAGCCCCCGCGGGCTCAGACCTTCTTCAACTCTTCGACGAACTCCCAGTCGGCGATGAGGTGCTTGCGCAAGAGCACCGAGAGCAGGGCGGCGAAGAGCGCCTCCCAGGTGGCGCTCGGGTCGAGCACCTCGGAGGCCTCGGCGCCCTGGGCGACGGCGCGCAGGGCGGCGATGAGGTCGTTGGCGGTGAGCTGCGTGTCGCGCGTCCAGGCGCCCTCGCGCGGGTCGTCGGGGCGCGAGCCCTGGCGGGCGCGGCGGCGCGGGGCGGGGATGGCGATCTCGGTGCCGTCGAGCAGGGTGAGGCGCATCATGCGCGGCAGGCCGAGCGGCGGGGTGGCCGGCAGCGGCACCTGCGAGGGCGCGAGGGCGGGCTCGGCCTCGGCGGAGGCGTGGGCGGGGGCGGGCTGGCGGCGCTGGGCGGAGGGGGCCGAGCGCGCGGAGGCCGGGGCGGCGGGCTCGTCGTGCGCGGGGGGCGGGCGCGACGAGGGCGGGGGCGAGAACGAGGGCGAGGGCGAGGGCAGGGGCGAGGCGACCTGGTGGTGGCGGCCGGCCTTGCGGGGCGGGGGCGGCAGGGGGACGCCCTCGCGCACGCCGTAGTAGACGCGGATGGCCTTCCGGATGTCGGTGGGCGGCGCGATCATGGCGCGCACCGGCAGGCCCGAGGCCTGCTCGCAGGCGCGGCGGGCGGCGTCGTTGGTGGGGTCCTCCATCGCGACGTAGAGGGTCGCGCCCTGGCGGCGCACCTCGCGCACGTGCACGGGGATGAGGCAGTGCTGCTCGGCGACCTCGTGCGGCACGAGGTTCAAGAGCTGGCGGTAGAAGTCGACGTGGTAGAGCGAGACCCAGGGCGCGTTGAGCTGGCGCGAGAGCACCTGGGTGAGGGCCGCCTCGTCGACCAGCCCCGCCTCGACGACGAGCGCGCCGAGGCGGCGGCCGTCTTCTTTCTGGCGGGCGAGCAGGCCGGCGAGTTGCTCTTCGCTCAGCAGGTTCGCTTCGACGAGCATCTGGCCGAGGCGGGGGCGGGACGGTTGCATGGGACGGGCCTAGCCTACGGGGTTTCGCCCGGTGTGCGAAGGCCCCGCATGCCGGTTTCCGGGCCCCGCCGGGCGGCGGCGAGCGGCCCGGGGGCCGGGGCGGCCTCGCGAAGCCCTGCCCGCGGGCCGCCGAGATTGTGGTAGCGTCGGCCGCACGGGGTGATGCGCTTCTGCCCGGCCTGCAGCAGCCCTTGCGAAGAGGGCCACCGCTTTTGCCCCTCGTGCGGCTTCCCGATCGCCCAGGTGGGGCAGCGCGGGCCCGACCCGCTCATCGGGCGCACGCTGCCGGGCGGGTACGTGCTGCTCGAGCTCATCGGCGTCGGCGGCATGGGGCGCGTCTACCGGGCCGAGCAGCAGGCGCTCGGGCGCACGGTGGCGGTCAAGGTCATCCACGCGCACCTGCTCGACGACGAGAGCGCGTCGGCGCGCTTCATCACCGAGGCGCGCGCGGCGAGCCGGCTGAACCACCCGAACTCGGTGGGCGTCATCGACTTCGGCAAGAGCGACGACGGCCAGCTCTACCTCGTGATGGAGTTTTTGCGCGGCCGCGACCTCGGCGTCGTCGCCCAGACCGAGGGGCCGCTGCCCTTCCGGCGCATCGTCGACGTGCTGCGGCAGACGCTCGCGGCGCTCGGCGAGGCGCACGAGCTCGGCATCATTCACCGCGACGTCAAGCCCGAGAACATCATCCTCGAGCGGGTGCGCGGCGGCGGCGACTTCGTCAAGGTGGTCGACTTCGGGCTGGCGAAGCTCCTGGTCGGCGCGCGGCGCGAGGCGCTGACGCTGCCGGGCATCGTGTGCGGCACGCCCGACTACATGGCGCCCGAGCAGGGCCGCGGCGAGAACATCGACCCGCGGGCCGACCTCTACGCGCTCGGCGTCGTGCTCTTCGCCCTCTTGACGGGGCGGCTGCCCTTCGAGGCCGAGTCGCCGACGCAGCTCGTGCTGATGCACATGTCGACGCCGCCGCCCGACCCGCGCCGCGTGGCGCCCGGGCGCAACGTGCCCGCCTCGCTCGCCGAGGCGTGCCTGCGCGCGCTCGCCAAGTCGCCCGAGGGCCGCTACCAGAGCGCCGACGAGTTCTCCTCGGCGCTCGCCGAGGCGCTCGAGGCGGTCGAGCTCACCCCGCGCGGGCCGCTCACCTCGGGGCCGAACTTCGACGTCGTCGTCTGCGGCCAGTGCTGGCACCCCAACCCCCGGGGCCAGAAGTTCTGCGGCGAGTGCGGCACGCGCCTGCCCGCCTCGCTCGCCCCCGACGAGGCCGAGAAGCGCGCCCAGGCGCTCACGCAGCCGGCCTCGATGCCGACCTCGGCGCCGGGCTCGGGGCCGGCGGCCGCCCCCGGGGCGACGGCGCCGCCGGGGCTGCTGCCGCTGCCCTTCTCCGAGCGCGAGGACGACCTCGCCTGGCTCGACGAGTGCCGCGTCGGCGTGCGCGGCACGCTGCTCGGCGCCCGCCTCGTCGCCGACGAGGGCTACGGCAAGACGCGCCTCTTGCACGAGTTTCTCACCATCGCCCGCGCCGCCGGCGACCGCGTCGTCGAGGTGGGGCCCGACCCCTGGTGGGCCGACGTCGGGTGCTGGGCGCTGCGCCAGCTCGTGCAGAAGCTCGCCGAGCTGCCGCCGAGCGGCGGGTCGGGCGCGAGCTGGGCGGGGGCGTCGACCGAGGCGCGGGCCGGGCTGAACGAGCTCTTCGGGCCGGGCGCCGAGGGCTCGGGCGAAGAGCTCTCGGCCGACGCGCGGCGCTACCTCGCGGCCGAGGCGCTGCGCTGGGCGCTGGCGCGCGCGACGCAGACCGCGGGCCGCCACCGCGTCGTGCTCGTCGTCGAAGACCTGCACCGGGTCGACGGCGCGAGCCGAAACGCCCTGTCCGACGCGCTCGCCGAGCCGCCGCTCGCGCCCGTGCTCTTGCTCGCCACCCACGCCCCCGGCTTCGACCCGGGCTGGGGCGAGGGGGGGCTCGTGCGGCCGCTGACCGGCCTCTCGCCCGGCACCGCCGTCGGCCTGCTCGGCCAGGCCTCGCTCGGCTCGAACGTCGACGAGGCCTGGGCGAGCGGCCGGGGCGTGCCGCCCATGTACGTCGAGCAGCTCGTGCGCTTCCTGCAAGAGGGCGGCAGCGACCCGCCCCCGCGCCTGGTCGACGTCGTCTCGCAGCGCATCGAGCGGCTCTCGGCCTCGCGCCGCTGCCTCTTGCAGGCGCTCGCCGTGCTCGGCGACGGGGCCGAGCGGCCCGACCTCGCGCGCCTCTTGCCCGACGAGGGCCCGCCCGACCAGGGCCTGCGCCGGCTCGTGCGCGCGGGCATGGTGGCCGAGGGGCCCGGCCCCCGCCTGCGCATCGCGCACCCGCTCGTGCGCGAGGTCGTCGCCGCCTCGACCCCCGCCGACGTCCGCCGCTCGCTGCACGCCGCCGCCCTCGACCTGCTGCAAGACCGCCCCGAGGTGCCGCTCGAGGTGCGCGCCCTGCACGCGCTCTACGCCGAAGACGCCTTCGAGGCGCTCGTCCTGCTCGACCGCGTCGCCGCCGCCGCCGCCGCGCGGGGCGACTACGCCGGCGCCGTGCTCGCCCTGCGCCGGGGGCTCGAGCTCGCGCGCCGCGAGTTCTTCCGCGGCGAGCTCGACGACCCCACCCAGGCCGCCGTCGTCTTCGGGCGCAAGCTCGGCGAGACGCTGGCGCAGATGGGCAATTACACCGACGCCGACGGCGTGCTGCGCGAGGCGCTCGACCTCGGCGGCCCGCTCAACCCCGAGCGGGCCAACGTGCTCGGCGCGCTCGCCCACGCCGCGCTCGGCCGCGGCCGGGCCCCCGAGGCCGCGAACTTCTTGCGCGAGGCCATCGAGGCGGCCAAGAGAGTCGGCGCCTCCGACCTCTTGCACCGGCTCGAAGACCTCCAGAGCGACCTCGCGCTGCCCCCGTGACCCCCTTCATCGCCCGCTGGGACCTCGACAAGACGTACCTGCGCACCGACTTCGACACGCTGCGCGACCTCTGGCGCACCGCCCTCGAGCGCGCCGACCAGAAGCGCACCGTGCCGGGCGCCGCGTCGCTCCTGCGCGAGCTGTCGAACGCGGGCGCGCGCATCCACATCCTCTCGGGCAGCCCCGAGCAGATGCGCGGCCGCATCGAGCAGAAGCTGCGCCTCGACGGCGCCCGCTTCGACAGCCTCACGCTCAAGCCGAACCTGCAGAACTTCCTCCGGCTGCGCCTGCGCGCGCTGCGCGACCAGCTCGGCTTCAAGCTGCCCGTCCTTTTGCGCTCGCGCCTCGAGATCGAGCACGGCGCCGAGCCCGGCGCGAGCCTGCCCGAGATCTTGCTCGGCGACGACGCCGAGGCCGACGCCTTCGTCTACTCGCTCTACGCCGACCTCTGCGCCGGGCGCGTGGGCCCGCACACGCTCGCCGAGGTCATGCGCCGCGGCCGCGCCTACGACGACGCCATCGCCGACGCCCTGCAGCTCGCGCGCGCCGTCGAGCGCGCCGCCCCCGTCGAGCGCATCTTCATTCACCTCGACCGGCAGTCGCCCCGCAGCCGCTTCGCCGCCTACGGCGGCCGCGTCGTGCCCTTTTACAACTACCTGCAGGTCGCCCTCGTGCTCGGCGAGTCCGGGCGCCTGCCCCCCGCCGGCGTCGTGCGCGTCGCCGCCGAGCTCGTGCTCGAGCACCGCTTCGACGCCGACCGCCTCGCCCGCAGCTACCTCGACATGGTCCGGCGCAGCTTCGCCAAGGGCAGCCTCGGCCCCGCCCTGCGCTCGGCCGCCAACGCCATGGCCGGCCCCGGCCCCCTCGGCGCCATCGACGAGGTGCGCGCCATGTGCGACCGGCTCGAGGCCCTCTTGCCCTCGACCGCCACCGCCCCCCCTCCCCCCTTCGACCCCTTGCCCGATTACCTTTCGCTGATTTACGACCACAACCTCAGGAGAAAGCACACCTTAGCCTCCCCGTTTCCGGGCCCCTCAGGCGGCCCGCCACGGCCCCGAAGCCCCCGGGGCGACCTTCGAGGCGCCCCGCCCGCCTCACGGCCGCCCTTGCCCCCTCGCCGCCCGCCGCTGGCCGCCTCATTTCGTGGCCGTTTTGAGCCGCCGGTCGTTCTCGCCACCCCCCGTTGCAGGCCCGTGCGACGATGCCGATGGCATCGCCATCGTGGAGGAAATTGGGTAGGGTCCCCTGCCTTAGATGGGCCGTTCGAGCCCCCGTTCGGAGGTTCTCCTTTGGACAGCGACTTGGCCGATAGCGTCTCGGCCCTCAAAGCTATCTTCGAGCGCCGCCGCCTGCCCGTCGAGTTCGGCAAGGCCGAGGCCTCCTTGGTCGAGCAGCTGCGCAAGTCGCTCCGCATTCCGTCGCGCTTTCGGGCCTTTCTCCTCGCCGCCAACCCCCGGCAGGTCGAGACCGTCACGCCGGTCGAGCGGGTGCGGCTCTTTCCGGCCGAAGAGCTCTTGAACGAGCAGCGCGGCTTCGCCCTGCTCGACGACGGCTCGCCCCGGACCGAGACGAAAGACGGCGCCTGGCGCCGCTCGTGGGTGCTGCTCGGCCGCAGCAGCCTGCTCGGCGACCCCTACTTTCTCGACGTGTCCAAGCTCGACGCCGAGGGCGACTGCCCGGTCTACACCGCCATGAGCGGCACCGAGCGCTGGGAGCCCCGCCTCTGCGCCTCGAGCTTCGCCCAATTTCTTCGCATCGTGACCACCGCGATGGAGGTCGCCCAGGGCTTCGGCGAAGCCATCCTCGACGACGAAGACGAGGCCTCGTTCCGCGAGGCGCTGGGCGCCAAGCTCAAGGCCATCGACGCGGCGGCCCTGCGCGCCGGCCACTGGACCTGACCCCACCCCCCGAGACGCGGGCTCGGCGCGCGGCCCGTCCGGCGCGCGCGGCCCCGCGCCGCCCCGCCGCGCAAGGTAACGTCCGATGAGCTCCCTCAAGACGCCCGACGCACGGGGCACCGAACGGCGTTCCGCGCCCCCCCCCTCGGCCAAGTCGGGGCCGTTCGGCGTGCTGATGGTCGACGACCAGCCGGCCAACCTGCTCGCGCTCGAGGCGACGCTCGAAGCGCCCGACCTCGAGCTGGTGCGCGCCGGCTCGGGCGACGAGGCGCTGCGCCTGGCGCTCGGGCGCGACTTTGCGCTCATCTTGCTCGACGTGCAGATGCCCGGGCTCGACGGCTTCGAGACCGCGACCCTGCTCAAGCAGCGCCCCGCGCTGCGGGCGACGCCGATCATCTTTCTGAGCGCCGAACCGCCCGCGCCCGAAGAGCTCGAGCGCGCGCGCAAGGTCGGCGCCACCGACTTTCTCGTCAAGCCTCTCGACACCGAGACGCTGCGGGCGAAGGTGAAGGCCGCGCTCGCCCCCCGAGCCCGGCCCAGCGTGCGGCCGGCCCCGAACGCGGCCTCGCCCGACAGTGGCGTCCAGACCCGTCCCCCTTCCGAACGCGAGGGCGCGACGCCGGCGGGCGGGCGGGGGCGCGGCGCGGGCCCGCTCGAGCGCCCTGCGCTCCCCTCGCCGCCGCGTTCGCCGGGCGCGGCGCGGCTGCGCCAGGCGCTCGAAGCGGCGGGGCTCGGCGCCCTCCGCTACGACCCGGCGGCGCGCGAGTTCGCCTGCGACGCGCGGTGCAAGGCGCTCTTCGGCCTGCCCGCCGAGGCCGAGGCGACCTATGAGCTGTGGCTCGACCGTTTGGCCGCCGACGATCGCGCGCGCCTCGAAGGGGCGCTGCGCGGCGCGCCCGGCGCCCCTCACGACGGCGCCCTCGACGTCGAGCTGCGCGCCCTCGGGCCGGGCGGGGGCCGCGTCGCGGCCAAGGGGCTGGTGCTCTTCGAAGGCGGGCGGGCCCAGCGCGTCCTTGGCGTCGTGCTCGAGCTCGCGCCGAACGAGGGCCGCGCCGAGCGCTGCTCTTCGATGCTTGACCTTGGGCTCGCGATCGCACGGCACCTCGCCGAGCTTTAGCTCGAACGCCCCTTCTTACGACCGAACCGATCGTCAGGTGAGGCGAAACTGCTCGCCGTGGCGGAGCGCCCGCGCACAGCATGTTTGGGCCTCCGGAGGTGCGCACGACGGCGCGGGCTCGCCCCCCCAATGGCCCAAGCAGAGCGCGCGCGTTCGCCCTGGGCGCGGGTCTTGCTTCGAGCCTCTGATCATGCTTGGACGCTTGCTCAACCCTTCGTTCCGGCTCGCCGGGCGATCGCTTCTCTTGGTCGACTTGCCCTCCGAAGCGCGCGAGCAGCTCGCCACGGCGCTGCGCAACGAGGGCGCCGACGTGACGACCTGCGCCTCGGCCTGGGAGGCGCTGCTGGCGCTGCAGCTCGAGACCTATAGCGCCGTCATCACCAGGCTCGATCTGGCCCCACGCGACGGCTTCTGGCTGCTCGCGCGGGCGCGGGCCGAGGCGCACGCGTTCCCCGAGAGCGCGGCGCTGCCCTTCGTCGCCCTCACCCCCTGCGATGGCGCGGGGGCGCGGGCGCTCATGGCGGGGTTTGCCGCGTCCTGCAACCTGCGCGAGGCGCCCGAGGCGCTCGTGCAGCAGCTGGCCAGCGCGCTGCCGCCCGACCCGCTCGCGGCCCTGGCGCAGGAGGCCGCGGCGGCCAAGCTCGCCTCCCGGTCGGCGATCTGAGCGGGCCCTCGCGCGTCAACGGCGAGGCGGGCCGTGACCTTGGGTCGAGGGCGTCGGCCGAAGCGCCGGGGCGCGCCGCGCCGAGGGGCCCGGCGGGTCGGCGGCGAAATGAGGCGAGGGCGCGGACGCCTCGTCGTGGGGCGCACGGCGGGGCGCCGGGGCCGAAGCGGTCGCCGCGGGCTCGAGGGGGCGAGGCGCGGGCTCGGGCTCGACGGCGGAGAGGGTCGTGCCGCTGACGGCCAGGGGCGCCCCGCCCGCGGTGGCGCGGTTCGGTGCGAGGCGCGAGATGGTGCCGCCGAGGGTGAAGAGCGCGGCGGCCCCGATCGCGATGAACCCCAGGCTGCGCATGCTCTCGGGCGCGCGCTCGACGGGCCGCCGGAGCTGCGTTCGGGAGAGAGAGCCGAACGAGGTCGTGTGCGCGGCCGGCGTGTGGTTCGACCCGGACGAGGGCACGCCCGAGAGGCGCTCGGGCGGCACGAAGGCGGCGAGCTTGGCCGAGGGCCGCGTCGTCGGCTCGTTGTTCGCGAAGCGAATGGCCGAGGCCTGGGTAGGCAAGTCGGCCGCCGACGAGCGGAGGGCCGGGGCCTGCGAGGGGCGGATGGCCACGACGCCCGGCTCGGGGGGCGGGGGCAGCAGGGGCGCCAGGGGCGCGCCGGTGCCCTTGAGGGTGCGCACCCAGCGCGAGGTCTGGTTGAGGTGGGCCTGGGGGACGGTCGGATCGAGCCCGGACGACCCGCCCGAGAACGAAGACGGCGCGCTCGAGAGCGGGCCGCGCCCGGCGCCGGGCGAGGACGGCGCGCTCGAGAGCGGGCCGCGCCCGACGCCGAGCGGGGTCGGGTCGCCCGACGAAGCGGGCCAGGTCGGCAGATCGAGCGCCGCCGCGAGCGCGTCGACCATCTCGCGCGCGGTGCCGAAGCGCTGGGCCGGATCGCGCTGGATGGCGCGCTGCCACCAGGCGTCGAGCGAGGCCGGCAGCCCGGGGCGGACGGCGGAAGGCAGGGGCAGATCGCCGACGGAGATCTGGTGCACGAGCTGCACCAGGTTCGGGCCGGGGAAGGGCCTCGAGCCGGTCAGGCACTCGAACACGATGACGGCGAGCGACCAGAGGTCGGAGCGGAAGTCGACCTGCCCGGCGCCCCGGCACTGCTCGGGGCTCATGTAATGGGGCGTGCCGAGCACCGCGCACGAGTCGGTGGTGTCCTCGAGGTCGGCGTCGTACTTGGCGATGCCGAAGTCGAGCACCTTGACGACGAGCCGGTCGTCGTCGCGGGTCAGAAAGACGTTCGCGGGCTTGAGGTCGCGGTGCACGATGCCCGCCGCGTGCGCCTTGCTGAGCGCGCGCGCGATCTGCCGCGCGATCTCGAGGCAGTCGGCGGGCGGCAGGCGGCTCGTGCGCAGCAGGCAGTCGCGCAGGTCTTCGCCCTCCAAGAGCTCCATCACGAGGTAGGGCTGGCCGCGCCACTCGCCCGAGTCGAGCACCTGCACCACGTGCGTGCTGCGCAAGAGCGCCGCCGCGCGCGCCTCGCGGGTGAAGCGGCGCCGGAACTCGGGGTTGAGCACCGCCTCGCGGTCGATCAGCTTGACCGCGCACGGCGCCCGCAGCTCGACGTGCTCGGCCAGCCAAACCGCACCCATGCCGCCGCCGCCAATGGGACGCTTGAGCAGATAGCGACCCGCGACCAGCGAGTTCGGGCTAAGCGTGTTCATCACGTTGCCTACCCCCAGATAACGCCCCCCAAAAGGCAGCCCTCGTAATACGACCGCAATCTTGCGCCGTCAACGCAATATTTAATAAAACGCACAGCGACCGACACGTAGGGCGGGGCAGAGCAAGTCATTGCAACGCTCGGAGATGCATATAGGGGTAATGCGCAAGACGTACCGGCCAACCACCATCATCTTCGCACGCGGCGACGTCGGGCGGGGCGAGCCCGGTCGGCCGGGGCCCACGGGGCCTCAAAAGCCGACGAAGAGTGCCTAGCAGCCCCCCCTGACAGGCCGACATCGTGGTTGTCGGTGCTCAAAACCTTCAGGTTTCTGCACTCCTCCGCCCTCGCTCTCGGCCTGCCAGCGGGGGCTGCTAGGCACTCTATGCCCTCGAGCGGCTGCCAGGTTCGTTGAAGCCTGCCCGGAGGGGGCCCCGCGGTCTGTGCCTTGAGGGCGGGTTCGGGGTACCGAAAGGCGGGCTCAACCAACCTGGTAACCGCTCGACCCCCGCCTTGCCCGCCAATGGCGCGTAGCCGTCGCCACGACCGGCCCCGTCCTTCGTAAGGATGACGCGCTCGCCTGGGTCCGCCTGGGATGTACGCCGTGGGAGGCCAAAGCACCCGAAAGCCCCCCCCGCCACCGGCCCAGTGGGCTTACGTCGCGGCGGCAGCGCTCTGCTACATAGGGGTGCGATGGGGCTCTCTCTCGAAACGTGCGCGGTGGTCGCCGACGAGCTGGTTCGCTGGGGCGATCTGGACGCGTTCGGGCACGTCAACAACACCCTTTATTTTCGTTATTTCGAAACCGTGAGAATTGCCTATTTCGAGAGAATCGGCTTCCGGGCGGGCGGCGCCGGGGCGGGCATCGGCCCGATCCTGGCGTCGACCGCGTGCCGCTTCCGGCGGCCGCTTGGCTACCCCGACCGGCTGCGCGTCGGCGCCCGCGTGAGCACCCTCGGCGAGGACCGGCTCACGATGGAGTACGTCGTCTACAGCGAGGCGCTCGCGGACGTGGCGGCGACGGGCGAGGGCGTGATCGTCTCGTACGACTATGACGCCGGGCGCAAGTGCCCGCTGCCCGCGCCCGTCCGAGAGGCGATCGCGCGCCTCGAGCCGTCGCTCGCCGGGGGCTGAGCGGGCGGCGGGCGCGGCGGGGGCCCTCTGCCCTGACCGGGGATCAGGGCGCGGCGGGGGCCTCGCCGCCCTGACTGGGGCATCAGGGCGCGGCGGGGGCCTCGCCGCCCTGACCGGGGCGTCAGGGCGCGGAGGGGGCCTCGCCGCCCTCGGGCCCGTAGAAGAACACCCAGGTCGCGAAGTCGTCGTCAAACTCTTCGAAGCGGTGCCGGACGCCGGCGCGCACGAAGAGCACGTCGCCGGGCTCGAAGGGGACGCGCTCGCCGCCCCGCACGAAGCGGCCCCGGCCGGAGGCGATGACGTAGACCTCGTCGCGCTCGTGGGGCTCTTGGGGGTCGCTGCCGCGGGGGGCGTAAAAGCGCACCTCGAGGGAGCCGTGCGTGAGCAACTGCGCCGAGGCGCGGCCCGGCTGCGGCGGCGCGACGCGCGCGTCCGCGAGGGCGACGCGGGCGGGCGGGCCCGAGGGGGCGGGGGGGGCCTCGCCGGTCGGCAGGGTGGGCGGCGGGGCCGACGGCTTCGGCGTGGGCGGGGAGCTCATGGCGCTCAGTTTAGCCCCGCGGGCCGCGGCCGCTACGGGCGCCTCAGCGCGCGGGGCGGTCGAGCTGCTCGCGCGTCGCGTTCGAGGGCGGGCGGGCCTCGCGCGCCTGGCGGGCCGCGGCCTCGACCTCGCGCAGCACGCGCAGCGCGTTGCCGCGCGTGAGCTTGCGCACGTCGTCGTCGCCCCAACCGCGGCGCAGGAGCTCGGCGACGAGGTCGGGGTACTTCGAGACGTCTTCGAGGCCGACGACGCGGTCGTCGAGGGGCGCGCCGTAGAAGTCGCCCCCGATGCCGACGTGGTCGACGCCCGCGCGCTTGCGGACGTGGTCGATGTGGTCGGCCACCTGGGCGAGCGTCGCCTTGGGCCGGGGGCCGGCGTGGGCGGCGTGGGCGGCGCGGGCGGCCTCGGCCTCCCGCTCGTCGTCGGCGGCGGACTTGGGCGCGGCGGCCTTCGCGCCGCCCGGGGGCGCGGGGGGCCGCGCGCGGGCGTCGAGGGCGCGCTGCCAGCGCGCCGCCTCGGGCGAGACGAAGGCGGGGACGAAGGTGACCATCACGACGCCGCCGTTCTTGGCGAGCCGGTCGAGGGCCTCGTCGGGGACGTTGCGCGGGTGGTCGGCGACGGCCCGCGCGCACGAGTGCGAGAAGAGGACGGGGGCCTCGCTGACGTCGAGCGCGTCGCGCATCACCTCGGGGCTGACGTGCGAGAGGTCGACCATCATGCCGAGGCGGTTCATCTCGCGCACCACCTCTTTGCCGAAGGCGCTCAGGCCGTGGTGGCGCGGGCGGTCGAGCGCCGCGTCGGCCCAGTCGGTCGTCACGTTGTGCGTCAGCGTCATGTAGCGCGCGCCGAGATCGTAGAACATGCGCAGCGCGCCCAGGCTGTTCTCGATGACGTGGCCGCCCTCGATGCCGAGCAGGCTCGCCACCCGGCCCCGCGCCCGCGCCGCCTCGACCTCGTCGGCCGAGCCCGCGAAGGCGAGCGCGTCGCCGTGGCGGGCGATGAGCCGGCGCGCGATGTCGATCTGCTCGAGCTGCGTCACCGCGTAGGGCCGCCCCGCCGCCTCGCCGGGGACGTAGACCGACCAGAACTGCGTGCCGACGCCGCCCTCGCGCAGCCTCGGCAGGTCGGTGTCGCCGTCGTCGCGGCGGCGCACGATCTCGTAGCGCTCGACGTCGCGCGGCGCGGCCTTGTCGGTGCGGATGACCCAGGGCAAGTCGTTGTGCCCGTCGACGAGCGGCGCCTCGCCGAGCAGGCGGCGCGCCCGCGCCCGCAGGCCGCCGGGCGAGCCGTCTTCGGGCGGCGCCGCGGGCGCAGGGGCCGACGCCCCGGCCGCGGCCGAGCGGGCGGCGGCGGCGCTCGCGGCGGCCGCGAGGGCGCCCGGCCCGGGCTCGGCGCGACCGCCGCCGCTGCCGCCCCGCCCCGTCGCGTCGTGCCCGCCGCAGCCGCCGAGGGCGATCGCGGCGAGCAGCGCGCCGGCGGGGCCGTCGACCAGAGCGCGCGGGCCCGAGCCCGGCCCCCGAGGGCGGCGCCCGGCGGCAGCGGCCTCGGCCGGCGCGGCCGGCGCGGGAGGGGTCGGACCCACCGGGGCGTTCGTCATCGCACGACTTTACGCGCGGCGCGCCGCCGGGCGCGAGGGCGTTGTCGTCGGGCCCGGGCGCGCCGGGCGGCGGCGCTCAGCGGGGCGGCACCGGGCGCGGGGGCGGCCCGGCGTACTCGCTCTCGGGCCGGACGAGCCGCCCGGTCGAGCGCTGCTCGGCCCAGTGCGCGAGCCAGCCCGCCGCCGCGCCCAGCACGAACGCCGAGACGTAGAGCTCGGGGTCGACGCCGAGCGCGTCGAGCAGCACGGCGCCGTAGAGGTCGATGTTGGCGTGGACGCCCTTGCCCGCGTAGAGCGGCGCGGCGTGCGCCTCGAGCGCCTCGGCCACGGGCAAGAGCGGCGCGCCGCCCATGGCGCGCATCGCCTCGCGCAGGGGCGGCACGCGCGGGTCGGCGACCTTGTAGATGCGGTGCCCGAAGCCCGGCAGCCGCTCTTTTCGGGCGTGCCGCGCGCGCACGAAGGCCCCGACGTCGCCCGCGCGCGCGGCCTCGAGCAGCACGGCGCGCGCCTCGGCCGTCGCGCCCCCGTGGCGCGGCCCCGAGAGCGCCGCCCCCGCGGCCGAGAGCGACGCCCCGGCGCCCGCGCCCGACGAGGCCGCGACGCGGCACGCGAAGGTCGAGGCGGAGAGGCCGTGCTCGCTCTCGAGCGCGACGAGCACCTCGACCGCCCGCTCGGCGCCGGCATCTCGACGGGCGGCCCCGAGCGCGAAGAGGGCGCGGCCGGCGTACGAGGCCGCGTCGGGCGGCGCCCCGAGCCCGGCCACCGCCGCGCACAGGGCCGGCACGCGGGCGAGCGCCCGCTCGGCGCGCGCGAGCGGCTCGAGCCCCCTCGCCTCCGCGTCGTCGGCGAGCACGAGCGCGGCGACGAGCGCCTCGGGCTTCGGGCGCGCCGCGCCGAGCGCCTCGGCGACGCGGGCGTCGCCCGGCGAGAGCGCCGCCGCCGCCCGCATCGCCCCGGCGAAGCGCGCCCCCTCGCCCCCCTCGGGCAGCGCGCCGCGCAACACCGCGTACGCGACGTCTTCGTAGCGCCGCGAGGCCGCGAGCTCGGGCAGCGAGTACCCCCGGACGGTCACCACGCCGCGCCGGCCGTCGACGTGCGCGATCCGAGTTCGGGCCGCGATGACCCCTTCGAGACTCCCGTCGTCCAGCGCCATGGCCGCCCGCGTCCTCCTCGTGGCAAGCTAGCAGGTCGCCCGGGCCTCGCCCCCCGCGCGCTCACTGGGGCAGGCGGTAGATGGCCCCGTCGCCCCGGCTGACGACGCCGTCGAGGTTGGGGGCGCGGGTGTCGCCGTCGAAGGTGCCCGGGTCGCTGAAGTAGACGTACCCGCCGTCGATCAGCAGGCGCGCGGGGCCGAAGGGGTTCGACCAGTAGGCCTCGCTCTTGGCCGGCGCGCGGCCGAGGGTGCGGGCGTTCGAGCCGTCGCGGGCGCTGCGGCGCACGACGAGCTGCCCGCCGTCGAGCGCGACCCAGTAGAGCTTGCCGGCGGCGAAGGCGAGCCCGAGCAGGGTGCCGCCGAGCTCGGAGGGCCCGAGCACGGCGGAGAAGGTCTGGAACGGCGTCGCCTTCTGCGCCCGGCCGATGCCCGCGGCGGCGTCGGCGACGTAGACCGCGTCGTCGCCGAGGGCGAGGTCGAACATGGCGCCGCCGACGACGAGGCGCTCGGGCCCGCTGGCGCCGGGGGCGGCCGAGCGGCGCCAGAGCCCGTTGTGCTGCTGGGTCGCGCTGTTGCCGCGGTTGACCCAGTAGGCGTACGCGTTCGCCCCGTTGCCCTCGACCGCGAGCGAGGTCACTTCGCCGGCGTGGGGCGACTCGGGCGTCAGGTCGGCGACGGCGGGCAGCGGGTCGACGGGCGCGTGGCGCACCCGGCTCGAGCCGTCGAAGGTGGCCCACCAGAGGCGGCTCTCGGCGGCGACGATGCCCTGGACCACGGGCTGCGTGAGCGGGACGTAGCCCGCGGGCTCGGCGGCGCTGCCGTCGGCGGGCCCGCTCAGGATCGTCCCGTCGCCCGCGAGGTCGGCGAAGTAGAGCGTGCCCTCGCGCAGGGCGAGCGCGCGGGCGCGCACGAAGTACCCGACGCCGAAGACCGGCGCCGGCACGCCGCCCCCGCGCGGCAGCCGGTGCACCGGGTGCGGCAGGGCGCCCTGGTTCGTCTTTGTCGGAATGACGAAGTAGAGGTGCGTCGCGTCGGCCGCGAGGGCGAAGGGCGCCGAGAGGTTCGCGGCGAGCGCGAGGGCCGAGCAGGCGCCGCGCGCGCAGGACGAGCCCGCGCCGCACGCGTACCCGCACTCGCCGCAGTTGCGCGCGTCGTTCTCGACGTCGGCGCAGGCGCCGCCGCACGCGACGCTGGGCAGCGCGCACGCGAGGGGGCCGCCGCCGGCGGCGCCGGCGCCGCCCTGCGGCGGCGCGCCCCCCGCGCCCGCGCCGCCCGCGGCGCCGCCCCGGGCCTGGCAGTCGGCGTCGCCGGGGCGCTCTTGACAGAAGGCGTCGAGGTCGACCCGGCGTCCCTCGCTGCAGGCGAGCGCGCCCGCCGCGGCGAGGCCGCCGAGGGCGAGGGCGAGCGCGGCGGAGCGCGCGGGCATCAGAAGGCCCCCCGCCAGCCGACGAAGGGCCCGCCCTCGCGCACGCCCGCGAGCGGCAGGCCGGCCGGGGGCGCGCCCGCGCGCGCCGCCCCGGCGCCCCGCCCCTGCCCGTCGCGCCAGAGCAGGAAGGTGCCGAGCCCGACGCCCGCGACGCCGACGCCGAGCGAGACGGCCGAGAGCGTGCCGTACCGGTTCGAGCGGTCGATGTCGCCCTGCGCCCGCGGCGGGCAGGCGCCGGCGCAGGTCTCGTCGAGGTCGCCCCGCGCGCCCTCGCGGGCCAGAAACAGCGCCCCCGCCCCGGCGAGCCCGAGGCCGCCGACGCCGAGGGCGACCCAGGGCCAGGGCGAGCGGGCGCCGCGCCCGTCGTCGGCCGGCGGCGGCGCGGCCGGAGCGCCCCGGCAGGGCGCCGGCTCGTCGGCCCGAGCGGGCTCGAGCGTCAGCGCCTGGGTTCGCCCCGCCGCGATCTCAGCCGCGCCCCGCGCGACGAGGCGCCCCTTGTCGAGCAACTCGACCGTCGCGGGCCCCGCCGGCAGCGTCAGCTCGGCCGCGCCGGCGAAGGGCCCCTGGTGCTCGCCGCCCACGTAGAGCTCGCCCCGCGAGCCCTCGGCGCTGACGTGCAGATCGCCCACGCCCTCGCCCTCGAAGAGGTGGCGCCAGAGCCGCTCGGCCGTCCGCTCGAAGGCAGTCTCGTCGACGGCGAGCGAGGCGCGGCGCTCGGGGCGGCCCCGCTGCCAGAGCCGCAGCTCGACGCGCAGCTCGGCCCCGTCGCGGTAGAGCCACCCCCAGGCGAAGGCCTGCGCCGCGCCGAGGGGCGCGCCGACGGCCGCGGCGACGCGCCCGAGGCACGCGCCGTCGAGCGCCCGCCCCGACGACGCGTCGAGCGTGCGGTTCGCGTCGAGCGCGGCCTCGGCGAGCCCCTGGCCGCAGCGCGCCTCGCGCAGCATGGCGAGCAGCGCCTTGTTGGTGTTGACGAACTGCGCGTTCGTACGCCGCAAGAGCGCGCCCTCGAGGGCCTTGGTGAGGGGCAGCGCGCGGCGGTCGTCGCGGTCGTCGGCGGCGAGGTGAAGCACGTGGACCTTCGGCGCGGCGCCCTCGTCGGCGGCGGCCGGCGAGGGCCGCGCGACGAGCGCGGCGGCGACGAGCGCGCGGGCGGCGCGGCGTCGGAAGGTCGTCGGGGGGGGCATGGGCGGTTGCGATCGGGCCGCGCGCCGGGGCGGGGCTCAGGGCGCGCAATCGAGGCGCTGCTTGCAGAGCTCTTGCAGCCGCCTCCGTCGCTCGGGGTCGAGGTTGTCGCCGCGCGGCCCCGCCCCTTCGAGCGCCGCGCCGCGCCCCGCGCGCCCGGGCCGCGGGGGGGCCGGGGGCGGGGCGGCGCCTTCGCCGGAAGCGAGCGGCGGGCTCGCCGGCTCGGGCGCCGCCGTCGGCGCCGCGCTCGGCGCGGGCGGAGCCGGCGGGCGCGCCGGCACCGGGGCGGCGCCCTCGGCGACCACCGGCGGGGAGGGCGCGCGGCGGCGAACGCCCAGCAAGAGCGCCGCCACGGCGAGCGCCAGCAAGGCGAGCGCGGCGCCCGGGAGCCACCAGCGCCTTGGCACCGCCTCGGCGCGCGCCCGCAGCGCCTCGCGCTGCGCCGGCCACGCCGGCTCGCTCAGCTTGAGGGTGCGGTTGACGCGGGCCTCGGCGAGGGCCGAAGCGCCGAAGGCCTCTTCGACCGCCGGCGTGCGCCCGCTCGCGGCGTCGTCGGGCGGCAACGTGAGCATGGCCTCGAGCGGCTTGACGAACGTCGAGATGGACACGGGCGCCGCCTCGACCTCGGGCTCCTGGCCGGGCGGCCCGCTCACGATGGTCTGGCCCATGTGCCGGGGCGCCTGCGCCGCGGGCCGCGGCGCCCTCGCCCGCGCCGGGGGCGGCCGGGCGGGTTCGCTCGGGAGCAGCGGGGCGAGCGCGGCGGGCGCGGCGGGCGCGGCCGGGCGCTGCACTTCGACCGTCCGCGCCAGGCCGGCCGCGCCCGGCCGCTCGCCGAAGTCGAGGTCGGGCCAGCGCGCCGCCGCGGCGTCGGCCGGCGCGCGCGCGGGGGCCGCGGGGACGTCGGACGCGAGCCCCCCGCCCGACGGCGGCTCCTCTTCGTCGGGCGCGCGCCCGGCGCCGCCCTCGCCCGCCCCCGACGCCGGCGCCGGCGTCGCGTCGTCGTCGGAGCGCTCGGCCGGCAGGTAGCGCACGCTGAAGGCGTCGAGCGCGTTGGCGCGCTGCCGGTCGAGCGGGCCGAAGCCGAGCAGCGCGTCGTTGGCGCCGAGCCGGCAGGCCGACGTCGGCCGGCCGTCGACCGTCAGGCTCGGCCTCGCGCTCTCGTCGGACACCTCGTAGCCGCCCTCTTTCAAGGGGCGGATGACCACGCGCACGCCCTCGTACGCGGCGCCCTCGAGCGGCAGCGCCGCGTCGGGGCCCTCGCCGAACACCACCCGCCCGCGGTCGAGGCGCAGGTCGCGCCCGGCCAGGCGCCCCTCGTACACGCGCACGCGGGCGGGCGCCTCGCGGTCGGGATCGCGCGGCAGCACGATGGACGGCCGCGCCGCGGGCGCGCCCGCGCGGAGCTCGAGGCGGTACTCGCCGACGTACGCGACGTCGAAGGTCGAGAGGGCCCGCCGCCCCCCGCTGCGCCGGCCGTTGACGAAGGTGCCCGAGGTGCTGCCGAGGTCGACGAGCCACCAGCGCCCCGCCTCGTCGCGCTCGAGCGCCGCGTGCTCGCGCGACACTTCGCGCGCCGGCAGGCAGAAGTCGCAGTGCTTGCCGCGCCCGATCGTGTAGCGCCGCCGCTCGAGCGCCTGGTCGACGAAGAGCACGCCCTTCGGGTCGTCGACCCGCAGCCGCCACGTCGCCGCGGTCGGCGGCGGCCCGCTCGGCGAGCGCTCGGGTTCAAAGGCCACGGCTAGGTGCTTCCCCCCGAGACGCGCGCCGACCGCCGCCGACCGCCGCTCTGCCGAAGCGCACGTGCCCGCGTCCGCTCCCCTCGGTCGCTACCAGCGTTGGCATCAACTCCTCGCAAGATGGCTCGCGGCGAGATAACGGATTCGCAAGGGCCTCGCCACGGCGGCGAATACCTTACCAAAAGGCGCTGGCGCCGCGCGGCGCAAGGCGCACGTACCGGCGCGCCCATCAAGAAGCGTACCACACGTCGGCGCCGGCCCGCGCCCCAGCCGCGTCGCGCGAAAACGACCCTCTGGTTGGAAGACCGCCGCTCTAGCCCCACCCCGACCGGCCCCCGCTCCTGACGAGCATAACCCACCTCAAGTCTACCCCGAGCTCTTCGCCCGGTCGACCGCCCCCCCACCCGGGGCCTCGGCTCTGCCTCCCCCCTCGAAGCGGGCCCCGCCCCCTGGCGCTCGGGCGCGGCTTCGGCGTCGCGCCTCGGCCGGCGGGCCGAGCCCCCGCGAGGAGACGCCGCCCCCCCCCTCCTCCCGATAACTCGCCTTCGCCGCCCGGCGCGGCGTCGCCAGGCGAACGCGACGTCTCACCTTCGGGACGAGGCGCGGGAGCGCCGGCCGGCGCGCCGCGCAGCGCGTCGAGCGGCAGCAGAGCCGAGCGCACCGCCTCGACCGCCGCGGGCTCGTCGTCGGCGAAGGCCAGCAGCTGCAGGACGTACGAGCGCAGCGCCGCCTGCACGCCCCGCAGCGCCTCGATGACGCGCAACTCTCGGCCCCCCTCCGCCGGCGGCGCGCCGACCCCGAGCGCGCGACCGTAGGCCGCGTGCGCCTCGACGAGCGCGTCGACGAAGGTCGAGCCGACCAGGGCGCGCAGGCTCGGATCGAGGCCCTCGGCGACGCAGCGCGCGAGCCGCCGCTCGCTCTCGGCGTGCTGCTCGAGGTACGGCAGGTGCAGGAACGCGAGGCCGTCCGGAAAGAGCGCCGCGACGAGGGCCTCGGCCAGCGCCCGCTGCGGATCGCCATCGGCGAGCAGCGTGAAGGTCAGCAGCCGGTCTTGCACGGCGGCCCACAGGTTGTCGAGCTGCCGGTCGAAGCGCCGCACGTCGGCCTCGCCGCGCGCCAGCCCCCCGCCCTGCCGCGACGCCGCGTCGAGCGCGTCGAGCGCGGCGGCGAGGCGCGCGGCCGCCCGCTCGGCCGGCGGGGGCAGCGCGGCCGGCCGGGCGGCGCGCAGGGGCGCGCGCAAGCTCCGCGCGCCGGCGACGTCGAGCCGCGCCGGCCGCAGGTAAAGCGTGGGGTCGAGGGGCGAGGTCATCGGGGCCTTCCCGCGTACTTACTTCGCGCCCCGCGCGCCCTCAAGCCCGGGCGGCCGCGCGCCGCCCCCGCCCCCGCTTCACTTCGTCTTTTCACTGAAAACGTCACGCGCGCGAAAGCGCGGGGTCGCGCTCGCGCGGCGCGCCTGGCGCCCGCCGCGGCCCGCCCCACGGCCGAAGTGCCCCTCGCACCGCCCGGCGCCGCGGGCGGCCGCGACGCCGTCACCCTCACCATCACCGCCTCACGCTCGCCATCTCGACCGACGTGCTCGCGGTCGCCGCCCTCGCCACGGCGGCCATCACCGCCTACCCCTCCGTGTTCGGCCGCCCCTCGAGCCAGGGGGCCGCCTGGGGCGTGCGCGTCGGCCCCTCGGGCCTCGCGCTGGACCGTCGCTTCTAAAGCCCCGCCCGCGCCGCCGCCGCCCGCCGCGCCGCCCTGCCCGCTCGCCCCGGAGGCGCCCGCGCCGCCTGCCGCACCGCCGCCCCCGGCTGTGCCGCCGCCGCCCGCCGCGCCGCCGCCATCGCCCCCGGCGCCGCCATCGCCCGCCACGCCGCCGCCCGCGCCGCCGCCATCGCCTCCAGCGCCGCCGACGCCCGCCACGCCGCCGCCGCCCGCGGCGCCGCCCGCGCCCATGGCCGCCGCGCCCGCGCCGCCCGCCGAAGCGCCGCCGGCGCCCGCGGCCCCGGCCGGACAAGGCTCGTTCGGAGCTTTTCCGCAGTCGCCCGTGCCTTCGACGACGGCCGAGCACGCGCCGACGAGGGCGCCGGAGGCGAGAAGGGCGACGAGGCAGGTGAGGGCGACCGCGCGGGCGCGCGGAGCGCCCGGGGGGCGGCGGGGGTGTTCAGCGGCCATGGCAGGTGTTCTTACCAGGCGCCCCCCAGCGTCGCGCCGGCCAAGGAAGGCCCCAGCGAGGGGGCGAAACGCAGGCGCAGGCGGCCCGCCTTGGCCGCGTCGGCGCTCGGCGGCGCGACCGCGGCGCTGATGAGAAGCGCGGCGCCGCCGGCGATCAGCAGGCCGCCGCCGATGTACCCGACGGGCTGCACCACCTTCCACATGGATACCGTCTGGCAGCGCTCGCGGACGAGCCTGATGTCGGCCGCGCGGGGGTGGTTCGACTCGACGCCCCGCTCGGCGGCGTCGCACATGTCGCCGCCCCGCTGGATACCGGCGCGATACTGGCGAAAATCGTCGTTCTCGCGGAACTCGCCCGTAAGCTTCGAGATGCTGAGCGAGGCCGACACGCCCATGGCGATGAAGGTCGTGCCGACGGCGACGCCGACGAGGCCGACCGGCTTGCGCCAGTCGTCGGGCGGGGGCGCCTCGGGCGCGCTGCTCGCGAGATCGCCTGGCGCCGCGCCCCCCCAGCCGGCCCCCGGCACGGACGGCACGGCTTCGCCCGGGGTGCGCGGCGGCGCGTAACCGAGCGCGGCCCCCTCGGGGCGGCCGCGGCCGGCCCCGGGCTCGGCCGCCCTCGACTCGCCCGGCGCCGGCTCGGCCGCCCTCGGCGCGGGCGGCGTAGGCTCGGCCGCCCTCGACTCGCCCGGCACCGTCGGCGCGAGCGAGGGCGCAGCCGGGCGGGCGGCGCACCCGGTCGAGCCGGCGAGCAAGACGACCGCGAGCGGGCGGGCGCGGCGCGCGAACGCGCGTTGGCCGGCCGCGACGCGCGGAAGCGGCGCGAAGGGGGGGGCGGCAGCGGTTCGCGACTCGGGGTTCGTCGACGCGGGCGCGTGGCGCATCAATCTCACCTCGCGTCGATGGGGCTCGCCGCGCCGAGGGCGCGCGGGAGCGACGGCAACGACCAGGGCGCGCGCCCCCGCCGCGCGTCGCGCCGCTGGCCGAGGAGCATGGCGACCGTGGTAAGAAATTCGTCGCGGTCGATCGGGTGGGTCATCGACGCGTCGCCGCCCGAGGCGAGGCTCTCGATGCGGCGCTCGTCGGCGACGCGCGTGTCGGACACGTAAAGAAGCCTGATCGACGAGGTCGAGGGGGCGTGCCAGAGCGTTCGCCCCAGGCAATAGCCGGACATGTCGGGCAGCGCCAGATCGAGCACGGCGAGGTCGGGCGGCTCGCCGGCGACGAGGTCGAGGGCCTCGGCGCCCGTCGACGCCTCGCGCACCGTGAGGCCGGCCTGCCGCAGGTAGCGACCGATCAAATAGCGAAGCACTTCGTCGCCACTCACGTTGAGAATCAAGCCCTTGCATCGCTTGCCCATGCCTAACCTCGCTCGTACCGGGCGGGGGCGCGGGCCCTGACGCCGCGTGACTTTCTGCCCCACGTTGCCACAAACCCGCCCCACCCGTTCGACCCTCTCGGGCCCGATCGGGGCCTCGTTCGGGCCCCGCCCGAAGGCCCCCGAGCCCCGAAAGCAGCGGCCTCGCGCGTCGGCCGGCTCGTCTCGCAAGGGGCTGTGTCGATCGGCATGAGAAGAGCTTTCGAGAGCCGCAGAGGGCTGCAGGAAGCAGACCAGCTTGAGCCGCCCTCGCCGGCACGTTCCCTACCCCACACGACGCCCCCCCGAAGGGGTCGGCGAGCTCAGAGCCGCCGCGCGAGCCATTCGGCGCTCTGCTGCCAGAGGGGCGCGGCGCGCTCGCCGGTGACGAGGCCCCGGTGCCCGGGCCCGCCGGCGACGTGGTGCTCGAGGTGCGACGAGCCGAGGCGCGCGGCGAAGGCCTGGGCGCAGTCGGGCGGGCAGACGAGCGGGTCGGCGCGGCTCGAGAAGGCGAGCGCCGGGCAGCGAACCTGGCGCAGGTCGGCGAGGTAGTCGCGCCCGGACGCGTCGAGCCAGGCGTCCGCGGCCCACCAGCGCGACGCCTCGGGCCAGAATTGCGCCCAGGGCGGGGCCCCCGGCGCGCCGCTCGCCCCGCGCAGCGCGCGCCCGAGCGGGTCGCTGCCGGGGCCGCACCCGAGGAGCGACGCCTTGACGAAGCGGCGCAGGGGCGAAGGCTCGAGGCGGGGGAGCCAGGGGCTGACGCCGAAGAGCACGAGCGCGTCCGGCGCGAGGGCGGCCGCGGCCGCGCACGCCGCGAGCCCGCCGAGCCCGTGGCCGACGAGCGCGAGCGGGCCCTCGAAGCGCTCGCGCAGGGTCTCGGCCAGGAGGGCGAGATCGCCCCGGACGAGCGCGTCGAACGACCAGCGCTCGGGCGGGCCGCCCTCGCCCGCCCGGGCGCCGTGGCCGCGCAGGTCGAAGAGCACGGCGCGAAAGCCCGCCCCGGCCAGGCGGCCGACCAGCCCGCCGCCGGGCCCCGCGAGAAAGGCGCGCGAGCAGGCCCCGAGCGCGTGCACGCAGAGCG
The DNA here is from genome assembly GCA_035762175.1 of Polyangiaceae bacterium. GTDB lineage: Bacteria > Myxococcota_A > Polyangia > Polyangiales > Polyangiaceae > DASTPP01. The sequence continues at coordinate 14,407 of DASTPP010000097.1, read as the reverse complement.
CCGTGCCCCGGGCCCGACCGCCGCCCTCGACCACGCTCGCGTCGAGCGACCAGCCCGCGCGGGCGGTGACGCGGACGCGCTCGACCTCGGCCGACGGCGGGGCGCTCACGGGGCGGCAGTCTACCGCGTCGCGCCGCCCGCGCGAGCGCCGCGCCCCGGGGGCGGCTACACTGCCCGTCGTGCCCGGCCGCGCGTCCCGAATGGCGTTGTGCTTCGTCGCTGCCTGCTTGCCCGGCGCCGCGCGCGGGGCCGAGGGGCCCGCCGGGGCGCCAAGCCCGGTCCTGCGCGAGTGCCTGGCGGCGGCGCCGGCGGGGCGGGCGGGCCCCTGGCAGCGGGCCCGGGCCTCGCAGCTCGCCGCGTACTGCGACGAGCTCGCGCGCGCCCTGGCGAGCCTCGACGCCGACCCGGCCCGCGCCCGGGCGGCGGCCGAGCGCGCCGAGGGGCTCCTGCCCGGCCGCGCCGCCCCGCTGCTCTTGCAGGGGCAGGCAGCCGCGCGCGAGGGCAAGTACGAGCAGGCCGTGGCGCTCTTCCGGCGCGCGTCCGAGCGCGACGCGCAGGCGCTCGACGACCCGCGCTCGCTCCACGACTTCGCGCGCTCGCTCGAAGAGGCCGAGGGGCACGCGAAGGCGCTCCACGCCTACCGGCGGCTCGCGCCGCTCGCCTCGGCGCTGCCCGGCGAAGAGCGGGCGCAGGCGCTCGTCGGCGCCGCGCTCGCGGCGGGCGCCCGGGGGCCCGAGGCGAGCGACGAGGCGCTCGCGCTCGTGCGCTCGGCGCTGCAAGAGGGGCCGCCCTCGCTGCGCCCGGTGCTCAACGCCGTGCTCGCCCTCTCGCTCGACCGGCGCGGCGCGCGCGCCGACGCCGCCCAGGCGGCCGAGCGGGCGCGGCGGGCCGGCGCGCTCGGGTGGCTCGACGACGCCCGGCGCGGCGGCGACGAGTGGGTCGCCGTGCGCGCCCGCCTGCTCGAGCCGGCCGACCTTCCGGCCGCGGCGGCGCTGTGGCAAACCTTCCTGCGCGGCCCCGGCGGCCGCGGGCCCTGGGCCGCGCACGCCCGCGCCCGCCTCGCCGACCTCTCGCCCCCGAGCCCGCCGAAGAAGCCGTGACCCGACGCACCCCGCGCCTCGCCCCCCTCGCCCTCGCCTGCGGCCTGCTCGCGGCGGCACCCGCGCGCGCCGAGCTGCCCGACCCCTGGGACCGCGCGCGCGAGCCGCGCCTGCTCAGCACCCAGCGCGCCGTCGACACCGCCTACGAGATGGCGCTCGACGCCGCCGCGCTGCCGAGCGGCGGGGGGCGCGCGTCCGAGAGCCGACAGGTCCTGCTCAGCGTCCGCTCGCTGCTCGAGACCGCCGGCGCCGCCGCCCACCCCGACCCGGCCCTGCGCTTCTTCTACGGCGACGTGCTCGCCGCCCTCTCCGACGACGCGGGCACGGTCGCGGCGCTCGAGCCCGCCGTCGCCGCCTTCCCCGACCACCCCGACGCGATCGGCGCCTGCTACCAGCTCGCCATCGCCTACGCCCGCCTGCAGCGGCGCGAAGACGAGGCCCGCGCCTACGAGCGCTACCTCGCCCGCCAGACCCTGCCGCACCTGCGCGCGAGCGCCCTCTACAACTACGGCGACGCGCTCATGTCGCTCGGCGACCTGACGCGCGCCACCGCCAACTACCGCAGCGCCATCGAGCTCGAGCCGGGCCAGAGCCGCACCGGCGTGCTCGCGCGCTGGGGCCTCGCCGTCGCCCTCGACCGCTCGGGCGACATCGCCCAGGCGCTCGCCACCGCCAAAGAGGCCGTGCAGCTCGACACCTCGGCCCGCTCGCTGCTGCACGACGACGGCACCTTCTTCGTGCCCGAGTACGAAATCCACTGGTATGACGCGCTCCGCCACTGGGCGCTCGCCGAGCTCGCCACGAACGACGTCAGCGAGCGCCGGCGCAACCTCGAGCTCTCCGCGGTGAAGTGGCAGGCCTACGTCGCCTCCGCCCCCTCGACCGACCCCTGGGTCGCCCTCGCCCAGGCGCGCTTCCGGCGCACGCAGCACCTGCTCGCCAAGGCCTCCGGCGGCCCGCCCCCCCGCAAGGCGCCGCCGCGCGCCGGCCAGGCGCCCCCCCCGCCCTGGGCCAGGCCGCCGGCCGCCCGGCCCCTCTTCGCCCCCTCGCGCTGAGCCCCGGCGACGCCCCCCGGGTCAGGCCGCGCCCGCCTGCGCCCACCCCTCCCTGAGGCTCAGGCCGCGCCCGCCTGCGCCCACCCCTTGCCGAGCACGCGCAGCACCGCCTCGGGGTCGAGCACGTTGCGCAAGACGGGGCGCAGCTCGCGCGGGCCCGCCTTCTCGCCGAACGCCCCCTGCAGGGCGACGGCGCGCGCGCGCGGCCCGTCGAGAATCAAGAAGAGGTCGCGGCACTCGCCCACGCCCGACGCGGGCGCGTCGATGACGTCGACGATGCGCGAGCGGTCGAGCTGCAGCTCGTCGCGGCCCTGGGCGATGACGACGCGGCGGTCGGTGATCCAGTAGCGGGTCGAGGGCAAGAGCAGCCCGGGCCGCACGACCGCCGTCCAGAGCAGCGAGGCCCCGACGCCGAGCAGCAAGATGGACGAGCAGGCCATCGCCACGATCAGCGCCAGAAAGCCCAGCGAGTAGGGGTCGACGCCGCCGGCGATCACCTTGCGCGCGGCCGGCACGTAGGCGACCGTGATGCGCGCCATCGCCGCGAAGGCGGCGAGCCCGAGCAGGCTCGCCACGCGGTCGCGCGAGGTCTGCGGCAGAAAGCGCCGCCACGAGGTGAGCGGGCGCTCGGACCACACCACGCGCTCGTCGGCCTCGAGCCGCTGGCCGAGCGGGCGCGAGCCGCCCCGGGGCCGGGGCAGCGACGAGGGGTCGCGCCCCCGGATCACGTCCCAGACCAGGTCGGGCCGCTCGACGCCGCGCAAGGTCAGCGTCAGCCGCCGCCCGAGCGCCCCGGTCGGCACGTCGCGCACCAGCGTCAAGTCGCCCGCCTTGCGCGAGGGGTACCAGTGGATCCGCGCGAACGAGATGCCGGCCCGCTCGATCGAGCGGGCGAACGAGCCGCGCTTCCAGATGACACGCCGGTCGGTCACCCAGACCTCGGCGCCGTGGTGCCACCAATGCGGCGCCCAGCGCAGCAGCAGCGCGAGGCTGGCGCACCAGGCCCCGAACAAGAGCAGCGCGTCAGCGCGGACGTGCAGCGTGCGGGCCACGGCCACCGCCATCGCCGTGGCGCAGGCCGAGAGGGCGAGCAGGGCCCAGAAGCCGACGCGCTCGACGTCGGTTTGCACGAGCTGCCTGGGCCTGAGCCGGAAAACAATCGCCTCGCCCCACGCCGTTCGCTCCATGCACACCTACCGGGCCTTTCTTCGAGAGGGCCGCCGCCCCGAGGGCGGGGCCCCGACCAAGACAAAATGGCGAGCGCGGACGCCACCGGCAAGCGCCCCGGGGCCGACCGGGGCGCCGCCCGGCCGGTCTCCCCAGGAAAGCTGGGTCAGGGCCCCCCTTTTGGACACAGAGTCGGTATCCTCCCACGCCATGGCCGAGCGGGCGCAGGGGCCGACGAGTCAGCGCGCCGTCGCCGGCGCCCTCTACGTCCTGTCGTGGGCGACGCTCGCCTTCGTCGGCCGCTCGCTCGGCGTCGCGGCGGGCGAGGGCGGCGCGATCGCGGCCTCGGTCTCGGCCGCGCGCGCCCTCGGCGGGCCCCTCGGGGTCGCGCGGGCGGCCTTCGAGCCCGCCGTCGGGCCCCCGACCTCGGCGGCGCCGCCCGTCCTGAGCGCCGCGCTCGGGCTCTTGCTCGGCGGCGGCGCGCTCGACGGCCTGACGGCCCTGCGGCTCGGGCTGGCGTCGCTGACCGCCCTCGCCCCGCCGCTCGTCTTTCTGCTGGCGCGGCGGCCGCTCGGGCCCGCGGCGGCGGTGCTCGCGGCGCTGCTCACGCTCTTCCACCCCCGCTGGCTGCTCTCGGCCGCCGAGCTGCACGGCGAGGGCGCGCTCGCCGCCTTCGTCATGGCGACGCTCTGGGCCTACGACCGCTTCCTCGACCGCCCCGGGCGGGGCCCGGCGGCCGCGCTCGGCCTCGCCTTCGGCCTCGCCTTCGTCACCTCGCCCGCGGCGCTGATGCTGCCGGCGGCCGTGGTCATGCAAGGCGCCTGGCCCACGACGTCGTTCCGCCGCCTGTTCCCCGACCGCCGCTGGAAGCGACTCGGGCAGGCGATGGCCGCGATGGCCGCGGGCGCCTCGGCCTGCGCCGCGCTGCACGCCGCCCTCGCCCGCGCGCTCGGCCCCGCGACGCTGCTCTGGGCCTCCGAGCGCGTCGCCGCCCCCTCCGCCCCGACCCTCAGCGCCGGGCGGGCGCTCGCCCTGCCCTGGCTCAGCGCCCCCGCCAGCACCGCCGTGCTCGCGCTCCTGGGCCTGGCCACCTTCGGCCGCCTCGCCAGCCGCTACCCGGCCCGCGCCCGGCCCCTGGTGGCGTCGGCCGCCATGACGGCGCTGCTCTCGACGCGCCCCTTCACCTGGCCGGGCCAGCAGGCCCTCGGCCGCGAGGGGGTCTTGATCCCCCTGCTCGCCCTCTTCGCCGCCCTCGGCGCCCGCAGCGTCGCGGCCGCGCTCGCCGCCCGCCCCGGCCGGGCCCACCGCGCCCCCGCCCTGCGCGCGCTCGCCTTCGCCCTCGCGCTCGCCGGCCCCTTCTGGGCCTCGCTGCGCTCGCCGGCGACGCTGAGCGCCACGTTCTCGGAGCTCGCCGGCGGCGCCCGGCTCGCCGCGCGCGCGAGGGCGATGCCGCTGCACGACGGCAGCCCCATCGGCGGCCTCGCCCCCGCCATCGACGGGCTCGGGCGCGACGAGCTCGCCGCGCACGCCCCCTCGGTGACCCCCGAGGCCTGGGTCTGGATGCACCGGCTCGGCCGGCTGCGCACCCGCGTCCGCCCCGTCGCCCCGGCCTTCGCCGAGATCGAGGTGCAGAGCGGGGGCGAGCCGCCCTCGGGCTCGGTCGCCCTCGTGCGCGACCGGCAGGCCATCGTGAGCCTGCGGGCGCTCGGCCGGGCCCCGGACTGAACGCGGCCGCCCCCGAGGGGCCTCTCTCCGTCGGGGGCCGCCGTCCGCTCTAGACCCGGGGCCGCGGCCCGTGCGAGCCTCGGCCCCCCCGGATGACGCAAGGCAACAGCTCCCCCACCCACGGGCCGACCATTGTCGTCGAAGACGACCGCACGGGCACGAGCGCGGCGTCGCTGCGACGCGCCTTCTTGGACCACGTGCACTTCTCGCGCGGCCGCCCCTTCGAGCGCGCTTCGCCCGCCGACAAGTACCACGCCCTCGCGCTGCTCGCGCGCGACCGCGTCGTGCGCCGCTGGACGCGCACCATCAGCGCGTACGCCGCCCGGGACGTCAAGCAGGTCTACTACCTGTCGGCCGAGTACCTGCCCGGCCGGCTGCTCGTCAACAACCTCATCAACCTCGGCCTGCTCGACGACGTCAAGCGCGTCACCGCCGAGCTCGGCCTCGAGTTCGCCGACCTCTGCGAGGTCGAGCCCGACGCCGGCCTCGGCAACGGCGGCCTCGGCCGCCTCGCCGCATGCTTTCTCGACTCGATGGCGACGCTCGGCATCCCCGGCATGGGGTACGGCATTCGCTACGAGTACGGCATCTTCGAGCAGGCGGTGCGCGGCGGCAACCAGGTCGAGAAGCCCGACGAGTGGCTGCGCTTCGGCAACCCCTGGGAGTTCGAGCGCCCCGACCGCGCCGTGCGCGTGCGCTTCTACGGCCGCACCTCGCGCTACGTCGACGCGCAGGGCCGCTCGCGCGTGCAGTGGGTCGACACCCACGAGGTCGTCGGCGTGCCCTACGACACGCCCGTCATCGGCTACGGCCGCCCCAACGTCAACACCCTGACCCTCTGGTCGGCCCGCGCGAGCGAAGAGTTCGACCTCGACGTCTTCAACGCCGGCGACTACGAGCGCGCCGTCTACGACAAGACCCGGTCCGAGACCATCTCGAAGGTGCTCTACCCGAACGACTCCGTCCAGGTCGGCCGCGAGCTGCGCCTCAAGCAGCAGTACTTCTTCGTCGCCTGCTCCATCGCCGACCTGGTGCGCCGCCACCTCGCCGCGCACCGCTCGTTCGCCAACTTCGCCGACCGCGTCGCCATCCAGCTCAACGACACCCACCCCTCGATCGCCATCCCCGAGCTGATGCGCGTGCTCGTCGACGAGCACGCCCTCGGCTGGGACGACGCCTGGAAGATCACCCAGGCGACCTTCGCCTATACCAACCACACCCTGATGTCCGAGGCCCTCGAGCGCTGGAGCGTGACGCTCTTCGAGCGCCTGCTGCCCCGCCACCTCGAGATCATCTACGAGATCAACCACCGCTTCTTGCGCCAGGTGCAGATCCGCTACCCGAACGACGACGCGCGCGTCGCGCGCCTGTCGCTCATCGAAGAGGGCCCCGGCGGCAAGAACGTGCGCATGGCGCACCTCGCCGTCGTCGGCTCGCACTCGGTCAACGGCGTCGCCGAGCTGCACACCCGCCTGCTCAAGGCCGACGTCTTGCGCGACTTCGGCCAGCTCTACCCCGAGCGCTTCAACAACAAGACCAACGGCGTCACGCCCCGGCGCTGGCTCTTGCAGTGCAACCCCCGCCTCTCGGGCCTCATCGCCTCGCGCATCGGCCGCGGCTTCATGACCGACCTCGGCGAGCTCGAGCGGCTGCGCCCGCTCGTCGGCGACACCGCCTTCCTCGAGGAGGTGACCGCCGTCAAGCGCGCCAACAAGGTCGACTTCGCGCGCTTCCTGCGCCAAACGATGGAGCTTAAGGTGGACCCGAGCTCCGCCTTCGACGTCCAGGTCAAGCGCATCCACGAGTACAAGCGCCAGCTGCTCAACGCCCTCGGCGTCATCGCCCTCTACCTGCGCCTGCGCCGCGGCCAGGCCGCCCTGCCCGCCCCCATCACCGTCTTCTTCGGCGGCAAGTCGGCCCCGGGCTACGTCGCCGCCAAGCTCATCATTCGCCTGATTCACGGCATCGCCGAGGTCATCAACCAAGACCGGGCCGCCGACGGGCTGCGCGTGCACTTCCTGCCGAACTACCGCGTCTCGCTCGCCGAACGCATCATCCCCGCCGCCGACATCTCCGAGCAGATCTCGACCGCGGGCAAAGAGGCGTCCGGCACCGGCAACATGAAGTTCTCGATGAACGGCGCCCTCACGCTCGGCACCCTCGACGGCGCCAACATCGAAATTCGCGACGCGGTCGGCCACGACGCCTTCTTCCTCTTCGGCCTGACGGCCGAAGAGGTCGCGCAAAAGCGCGCCGAGGGCTACCGCCCCGCCCGCCACTACGAAGAAGACGCCGAGCTTCGCGAGGTGCTCGACCTCGTCAAGAGCGGCTTCTTCTCGCCCGAAGACCGCACGCTCTTCCACCCCCTCATCGACGAGCTGCTCCGCGGCGACACGTACATGCTGCTCGCCGACTTTCGCGCCTACGTCGACGCGCGCGACAAGGTGCTCGAGGCCTACGCCCGCCCCGAGGCCTGGGCGCACCTGTGCCTGCGCAACATCGCCGCGATGGGCCCCTTCTCGTCCGACCGCGCCATCCGCGAGTACGCCAACGACATCTGGCGCGCCTCGCCCGTCGACGTCGAGCTGCCCTCCTACGAGGCCGAGACCCCGCACCCCCGGCCGCTGCCCTCGGTCTGACGGAAGGGCGGCGGGGCCTGCAGCCCCGGGAGGAGGGGCCGGGGGTGCGGGCCCCGCCGCCCCCGCTCAGCGCGCCGCGGGGTCCGAAAGCCCCACCGCCCCCGCTCAGCGCGCCGCGGGGTCCGAAAGCCACGCCGCCCCCGCTCAGCGCGCCGCGGGGTCCGAAAGCCACGCCGCCAGCGCCTCGGCCGTCGAGGCGAGCACCACGTCGCCCAGCCGCTCGGCCCCGAGCCGCCCCCAGCGCTCGCGCAAGATCGCCCGCTCGGCCTCGCTCAAGGCGCGCCCCAGCCGCCGCTCGTACAGCCGCTCGCACTCGAGCTCGCGCCCCTCTTCGCGCCCCCTCTCGACCAGAGGCTGCCCGACCTCGGGGTTCTGCTCGAGCAGCACGCGCGCGATGTGCCGCTGCCGCTCGCGCACCTCGGGGTCGTCGGTCTTGGGGAAGTAGCGCAGCAACTCGTCTCGAAGCGCAGGCGACATCGGCAGCAATTGTACCATGCGCAGCACCCACGCCAAGGGACGCCGCCCGGCCACCCACCGGCCGAATTCGGCCAGCGCCGCCCCCGAGCGCGCCACCAAGAAGGGCACCAGCTCGTCGCGCAGCGGCAGTTCGTTGGCCGCCACCCACAGGAACGAAAACGGCGCGTGCCCCAGCCGGTAGCAGCCCCGCGCCACCGCCGGCCCCGCGCCCAACCAGCGCGGCAGGTGCGGTGCCACCAGCCACAGCGGAACAGGCGCTTCCGTCTCGACCACCGCCCCCGACGCGCTCGCCGCTTCAAGTCGCCTGACCTCGTAGGCCTGCCGCCGCAAGAGCGCGCGCTCGACGGCGACTCGATCGAGGTGGTCGCCCGGCAGCTTCAGCTCGAGCACCACCTCGCCGCTCACGTCCGCCAACGACCAGGGCGCCGCGAGCGCGGCCAGCCGCTCGGGCGCGAGCAGGCGCAAGAGCCCGTCGAGGCGCACCTCGCTCAGCCCCAGCTCGACCGGCCCCTGCCAGGCGAAGGCGCCGCCCGTGAGCGCGGCGGTCTCTTCTTCGAAGAGCTGCTTGGCGAACTGCTCGGGCTGCCCCATCCCCCCCTACGGGGCTAGCGCACCTGACCGGGCATAGCCAGAAGGCTCGGCTCGGGCCCGCTCGCACATGTGCTGCGACAGATGCCGACAGGTCGTCGACCCGGTCAGGCATGTCCCGGGACATCTCCAACCGGGTCGTCGACCTGGTCGGAGATGTGTGAGGACGTCTCGAGGCGGGTCGTCGACCTAGTCGGAGATGTCCGAGGACATCTCGAGGCGGGTCGTCGACCTGGTCGGAGATGTGCGAGGACATCTCGAGGCGGGTCGTCGACCCGTTTACGGATGTCCCGGGACATCTGCGGCCGGCGCGGTGCCCCGGTCGGCGCTGGCTTGGCCCGCCGGGCGGGGGGCGGTCCCCCGGTCGGCGTTGGCTTGGCCCGCCGAGCGGGGGGCGGTCCCCCGGTCGGCGCTGGCTTGGCGCGCCGGGCGGGGGGCGGTGCCCCGGTCGGCGTTGGCTTGCCCCGCCGGGCGGGCCAGCGGGACGGAGGCGCCGCGCCTCAGTCGCCCTCGCCCGGCAGGTCGGGCAGGGGCGTGTCGGGCTCGCCTGGGGCCGCCTTGGTGGGGCGGCGGGCGGTGCTCTCGCGGTACTCGTCGAGGGGGCGTAGCGCGTTCTGCACGGCGGCGATCGAGGCGTCGTCGTCGGCCATGGCGCAGAGCTTGAGGGTGTAGTTGGCGATGGCGCGCGTCACCTCGCGCAGCGGCTCGGCGAGGCTGACGGGCGTGGGCCCGGCCGCGAGGGCCTTCGTCATGCCGAGCGCGGCGCCGTAGTCGGCGTGCGCGGCGCGCAGGACGGTCAAGAAGTCGGGCCCCGCGAGCTCGTCGAGGGCGGAGCCGAGCTTCTGCTGATCGATCTTCGTCAGCCGCTTCTCGCTCTCGGCCCACTCGGACGCATACGGCAGCTTGAGGAACGAGAGCCCGTCGGGAAAGATCGTGTTCAGCAGCCCCGCGGCGCGCTCGGCCCGCGGTGCCTGCTCGGCCGGCAGCCGGGCGTAGCTCTCGAGGCGGCCGTAGAGCGCCGACCACGCGTTGTCGAGCGCCACGTCGGCCGGGCGCTTGTCGCGGGGCGGCGCCTTCTCGTCGCTCTTCGCCCACGCCTGCTGCAGGGCGAGCGTCGAGGCGCGCAGCCGCCGCGCCGACCTCCGCACCTCGTCGGTGCTGGGGTTCGGCATCGCCTTGATCAGCGCCACGCTCAGGCCGACGGCCGCGGGCACGTCGACGATCGGCGGACGCACGTAGGGCGTCGGATCGAAATCAACAGTCATGGTCCCTCCTTGAGCGCCGGCCCCCCATGAACTGGCCGAGCGCGGCGCGGAGACGACCACCACGCCCGACGCCTGTCAAGGCCCGGGCGCGCGCGCGCCCGCGGCGTCCGCCCCCGCCGCGGGGCCGTGGCCGGCAGGCGACGGCAAGCCCGGCCCGACGACGAGCCCGGCCCGACGACGAGCGCCCGCCGCTTCGACCGAGCGCCGAGCCGCCGAAACGTTCGACCGAGCGCCGGGCCGCCGAAACGTTCGACCGAGCGCCGGGCCGCCGAAACGTTCGACCGAGCGCCGGGGCGCCGAAACGTTCGACCGAGCGCCGGGCCGCCGAAACCTTTGCGCGCCACGTGCGTAGAGGCCCTCCCATACCGCCATGATTCGCCCTGCCGAACCCGCTGACACGCCCGCCCTCGTCTCGCTCGGAGTCTCGACCGGGCTCTTCCGACCGGACGAAGCCGACCTCTTGCTCCGGTCGGTGCTCGACGATCTGCACGCCGGCCGCCTCGGCGAGGGGCACCTCGCCTACGTCTGGGCCGAGGGCCCGGCCGAGCCTCCCGCGGGGTGGGTGTACTTCTCGCCCGAAGCCAAGGCCGACGGCGTCTGGGAGCTCTGGTGGATCGGCGTCGCCCCGACGCGGCAAGGCCGCGGCGTCGGCGACGAGTTGCTGCGGTTCGTCGAAGGGCGCGTCGGCGAAGCCGGCGGCCGCATTCTGCTCATCTCGACGAGCTCGCTGCCGCTGCTCGAGCGAACGCGTCGGTTTTACGCGAAGCGCGGGTACGCCGAGTGCGGGCGGATACCTGACTTTTACGCCGACGGCGACGGCAAGGTGATCTTCGCGAAGCGGGTGGCCGCCCCCGCGTGAGGGCCCGGGGGGGGAGGGCCCCCGCCGCCCCTCGTTCCGGCGGCGGGGGACGTGGCGCGCCCGGCGCCGCCCCGGACTCGAAGTCCGGGGCACGGCGTATCCCCCTCGAACGGAGAGCAAAGCCCACCCCTCGCTGGGGGTGGGCTCGCGCGCCGCGCGCCACTTCGCCCGCTCGCCAGGGGAGCGGAGCCCGCGGGAGTCCGGCCCCAACGGAGGCCGGACTTTGCTCGCCGAACCGGCTCGATTCCGCGCGGCACGAAGGGGTGACGCCGTGCCCCGGACTTCGAGTCCGGGGCGACGCCGGGCGCGCCACGTCGCCCGCCGCGTGGGTCAGAACGTCACGAGCGGCGCGCCGACCTGGCCCGGGCCGTCGAAGTTGCCGCGGTCGGGCGAGCGCTCGGTCGTCAGCGCCACGTAGGTGACGACGCCGGCGACGACCGCCGCGGTGCCGACGCCCGCCCAGAACCACCAGCGCGTGGCGAGCCCGCCCTCGCGCTCTCGCTCGCGGACGAAGACGATGCTCGGCCGGCCCGCCTCGCTCGGGGCGAGCTGGATGTCGACGACCATGTCGCCGCCCGCCTTGAGCTGGTGCTCGCGCCGGTAGCTGAGGTAGCCGGGGGCGATGATCTCGAAGGGCGCCGGGCCCGCGCCGAGCGTGACCGGGCCGCCGAAGGGGGTCGTGCCGACGAGGCGATCGCGCACGAGCACGCGCGCGTCGCTCACGTTCGCGCGGATGGTCACCTCGGTGACGCGCGAGCGCAGCTCGGCCAAGAGCTCGCCGAGCTTCGGCACGCGCGCCTTGAGCCCGGGCGGCGCCTCGCGCTCGAAGCGGCGCAGCCAGAAGAGCGCGTCGGGGTACTCGCCGATCGCCTGGTAGGCCCGGCCGAGGTTGTAATAGACGCTCGGGTCGGGGTAGGCCTCGATCGCGCCGCGGTACGCCACGACCGCGTCGGCGTAGTGCCGCGCGTCCATCGCCTGGTCGCCCTGGTGCTTGAGCTCGGCGCCCTTGGCCGCGTCGGCGTGCAGCCGCTCTTGCGCGGCGGCGGCGGGGCCGGCGAGCACGACCGCCAGGGCGAGGGCGAGCGCGGGTCGGGTGGCCATGCGCACTCAGAACCGCGTCGGATGCCCATCGGGGCCGATCGGCAGCGCCGGCCCGGCCGAAGGCGCAGGGGGGGGCCGCCGCGCCGGGCCGGCGCTCGGCGTGGGGGCCGGCTCGGCGATCGGCTCGATGACGGGCGCCGGGGGCCTGGGCGGCTCGCCCACCTTGCCCCGGGGCGGCGCGGGCGCCCTGGGCCCGACGCCCGTCTTTTCGGGCGGGGGCACCGAGTTCGCGACGGGCTCGCGGGCCGCCGACGCCGGGGGCGTGGGCTCGATGGTCGGAGGCGAGGCCGGGACCCCGGCGTGCGGCGGCCCGGGCGGAGCGTCGGCGTGCGGCGGCCAGGGCGGGGCGTCGGCGTGCGGCTGGGCGGGTGGGGCCCCGGCGTGCGGCTGGGCGTGCGGAGCCTCGGCGTGCGGTCGCAGGGGCGACACCGCCGGGCCCGGGGTGGCGCCGCCGGCGCGCATCGGCTCGGCGCCCCAAAGCCAGACGCCGGCCACGCCCATCGCGACCGAGGCGAGCCCGAGGGCGAGGAGCAGCGTGCGCCGGGCCGACCGGTGACGGGGCACGGTCGTCTGGCCCCCGGGCCAGGAGGGCGGGCGCGAGAGCGCTTGCGTCGCGTTCGACTCGAACGCAACCCCCGAGGACGCGCGCTGGGGCGGCTCGGCGAAGGGGGCGAGCGCCTCGGCGAAGGCGAGCGCCGAGGGGAAGCGCTCGGCGGGGTTCTTGTGGAGCGCCCGAGCGAGGACAAGCTCGAGCCCCACCGGCAGATCGGGCCGCAGCGGCCCGAGGGGCGCCGGCGCGTCGGTGGCGATGGCGACGAAGATCGAGGGCACGGTGTCGCCCCGGAAGGGCGTCGTGCCCGAGAGGAGCTGGTAGAGCACCACGCCGAGCGACCAGACGTCGGAGCGGCCGTCGATGGGGCCCTTGGCGCGCACCTGCTCGGGCGACATGTACTCGGGCGTGCCGAAGGACGCGTTGGTCTGCGTCAGGGCGCGCTCGCCCTCGTTCGTCAGCTTCGAGATGCCGAAGTCGAGCACCTTGAGCACGCGCCGCCCGGACGGGGTGCGGCACACGAAGAGGTTCGCGGGCTTGATGTCGCGGTGCACGATGCCGGCCGCGTGCGCCTCGGCCATCGCCTCGCACGCCTCGAGCACGTAGCCGACCGCCTCGGCCCACGGCAGCGGGCCGCGCTCGGCGAGCTCGCCGTCGAGGCTGCGGCCCTCAAGGTACTCCATCACCATGAAGGGCAGGGCGGGCTTGGCCACGTCGACGTCGAGCAGCCGCACCGCGTGCTCGCTCTGCAGCCGCGCGACCGCGCGCGCCTCGCGCTCGAAGCGCGCCACGAGCTCGGGCTCTTGCCAGACGCCGGACGACATCATCTTGATGGCGACGCGGCGGCCGAGGCGCAGATCGCGCGCCTCCATCACGACGCCCATGCCGCCACGCCCGAGCTCGCGCACGAGCTCGTACTTGCCCGCGAGCGTCGCGCCGGGGCCCGGCAGATCGACGCCGGCGGCGTTGCGCCCGGGCCGTTGGCTCGAGACGAGCGTCGTTGCGCCCGACGGGGTGGTGAGCTTCTGCGCCATCAACACGCCTCTTCTACCCCCCTAGGCGCCAGCCTACCACCTCACGAAACACGATTTCTTTACCCCCCAACCGAGGTCACTACCCCATAGGACGCGATTCGTAGCACGAGCCCCCCCGCACCCGCTACTGCCCCCCGAGCCGTGGCATCGTATCCATCTGCGCGTAGTCTACCCGCGCGCCTGCCCTTCCCACCATGGCTCCCCTGCTCCGCCCCCGGGCCGCCCTCGCCGCCCTCCTCGCCGGCCTCGCCCTCGCGCCCGCCTTCGCCTGCCGCGGCGCGACGCAGGTCAAGGTCAAGGTCTGGACCGACCTCCCCTGCGAGCGGGTACGGGGGCACGGCACGGCCCTGACCATCGGCAGCCCCGCCGAAGATCTCGAGTCCAAGCCGCCCGCGCGCGTCAGCCTCGCGTGCGACGAGGGCAGCGGGTCGCTCGGCGAGCTGGTGCTCGTGCCGACGGGCGACGAGCGCGACGCCGAGTTCGCCTTCAAGCTGGTCACGGCGGTGACGACCGCGTCGGTCGACTGGTGCCGGCCGCCCGCGTACGACGGGTGCATCGTGGCGCGGCGCGTCCTGCGTTACGTGCCGCAGACCACCCTCTACCTCGACGTGCTCATGCGGGCGTCGTGCGAGAGCGTCGAGTGCGACGCGGCGTCGACCTGCTACGACGCGAACGAGTGCCGCTCGGCCGTCATCGACGACCCCGAGCAGTGCGAAGAGCCCGGCGCCTGCGACGGCGGGTCATTGCCGCCCGGCGGCCCCGGCGGCGGGGGCTCGGGCGGCGCGGGCGGCGCGGGCGGCGCGGGCGCGGGCGGCGGCAGCGCGGGCAGCGCAGGCGGCGCGGGCGC
>DASTPP010000096.1:0-19988 GCA_035762175.1 Polyangiaceae bacterium | reverse complement strand
CGGCGCGGGCGGCTCCGGCGGCGCGGGCGGCTCGGTCGTCGAGCCGCCGCTCGTCTTTCCGGGCGAGACGTGGGCGACGACGACCCCCGAAGAGGCCGGCCTCGACGGGGCGGCCCTCGCGGCGCTCAGCACCTCGCTCGGCGGCGAAGGCTGCATCGTGCGCGGGGGCGCCCTCGCCTACTGCTGGGGCGACCCGGCCGACGACTACGGCACCGTCGACGCCGCGGGGCCGATCTACACGACGTTGCTCTTTCTCGCCGTGCAAGAGGGCCTCATCGCGGGCCTCGACGCGCCGGTCGTCGAGGCCGAGCCCCGGCTCGGCGAGATCAACGCGGCGCTCGGCTTCAAAGACAAGAACCTGCGCTGGTCGCACCTGGCGACGCGCACCGGCGGCTACGGCGTCGCCGAGCCCCCCGGCCAGGCCTACGTCGACAGCGGCCTCGAGCTCGCCCTCTTCTTCGACACGCTCGTGCTCAACGTCTACGGCGCGACGTACGAGACGATGAACGCCGAGGTGCTGCGCAAGCGCCTCGGCGACCGGCTCGGGTTCGAAGACGGCCCGAGCCTGAGCGCCTCGGGCGCGCCCGAAGAGATCGGCCGCCTGACCATTTCGATCCGTGACATGGCGCGCGTGGGCCTGCTCTACCTGCGGCGCGGGCGCTGGGCCGACGGGCAGCTCGTCGAAGAGCGCTTCGCCGCGCTGCCGGGCAACGACCGGCTGCCGAGCGACTTCCCCGTCACCGAAGGCCTCGCGTCCGAAGTCATCGCCGGCCAGCGCTCGCTCGGCGCGCCGCCCGCCCCCGGCGTCACCCCCGACCACGACGGCAGCGCGAGCTGGTACTGGACGGCGAACGGCGTCGACCGCTCGGGCGCTCGGCGCTGGCCCGACGCGCCCGCCGACACCTACTGCGCGCTCGACGGCGACGAGGGCGTGTGCGTGATGCCCGGCCTCGACCTCGTGGTGAGCTTCGACGACGTCGCCCTCGGCGGTCAGGCCTCGCAGAACAATATCTTCGCGCAGATCGCGAAGGCCGTGCGGCCCTGAAGGCGCGCGGCCCCGGGCCGCCGTCGGGCGGGGGGCAGGCGCCGCGGCCCCCGGGGCCCTTCAGAAGTAGGTGTCGTCGGGCGTGAACGAAGCGCCCGGCTTGGGCGCGCCGCCGGTGCCGGCCTTGCCGCCGCCGGTGCCGGCCGTACCATTCACGCCGGGCGCGCCCGCCGCGCCGCCGCCGGCGCCCGGCCCGGCGTCGCCGGCGCGCCCCCCGCCCCCCGGGCCCGCGCCGAGCGCGCCCGCCGCGCCGCCCGCACCCGTGCCGCGGTCGCCGCAGGCGGCGAGCGCGGCGAGCGCGCCCGCGAAGGTCGCGATCACGCCCCACTTCGTCGAACGCGCCATCGTCACTCTCCGGCGCGATGGTGACGTACCTCGAACAAATTCTCCAGCGCGGGCCCCGGGGCCGCCCGGCCCTCGCCGCGGCGGCGCGGGGCGCGCCGGCAGCAGGGGGCGGGGGCGCGGCGACCTCTTCGCGGTCGACGAGACCGGCGCCCTCGGCGCCCCAGCGCGGTCGGGGGCGGCGAAGGGGCGAGGCCCCAGCCGGGGCGCGGGCGGGCCGATAGCGAGCCCTGGCGGGGGCGCGCAGGGCCGATAACGAGCCCTGGCGGGGGCGCGAGCGGCCGAGGACTAGCCCCGGCGGGGGCGCGAGCGGCCGAGGACGAGCCCCGGCGGGGCGCGAACTTCTGGGGCGGCCGGGTGTTTGTGCCCGGGCCTACGCCCGTGAAGGGCCGGGGCGCCGGGGCCGGCCGCGCGGCCTTGCATCCGGCCCGGACCGCGCGGAAGGTCACCCCCCGGCTTTCCGCCCCGCCCTCCGAGGTCTTTGCCATGTCGCTGCGCTCGCTGCTTGCCGCCGCCGCCTTCCTCGCCCTCGGCGCTCTCGGCGCCGCCGGCGCCTCGTGTAGCCGCTCCCAGCCGCCCTCGACCGAGGCCGTCGTGACGGCCGAGCGGGCCTTCGCCGCCGACGGCGTCGCGCTCGGGCTGAAGGCGTCCTTTCTCAAGCACGCCGCCACCGACGCCATCATCATTCGGACCGAGCCCGTCAACGCGCGCGACAGCCTCTCGAAGATGCCCGACCCGAAGCCGGGCGAGAAGAGCCCGCAGCTCGCCTGGTGGCCGCTCTGGGCGGGCGTGTCATCGTCGGGCGATCTCGGCTTCACGACGGGCCCCTTCACCCTCGACGACAAGCGCGCGGGCCACTACTTCACCGTCTGGAAGAAGCAGCCGGACAACTCTTGGAAGTGGGTCTTCGACGCGGGCGTGTCCGCCGACCCGGCGGCCGAGGCCGCGCCGGGCTCGCCCGCCGGGCAGCTGCCCATCGCGACCGTCAACTCGGGCACGCCCGACGCGGCGAGCGCCGAGGTCCGCGCGGCCGAAGACGAGCTCGCCAAGCGCGCCGCGGCCGACCTGCCGGGCGCCTACCTCGCCGCGCTCGCCGACGACGGCCGCGTGCACACCGAGGGCGTCCCGCCCGGCAAGGGCCGCGACGCCTTCGCCGCCGCCCTCGCCCCCCGCCCGCCGAAGGCCGAGTTCGCGTACATCGGCGGCGGCGCCGCGAAGGCGGGCGACCTGGTCTGGACGTACGGCAGCGCCCGCTGGGGCGAGGGCGCCGAGGCGAAGAAGGGCCACTACGCGCGCGTCTGGCAGAAGCGGCCCGAGGGCTGGCGCATCGTCTTCGACCAGATCTTGCCCCCGCGCAAGGCGCCCCAGACCTTGCGCCTCGTGCCCGGCTACGTGCCGCCGGGCTCGCCCCCCGATTACATCCCGCCGAACGTCCGCGAGATCCAACAGCAGAGCCGCAGTAAAGGCGCCGGCCCACCCTGAGATCCAGCAGCAGAGCCGCGGCGAGGGCGCCGGCCCGCCCGGAGCGTCCGGCGCGCGCCCGGGCCCGGGGCGGGGGCGCACGGCGGGCCCGAGCGCGAGCGCGCGAGGCCGGCGGGGATTCAGGGCGAGGGCGGCGCGTACACCTCGCGGGTGCCGGCGGCGAAGTCGACCCGCACGCCGTAGCCGCCGTGCTTGATGTCGAAGCGGCGCGAGCCCGCCGCGGCGCCGGCCCAGGGGCTCTCGGCGCGCGGGTAGCCCGCGAGGGGCACCTCGGCGCCGGCGACGCGCAGCGGGCCCTCCCAGCCGAACTCGACGAGGCCCTTGCTCGGCGACTCGTAGCGCACCGAGCGCCTCGGCCAGGGGTCGGCCGGCTCGACGGTGACGTCGACGCGCGCGGCCGACACCGCCGCGACGAAGGCCTCGAACGAGCCGTAGTCGGCCTCGCGCCCGCACTCGACGAGCCAGAGGTTGTCGGCGCCGCCGGGCGCGCGCAGGTCGAAGGGCCGCGCCATGCCGCGCGTCGCGTAGACCGCGGGGTCGTACGTCAGCCACTCGGCGGGCCGGTGCGAGTAGAGCGCGACGTAGCCGCCGCCGAGGCGCCCGAACGTCCAGCCCGCGGCTTGCACGACCTCGTCGAAGTAATCTTGCGGGAAGTACGCGTGCGTGTACGTCTCGGTCTTGAAGTCTTCGAAGAGCGCCCCATTCTCGGGGGGGTAGGCCGGCGAGTAGATGTGCACCGCCACGTTCTCGAACTGCCCCGAGCGCGGCATCGAGGCCTCGCCCGTCCAGTAGCCGGTGAAGTCTTGCTCGTCGTCGCGCCAGTCGGTCGAGGCCACCGGGGGCGTGGCCGGGTGGGTCGTGAAGACGAGCGCCCGCGCGTCGAGCGTGGCCTGCCAGGCGTGGGCCTGGTTCGAGCGGCGGCCCTTGCGCCAGTCTTGCGCGCTCGAGAGCAGGTAGTCGCCGCCGCCGCGGTACGCGTACGTGTTGACCTCGGAGAGCAAGCCGAGCGCCAAGAAGGTCGACACGCCGTGCACGATCGCCTGCGCGACCGGCACGCTGTTCTCGAAGTCTTTGAGGGCCGCGTAGGGCGCGAACGACGGGTTCTGCCACAGGTCGTACTGGTTCATGGTGGCGAAGGTCAGGGGCAAGACCTGCCAGTTCAGGTTCGCGCCCATCGACCACCAGAAGGTGACGTCGCGCGGGTCGCCGAACGAGAGCCCCTCGGGCGCGGGCGGGTTGTCCGACGGGGGCGCGGCCTCGTCGAGGGGCGCGCCGTGGCGCTCGCGCACGACCGCGGGCGCGGGGTCGCGCCCGGCGCGGTAGACCGCCTCGGGCACCCGGTAGCGGCGGGCGCGGGCGAAGAGGGCCGCGCCCGCGTCGTTCAGCTGGTAGGGGTAGTCGGCCGCGTCGAAGACCAGCTTCGCGAGCGCGAACGTGTCTTCGTCGAGCGACGAGTTCTTGTCCTTCTTGTACGAGCGGCCGCGCGTCGCGCCGAAGGCGCCGCGCTGCGAGTGCGTGCCGACGTCGAGCAAGAGCACGTCGAGCAGGCCCGCCGCCCGGTCGCGCACCGCGGGCTCGTCGGCGTACTCGGCGAGCGTGAGCAGGGCCGTCGCGTTCTTCTGATAGTAAACGTTCGAGTGCCACTCGGAGAACCCGAAGCGCGCCCGGAGGTCGAACCAGCGCGAGAGCCGCTCGCGCGCCCCGTCGCGGTGCTCGGCGCCCGTGCGCCCGTCGTTGCCGAAGGCCCGGTCGGGGTAGCGCTGGCCCATCAGGTACTCGAGCGCCTCGTAAATGACCTCGTGGTTCTCCGACCAGTAGAACGAGCCGTCGACCTTGCCGGGCGCCGTCGGCTCGGTGTACCAAAACTTGAAGTTCAAGAGCGACGCCTCGATCTTGGCGACGAGCGCCGGGTCGAGCGAGGGCGCGTCGGCGTCGCCGAAGAGCACGTGCAAGAGGTAGAGCGCGGTGAAGTCGCGGCCGTCTTCGAGGTCGTCGAGGCGCGCGAAGTGCTTGTCCCAGGCCTCGGGCCCGAGCCGGGGCGCCGCGTACGAGGGCTCGCGCCGCGCCCGCTCGAGGCGGGCCAGCGTGTCGACGGGGTCGGTCGAGTCGCCCGTCGTGGTCGCGAACGCGAGGTACCCGAGCCGCTGCCGCTCGGCCACCGCGGGCAGCACGAAGCCGTCGCGCGAGACGGGCGGCCCGGGCGGCGGCGCGGGCGGCGGCCCGGGGACCAGCGGCACGGGCCGCCCGTCGTCGTCGTCGCCGCAACCGGCGAGCGCGCAGGCCGCGGCCGAGAGCAAGAGGGCGCGCCGGACGAGCGCCCCGAGGGCGCCGCCGCGCCGAGCGCCGAACGTCATACGTCGAAACGATGGCATGGGTCATTTCATGTAACAGCGTCCACGGCCGGCTTGAACCGGAACCTTGGCCCACCCCGCCGCCCTCGCCGCCCCGAACGTTCCGACGCCCGCGGGCGCCCGCCCCGGGCGCCCGGAAAGGGGCCCGGCGCGGCCCCGCCACTAAGCCAGGCTGCGCCGCCGCCGCCGGGAGACCGCGGCGTAGTAGTTCATCAGCGGCGTGACCGAGACGCCGTGCGCGACGATCGAGGCCGCGACCGCCGTCAGCACCAGGCCCGTGATCAGGCGCGCGTGCTCGGGCGGCAGCCCGTGCCCGATGGCATACGTCAGGTAATAGATCGAGCCCACCCCGCGGATGCCGAACCAGCCGATCATCGATCGCTGCAGGGGCGAGGCCCCGGTGGCCCCGGTGCCGAGCGCGACGGCCGCGGGCCGAATGACTAGAAAGAGCAGCGGCAAGAACCAGAGCGCCTCGCGCGGCACGTACGCGAGCGTCAGCGTGCCGGCGACGAGCAAGACGAGGCTGACCTCGGCGACGCGCTCGAGCTGCTCGTTGAAGTGCAGCACCGCCTGGGCCATGTAGGTCGGCGCCTGCTCGGGCTCGGTGGCGAGCTCGTGCGCGGCGCTGAAGACGACCGCCGGCGCCTCCAGCGGGCGCGGGCAGGGCTTGCGCTGCTGCAGGCGACGCAGCGCGAGGCCCGCCGCGAAGACGGCGAGAAAGCCGTAGGCGCGCGCCCAGAGCGCCGCCCCGTACGAGAGGCCGATGAGCCCGAGCGACAGGAACTCGTCGAGCCCCACCGCCTCTTTGTGGACCGATCGCAAATAGAGCACGACGCGCCCGACGGCCGTGCCGAGCAGCCAGCCGATGCCGAGGCCCCCGGCGACGGCCCACCCGACGTCGAGCGCGAGCCAGCGCAGGCCGAAGGGGCCGAGCGGGTGCAGGCCGAGCAGCCCGAGGCCCAGCATCACGAACGGGAAGGCCGTGCCGTCGTTCAGGCCGGCCTCGCCCGTGAGCGCGAAGCGCAGGCGGTCGCGATCGCCGTGGTGCGCGATCTGGACGTCGGAGGCGAGCACGGGGTCGGTCGGCGCGAGCACCGCCCCCAGCACGATCGCCGCGCCGGGCGGCAGGCCGAGCAGCAGCACGCCCGCGCCGGCGATGAGCGCGACGGTCAGCGTCATCGACACGAAGGCGAGGCGCAGGGGCAGGTGCCAGTTCCGGTCGTCGAAGGCGGGGCTCAGCTTGAGCCCGGTCGTGAAGAGCGAAATGAGCACGGCCACCTCCGACAACCGCTCGAGCAGCGTCGCGTCGCGCAGCGGGTCGAAGGAGAAGAGCCCGGCGCCGTGGGCCCCGAGCGCGAAGCCGACGCCGAGGTAGAGCACCGAGGTGCTGAGCGGCAGGCGCTTCACGAACGAGCCGGTGAGCGCCATGACGACGAGCAGGGCGCCGAGAATCAAACACCAGGTCGCGAAGAGCATGGACCGCTCGGACGGAGCGAGCCGCGTGCCGGGCCGAAGGGGCGCTGCGCCCGGCCCCCCCGGGCGGCCGTCGGGCGAGGCGCGCGGGGCCGCGGGGGCGCGGCGCGCGGGGCCCGCACCGAGGCGCCCGGGGGCAAAAGGCCCGCGCCGAAGGGCCCCGGGGCGGGGGCCGGCGCCGGGCGGCCGGGACGTCAAAGCTGCCCCATGGGGCGTTCCCGCCGGGGGGCCGCGGGCAGGGGAGCGAGCCCGCGACGCCGCCCGACGCGCCCGCCCGCCGGAGGCCCCGGTCGTAAGGCCGCCCCGCGGGGTGTAAACTGGTACCCGCGCGGCGGGGGTGCCACGCGCGCAAGGAGGGAGCGAGCATGCGAGCAATGAGAAAGGGCCTGCGCGGCCCCGACGTCGAGCGTTGGCAGGGCTTCTTGATCGAGCAGGGCCTGCTGGACGGCCGGGCCGACGGCGTCTTCGGCGACCGGACCGACGCGGCGTCCCGGGCGTTTCAGCAGCGCGAAGGGCTCGTGGTCGACGGCATCGTGGGCGCGAAGACGCTCGCATGCGCGCAGGCGCTCGGGCTCGAGACCTACCGGCGGGTGCGCAACGAGGAGGTGACGCCCGAGCTCACCGACCAGGCGAAGCGCCTTCTCAAACACCATTGGCACGAGCCGTATGGCAGCGAGTACCCCTTCGAGGTCGGGGGGCGCCGCTACGTCGGGCGCATCGAGCAGCACTACCACCCCCCCGGCGGCCCCCTGCGGCCCTGGGGCTACCACCCCGGCGTCTCGCTCTTCGTCGCCGTCACGCTCGGGCCGACCGAGCCGGTGCACGACGAGGCGAGCGGGTAGGGGGCCGGCGCGCCCTTCGACGCCCTGACCCCGCCGGGCAAGGCGTTGTATAAGGGGCGCGATGAAGCGCCCCCCGCTCGCTTACCCGCTCGCCGCCCTCGTCGCCCTCGCCGCCTGCAGCGAGCCCGCCCCGCGGCCCGCGGCGCCGAAGCCCCCCCCGGCCGGCGTGCGCGTGCCGCAGGCGGCGGCGCTGCCCGAAGAGACGCACCTCGCCGACCTCAAGCGGCTCACGCTCCGCGGCGAGAACGCCGAGGCGTACTGGTCGTTCGACGGCAAAGAGCTCATCTTGCAGTCGCGCACGGGCGACAACGACTGCGACCGCATCTACCGCCAGCCGCTCGGCGCGCTGCTCTCGAGCCCGGGGGCCGACCTCGTGCCGCCGCCCCTGCCGGTCTCGAGCGGCCAGGGCGTGACGACCTGCTCGTACTTTCTGCCGGGCGACAAGCAGGTCATCTACGCCTCGACGCACCTCGGCGGCGCGGCCTGCCCGCCGAAGCCCGACCCCAGCCAGGGCTACGTCTGGGCGCTCTACGACAGCTACGACATCTTCAAGGCCGACGCCGACGGCAAGAACCCGGTGCGCCTGACCGACACGCCGGGCTACGACGCCGAGGGCACGGTCTGCGCGAAAGACGGGTCGATCGTCTTCACCTCGACGCGCGACCACGACATCGAGCTCTACCGCATGGACGCCGACGGCAAGAACGTGCGGCGGCTGACCAACAGCCCGGGCTACGACGGCGGCGCCTTCTTCAACGCCGACTGCTCGAAGATCGTCTGGCGCGCCTCGCGGCCGCGGCCCGGCAAAGAGCTCGACGACTTCAAGCGCCTGCTCGCGCAGGGGCTCGTGCGCCCGAGCAAGCTCGAGCTCTGGGCGGCGAACGCCGACGGCAGCGAGGCGCAGCAGATCACCTACCTCGGGGCGGCCGCCTTCGCGCCCTTCTGGCACCCCTCGCAGCGGCGCATTCTCTTCTCGACCAACGTCGGCGACCCGAAGGGGCGCGAGTTCGACATCTGGGCGGTCAACGCCGACGGCACGGGGCTCGAGCGCATCACCCACGCGCCGGGCTTCGACGGCTTCCCGATGTTTTCGCCCGACGGGCGCTACCTCGCCTTCTCGTCGAACCGCGCGACCGACCCCGGCAAGCACGACACCAACGTCTTCGTCGCGCGCTGGGTCGAGGGCGAGCCGAAGGTCACCCCGGGCCCCGCCGACCGCGTCAAGGCCGACGTCGCCTGGCTCGCCGACCCGGCCCGCGAGGGGCGGGGCGTCGGGCTGAAGGGGCTCGACGAGGCGGGCGCCTACGTCGAGGCGCGCCTCCGGGCGCTGGGCCTCGCGCCGGCGGGCGACGCGGGCTCGTACCGCCAATCGTTCCCCGTGGTGACGAGCTTGCGCGCCGACGAGGGCACGCAGGTCTCGCTCGACGGCAAGCCGCTCGCGGCGGGCGACTACGCCGTGCTCGGCTACTCGCCGGCGAAGGCCGACGTCGCCGGCGACCTCGTGTTCGCCGGCTACGGCGTCGTCGCCAAAGATCTCGGCGTCGACGACTACGCGAAGCTCGACGTCAGGCGCAAGATCGTGCTCGTGCGCCGCTTCGTGCCCGAGGGCGGCAAGTTCGCGAGCCCCGAGGCGCAGCGGCGCTACGGCGACCTCCGGCAGAAGGCCTTCGTCGCGCGCGAGAAGGGCGCCGCGGCGCTCGTGGTCGTCGACGACCCCCTGCCCCCCGAGAACGCCCCCGCGGACTGGAAGGCCCCCGACGAGGCCCGCCTGCCCGCGCTCGCGCCCGAGGGCTACTCGGACGCCGGCCTGCCCGTCGTCGTCGTCAAGCGCGAGGCGGGGCGCCCGCTCGTCGAGAAGCTCGCGAAGAAGGGGCGCGCGGGCGCCAAGATCGCGGTGCGCCTGAGCCCCGTCTCGACCAGCGCCTTCAACGTCGCCGGGCGCCTCGCCGCCGAGCCGGCCGACGGCAAGAAGCTGCCGGGCGTCGTCGTCGTCGGCGCGCACTACGACCACCTCGGCCGGGGCGGCAAGGGCTCGCTCGCGCCCCAGTCCGAAGAGGCGCACGGCGGGGCCGACGACAACGGCTCGGGCACCGCCGTGCTGCTCGAGGTGGCGCGCGAGCTCGCGGCGAAGAAGGCCGAGCTGCGCCGGGACGTGCTCTTCGTCGCCTTCTCGGGCGAAGAGGCCGGCGTGCTCGGCTCGTCGCACTTCGTGCACGAGCGCACGAAGAAGACCAAGGGCAAGCTCGGCGACGTCGTCGCCATGCTCAACATGGACATGGTCGGCCGCATGCGCGACAACCGCCTGCAGGTGCTCGGCGCCGAGACGGCCGCCGAGTGGCGCGACCTCGTGCAGGCCGCCTGCGACGCCGCCCGCGTCGAGTGCGCGCCGAGCGGCGACGGCTACGGCCCGAGCGACCAGACGCCCTTCTACTCGGGCGGCGCGCCCGTCCTGCACTTCTTTACCGGCAGCCACGGCGACTACCACAAGCCCTCCGACACCGCCGACAAGATCAACGCCGCCGGCGCCGCGCAGGCCGGCAAGGTCTGCGCGAACGTCGCGCTCGCCGTCGCCACGCGCGACGCCCCGCTCACCTTCAAGGCGGGCGCCGCGGGGCCGCCGAGCCCGAGCGGCGACATGCGCAGCTTCAACGCCTCGCTCGGCACCGTCCCCGATTATGGCGGGCCCGGCGCGGGCAAGAAGGGCGTCTTGCTCGCCGGCGTGCGCCCGGGCAGCGCCGCCGAGAAGGGCGGCCTGAAGAAGGGTGACGTGCTCGTCCGCCTCGGAAAGAGCGAGATCGCCAGCGTCGAAGACTTGATGTTCGTCTTGAACGCGAGCAAACCCGGCGAGACCGTCACCGCCGCGGTGGTGCGCGAGGGCAAGAGGGTCGAGCTCGAGGTCACCTTTCAAGAGGCCAAGCGGCCGCGGTGAGGGCGCCGGGGCAGAGAGCTCGCGCAAAGCCGGCAACAGGGTGCCGAGAGCTTCCGGGAGCTCGGGCAAGCCTGCAATGACCTGTCGAGAGCTTCCGGGAGCTCGGGCAAGCCTGCGATGACCTGCCGAGAGCTCAGGGAAGCTCGACTTGGCACAGAAACAGGCTAGCCCGAGCTTCCGGAAGCTCGACTTGGCACACAATCGAGCCGGACGAAGCTTCCGTAAGCTCGACTTGGCACATGATCGGGCCGGACGAAGCTTCCGTAAGCTCGACTTGGCACAGAAACGGGGTTGGTGGAGCTCCCGGAAGCTCGGCTGGCACATAACCGGGGTTGGCGGAGCTCCCGGAAGCTCCGGTGGCACATAACCGGGGGCTGCGGAGCTCCCGGAAGCTCGGCCGGCACAGAAACGACCTTGCGCAAGCTCGCGGCTCAGGTGCTCGCCGAGGCGGCGCGCCAGGGTAAGGCGCGGCTGGCGGGGTAGGGCGCCCCCGCGCCGGGCGGGGCGAGCGGGAAGTTGGACTAGGGTAGCGCCCCATGGAGATCTTCTTTCACCACAAGGCCTCGCCCTTCGTGCGCAAGGTGCTGCTCGGGGTGGCCGAGCTCGGCCTGCAGCCCGAAGAGCGGGCGGTCGACTTTACGTCCGATGGGGCGATGGACGACTACGCGCGGGTCAACCCGAACCGGCGCTTCCCGGCGCTGCGCGACGGCGAGCTCGTGCTGTGGGAGAGCAACGCCATCGTGCGTTATCTCGCGGCCCGCCACGGCCCGCGCTGGCTGGGCGCCACGCCGGCCGAGGCCGCGCACGTCGACCAGTGGCTCAGCTGGGAACTCTCGCACCTCGGCCCGACGCTGCTGGGCCTGCAGAACCACCGCCTCGGCTTCTTGCCCCGGCCGCACCGCGACGAGGCTTCCCTGCTCGCCGACCGGGGCAAGCTCTTCGCGGTGCTCGACGGGGCGCTCTCGGGGCGCGGCTACGTCGCCGGCGAAGCGATCACGGTGGCCGATCTCGCGCTCGCGTCCATGTTCTCGTTCGCCGACGAGGCGGGGCTGCTCGAGGGCGCGCCGGCCGGGGTGCGGCGCTGGTTCGACCAGGTGCGCGCGCGCGACTCGTGGCAGGCCACCGAGCGAATGAAGCGAGAGGCGCTCGCCGCCTTCGGGGTCACGCTGCCCGCGCGCCCCTCTGCGGCGCAGGGTTAGGCTCGGTCGGGCGAAGGCTCCCGTCGCCCGGCGCCCGAGGCGCCAGCCGTCACGGCCCTCGGAGGCCTCGAACTCCGGGCGGATCCCTTCGCCCCCCGAGGGCCGCGCCGGCTGGCGCCTCGGGCGCCGAGGGGCGGCGAGCCTCGGCAGCGCCTCCGCGGCGCCGACGCCGAGGGGCGGCGGGCCTCGGTCAGTGCGTCGAGACGACGACGGACGGGTGCAGCGGCTCGCCGCGCAGGAGCGGCGCCCATTCGTCCTCGCCCAGGAGGTGCCAGCGGGCGAAGCCGAGCAGGTACGCGGTGAGCGCCGGCACGGCCTCGGCGACGGGGGTGAAGGCGGGGCCGCAGCCGTCGTCGGCCGTGCCCGGCCGCACGGTCTCGAGCACCGCCGGGTCGAGATCGTCGCAGATGCTGACGAAGCTGAAGTGCGCGCCGCGCGGCAGCTCGACCCGCAGATCGCCGGGGTCGTCGAGCCCCGCCCAGGCGGGCCCGGCGTTCTCGGCCTCGGGTATCGTCCGGTCGAGCCGGCCGCTCATCAGCAGCACGGGCACGCCGAGCGCGCCGAGGCCGCCCTCGGCGTAGAAGCCGACGAGCGCCGGCGCCTGCGCCGCGGCGGCCGCCACGCGCGCGTCGCCGAAGCCGGCGGCGAAGCCCTCGGCGACCCCGGGCGCCTCGAGCACGTCGCACCCTCCGAACGCGGCGCAGCCCCCGCGCAGCTTCTCGACGTCGACGTCGACGCCGGCGCCGGTGAACGCCGTGTAGCCGCCGAAGCTGTGGCCGAAGAGAAAGACGCGCTCGGCGCGCGCCGCCCCGGCGAGCGCGTCGCCGGCGAGCCCCGTCGCGAAGGCGTCGATGACGGCGCTCACGTCGCGCGGGCGGTCGAGCGCGACCCGCACGAGCGGCGCCGCGGCGCCGGCGATGTCGTCGAGCGCGGTGTTGCCGACGTGGCTCGGCGCCGCCACGACCCAGCCGTGCGAAGCGAAGCGCTCGGCGTACGGGTAGCCGAGCAGGCCGTCGCCGCCCGAGCCGTGCGAGTACACCGCCAGCGGGAAGGGCCCGCCCTCGGCGATCGCCGGTGCCGCGAGCGCCCCCTCGGACGGCAAGCTCACGATGCCCCCGACCGAGTAGGTCGCCGGCCCCTCGCCCCCCGCGCGGGCCGGATACCAAACGTGCAGGGGCAAGACCCGCTCGTCACCGCCCCCGGGGCGATACCGCACCTCGAGCTGCCGGTAGCCGACCGCATACGCCCCCCGCGCGAAGAGCTCGTCGGCCTTCACGCCGACCCCGGCCCCGCCCGCCGCGCCGCCCCCGCTG
Organism: Polyangiaceae bacterium; assembly: GCA_035762175.1. Classification (GTDB taxonomy): domain Bacteria; phylum Myxococcota_A; class Polyangia; order Polyangiales; family Polyangiaceae; genus DASTPP01. The sequence goes on along the minus strand of DASTPP010000096.1, from coordinate 7,012 downwards.
CCGCCCGTGGCGCCCGACCCGCCCGAGCCCGCGCTACCCAGCGGGACGGGGGGGGCCGATTCGCCGCCCTCGCACCCGCCGAGGCCCGAAGCCATCACGACGGACGAGAGGGCGCAGGCGAGCGTGAGCGGCGAGAGGCGAAGGGCGTTGGGGCGCATGGGCGGAGCCTACTTCGGTTCTCGCGGAGCATGAAAGGGCCCCCGGCCGGGCGAGAGCGGCGCGGCGAGCGGGCGCGCGGCCGAGCGAGAGCGGGGCGGCGCGCGGCCGGGCGAGAGCGGGCGCGCGGCGGGCGGGCGAGGGGTCAAGCTATCTTCGCCGCCGGCCTTCTTCTATGGCGGGCGACGATGGTCAGTGCCCCGCGTCTGCCGTACCTCGACCCCCGCCCCGCCGCCGCCGAGCCCGAGTTCATCGAGGTGCGCGGGGCGCGCGAGCACAACCTCGCCGTCGACGAGCTCTTGGTGCCCAAGCGCAAGCTCGTCGTCTTCACCGGCGTCAGCGGCTCGGGCAAGTCGAGCCTCGCCTTCGACACGCTCTACGCCGAGGGCCAGCGGCGGTACGTCGAGAGCCTGAGCTCGTACGCCCGCCAGTTCTTGGGGCAGCTCGAGCGGCCGCAGGTCGAGCGGCTGCGCGGGCTCTCGCCCACCATCGCGATCGAGCAGAAGACCGCCTCGAGCAACCCGCGCTCGACGGTGGGCACCATCACCGAGGTGCACGACTACCTGCGGGTGCTCTTCGCCCGGCTCGGCGAGCAGCACTGCCACGCCTGCGGGGCCAAGGTCGAGCCGAGCTCGGCCGAGCGGGTGGTGCGCGCGGTGATGGCACTGCCCGAGGGCACGCCGGTGCTGCTCTCGGCGCCGCTCGTCGCCCACCGCAAGGGCACGCAGAAAGAGCTCTTCGACGGCCTGCGCGAGCGGGGCTTCGTGCGCGTCCTGGTCGACGGCAAGCCGCACCGGCTCGACGCGCCGCCCGCGCTCGACAAGAACAAGCGGCACACGGTCGAGCTGCTGCTCGACCGGGTCACGGTGCGCGAGGGCGAGCGGCAGCGCGTCGCCGACAGCGTCGAGGCGTGCCTGCGCGAGGGCGCGGGCGAGGTGCGGGTGCGCGCCGGCGCGGCCGACCGCGACGGCCGGCTCTTCAGCGAGCGGCGGGCCTGCTGCGGGCACGCCTTCCCCGAGCTTTTGCCCCAGAGCTTCTCGTTCAACAGCCCCGTCGGCATGTGCCCCGACTGCCAGGGCCTCGGCAAGCGCGCCGAGCCCGACCCCGACCTCGTCGTGCCCGACCCGGCGCTGAGCATCCGCGCGGGCGCCATCGCGCCCTGGGCGGCGGCGATGGCGCGCGGCGAGGGCTGGACCTTCCGCATCGCCGACGCCGTCGCGCGCGCCTGCGGCGTCGACCTCGACACGCCCTTCCGCAAGCTGCCCGCGAAGAAGCGCCAGATGGTGCTCTACGGCGTGCCCGACAAGAAGATCGCGGTGCGCTGGGGCAGCAAAGACACGGCGAGCCAGGGCACCTGGGGCATGAAGTTCGAGGGCGTCATCCCCGGGCTGGCGCGGCGCTACCGCGACACCGAGAGCGAGATGGCCCGCGAGCACTACGCCCGCTACTTCCGCGACCGCGTCTGCGAGGGCTGCCAGGGCCTTCGCCTGCGCAAAGAGAGCCTGGCCGTGCGGCTCGCGGGCGCCAGCGTGGCCGACGTGACGGGCATGACCGTCCGGCGCGCCGCCGACTTCTTCGCCGGGCTGCGCCTCGAGGGCGCCCGCAAGGCCATCGCCCAGGCCGCCGTCGGCGAGGTCACCTCGCGCCTGCGCTTCCTGCTCGACGTCGGGCTCGACTACCTGACGCTCGACCGGCCGGGGCCCACGCTCTCGGGCGGCGAGGCGCAGCGCATTCGCCTGGCTAGCCAGCTCGGCAGCGAGCTGTCGGGCGTCATGTACGTGCTCGACGAGCCGAGCATCGGCCTGCACCCGCGCGACAACCTGCGGCTCATCGAGACGCTCGTGCGCCTGCGCGACCTCGGCAACACCGTGCTGGTCGTCGAGCACGACGAAGAGACGATTCGCGCCGCCGACCACGTCGTCGACTTCGGCCCCGCGGCGGGCCGGGGCGGCGGGCGGGTGCTCTACAGCGGGCCCCCCGAGGGCCTCGCCCGCGCGGAGGCCAGCCTGACCGGGGCCTACCTCTCGGGCCGGGCCCGCATCGCCGTGCCGAGCGCCCGCCGTAAGCCCCGCGGCCAGCTCGAGGTGCGGGGCGCCCGCGAGCACAACCTGAAGGGCGTCGACGTCGCCTTCCCGCTCGGGGTGCTCACGGCCGTCACGGGCGTCAGCGGCGCCGGCAAGAGCTCGCTCGTCAACGGCATTCTCCTGCCCGCGCTCGCGGCGAAGCTGCACGGCGAGGCCGCGCGGCCGCCCGGCGCGCACGGCGCGCTCGTCGGGGCCGAGCAGCTCGACAAGTGCATCGCCATCGACCAGCAGCCCATCGGCAAGACCCCCCGCTCGAACCCCGGCACCTACACCAAGGCCTTCGACCTCATCCGCCAGTTCTTCGCCGAGCTGCCCGACGCGCGCGCCCGCGGCTTCGACGCCGGGCGCTTCAGCTTCAACGTCAAGGGCGGCCGCTGCGAAGAGTGCCTGGGCGGCGGCGTGGTCAAGGTCGAGATGCACTTCTTGGCCGACGTGTACGTCACGTGCGAGTCGTGCGCGGGCCGGCGCTACAACGAGCAGACGCTCTCGGTGAAGTTCAAGGGCCACAGCGTCGCCGACGTGCTCGACGCGAGCGTGAGCGACGCCCTCAAGCTCTTCGAGGCGCACCCCACCCTGTCTCGCATCTTGCGCACGCTCGACGAGGTGGGGCTCGGCTACATGAAGCTCGGCCAGACCTCGACCACCATGAGCGGCGGCGAGGCGCAGCGGGTCAAGTTGAGCCGCGAGCTCGGGCGCACCCAGACCGGGCGCACCCTCTACGTGCTCGACGAGCCGACCACGGGCCTGCACTTCGAAGACGTGCGCAAGCTGCTCGAGGTCTTGCAGCGCCTCGTCGACGCCGGCAACAGCGTGGTCGTCATCGAGCACAACCTCGACGTCATCAAGTGCGCCGACCACGTCATCGATCTCGGCCCCGAGGGCGGCGCCGGCGGCGGCCACGTCGTCGCCCGCGGCACCCCCGAAGAGGTCGCCCAGACGCCCGGCTCGCACACGGGCGCCTGCCTGCGCCGCCCGCTCGGGCTCGGCTGAGCGCGCCCCACGGGCGCCCGCAGGCGCGACCGCCCCCCGACCGCGCCCCGCCGCGCCCTCTTCCGTGCGGGGCCGCCGGGCGCGCCACGCCCCCCGCCGATTGTCTCAGAGCAGCTTGTCGGGCGTGATCGGCAGATCGCGCACGCGGCGGCCGGTCGCGTGGAAGATCGCGTTCGCGATCGCGGCCGACGCGCCCGTGGCGGTCACCTCGCCGAGCCCGCGGGCCCCGAGGGCCAGACCCGAGGTGTCGGGCTGGTCGATGAACGAGATGTCGAGATCGGGCACGTCGCCCTCGACGGGCACGAGGTACGTCGACAGGTTGGGGGTCACGATGCGGCCCAGGTTGCGGTCGACGAGGGTGTGCTCGGTCAGGGCCATGCCGATGCCCCAGATGAGGCCGCCGACCGCCTGGCTGCGGGCGGTCTTGGGGTTGAGAATGCGGCCGGCGTCGAAGGCGGCGACCAGGCGCGAGACGCGCGTCTCGCCGAGGTCTCGGTCGACCCGCACCTCGGCGAAGACCGCCCCGTACGAGTAGCCGCCGCCGAAGCCCTGCAACCCGTTGTCGCTCTTGGCCTCGACCGCCTTGCCGTGCCGCGCGAGCACCTGCCGGTACGTCTCGGCGCGGCCCGGCTCGCCCTGGACGAAGAGCTCGCCGCCCTCGGCGCCGATCTGCTCGGGCGCCGCGCCGAAGAGCGGCGAGCGCGCGTCGGCGACGGCGAGCGCGACGACCTGCGCGCGGGCGGCCGCGCAGGCCCGGTGCACCGCGTCGGTGACGCTCGCGACCGTGGCCGAGCCGGCCGAGAAGGGCGCGGGCGGCAGCAGGGTGTCGCCGAGATCGAAGCGCACCGCGGCGGGCGGCAGGCCGAGCGCGTCGGCGGCCACCTGCGTCATCACGGTGTACGTGCCGGTGCCGATGTCTTGGGTGCCCGACTGCACGAAGGCCTGGCCGTCGATCGAAAGGCGCACGGCGGCCGTCGCGGGCGCGGCGTAGAACGGGTGAAAGGCGCTCGCCATGCCCCAGCCGACGAGCGCGTTGCCCTCGCTCAGCGAGCGCGGCGGCGGGCGCTCGCGCCAGCCGAAGCGCTCGGCCGCCACGGCGTAGCACTCTTTCAAGTACTTGCTCGCCCCCCAGGGCTGGCCGGTGAACGGGTTCGAATCGCCGTGGTTGCGCAGGCGCAGCTCGACCGGGTCGACCCCGACGGCGTAGCTGAGCTCGTCGAGCGCCGACTCGAGGGCGTGCAGGCCCGGCCCGGTCGGCGCCCGGGTCGGCGTCGAGATGCCGAAGTCGAGCTGGGCGACGCGGGTGGTCGTGCGCACGTTCGGGCAGCCGTACAAGACCAGCGTCGCCTCGAGGCCGTTGCTCGAGCCGAGCTCGAGGGCCGAGGCCTGCGACGTCGCCACGTGGTCGATCGCGACGAGCCGGCCGGTCGCGTCGGCCCCGAGCTTCAGCCCTTGCACGCACTCGGCCCGGTGCCCGTGCGAGGTGTAGCTCTGCGCCCGCGTCAAGACGAGCTTGACCGGCCGTCCGACGACCTTCGCCGCCGCCGCCGCGAGCGCCGAGTGCGGCCACGAGAAGCCCTTGCAGCCGAAGCCGCCGCCGAGGTAGGGCGCGACGACCCGCACCTTCTCGGGGCCGATGCCCAGCATGGTGGCGACGGCGAGCTGGGTCAGCGACACGCCCTGGGTGGCGTCGTAGAGCGTGAGCCGGTCGCCCTCCCAGACGGCGACCGTGGCCGAGGGCTCCATCGGGTTGTGGTGGTGGGTCGGCGTCGAGTACGCCGCCTCGATCCGCACCGCCGCCCCGGCGAAGGCGCCCGCGGGGTCGCCGCGCACGGTCTCGTTCGGGCCGAAGGGGCCCGGCGGCGGCACGAAGGCCCGGCCGATGCCGTCGGCCAGCGTCGCGACGGGCGGGGCCGACTCGTACTCGATCGCCACGAGCGCGGCGGCGTGCCGGGCCTGCTCGAACGTCTCGGCCACCACGAGGGCCACGTGCTGGCCCGCGTAGTAGATGACGTCGTCTTGCATCGGCACGAAGCTCTGGCCGCCCAGCAGGCCCGCCGTGCTCTTCAGCCGCGGGGCGTTCTCGTGCGTCAGCACCGCCAGCACGCCCGGGGCCGCCTCGGCCGCCCCGGCGTCGACGCGCGCGACGCGCCCCTTGGCGATCGCGCTCTGCACGAGCACCGCGTGGGCGAGGCCCGCGACGGCCGCGTCGGCGGCGTAGGCCGCGCGCCCCGTGACCTTCGCCCGCCCGTCGACCCGGTCGAGGGGGGCGCCGATGGCAGCGCTCATGACCGACCTCCGGCCTCGTGGCGGGCCCTCGCGGGGGGGGCGCCGATGGCAGCACTCATGATCGACCTCCGGCCTCGTTGAGGGCCCTCGCGAAGGGGGCGCCGATGGCAGCACTCATGACAGACCTCCGACCTCGTTGAGGGCCCTGGCGACGGCGCGCTTGGCGAGCTCGACCTTGAACCGGTTGCCCTCGCGCGGCGCCGCGCCCGCCACCGCCGCCTCGCCCGCCGCCGCGATCACGTCGGCGCCGAGCGAGCGCCCCCGCAGCGCGTCCTCCGCCCCCCGCGCCCGCCAGGGCCGCGGCGCCACGCCGCCGAGCGCGACGCGCGCGTCGCGCACGACGCCGCCCTCGACGTCGAGCGCCACCGCGACCGACACCAGCGCGAACTCGAACGACGCCCGGTCGCGCACCTTCACGTAGCGCGAGCGGGCCGCGGCCCGCGTCGCCTTCAGCTCGACGCCCACGATGAGCTCGCCGTGCTCGAGCACCGTCTCGCGCTCGGGCGTCGCGCCGGGCAAGACGTAGAAGTCGTCGAGCGCGAGCCGCCGCGCCCCCGCCGGCCCCTCGGTCAGCACGACCGCGTCGAGCGCCAAGAGCGCGACGGCCATGTCCGACGGGTGCACCTTGATGCACGCGTCGCTGCCGCCCAAGACGGCGTGAATCCGGTTCTCGCCCGCGAGCGCCGGGCACCCGCTGCCGGGCGAGCGCGTGTTGCAGGGCAGGGACGCGTCGCGAAAGTACCAGCAGCGCGTCCGCTGCAGCAGGTTGCCCCCGACGCTCGCCATGTTCCGAACCTGCGGCGAGGCCGACGCCAAGAGCGCCTGCGACAACACCGGAAAGGCCGCCCGCACCTGCGGGTCGTCGGCCACGTCGGCCATGCGCGCGGCCGCGCCGACCAGCACGCCGCCCTCGATCGCCGCGACGCCCCGGGGCCCCGCCGCGTTGACGTCGACCAGCAGGCTCGGCGCCTCGACCCGGTCTTTCATCAGGTTCAGCCGGTCGGTGCCGCCGGCGATGAAGCCCGCGCCCGGGTCGGCCGCGACCAGCCCGACGGCGCGGGCCGCGTCGGCCGCCCGGACGTAGCGGAAGGGTTGCATCAGGCGCCCCCCCCGGCCGCGTCGAGCACGGCCGCCACGATGTTCGGGTACGCGCTGCAGCGGCACAGGTTGCCGCACATCCGCTCGCGCACCTCGGCGGCCGACGTCGGCCGCGCCTCGCGCAAGAGCCCCACCGCGCTCATGATCTGGCCCGAGGTGCAGAACCCGCACTGGAAGGCGTCGTGGCGCACGAACGCCTCTTGCACCGGGTGCAGCTGCTCGCCCTCGGCCAGCCCCTCGATCGTGGTGATCGCCTCGCCCTCGCGCATCACCGCGAGCGTCAGGCACGACTTCACCCGCCGCCCCTCGATCAGCACCGTGCACGCCCCGCACTCGCCCCGGTCGCAGCCCTTCTTCGTGCCCGTCAGGCCCAGCCGCTCGCGCAGCGCGTCGAG
>DASTPP010000095.1:0-3103 GCA_035762175.1 Polyangiaceae bacterium | reverse complement strand
CGCCGTCGAGCCGGACGCCGGCCGCGCGCCGTCAGGCGTCGCGGTAGGGCGAGCGCTCCGCGTCGTCGGCCGGCGGCGGCGCGGCCGGCGCGGCCGGCGCGGCCGGCGCGGGGGGGGCCGCGTAGGCCGTTCGAAGAACGCCGGTGGCGCTCGTCTGCTGCGGTCGCCGTCCGCCGCGGCGCTCGTCTGCCGCGTTCGCTGTTCGCCGCGGCGCTCGCTCGCCGCGTTCGCTGTTCGCAAAGGGCGCGCCGGGGCGGCCGCCCGCCGAGGGCATCGACCCGGCGTGCTGCCCCGGCGCGCCGCGCCCGAAGGGGCCTCGCTTGTTTCTTGAGTGATTCCGCGTCGGGGCCGGCCCGGCCCGAACCCGGGGCGCGGTAGCCCCGCGCCTCGGCGGCCGCGCGCGGCGTCGAGGGTCGGGTCCAGCCCGACGTAGGGGACGGGTAAGAAAGGAAAGTTCGATGCGAAAGACAGCCTTTCTCCACCGATCGCGCTCGGGCCTACCGCCGGCCATGGCGCGCGACCTGCCCCGGGCCGATCTGGGCGGTCAGAGCGGCGGCGGGTCGGCGGGCTTCGCGGCGAACGCGCCGCCACGCGCCGGCGACGCGCCCGCCGAGCTCGCGCCGGTCGGCGTCGCCTCGCGGCGAGGGGCGTCGTGCGACCGGCCCGGGGCCACGGGGCCCGAGCCGGAGGCGCGCGGCCCCGACGAGCGCGCGAGCGACCCGGCCGGCCGGCCCCCGTCGCCCCGGCCCTCGCCGAAGAGGCGCGGGGCGAAGGCGGCCTTCGCGGCGCCTTGCCCTTGCCTCCTCTGCTGCCAGCACCCGGGCCACCCCGACGAGGGCTACCACCGCGATCTGCGCTCGCTGCTCGCCCGCCTCGGCGAGCCGCAGCGCCGCTGGGTCGCGGCGCTCGAGGCGCGCCGGCTCGGCTTCGGCGGCACCCGCATCGTCGCGCGCATCACGGGCCTCGACGAGAAGACTGTGCGGCGGGGGCGGCGCGAGCTCGACTCGGCCTTCGCCGGCGTGCCCGAGCGGCGCCTACGCCGCGCCGCCGCGGGTCGCCGGCGGGCCGGCGGCTGAGACGATCGCGTCGGCCGGGCCGCGGCGCGCCGCTCAGGGGGCGCCGAAGAGAAAGCGCAGCACGTCGGGGAAGCGCCGCCCCCACGAGTCTTCGTCGTGGCCCCCTTGCGGGTCCTCGCGCGTCGCGAGCTCGGCGGGCCCGTAGCCGTACGTATCGCGGAGCAGCGCCGCCATCTCGCGGCCCCGCGTGGTGGCCATCGCCTCGACGAGGCTGTTGTGCTCGCCGCCGGAGCGCCCGAGCCCCCAGTCGAGCCAGAGGCGCGGCCGCCCGGACTCATCGCCGAGGGTCGGGGCGGCGCGCGCGACGAGCTGCGAGTCGCGCAAGGGCCCGCCGCCGAAGAGGAAGCCGGGGTCGAGCCCCGCCCAGAACGACGACGAGAGGCAGCCGGCCAGGCCGAAGCGGTCGGGGCGGGCCGCAGCGGCGTAGAAGGCGGCGAGGCCCCCGTGCGACGAGCCGACGATGGCGGTCGATTCGGGGCCGGGGCGCGTCCGGTAGTTGGCGTCGACCCAGCCCTTGACCGAGTCGGCGAGGTAGCCGACGTAGCCCTCGAGCCCGCAGCAGTCGCGGCCGAAGAGCCAGGGCTCGTGCGTGTACTCGCGGTCGCGCGCCACCGGCGCCACGGCCACGACGATGACGGGCTCGATCGCCTTGGCCGCGTAGAGCCCGTCGAGGGCCGAGGCCACGCCCCACGTCTTGCCCGCGAGCCCGCCGGGGAAGAACGCCGTATCGCCGTCGTTCATGTAGACGACCGGGTAGCGCCGCCCGCTCGTCTCGTAGTCGCGGGGCACGTAGATGTGCACCTTGCGCGGGGCGTCGTTCGGCCCCGCCACGCGGAACGCGTCGTACGTGTGGAAGAAGCCCGAGGCGTTGCCCTCGTCGTGGAACCACGCCGCCTGCCCGCCCTTCACGAAGGGCACCGCCGCGCCGACCTGCTCGGCCCGATCGACGCCCTCGTCGCCCGCCGGCGCGCCCGCGCCCGCACACCCCGCGCCCGACCAGGCCAAGCCCGCCGCGAGCGCCCACGCCACCAACGTTCGGTGCATCATCGATCGATCTCCTCGCAAAGGTTCGGAGCGGGGGCGGCGCCCGGCGCGGCCGGGCGCGCCGCGCGGCCGCTCAGGGGTAGGGGTTGATGCCTTGGGCCGAGAGCGAGGCCGCGTACGCCTGCAGGCGGCGCAGCTGGTCTTGCCGCCCGCGCACCGGGTCGTTCTGGCCGGTGTCGGGGCTGCGCCAGAGCATCGTGCCGTTCACCGTCCACGAGCGCACGAGCAGGTCGAGCAGCTTCGCCTCGGTGACGGGCGCGCTGAGCTGGCCCCGGGCGAGCAGCGTGACGAAGGCGAGGTCGTCCGCGTCGACGTCCTCGAGCGCGGCGGACGGGCTCTGCACCAGCAGCCCGAAGAAGGCCGCGGCCACCATCGGGTGGTTGGCGAGCGCGCCGGCGGCCTGCGTGTAGCGGCCCACCTGCGGCTTGATGAACGTGTCGTAATAGTACTGGTCGGCGCCCGCGGCCGAGCGGTCGCCGCAGACGACGCAGCTCCAGAGGCCGATGTTGTGCAGGCCCGAGTCGCCGTGGCCGAAGTAGGCCTGCGTCTTGCCGCCGGTGGCCGTCAGGGTGCCCTCGGCGTGGCCGACGGCGATGACGAGCTTGCCCCACGAGGCCCCGTTGACGGCGATCTCGCCCGCCGCGTTGAAGCCGCTCGGCGCGGGCGCCTTCGGCCGCACCAAGCCGGAGGCGACGCGGTTGGTCTCGCAGGCGGCGCCGCCGCCGCCGGCCGTCTGGCAGAAGAAGACGTCGTCCTTGCTGAACGGCCCGTACAGGTTCGCCCCGTCCGAGCAGTAGCCCTGCTTGGGGTCGAGCGCGGTGCCCTTGGCGCACCCGTCGGCTTGGCGCGTGGCGGCGCGCGCGTCGACCGCCAGCGCGCGGGCCCAGCGCGTGGCGGGGAAGCCCCAGTCGTTGGTCTCGCACGCGTTCGAGCCGTCGGCGCGGTTGGGCACCCACTGGCGGCAGAAGTCGATCATCGAGCGG
>DASTPP010000094.1:0-28789 GCA_035762175.1 Polyangiaceae bacterium | reverse complement strand
CGGCCGAGGGGGTCGTCGACGCCGAGGGCCGGCGCAAGCTCATCGAGCTCTTGAAGGCCGAGGTCGGGGCCTGATGCGCTCAGCCCTTTCGCGGCCGGAAGGCCCAGGCGAGCGCCTCGGTCGCCAGCGGCGCGAGCGCGGGGCGGCTGACGAAGAGCGGGGTGTAGCCCGAGAGCTCGCCCGCGCAGAGCGCCCCGTCGAGCTCGTCGAGCAGGCGGGCGACGGCGGCCTCCTGCGCCGCGCGCGCCGCGGCGACCGAGCGCTCGGGCCCGAGCGGCGCGCCGAAGGCGACGTAGGCGTTGGGCTTCTCTTCGGCCTGCATCTCGTAGCGCAGGGCGAAGGGCAGCACGCCCGCCGCGGGCGCGAGCCGCGCGAGCTCGGCCGACCCGGGCCGAAAGCCGAGCGGCCGCTCGGTGACGGGGCGCTCGCTCCCCTGCGGGAAGACGGCGACCATGCGGCGCGGGCCGCCGCCGCGCAAGAGGCGCGCGGCGTAGCGCAGCGCGCGGGCGCCGTCGGCCGGGTCGCCGAGGTCGACGCCGAAGGCGCCGATGCGCGAGAAGAAGGGCAGCTTGCGCAGGTTCGACGCGTCCATCATGGCGTGGCCGTCGAGGTCGAAGAACCCGCGCGAGAGGTAGAAGATGATGAGCGGGTCCCACCAGCTCGTGTGGTTGCCCACCCAGAGCTGCGGCCCGCGCCCGGCCGCCTCGCGCACGTGCTCGGCGCCCCGCACCTTGAGCGAGGTGAAGCCCGCCCGCAGCCGCGCCCGCACCCGCCCGAGGAACCACGCCTCGAAGGGCGCCCACTTGTCGGCCTCGATCATCGCGGCGCCCTCGGCTCGGCCGGGCGAAGGCGCGCCGAGTGCTGGCGTCTCGCCCGCCGCGCTCGGCCCGCCTTCGCCCGGCCGGGCCGAGCGCCCCGGGGGGCGCCGTGAGCGAGCGCGCGATCTCGGTCGCGATCTGGGCGCTCTCGGCGCTCTGCGCGATCACCTCCATGGAGGCGTGGGCGGCCTTCTTGCACGGCCGCGTCTGGCACGCGCTGCTCTGGCCCCTGCACAAGAGCCACCACCGCCGGCGCCGCGGCCGCTTCGAGGCGAACGATCTGCTCTCGGCCACCCACGCGCCGATCGCGCTCGCCCTCATTCTTTACGGCTGCGTCGGGCCCCCCAGCGCGCTGCGCGATCTCGCCTACGGCTGGGGCATCGGCATGAGCGCCTTCGGCCTGCTCTATTTCACCTTTCATGACGGGCTGGTGCACGGGCGCCTGCCGGTGCAGGGCCTCTTGCGCTTCCGCCTGGTGCGGCTCTGGTACGAAGCACACCTCGTGCACCACCGCCGCGGCCGCGCGCCCTACGGCTTCTTCTACGTGCCGAGGCCGCTGCGCGACGAGCTGCGCCCCGCGCTCGAACGCCCCTTGTCCCCCGGCCCCCACGGCTACTAGGCCCCCGCCGGGGCCGAGGCCGCGGCCATCTGCGCGAGGCCCTCGTCGCGCGTGATCGTGCCCTCGTAGCCGAGCTCGCGCCGGGCCTTCCGGTCGACGACCGTGACCCGCTGGCCCGCGAGCGCGACGCCGGTGCGCGTGAAGGGCGGGCGCCGCCCCGTGAGCGCCGCCGCCCCCTCGGCGAGCGCGGCCGCGGCGCGCGCCAGGGCCCTCGGTACGCTGCGCGCGGGGGGCTCGACGCCCTGCGTGCGCAGCAGGCTCGTGACAAACGCGCGGAACTCGACCGGAGGCCCGTCGGTCACGAAGTACGCCTGCCCGCCCGCCCCGCGCTCGAGCGCCAAGCAGACGGCCTCGACGAGGTTGCCCACGTGGCAGGTCGAGGTCAAAAAGTGCCCGCCGTCGACCCAGGCGAAGCGCCCGCGGCGCATCGCCTCGGCCAGCTTGGGCACGAGCGTCGTGTCGCCGAGCCCCCAGACGAAGCGCGGCCGCAGGGCGAGCGCCTCGAAGCCGCCGCCCGAGGCCGCGAGCACCGCGCGCTCGGCCTCGGCCTTGGTCTCCGGGTAGAGGCCGGCGAAGCGGGCGGGGTAGGGGCGCGTCTCGTCGGCGTCGACGATCGGGGCGCCGTCGGCGAGCACCGCCTCGGTGCTGATGTGTACGAAGCGGCGAACCCCCGCCGCGCGCCCGAGCTCGAGCAGGCGCTTCGTCGCCTCGACGTTGGTGCGGTAAAATTCGTCGCGCGGCCCCCACTCGTCGACCTTCGCCGCCGAGTGCACGATCGCGTCGCAGCCCTCGAGCGCCCTCGCGATCGCTGCCCCGTCGTCGAGCGAAGCGCGGGCGGGCTCGGCGCCGAGGCCCCGCACGATCTCGGCCGCGCCCTCGCTGCGCGCGAGCGCCCGCGCCGGCCGCCCCCGCTTTGCCAGCTCGGCCAGCAGGGCCCGGCCCACGAAGCCCGAGCCCCCCGTGACGAACAGAGTCATGGGCCCCGGGCTAGGGCGTCGGCAGGGGGGCGTCTACAGCGTTTGTCGCGCCTCGCGCCTCGCGCCCCTGCGCGCGGGCCCGGCGCCAAGCCCGGCCTCGGCTCAGTCGATCGGCTCGGGAAGGACGACCTCGTCCGGTGCGAGGCTGCTGCCCGCCGCCCCGGCCGCGCCGGCCCCGCCGCTCGAGCCGGCCGCGCCCGCCGCGCCCGCCGCGCCCGCCGCCCCGGCCGCGCCGCCCGTACCCGCCGCGCCGCCCGTGCCGGCCGCACCACCCGTGCCCGCACCGCCGCCGGTGCCGCCGGTGCCGCCGGTGCCGCCGGTGCCGCCGGTGCCGCCGGTGCCGGATCGGCCCCCCGTGCCGGACGAGCCGCCCGCGCCCTTGGTCGTGCCCTGGTCGTCGTCGTCGTCGCCGCAGGCGGCGAGGGCACCGAGCGAGCCCGCGAGGGCCGCCACCACGAGCCATTTTACCGAGAAGATACGAAGCATGGTTATTCTCCTAATGAAAGAAAGTGCGGCCTCGAAGGGGGCCTTCGTGCGTGGCCGCGGCGCCTTGATGGCCGCGGCCCGCGGGTCTGATCACAAAGGCCGGCGCCGGGCCGGGCGAAAAGGACGTCGCCCGGCCCGGCGCCGGCAAGCTCGGCGGCGCGCCCGCCCCGACGCCCGGGGTGAGCCGCCTGCGCCCGAGGCGCCGCTCAGGGCTTGTCGGGCGTCGGGACGGGCTGGGGCCCCGGGTAGGGCGGCTCGGTCGGATCTTGCGGCGTGCAGACGCGCTCGCAAACGACCTCGCCGTTGCCGATATCTTTGCACACGAGCTCGGGGAAGCTCCCGTCCGGGCACTCCGGCGGCGGCTCGGTCGGGTCCTTCGGCGCGCAGATGACCTCGCAGACGACCTCGCCGTTGCCGATGTCCTTGCACACGAGCTCGGGGAAGCTCCCGTCCGGGCACTCGGGCCAGGGCGGCGGCTCACCGCCGTCGGGCAAGCACTCGACGAAGCAGACCTCTTCGCCCGTCTGCGGGTCGAAGCGGCAGACCTTCTCGGGGTGCGTGCCCGGCGGGCACTCGGGCACCGGGGGCGCGTCGGGCATGCAGACGATCTTGCACTCGCCGCCGTCCGGGTCGCCCGGGTAGCCCGTGCCGCCGCCGGTCGGCAGGTCGCGCGGGTCGCGCGGGTCGTTCGGGTCGCGCGGATCGTTCGGGTCGCCCGGGTAGGGGAACGGATCGGGCCCCGGGGCCGGCCAGGGCAGGGGGATCGGGCCCTCGCAGACCCACTCGGGGTGCGTGCCCGGGCCGCACTCGTCGGGGTCGACCGGCGGGGGCGGATCGTCGGGCAGGCAGAGGATGAAGCACTCGCCGTCGGGCCCGTCGGCGGGCTTGCACGCCTTGACCGGGTGCGTGCCCGGGTCACACCCGGGGAACTGCGGCTGCTGCGGCACGCAGATGATGACGCACTCGACGCTGCCGTCGGGCAGGTCTTTACAGACCTTCTCGGGCACCTCGTCGGGGGCGCACTCGCCCTCTTTCTCGGCGCGCTGGGCCTCGGCCTCGGACGGCTGGCTGCTCGGGCCGGCCGAGTTCGCGTCGTCGCTCGAGGGGCCTTGGCAGGCGGCGAAGGCGGGGGCCAACAGGAAGAGGGCGGCGAGGCTCCGGGCGGCGTTGGCGATGGCGGGGCGCATGGTTGTTTCCTTTCAAGAGAAAATTAGTACAATCGAACGAAAAACGAACGTGGGCGTACGCCGGCCGCCCGGCGGAGGCAGCGCCGCGCGGCGGGGGCAGGGGGGCACGGGGGGCCGGGCGGCGCGCTCGTCGGGGGCGCGCTCGCCCGCCCCGTTCGACTGGCGCCATGGCCGGCCCGGGGGGCGGCGATCACAAAAAGTGAAGCGGCCCTCGCGAGCCCCCTCGCCGGGGGGCGGGGCGGGCGCCGACGCGGCGTGTCGGGCGCGTCAGCGCGCGGCGACGGCGCGGGGCCGCCGGGGCGGCGGGCGCAGGGTGGCCTGGGGCCCGGCGCGCACGATCTCGTTGACGAGCCGGCGCAGGGCGAGCGGGTCGACCGGCTTCTCTATCTAGGCAGTGCCGCTCGCACGCGCCGACGAAGGCGCGGGCGGCGTCGGTGAAGGCAACGCCCGCCTTACCCCTGAAGGTAGCCCCACGTAAGGGCCCGCCCCCATCGCCATAGCTCGCCCGGGCCGAGGTAGGCGCCGACGTCGCGGTAGACCTCGGGGCGGTATTTCGACGTGCGGTAGAGAAAGCTGACGAAGTCGCGCAGCGGCATCTCGTCGCGCAAGAGCGAGGCGTAAAAGGCGTTGCCCCGCGCGTGCAGGGCGCGGAAGGCGGCGTCGAGCAGGCGGTTGGTCGAGGCCGGGTCGCGCGGGCGGCGGGGCCCGGCGAGCAGGAGCGCGAGCGCGCCGACGCCGCGCAAGAGCGGCGGCTCGGGGGCGAGGCGACCGAGCCTCGCGGCCGAGAGGTCGCCCTCGTCGATCGCGCGCGCGAGCCCCTCGGCGATCGGCAAGAACGAGCGGGCCATGCTGCCGAAGCCGCAGAAGGTGAGCGGCGAGTGCCGCGCCGCGGCGTCGCCGACCAGCAGCACGCCGTCGGCCGGCGGGGCGGGCGCGGGGCCCAGGCGCGACCACCCGGGGATGATGCCGAAGGTCAGCCGGCGCAGCTCGGCCCCGCCCCGCCCGTCGCGCTTGTAGCGGGGGCGCAGCCGAAAGAAGCGGCCGTAGAGCGACAGCAGGGGCGCGGGGCCGAGCTCGGCCGCGCGCGCGTAATGAAAGAGGTAGGTCGTGTAGTCGCCCCCCCCGGCCGGAAAGCCCTCCCAGACGTGCTGTCGGCCCTCGTCGCGGTGCTCGGTCGTCGCCAGAATGTCGCCCGTGAGCGGGTCGACCTCGTCGGCGGCCTCGCCCTCGCGAAGGCCCCCGAGCACCGCCCCCACCGTCGGGCAGCCCAGGTCGACGCGCGCGTGCGGGCTCGCGGCGCCGAGCGCGTCGACCAGCACCCGCGCCCGGAGCTCGACCCGGCCCCCGCCGGCCTCGCGGGCGCGCACGAGCACCCCCCCGCCCGAGGCGCCGAAGCCGGTGAGCTCGTGCCGATCGAGCAGCCGCGCGCCCGCCGCGAGCGCCTTCGCGCGCACCGCCTCGAGGAAGGCACGCCCGTCGACCGCGTGATCGAGCACCCCTTGCACCGGGTACGCGCCGCCGCCGTGCCAGCGGCACACGCCCCGCGCGTAGCGGGCGACGACGAGCGACTCGAGCTCGGCGGGGCGGAAGAGGCCGCTCGCGACGAAGGGGGCGAGCTCCTTGCCGCTCACGTTCCACTCGCGGTGGGCGCGGCCGACGGGCGCGCGGTCGAGCACCGCGACGCGCAGGCCGCGCCGGGCGAGCGCGGCGGCGAGCACCAGCCAGAGCCCGCCGCCGGCCACCGCGACGTCGACGTCGACGGGCGCCCCCGGGGGCGCGTCGAAGGGCAGCCGCTCGAGCGGCGCCCGCCCGCCCCAGGACCGCTCGAGGTGCTCGATGCGGTCGATCGCCTCGGCGCCATCGGGCGCCTCGCGGAGCCGGCCCCGCGCGAGCTCGACGTCGTTCATGCCGAGGCCGCTTCGCACAGGAACGCCGCGGCCGCGAGGGGCGGCGCGAGCTCGACGTCGGGCCGCCGGCGCCCGAGGCCGAGGCCGGCCGCCCCGGCGAGCCGCAGCTTGTGGCCCGTCGGCACCACCGCCCGCCGCCCGACCGTGTCGAAGCCCGCGCGGGCGACGTGGTTGCCGATGGCGGCGTAGACCCGCCGCGCGGTCGCGATCGACCAGCGGCAGTCGGCGGGCAGGCGCGCGATCCCGGCGTCGGCCCGACGGTAGAGCACCGCGGCCTCGCCGAGCAGCCGCCGCACGACGCCCGCGAGCTCGGGCGAGAAGGCGGGGCGGGCGAGGAACGCGTCGGGGTCGAGGCCCGCGTCGCGCAGCCACGCGCGGGGCAGGTAGAGTCGGCCCCGCCGCGCGTCCTCGCCTACGTCGCGCGCGACGTTCGTCAGCTGCATCGCGACGCCGAGGTCGCACGCGCGCGCGAGCGTCGCCCGGTCGCGCGGCCCCATCAGCACCGTCATCAGGACGCCCACCGTCGCGGCGACGCGCACGCAGTACGCGGCCAGCTCGTCGAAGCCGTCGTAGGGGCGGCCCTCGACGTCCCAGCGGAAGCCCTCGAGCATCGCGTCGAAGGCCGCGCGCGGCAGCCCGTGCGCGCGCACCGCCGCGGCGAGCGCCCGGTCGACCGGGTGCTCGCGCGGGGCGCCCGCGTACGCCCGGTCGAGCCGCCGGGCGAGCCCCTCGACCCGCGCGAGGCCGCCCCCGGCCCCCTCGTCGACCTCGTCGTCGGCGACGCGGCAGAAGCCGTAGAGCGCGTAGGCGGGCCAGCGCACCCGCTCGGGCAGGAGGCGCGAGGCGAGGAAGAAGCTGCGCGAGCCCCGCCGGATGAGCTCGCGGCAGGCGACCAGATCAGGCGAGGGCGTCGGCATCGGGCACCACGCGGTCGAGCACCCGCGCCGACGAGAGCACGCCGGGCAGCCCCGCGCCCGGGTGCGTGCCGGCGCCCACCAGGTAGAGCCCCGCGACGTCTTCGGACCGGTTGTGCGGCCGGAAGTACGCGCTCTGCGTCAGCACGGGCTCGAAGCTGTAGGCCGAGCCGTACAGGCTCGAGAGCTGGTCGCGAAAGTCGAGCGGCGTGAAGACGCGCGAGGTGGCGAGCGACGCGCCGAGCCCCGGCAAGACGCTGCGCTCGAGGTAGCCTTCGAGCGCGCGGCGGTACGGCTCGGCCTCGGCGCGCCAGTCGGTGCCGCTCTGCAGGTGCGGCACCGGCGCGAGCACGTAGAACGCGTCGCAGCCCGGCGGCGCGAGCGCCGGGTCGGTCGCCGTCGGGCGGTGCAGGTAGAGGCTGAAGTCTTTCGCCAGCACCTTGCGCTCGAAGATGTCGTCGAGCAGCGGGCGGTAGCGCGGGCCGAGCAAGATCGTGTGGTGCGCGACCTCGGGGTAGGTCCGCCGCGTGCCGAAGTACCAGACGAAGAGGCTCATGCTGAAGCGCGCCGACTCGACCCGCCGGTCCGTCCAGCGCTTGCGCGCCGACGCCGGCACGAGGTGCCGGTAGGTGAAGGCCGCGTCGGCGTTCGAGACGACCACGCGCGCCGGCACGAACTCGCCCCCCTCGAGCCGCACCCCCGTCGCCCGGCCGCCCTCGACCGCGATCTCGTCGACCGGCGCGTTGCACCGCACCTCGCCGCCCTGCCCCTCGACGAGCTCGACCAGCCCCCGCACGAGCGCCCCCGTGCCCCCGACCGGAAAGTGCACCCCCCACTTGCGCTCGAGGAACGCGATGAGGGTGTAGATGCTCGTCGTCGAGTACGGGTTGCCGCCCACGAGCAGGGGGTGAAAGCTGAGAACCTGGCGCAATTTCTCGTTCTTGACGTATTGCGCCACGATCTGTGCGACGGTCAGGTAGCTCTTCAGCCGTACCATGTCGGGCACGATCTTGGCCATGTCCGTCCAGCGGTCGAAGGGCACGTGCGCCAGCCGGTCGAAGCCCACCTTGAAGATCTCTTCGCTCGAGCGCACGAAGCGCTCGTAGCCCGCGACGTCCGCGGGGCTGAGCTTGCGCACCTCCTCGCGCATCTTCTCGGCGTCGCCCGTGTAGTCGAAGACGCCGCCGTCGTCGAAGCGAATGCGGTAAAAGGGCGTCACCTCGCGCATCTCGACCGAGTCCGAGAGGCGCTTGCCCGCGAGCGCCCAGAGCTCTTCGAAGAGAAAGGGCGCCGTCACCACCGTCGGCCCGGCGTCGAAGGTGAAGCCCTCGTCGCGGTAGACGTACGCCCGCCCGCCCGGCCGGTCGCGCCGCTCGAGCACCGTGACGCGGTAGCCCCGCGCCCCGAGCCGCACCGCCGCCGCCAGCCCCCCGAACCCGCTGCCGATGACCACCGCCCGCGGCCGCCCGCCCCGGCCCTCGCGCTTCGCCTGTCCTTGTCCGTTCGCCTGCATGCGGCGCTACGATGCCCGAAAATGGCGCGCCGTGTCGTCGAACTCGCCGGCGGGTGGCGACATTTGCTCCCGGCGCCCGTCTTTCCTTATGCTGCGCCGGCATGCCCCACCCGGCCCGCCACCGCACCCGGTCGGGCGCCGGCCCACAAGCCTTTGCGAAGGCGTCGGCGGCGCCTGCCGCGGCGACCACCGGGGGCGGACGCACCCGAGCCAGCGAACGGCGACGCGCCCCCGCCCCCAGCGCCTTGGGCCTCGCGCTCGCCTGCGCCGCCCTCGCCTGCGGCTCCGGCAAGCCCGACCCGCCGGCCGGCGCGCAGCCGAGCGCCGGCGGCGCCCCCCTCGAGCCCCCCCCCTCGGCGCCGAGCGCGCCGCCCGCGGCCCCGCCTTCGCCGAGCGCGGCCCCGGCCGAGCCGGTCGTCGCGGGCGTCCCCCTCTGGAAGGACATCGAGAGCCAGCAGAAGGCGTGCGCGCTGCGCGCCCGCGAGCTCGAGCCGAACCTCTTTTCGGGGGCGATCGCCGTCGCGGCCCACCGCCGCGAGCTGGCCATGGCGTGGCTGCTCTCGACGCCCGTCCGCGGCGAGGGCCTCGTCGCCTTCGGCTCGTACGACACGATGACGCGCACGGTCACCCGCTCGCACGGCCTCGGCAAGGCCGTGGCGGCCGCGCCGCGCCTCTTCCGTGGCCACGACTGGTGGACGGTCGCCTGGTTCGACCGGGGCGGGCTCGTCTACGCCCGCGCCACCCACGCGCGCCAGGCCTACGAGCCGACGCACGTGTCCGCGGTCGCCGCCGCCGACGCCGAGCACACCGCCATCATCCGCACCTCGTCGGGCCCCCTGCTCGCCGTCGCGCCCGTCCGGCCCAACGATCGCGCCGAGCTCGGCCTCTTCTTCTTGGACTCGCCCGACCCGAGCGAGCCGCCCGCCCGCGCGCTCGGCGCCACCAAGAACGCCAACGGCCCGCGCCACCCCGCGCTGCTCGAGGCGGGCGGCGGCTTCCTCGTCGCCTGGGAGGACACGCCCCCCGGCGGCGCCCCCTCGCTGCTCGTCTCGCACTTCGACCCGAAGGGCAGCGAAGACGGTCAGCGCCAGCGGCTGCCCTCGCCCTCGGCCCGCGAGCCCTCGCGGCCCGCGCTCGCGCTCGCCGGGCCCAACGTGCTCGCCGCCTGGGTCGAGACCTTCCGCGACGTGCCCACGGTCTTCGTGCGCGCGCTCGACCCGGCGGGCGCCCCGCTCGGCCCCCCCTACCGCGTCGCCGAGGGCACCCTGCCCACGCTGCACCCGATCGAGGGGGGCGCCGCGCTCGCCTTCGTCTCGTCGGCGGGCGTCGAGGCCGACAACGTGTTCGTCGTCGGCGTCACGCCCTCGGGCCGGCCCGCGCCCGAGGGCTACGTCGTCTCCGAGGCCAAGAAGAACCGCGCCCTCTCGCACGCCCAGCCCGCCCTCGCCCTCGGCAGCGACGGGCGCCTGGCCGTCGTCTTCTCGTACAGCCCCGAGATGCGCTTCGCCATGAAGACGCTCGCCGCCCCCTGCCTGCTCGCGAGCGCCGGCGCCGCCGGGCTGCCGCGCCCCTGACCCGTCACCCCGCGCCGAGCGCCCCCCACGCCCCCGCCTCCGCCGCGCGCAGCTCGTCGATCGCGCGCGTCGTCTCCTCGCGGTCGCCCCGCACGACGCCGTCGAGCATGGCGCGCAGCGCCGGGTGGGCCGTCCGGCGCGCGGCGGCGTCGAGGCGCTCGAGCTCGGCCGGCGTCGCCCGCTCGAAGAGCACGAACGCCGACGCCGCCCGGCCGAGCGGCGGCACCGAGGGCGCGAGCGCGAGGGCGAGCAGGCGCGCGCGCTCGAGGCCGAGCGAGCGGTAGCCTTGCGACCCGCCCCCGCCGAGCGTGCGCAGGCGCGCGAGCCAGGCGGCCGTGGTGGCGCTCTCGGGGGGCAGGAGCACCTTCCAGGTCTCGCCCTCTCGCGCGGCCGCGCGGTAGAGCGCGAAGGCCTCGGCGAGGCGCTGGCTGAAGGCCTCGAACTCTTCGAGCCCCTCGGCCGTGAAGAACGCGCGCGCCCCCGAGCGCTCGGTCAGGACGATGTCGAAGCGCCCGTCGTCGATCGCCTCGACCCGCTCGAAGGGGTAGTACGCCCGCCGCCCGTACGCGCTCGTCGTCGCCACGCCCTCGACGCCGACCTCGGCGAGCACCCGCCGGCGGCGGCGCCAGGTGACGAAGGCGAGCCAGCCGACCGGCAGGAGGGCGAGGTAGAGCACGAGCTCGAACAGGCCGCTCGCGATCGAGAAGAAGCGCAGCCACCGGACGGCGAGCGCGGCGGCGGCGAGCGCGGCGGCGACCACGAGGGCGACGGCGAGGTCGCGCGCGTTGGCGTTCCACGAGCCGGCCGTCACGCGGAAGGCGGCCGTCGCGTGCGCGGCGTCGAGCCGCAGCGCGCGCAGCAGGCGCCGCCCCTGGTCGGCCTCTTCGGCGACGAGCTCGAGCCGCCCGCCCGCGCGCCCCTCGGGCTCGAGCCGCAGCGTCGCGACGTCGCGGGCGTCGAGGCAGAGGTGCCCCCCCGCGACCGGCCGACGCCGCCCGTCGTCGAAGGCGAGCCAGCCCGGCCCCGCGCTCACCCGCAGGCGGCGCGTGCGGCGGCCGCCGCCGAAGGGCAAGAGGGCGCAGGCGCCGAGCAGCGGCACCGGCCAGGGCAGCGGGGCCCGCGGCCAGAGCCAGAGCGCGAGCGCCGCCGCCGCGAACGCCCCGACGGCGACGAGGGGCCAGCGCCGCGCCTCGCGCCGCGCAAGGTACCCGAGAAACTCGGGCTCGGCAGGAGCGTCCGCGCCAGGGCGCATCGGGCGCCATCATAGAGCATTTCGCCCCCGCCGTGGGCCCGGCCCGCCCCGGCGCCCGCGCGCCGCCCGGCCGGCCGGCGCTCAGCGCTCCGCGGGGGGCGCGGGGGGCTTGCTCCGCCAGTCGGCCGGCAAGTCGAGGAAGCCCTCGTTGCACAGAAAGTCGTAGACCGCGTCGCAAAAGAGCGAGCAGACGTCGCTGTAGAGGCGCGGCGACTGCGCGAACGCGACGGTCTCGTCGCGGAAGCTGACCTCGGCCGTCGCCATGCGGTGCGCGAGGTTCGGCTGCACGTACTTGACGAGCCGCTCGAGAAAGCGCCGCTCGAACGCGTGCCGGAACTCGGGGAACGCCGTGTGCGGCACCTTGTAGCCGAGCGCCTCGGGCTCGCGCGCCGAGCCCGAGAGCTCGACCACCTCGGCCGAGAACTCGGGCAGCGCCGCCGGCAGCGCGCTCTGCAAGAACTCGAGCAAGACCTCTTGCAGGCTCGAGATGAGCCGCTTGAGCTCGGGGCTCCGCCGCGACAGAAAGCTCACCCGGAAGCCGTTGGTCATCTCCTGCAGCGCCTCGAGCGTCTTTCTGCGCACGTCCTCGTCGGTGAAGGTGAAGCCCTCGAGCTCGGCCAGCATGCGGTTTTCGTAGCGCTTCAAGAGAAAGTAGAGCGCCTGCTCGGGGTCGCGCATCAGGCGCCCGCGCGACCGGTCGTCGTCGAGCCGCTCGGCCAGCTCCGACTCGAAGAACATGCGCGTCAGCCGCCGCGCCACGTTCTTCATGTTGTGCTCGACCAGCACCGAGGGCGCCCCCTTGCGGAACACCCGCCCGAGCAGCGACGCGAGCCCCTCGGCCTGCTCGCTCGCGATGACCTCCGCGCTCCAAGGGGCGCGCCGCTCCTGCGAGGCGTGCGCCTGCAGCTGCCGCACCTGCTCGACCACCCGCGCCGTGATGGCGTCGAGCTCCGGGCTCGTGTCGAGCTCGGCCTTGTAATGCACGATGCGGGCCTGAATCTGCTCTTCGCGCAGCAGCATCGCCAGCGAGGCCAGCTCGCTGGTGTCCGTCGGCACGTCGTCGAGCGTCGGCAACATGCCGGCCGGGGGCGGGTTCGACGGGGACCTGGGTGCGCCCGACTCGCTCATCGCCCCAGCATAGCTCGCCTCGCGCGCCCGGGGCTAGGCCGCCGCCCCGCCGAAGGCGGCCCGGACGCCGCCCGGCCGGTCGCCGACGAGCGCGCCGCCCGCTCGGACGCGCTCAGCCCCGCCGCGGGCCGCCGCGGCCGCTCACCCCTGCAGCTCCTCGACGACCGAGGCGGCGAGCGCGCGCGCCTCCTCGAGCTTGTCGACCGGGCGCGCGAACGCCCCGACCACCGGGTGCCCGCCCCCGCCGTAGCGCCGGCAGATGGCCCCGATATCGTGCTCGCGCGGCGCGGTCGACCAGGGGTTATAGCCCACGCTCACCTTGAGCTTCGAGGGCGTGCGCGTCACCGTGACCGCGTAGAGCGCCTCGGGGTAGAGCGCGTAGAGCGCGAACTTCTCGATCACCTCCGTCGCCACCTCGCTCAGGTCGCAGAGCGCCACGCGCCCGACGAGCCTCGCCCGCGCCTCGATCTCGGCGAGCGCGCCGGCGCGCTTCTTCGCCAGCGGCACGTAGAGCGCCTGCACGTCGTCGGCGAGCGCCACCTCCTCGACCGGCTTCGAGAGCAGGCGCGGCACCATGATCGCGACGAAGTGCGTGTGGCCGTGGTGCTCGACCACCGTCATGAGCTGCAGCACCGGGTCCTGGCGGTCCACGGCCTCGCGCACGTCGGCGAAGCGCGCCGCGTCGATGCGGTCGGCCCACGCGACGAGCGGGCGCATGTGCTCGGGCGGCTCGAGCCCGTACTTCTCGCGCGCCGCGTCGACGATGAGCTTGGTGCACGACGAGTACGCCGGGTCGTACGCCCCGCGCAGCGAGCGCCGCTTCTCGTAGTGCTCGCGGTCGCCCGGGCCCTGGAACGCCGTCCCGTGGTGGTCGAAGTACCACGAGAGCGACGGCAAGGGGCTATACCGGTAATCAAGGATCGCGTTCTCGTCGCCGTTCATCCAGCCCGCGGGCACGCCGCCCTCGCCCGGCCCGTAGTCGCAGGCGTGGTACGCGAAGGACGCGTTCGCGCCCTCGAGCGAACGGTAGAGCCAGGTGAAGAGGGCCGCCGACGCCATCCCGTCGAAGCAATGCCCGTGCGTGGCCACCACCACCCGGCGCGGCCGCTGCGTTTCCGCCATGCCCCCCCGACTACCGGGGTTGTACCCCCGTCGCAATGCCCCGGCGCGGCCCCGCCCGCCGGCCGCCCTTCGAACGCCCCGCCCGCCGCCCCTCGAACCGCCCCCTCGTCCGCCCTTACGAACGCCCCGCCCGCCCGCCGCCCTTACGAACGCCCCGCCCGTCGCCCCTCGAACGCCCCGCCCGCCGCCCCTCGAACGCCCCGCCCGCCCGCTGCCCTTCGAACGCCCCGCCCGCCGTCCGCCCTTCGAATGCCCTGGCCCCCTCGCCCGTCTCTCCTCAGGCCCGGGCTGGCCCCGGGGCCGCCCTTCGACGCCGCCGGCAGAAGGGTTACCTTAGGGACCGACCCATGAACCTTGCCCGCCCTCTGGTCGCCTCGGCCCTCGCCCTCGGCGCCCTCTCTGCGCCCGGCCTCGCCTCGGCCCAGGCCCAGCCGCCCCGGCCCATCATCCCCGGCCTGCCCGTGCCGGTGTTCGTCCCGCCCAACTGGCCGCCGCCCACCGTGCCCGCCGGGCCCAACCCCGGCGCGCCCGGCGTGCCCAGCACCTCGCCCCCGCCGACCCCCGGCTCGTTCGACGGCCAGGGCAACCTCACCGTCGGCTTTCTGCAGGCCGAGTCGTCCCAAATTCTACGCGAGCTCGTCGCCGCGCTGCCCAACGAGAGCCGCGCCAAGGTCGACGGCATTCCGCTGCTTTTCGACAACCAGACCGGCGAGGTCAACGCCTTCGCCGGCTGCGAGAACGGCGCCGCCTTCATGGCCATCACGCTGCCGCTGATGCGCGCGATGGGCCACATCTCCGAGGCCAAGGCCGCCGACGAGCTCTTCGGCTCGCAGCGCGTCTCGCGCTACACCCGCATGGTCGCCGACTCGCTCAACGCCCAGGGCCCCGTGCCCGACCCGCCCCCCGGCTTCTACTCGCCCGCCGAGGCGATGGACCCGCGCAAGCTCTCGCGCCAGCGCGACGTCTACGACGAAATGGTCGGCTTCGTGCTCGGCCACGAGCTCGCCCACCACTACCTCGGCCACACCGGCTGCGCCAACGGCACCCCCAGCCGCGGCCTCGACCCCGCGCGCCTCGGCCGCATCGTCACCACCATCGTCAGCCCCCTCAACCAGTTCAACGAGACCGGCTCCGACACCGCCGGCGTCGAGAACCTGCTCGAGATGGGCGCCCGCCGCCAAGGACGCGCCCCCGTCACCGAGATGGGCGGCGTGCTGACCCTCGAGTTCTTCGGCAGCATGGAGCAAATGGGCCCGGCCAGCATCGCCCTGGGCATTTTGCGTACACACCCCCACCCGCGCCTACGTATCCCCCTCATCCAGTCGACCGCACAACGATGGCGCTCCGGTCAGGGGCGGGGCACCAGCACCCAAGGGGGTTGGCCCTTCCCGCTGCCTATTCCCTTCCCCATCCCGGGGCGCTAAACGTTGCGAAGGCGAAGGGGCACTGGGGCCCGTCTCGCAATTGAGCGCTGTCCCCAGGGCCAGTGCACGACGTTTGCATTAGGAAGCCACCATCATGGTTCGCCTCCCGTCTCTCGCCGCCTGCTCCGTCGCGCTGGCTTGCGTCGTCACGCCCCTGACCTCGAGCTTCGCCGGCGAGCCTGCAGCCCTCGATCCCGAGGCCCAGCGCCTCGCCGCCACGCGCAAGGCCGAGCGCTACGACGTGGCGATGGGCGGGCCCATCCGTGCGGGTGGGGCGGCCGTGTTCTGCGACGCCCCCCTCGCGATCGTCGAGCGCCTGGCGACCGACTACGGTCACTATGTGAACACCATTCCACGCTTCCAGAAGAGCCGCGTGGTCGCCAAAAAGGGCACCGACACCGACGTCTACCTGCAGGTGCCGATCTTGCACGGCGCCGCCACCGTCTGGTCGCTCACCCGCTTCGGCGCCCCGCAGCGCCAGGGCCAGTCGGTGCTCGTCTCCGGCCGCATGCTCGAGGGCAACGTCGACGACTTCCGCGGGCAGTGGCGCCTGCGCGGCGTCAGCGACACCCAGTCGGTCATCAAGATGGAGCTCCTGGTTGTGCCGAAGTTTCCGGCCCCCGCCAAGGTCGTGACGGGCGAGCTGCAGGGCGCCGCCGCCAACGCCGCGAGCTCGCTCTGCCGCCGCGCCGAGGCGCTCGCCAAAGAGGCCGCCGCGCTGCAAGCCCAGAACGGCAGCGCCGCGCCCGCGCCCTGACGCGGCGTCGAACTCGCGCCCGGCACCCAGGCTAACGCCTGGGCTACGCCTGAGCAGCGCGCCCGTCGCGGGCGACGCAGGGGTGCGGACAGCAAAGCCCGGCGCTTCGGCCGGGCTCCCTCGGGCGGCGCTTCGGGGGGCACGCGAATCGCAACGACTCGGCGAGCCCGGCCCGGGCGCCGGGCTTTGCTCTCCGTTCTCGTAATTCTGCCGTAGCCCAGGCGTTAGCCTGGGTGCCGTACGCCCGGCGCCCGCCGCTTCGCCGCGAGCCCCTCTTCGTAGAGCGCGAAGAGCCGGTCGAAGTGTTCGTCGGTCGAGGGCACCCGCCGCGACGCCTCGAGCGCCCGGGCGCGCTCGGGCTCGCGCGGCCGCTCGAGCACGCGCTCGATCGCCGCGGCCACCTCGGCCGAGGGCGCCTCCGCCGAGAACGAGGCCCCGACGCCGAGCTCGGCGAAGTCGAGCGCGGCGCCCGAGGCGGGCACCACGATGGGCGTGCCCGAGGAGAGCGCCTCGCCCAGGACGAAGCAGAAGGTCTCGGCGTAGCCGCCGTGCACGAAGACGTCGGCGCCGGCCAGGAGGGCCGCGTACTCGGCCCGATCGCGCAGGAAGCCGAGAAAGCGCACCGCGGGCAGGCCCTCGGCCAGCCGCTCGAGCCGCCTTCTCTCGGGGCCCTCGCCCAGGATCGCCAGCGCGACGGGGCGGCGGCGGTTCAGCTCGTGCACCGCCTCGATCGTGCGGCCGACGCGCTTCTCGACGGCGAGGCGGCAGGCGGCGACCACGAGGGCGGCGCCGGGGGTGTCGGCGAAGGGGCCGAGCAGGTCGCGACGCATCGACTCATTGCGCCGTTCGGGGCCGAACTGCTCGTGCCGAATGCCGAAGGTAACCTGTCGGACCCGGACACAACCCTGGTCGGAAAGCTGACGGGCGATGAAGGCGCTCGGGGCGAGGGTCAGGTCGAAGCGGCGCGAGAGGGCGCGGGGCCAGGCGAAGAGGGCGTTGACGGCCGAGCGCGCGAGCGGGCGGGGCCGCAGGCGCGCGGCGAGCGGGGCGGCGTACGTGGTGATCTGGTCGGAATGGTAGACGTGGGCCCGCAGCGGCACGCCGCGCAGCGCGGCGACGAGCCCGGCGGCGACGTAGGGGGCGCTGGCCTGCACGACGTCGGGCGCCTCGCGCCGCACGATCTCGCGCACGCGCCCGAGGCGCACGAGGGCGTGGTAGGTCGGGTCGTAGGGCATGGCCGGCCCCCGGACGCGCACGAGCGCCGAGCCCCCCGGCAGGCGCTTCTCTTCGTCGCGGGGGCCGGGCGCGACGACGACGACCGGGTGGCCGCGCCGCTCGCCCTGGCGCAAGAGCTCTTCGAGGTACGAGCGCACGCCGCCCCCGCGCTCGGAGAAGAACTCGGCGACGTCGAGCAGCTTCACGGCGAGGGGCCCGGGCCGCGGGCGGAGGCGGGGCCGCGCGAGGCGGGCCCGCGCAGCGAGGGCGGCCCCCGGAGCGACGAGGGCCCGCGCAAGAAGAGGCCGCGCATGAGCGCGGCGCGCAGGCGCGGCGAGCGGGTCAAGAGGTGCAGGACGGCCGGCAGCACCACGAGGGCCGAGAAGGCGCAGGCGAGCTCGCCGAAGGCGGCGACCTTGCCGAACGAGCGCAGGGCCTGGTTGTCGGCGAACGCGAGCGAGCCGTAGCCGAGCGTGGTCGTGTAGCTGCAGAGCGCGACGGGGCCGGCCGAGCGGCGCACGGCGGCGTCGACGTCGCCGCCGAGCAGGCGCGTGCGGTCGAAGAGGTTGAAGGGGTACTCGCAGCCGATGCCGAAGGTGATGGGCAGGGCGATGAAGTTCAAGAAGTTGAGCTTGACGTCGAAGTACGCCATCGCGCCCACCATCAGGAGCACGCCGAGCGAGAGCGAGCCGACGACCGCGAGGGTGCCGAGGGGGCTGCCGGTGGCGAGAATGACGACGAGCGTGACGGCGAGGAGCGAGGCGAAGGTGGCGAGGGGCCCGTCGCGCTCCATCGAGCGGATCATCTCGGCGAACACGGTCGAGCGGCTGGCCGTCGTGACGACGCTGCCGTCGGGCAGCTCGACGTTGCTCGTCAGGTGGGCCATGCGCAAGAGCACGCGCCCGTCGGAGAACGACACGTCGTTGCGGTACTTGACGTAGAACACCGTGCCGAGCGTGCCGTTCGCCTCCTCGAAGCGGCGGCGCAAGAGCGGCGGCAGGTCGGCGGGCGCGACCGGGGCCAGGCCGTCGGGCGGGCGGGCGGCCTCGACGCGGGCGCGGTCGGCGGCCGGCAGCCGGGCGAGCACGCGGGGCGTCAGCCGGCGCCGCATGCGCGCGAGCACCTCGAGCTTCTTCGCCTGCTCGTCGGGCGTGCCGGGCAGGAGGTCGCCGAGCGTCGTGACGCTCGAGACGAGGCGGCCCTTCGGGTCGGCCGCGTCTTCGGACAGGATG
This sequence comes from Polyangiaceae bacterium, assembly GCA_035762175.1. Taxonomy (GTDB): domain Bacteria; phylum Myxococcota_A; class Polyangia; order Polyangiales; family Polyangiaceae; genus DASTPP01. The sequence goes on along the minus strand of DASTPP010000094.1, from coordinate 10,664 downwards.
CGCGCCTTGAGCAGCGGCACCTGCTCGGGCCGGTCGGCGAGCATCATGGCGCTCGCGACGTTCATCTTGCCGCCGAAGACGTCGTTCGCCTTGCGCGACCAGACGCCCGCGCCCTGCTGCTTCGAGCTGGTCGAGCCGAGGCGGGCGAAGTTGTACTCCCAGGGGTCGCGCAGGAAGCCCGGCAGCTTCGCGGCCGCGACGAGCGCGACGAGCGCGGCGCCGGCGACGATCGGCGCGGCCGCGCGGCGCACGAAGCCGCCGAGGGCGCTGACGACCGGGCCCGTCGCCCCGTCTTCGGTGAGCGCGGGCGGCCGCTCGCGCGCCCAGGCGGGCAGCCGCGCCTGCGCCCGCTCGACCAGCACGATGAGCGCGGGCACGAGCGGCACGATCGCCGCCCACACCGCCAGCATGCCGACGAAGCCGATGAGGCCGAACTGGCTGAAGCCCCGGAAGCGCGTGATGGTGAGCGAGCCGTAGGCGATGCTCGCGACGCAGGCGCCGACCAGCTCGGCCCGGAAGGCGTTGAGCACCGCCTGCCGCCGCGCCTCGGCCTCCTCGAGGCCCCGCGCCCGGAAGTCGCGGTAGCGCGAGAGCAGGATGATGGGGTAGTTGATGCCGTTGCCGAGCACGATGGCGCCGAGGAAGGCGCCGACGGTGTTGACGTAGCCGAAGGCCGCGGTCGCGAACGCGTAGCCGGCGCCGACGCCCACGACGGCGGGCAGCCCGATGATGACGAGCGCCCAGGGCGAGCGGTAGAAGAAGACGACGCCGCCCAGCACCAGCGTGAGCGCCAGCAGCGTCGCCCAGAGCGCCTCGCTCGCGATCGACTTCTGCTCGGCGAGCGCGTTGGGGATGTCGCCGCCGTAGCCGACCTCCATCGCGGGGTGGTAGCCCTTCGGGTTCAGGCGCTCGACCTCGGCGCGCACCTCGTCGAGCAGCCGCGCCGCGCTCTTGTCGCCGAGCCCCGCCGTCTTGGCCACGATGCGCAGCGCGACGATGCGCCCGTCGGGCGTCTCGAAGTACCCCGAGGGGAACTCGTCGAAGCCCCCCGGCCTCTGCTCGAGCTTGTCGAGCTGCTTGCGCAGGTCGGCGTTCAGCCCCGAGCCGCCCCCCCCCGCCTTGCCCCCGCCGCCCTCGGCCCCCCCGGCGGCCTTGCCGCCGCCCTCGGCCCCCCCGGCGGCCTTGCCGCCGCCCTCGGCCGGCGCCTCGTCGGACTCGAGGTCGACGACCAGGCCCGAGCGCACGCCGATCTCGCGCTCGAGCGCCTCGTCGGCCGCCTCGAGGTCGGCGAGGGGCGCGTAGAGCCACTTCGAGCGGGCGAAGAAGGCCTGCAGATCTTTCGAGCCCGTCTCGAGGTAGCGAATGAGCTCGGGCCCGCACGCCGCGCGGCAGGCCTCGTCGCGGCAGGCCGCGCGGCACGAGGCCCGCCGCGCCCGCTCGCCCTCGAGCCGGGCGCCGAGCTCGTCGATGAAGCGCTCGTTCTGCTCGCGCGCGGGCGACTCGGCGAGCACGAAGAGCGTCGCCCCGCCCTCGACCCGCCCCGCCTGCCGCTCGTAGGCCTGGAAGCCCGGGCTGTCGCGGGGCAAGAGCTCGCGCAGCTCGGTGCGCAGCTCGAGCCGGCTCGCGTACCCCCACGAGGCCGCGAGGAACGCGAGCGTGACGAGGACGACCGCCCAGGGCCTGCGCCCCGACGCGTCGACCAGCGCGACCACCAAGCGCCGGAGCATCGCCCGATGATATAACGCGTCGCCGGCCCGAAGCGAACGCCAACGCGCCCGGGCCGGCGGGGGGCGCCTCACGCCTCGTGCGGGGGCTCGACGAAGCGGGGCTGGCGGCTCTTGGCCGCGTACGTCGCCGCGCGCGGCCGCAGGTAGCCGCTCAGGTAGATGCCGCCCTGGTAGCCCGCCCACGAGCGCAGGCAGCGCATCGTCTCGCGCCACTGCCCGAGCTTCGACCCCTCGACCAGCGGCTTCAGGCCCGACGCGCGGGCGTGCTCGCGCGCCGCCACGAAGGCGTCGCAGAGCTTCTGCTCGATGACGTGCGGCGAGTGCAGCTCGCGCGCCCGCCGCGCCGCCCCCGCCGCGTACATCACCCGCCGCTCTTCGTCGGCCAGCAGCGACAGCACGGCCGCCCCGAAGGCCTCGTCGCCCTCGTCGTCGCCCCGCAGCGGGCCCGCGGGCGGCACCAGCCGCCCGTTCACCCCGTCGGCCACCTGCGCGCTCGCCCCCATGCCGTCGGCGAACGCCACCGCCGGCGCCCCGCACCAGAGCGCCTCGCCCAGCACGTTGCCGAAGGTCTCGCTCAGCGACACGTGCAAGAAGAGGTCGGCGTGCCGGTAGAAGTCGGGCATCGACGAGAAGGCCACCTCGCCCACGAACACGACCCGGCTCTCGACCCCGAGCCGCTTCGCGAGCGCCTTGTAGCTGCCCGTGTCGGGCCCGTCGCCGACGAAGAAGAGCGTCGCCGTCGGGTGCTTCGGCGCCACGTGCTTGGCGAAGATGCGGATCAGCCGGTCCTGCTTCTTCTCGCGCGTGTTGCGCCCCGCGCTCAAGAGGCGCGGGCCCCCCGCCGGCAGCCCCCGCTCGGCCAGCACCTTCGCGAACGGGTCGGGCCCCAGCGGCTTGTCGAAGTTCTGCGGCGTCACCATGCGGCCGATGACGTGAATCGGCGCGCGCACCCCGAGCGAGCGCCAGTAGTCGCGCAGCCCCTCGCTCAACACCACGAGCCCGTCGCTCTGGTTGTAGAGGTCGACGAAGAGGTTCTCGAGCGGCCGCTTCAGCGTCGCCATCAGCACCCGGTGCACCGACTCGACCTTCGACAGGCGCTCGGGCAAGAGCACGTCGTAGGCCGCCACCAGGTGCGTCGTGTTCACGCAGAGCAGCGGCACGCCCCGCATCTTGCGCAGCCAGACCCCGAGCTCGAGCAGCATCGTGGTCGTCTGCGCGAAGCAGATGTCGAAGTCGTAGCGGTTGGGGTCGAGCACCTCGCGCTCGAGCGGCATCGGCAGGTGCACCCCGTCGTAGGTGCGAAGCGGCACGCTCGGCAGCGCGATCGTGCCGGGCGGCACGTCCCCCGAGCCGGCGGCCGGGTCGCGGGGGCCGACCAGTGTGACCTGATGACCACATCTGTTGAGTTCTTGATACAGGGCCCGCGTCTGGAAGACCGCGCCGTTCGCGTAAGGAATGCGGGTAAAGTCGGAAAGCAGCCCCACCTTCCAGGGCCGCTGCTCGGCCGCCGCGAGCCGCTCGAAAGGCTTCAGCCACTCGCCCGGCGCCCTCGGCGCGGGGCGCCGCGCCGCCGGCAGCCTGCGTACGACCGTTCGCGCCCGGACCCCGCGATCGGTGTAGCCCTGGGATACCGACCCGTCGCCCTCGAGCATCGGGGCCGACGCCGTGTCGGCGGCTTTCAAAGCAGAAGCGGTCATGAGCGGGACGTGCTCCTAACAGAAAGGCCGCGGCGAAGCATCGGCGACGGCGCGGCGCGAGATGGAAATTGGGGTGGCTAGGGGCAAGGAAGGGGGGACTGGTTAGTCGACGTGCCGCCCCCTTGCAAGGGGCGCTCCACACCCTTTGGGCCACCCGCCCGCGTCGGGCCAACTACCTTGCGAAGCTCGGCAGAAAGGCTGCCGCCCGGGCCCGCCCGGCCCCGCCGGCGGTGGCCTCCGGGCGCCCCTGCAGGCGCCCCGACCCGCCCCCCCTGTAACCGTTGCGACCCGCACCGTGTCGAAAAGCCGACGCCCCGCTGTCGCATGGCGGATACGCATCGGGCGGGGCACGACCCCGGTGTCAGGCCGAGCGCGGCCTCGACGTCCGCACGGTGAGCGCTTATGCTCTCGACCGTTCGTTAATTCCGTTATTCGAAAGAAAATATGCCGACGCCTTCGGCGTCGGGGCCGCGCGCGCCCGGGCCCCGACGCGGCCGTGACGTCGGGTCGACGCGCTCGACGGGGCCGCGCGCCCGGGCCCCGACGCGGCCATGACGTCGAGTCGACGCGCTCGACGGGGCCGCGCGCTCGGGCCCCGACGCGGGCGGCGCCGCGCCGACGTCCGCGACGGGCGGGGCGCGACCGCGGAGGCCTCAATATACCGAGGCGGGGCGGGCGGGTGGCCCGGGCGCGCCCGGCCTGCGACCCCGGCGCCGCGCGGCGGGCGGCGCTCGACAAAGAAAAGCCACGCCGCACGGGTTGCGCTATAGAGCGCGGCGCGCATTGCGACTGGCGGCGACCGAAGGCGGGTCGAGCAACTGCAAGAAAACGGCAGTGCCTCCGTCCTACGTAGGCCCCTCGGGGCCCCGGGGCCCCAACGCGCGGGGCCTCCCTTGTCAACAGGAGACACGACGATGAAGAGGTTTTTCGCAGTAGCAGCGCTCGGGGCGATGACGACCGTCGTGGTCGGGGCCGGCGTCGGGTGCAAGAAAGACCCTCCGCAGCAGCCCCAACCCTTGCAGCCGACCCCCGGCTACCCGCCCGGGGGGGGCTACCCGCCTCCGGGCAACACGGGCTACCCGCCCGGCCCTGGCCCCGGCCCCGCCCCGGGCCCCGTCGCCACCACGCCCGGGCCGGCCCCCGGGCCTGCCCCCGGGCCGGCCCCGGGGCCCTCGACCGGCTGCGATCCGAGCGTCGCCGCCGCGCTCCAGCCGCTTCTGGTCGGGCAGGTCGCGCAGCACGCGCCCGGCGCCAAGCCCGAAGGTACCGCGGTCTGCGGCATGCTCAACGAAGGCCAATCGCTGCAGGTCACCGTGACGCTCGCGGCGGGGGGCAGCAGGTGTTACACGGGCATCGGCCTCGGCGCGCCCTCGTTCTCGCAGCTCGATCTGCAGCTCGTCGCGGCGCCCCCGCCCCCGCTGCCGCCGACCACGCTCTCGCAGTCGTCGGGCGGCGGCCCGATGCCCGTCATGGCGGGCAAGCCCAACTGCTTCAAGAACCTCTTGCCCGTACCCGTGCAAGCGAACTTCAAGCTCACGGCCACCAAGGGCTCGGGCCCCGCGATGGCCCAGCTCTACGCGAAGTGATCGCGGCGAGGGCCGGCTGAAGGGGCCGGCTGGCTCTCGCGGTCCAGCTCCCGGCGCCCGGGCCGCCCCCGCCGACGCGTCCCGCTCGGCCGCCCGGTGAGCGAGGTCTCGCCGCCCGGCGCCCCGCGTCGGCGCTGCCCGTCGGCCTCGCGCCCGTGTTCCCCGTCGTCGCCCCCTCGCCTCCTGGCCTCGCGCCCGTGGCGCCGTCGTCGCCGCCCCCTGGCCTCGCGCCCGTGGCCCCGCCGTCGCCGCCCCCTGGCCTCACGCCCGCGGTTCCGTCGCCGCGATCGATCCGACGCAACTGGCGCTTCGGCTGGCCGAGGGGCTCCTCGTGAGCCAAGTGATCGTGCGCGGGCAGGCGGGGTATCCGGGGCGTCTTGATGAGCTGCGCTCGCCGCCGGCGGCGCTCTACGTGCGGGGCGTCTGGCCCCCAGAGCCCGGGGTGGCGGTGGTCGGCACGCGCAAGCCGGGGCGCGAGGCCGAGCGCTTCGCCCGCGAGCTCGGCGCGACGCTCGCGCGGGCGGGGCTGACGCTCTGGTCAGGCGGGGCGCTCGGCATCGACGCGGCGGCGCACGAGGGGGCGCTCGAGGCGGGTGGGGTGACGGTGCTGGTCGCGGGCGGCTCGCTCGACGCGCCCTACCCGGCCTGTCACGGGGGGCTCTACGGGCGCGTTGAGGCCTCGGGTGGCGCGCTCGTGAGCCTGCTGGCCGACGGGCTGCGGCCGCGGCGCTGGGTCTTTCTCGAGCGAAACCGGGTGCTCGCGGCCCTGACGCTCGCGACCGTGGTCGTCGAGTGTCCGCTGAAGAGCGGCGCGCGCAGCACGGCGGCGGCCGCCCGGCACCTCGGCCGCCCGGTCTGGGTGGCGGCGCAGCCCCCGTGGGCGCGGGGGCTCGCGCTGGCGGTGCGCGAAGAGATCAGGCTCGGGGCGACCCCTCTTTTCAGCGTCGACGATCTGCTCGCCTCGCTCGGCCACGCGCCTTCCTCGGGGCGGGCGGGGGCGTCGGGGCGGGCAGGCGAGGCGTCGAAGCGGGCAGGCGAGGCGGCAGGGCGGGCGGGCGAGGCGGCAGGGCGGGCGGGCGAGGCGGCGGGGCAGGCGGGCGAGGCGGCGGGGCAGGCGGGCGAGGCGGTGGGGTGGGCGAGCCCCCTGGCGAAAGGGCCTGCGGGCGAGGCGCCGGCGGGGCTTGGGGGCCGGGCGGCGGGCGAGGGGTCGAGGCGGCCGGGGGGCGGGGCGAGGCGGGGGCGGGTGGTGCTGCCGAAGGGCAGCGAAGTGGTCTGGCAGGCCCTTGCGAAAGCGCCTGGGGCGACACACCTTGATGAAATTTGTGCCCGAACGGGGCTGGGGGCCAGCCAAGTACAGTATGGCTTGACTCTTCTCTTGCTCGGGGGTTGGCTCGACGAGGGGCCACCAGGGCAATTCCGCGTCCGAAAGGCCTCGGTGCAGGGGGGTTAAGGTTTTCCGACCCCGGGGGGCGGTAGGAGGTGCTACCTCTAACGGCCCCCCGGTCGGTCTTGTCCGACCGCGTCGCAGGGGGGCGTTGGTGGTTATGGCAAAGGCGTCTAGCTCGAATTTGTACGCGCTGGTGGTGGTGGAGTCGCCCACCAAGGCCAAGACCCTGAAGAAGTACCTCGGCCCGGGCTTCGAGGTGATGGCCTCGAAGGGGCACGTCAAAGACCTGCCCAAGCGCCTCGGCATCGACGTCGCGGGCGACTTTCAGGAGACGTACGAAGTCATCGAGGGCAAGCAGAAGGTCATCACCGAGCTGAAGGGGGCGGCGCAGAAGGCCGACCGGGTGCTGCTCGCGACCGACCCCGACCGCGAGGGCGAGGCCATCGCGATGCACCTGGCCGAAGAGCTGAAGCCGCTGAAGCTGCCGATGGCGCGGGTGCTCTTTCACGAGATCACCAAGCGCGGGGTGACCGAGGGCATCCAGCACCCGCAAGAGCTGAACGAGAACCTGTACGAGGCGCAGCGCACGCGCCGGGTGCTCGACCGGCTGGTGGGCTACGACGTCTCGGCGCTCGTCTGGTCGAAGGTCGCCTTCGGGCTCTCGGCGGGGCGGGTGCAGAGCGTGGCGCTGCGGCTCATCGTCGAGCGCGAGCGCGAGATCGAGGCCTTCGTCCCGGTCGAGTACTGGAACGTGGGGGTGGGCCTCGGGGGCGCGAGCCCGCCGAACTTCGCGGCGCGGCTGGCGAGCGCGGACGGCGAGAAGTTCGAGGTCAAGGACGGCGAGACGGCGGCCGAGGTGCGGGCCGACCTCGAGTCGGCGTCGTACCGGGTCAAGGCGGTCGCGAAGAAAGAGCAACGGCGGCACGCGCCGGCGCCCTACACGACGAGCAAGCTGCAGCAGGACGCGACGAACTACCTCAAGTTCACGGCCAAGCGCACGATGCAGGTGGCGCAGGCGCTCTACGAGGGCGTCGAGCTCGGCAAAGACACCGGGCCGGTGGGCCTCATCACGTACATGCGTACCGACTCGACGCGCGTCTCGGACGAGGCCGTGGCGGCGGCGCGCGAGATGGTCGGGCAGCTCTACGGCAAGGAGTACGTGCCGGAGAAGCCGAACGTCTTCAAGTCGAAGAAGGGGGCGCAGGACGCGCACGAGGCCATTCGCCCGGCGGCGTTCGAGCACCCGCCCGAGGCGGTGAAGAAGTTCCTGAAGGACGAGCAGTACAAGCTCTACAAGCTCATCTGGGACCGCTTCTTGGCGTCGCAGATGGCGGCGGCGGTCTACGACCAGACCTCGGTCGACATCGAGGCGAAAGTCGGGCGCGAGGGCTCGCGGCGAAAGGCGTACGGGCTGCGGGCGAGCGGGCGGGTGCTGAAGTTCGCGGGCTGGCTCGAGCAGTACGGCAAGGGGCTGAACCAGTCGCTCGCGGGCGAGGACGACGAGGCGGAAGGGGCCGAAAAGGCCGCGGCGGCCGCGCCCGAGGCGGCCGAAGAGGGGGTCTTGCCGCCGCTCAAAGAGGGCGAGGCGCTCAAGCGCGTCGACCCGCCGGGCGTGGTGACGGAGCAGAAGTTCACGCAGCCGCCGCCGCGCTTCAACGAGGGCTCGCTGGTGCGCGAGCTCGAGAAGCGGGGCATCGGGCGGCCGAGCACGTACGCCGAAATTCTGACGAAGGTGCAGGCGCGCGACTACGTCGAGAAGCTGCCGTCGGGGGCGCTCAAGCCGAGCGAGCTCGGGCGCGTGGTCATCGACGGGCTGATGCGCTCGAACCTCGACATCATCGACCCGGGCTTCACCGCCAAGATGGAGGAAGAGCTCGACGAGGTCGAGATGGGCAAGAGCAACCGCGTGGCGCTCTTGCGCAGGTTCTACTCGCGCTTCCGCGAGCAGCTCGACACCTCGAAGAAGCTCGCCCGCTGGAACCCCGAGCCCATCGACACGGGGGTCGCCTGCGAGGTGTGCGGCCAGGGCACGATGTTCAAGCGCTGGAGCAAGAACGGGTGGTTCCTGGGCTGCTCGAACTACCCGAAGTGCAAGAACACGCGCAACCTCGACGCCAACGGCGAGGCGACCGAGCCGCAGCAGGCGCGCGAGACGAACATCGTGTGCGAGAAGTGCAACGAGGCGCGGCTCGTCTTGAAGAAGGGGCGCTACGGCGACTTCTTGGGCTGCGCGCGCTACCCGAAGTGCGATCTGACGCGCCCGGTGCCGCTCGGCATCTCGTGCCCGAAGTGCAAGACCGGCGAGCTCGTCGAGATCAAGCCGAAGAAGCGGGGCGGGCGGGCCTTCTGGGGCTGCTCGAACTACGCGGCGACGCCGAGCTGCGACTTCAAGCTCTGGCAGCGGCCGGTGCGCGAGGCGTGCCCGAAGTGCGCGGCGCCCTTCTTGGTGCTGAGCGGCGGCAAGAAGGAGCCCTCGCTCGGCTGCGTGACCGAGGGCTGCGGCTACTCGCGCAAGCTCTCGGCCGAAGAGCTGGCGAAGGTGCTCGAGCTCGCGGCGATGGCGCCCGAGAGCATCTTCGTGCCGGCGGCCGAGGGGCCGCTCATCTTCGAGAAGGCGCCCTCGGCCGAGAAGGGCGACAAGCCCGCGGCGGCGAAGGGCAAGGGGGCCAAGGGCAAGAACGGCGGCGCGGCGGCCAAAGGCGCGGCGGCCGAGGGCGCGGCGGCCGAGGGCGGGGCGGCGGCCAAGGGCGCGGCGGCCAAGGGCGCGGCGGCCAAGGACGCGGCGGTCGAGGGCGCGGCGGTCGAGGGCGCGGCGGCGGCCAAGGGCGCGGCGGCCGAGGGCGCGGCGCCGGCGAAGGGGCGGGCGAAGTCGCGCTCGCAGCCGCAGCCGGCCTGAGCCGGGGGAGGGGCCTCGGGTGGGCGCGCGGGTGACGGTGGTCGGCGGCGGCCTCGCCGGGTGCGAGGCTGCCTACCAGCTCGCGCGGCGCGGCGTCGCGGTGACGCTGGTCGAGCAGAAGCCGAAGAAGCGCACGCCGGCGCAGACGGGCGACGGGCTCGCCGAGCTCGTCTGCTCGAACTCGATGCGGGGCGCGGCGCTCGCGAACGCCGTCGGGCTGCTCAAAGAAGAGCTCCGGCGGGCGGGGTCGCTCGTGCTGCGCGTCGCCGACGCGACGCGCGTGCCGGCGGGCGGCGCGCTCGCGGTCGACCGCGAGCGCTTCAGCGCCGGCATGACCGAGGCCATCCGCGGCGAGGGGCACATCGAGGTGGTGTGCGACGAGGCGCTCGAGGTGCCGGCCGAGCGGCCCGTCATCGTGGCGACCGGGCCGCTGACGGGCGACCGGCTGGCCGAGTCGCTCTCGCGGCTCGTGGGCGAGGCCGAGCTCGCGTACTACGACGCCATCGCGCCGATCGTCAGCGCCGAGTCGATCGACTGGTCGAAGGTGTTCAAGCAGTCGCGCTACGGCAAGGGGGCCGAGCAAGACGGCGGCGACGAGGCCTACGTCAACTGCCCGCTGGGCGAGGCCGAGTACAAGGCCTTCGTGCGGGCGCTGCTCGACGCCGAGAAGGTCGCGCCGCGCGCCTTCGAGGAGGCGCGCTACTTCGAGGGCTGCCTGCCCGTCGAGCTGATGGCCGAGCGGGGCGAGCAGACGCTCGCCTTCGGGCCGATGAAGCCCGTGGGCCTGACCGACCCGCGCACGGGCCGGCGCCCCTACGCCGTCGTGCAGCTCCGGCCCGAAGACGGGGCGGCGACCGCCTACAACCTGGTGGGCTTTCAGACGCGCATGACCTACGGGGCGCAGGCGGCGGTCTTTCGCACCATCCCCGGGCTCGAGGGCGCCGAGTTCTTGCGCTTCGGGTCGGTGCACCGCAACACCTTCGTCAACGCGCCGAAGCTGCTCGACGGCTCGATGCAACTCAAGGCGGCGCCGGGCGTGTTCTTGGCCGGGCAGATCACGGGCGTCGAGGGCTACGTCGAGAGCGCCGCCGGCGGGCTCGTCTGCGCCCTGATGCTCGCCCGGCGGCTGCGCGGCGAGGCGCCCGAGCCGCCCCCGCCGACGACGGCGCTCGGCGGCCTGCTGACGCACCTCGGCCGGGCGAGCGAGAACTTTCAGCCCTCGAACGTGACGTGGGCGATGTTCCCGCCGCTCGCCGACGCGCGCCTGCGCAAGCGCGAGCGCTACGAGGCGATGGCCGAGCGCGCGCTCGCCGACCTCGGGCCGTGGCTCTCGCGCCAGGCCCCTTAGATGCTCCCGATCGCGCCGGGCGC
>DASTPP010000093.1:0-46030 GCA_035762175.1 Polyangiaceae bacterium | reverse complement strand
CGCTGGGGCCGGGCTCGCGCGGGCTCTGGCTCCCGGGCGAGCGCGCGCGCGGCTCGCGGCGCGTGAGCCCGGCCCCAGCGAGGGCCGGGCTTTGCTCTCCGTTCGCGCGGGTTAGCCCGTGCCCCGGACGTTGAGTCCGGGGCCGCCGGGCGCGCCAGGTCACCCGCCGCCTGGATGAGGCCGACGCCCGCCCCCTCCGCGGCGCCCGCGGCCCGCCGGGCCCCGCGCCGGCCGGCTGCCCCGCGCTCGGCGTCGCGACCGGGGGCGCCCGGTCGGCGCAATCGCGCGGGGGCCGGGCGTGGTAGAGTGCCGGCCCGCCAGGCCCCTCGATGAGTCTCGACCGTATCGCCTTTGCCCCGCAGTACCTGGTGACATCCCCCGGCGCCCCCCCGGCGCGAGCCCACGCGAGGCCCCGGCGCCCGCGACCGCGCGCGAGGGCGCGATGACCGAGCTGCGCGCCGAGCTCGCGGTCGGCGGGGTGGTGCTGGTCGGCCCCGACCCCCTCGTCCAGAGCAAGCGGGGCGAGGTGTGGCGCGGGCTGAGCCCGGGGCTGCGGCGGGCGCCCCAGCTGGTCGCCTGCACCTTGACCCGGCCCTGGGTCGTCGCCGACGCGAGCGCGCGCCGGTCGCTCTTGCACCGGGCCGCGGTGCGCGCCGCGATCGGGTGCGACGCCGCGCCGCGGCACCTCGGCACGTGGGAGTTCGACGCCGGAGATGGCACGGGCATCGCCGTGGCCGACGAATACGGCGGCGATCTGCGCCTCTTCGACGTGGCGCGGGCGCTCGCCGCGGCGGCGGGGCCGGGTGGGCGCCTCCCGGTCGAGATCGCGTTCTACGTGACCTGGCAGGTCGCGCGGCTGCACCGGGCGGCGCAGGCGCTCGGCGCCGAGGTCGAGCTCACGTCCGACCCGAACGACGTCTTGCTCGACTGGGACGGCCGCGTGCGCGTCGTCGTCAACACCCGGCCGCCGCGGGGCGCGGCCGCGTCGGCGAGCGACTTCGCCTACCTCGCGCCCGAGCGGCTGCGCAGCCGCGAGAGCAAGGGCGGCGAGACCTGGTCGATCGGCGTTCAGCTCTACGAGCTTTTGGGCGGGCGCCACCCCTTCCGCAAGATGGGCGCCCTCGAGACGATGAACGCGATCATGAACGGGCCGACCCAGCCCCTCTCCGCGCTCCGGCCCGACCTGCACCGCTCGGTGGCGGGGCTGGTCGAACGCTGCCTGCGGCCCGATCCGAAGGCCCGCCCGCAGCTCGGGCCCCTCGCCGACGCGCTCGGGGCCGCGCTCGAGCGGGCCTCGGCGAAGCCGACCGCGGTGCTCGCGGGGCTGCTCGGGCGGGCGCTGCCCGAGCGGCGGAGCGAGGCGTCGGCGCTCCGCTCGCGGCTCACCTTGCTGAACGTCGAGCGCCTGCTGCGCGAAGTCCCCGCGCTCTCGAGCCGGCGCATCACGCTGGCCCCGCTCGCCGTCGACCCGCCGCCCTCGCTCGACTACGACGGCCTCACGTTCGCGCCGAGCGCCGGGCCCGACGCCGACCCCACCGTCGTCGAACCCGATCTCGACGTCGAGGCCGCCACCGTCGCGATCGATCTCGACGCCGAGACCACCGTCATCTCGCCCGACCTCGACGACGGCGAGACCACCGCCGTCGGGGCCGACCTCGAGGCCGAAACCGTCGCCGTCAGCGGCGCCGACGCGGGCGCCCTGATGCCGCGGGCCCCCGGCGACTAGCGCGCCGACCCTCCGAGCCGGTCGGCGCTCTCGAAAGGGCTCGAAGCGAGCGCCGCTCGCCCCGGCCCGCCCCGCCGCGACCGAGGCCGGCCCCCGGGCTCAGGCGTACACGAAGCCCTCGCGCCGGGCGCGCGGGTCGGCGGCGACGCGGGCGTGGTCGGTCAGGCCCCAGGCGAGCGCGACGCCGACGCCGGCGAGCACCGCGTCGAGGGCGTCGCCGCCGCCGTTGCGCATGATGTGCCAGCGCTCTTTGGGCCCGATCGCGACGTAGCGCGCGAGCCCCTCGAGGATGCGCCCCCGCGTGCGCCGCCGCTTGGGCGTCAGCGCCCCGCCCTCGGGCTGCTTGTAGTTGTGGTGCGGCAGCCCGAGCCGCTTGAGCGTCGAGCTCGGGCAGGCCTCGACCACCACCCGCCGCGCCGACGCGAGCCGCTCGTAGTGAAAGGGCAAGATGGCGGTGCGCGGCGAGCGCGCGAGCGGGGCGCAGACGTCGCGCATCGCGTGGTAGGTCTGGTAGATGATTCGATAATGGTAGCAGTCGAAGGGCGCCTTCACCGCGAGGTCGGTGGCCCGGTAGATGTGCTGCCGCCCCCCGAGCGCCCGCGCCCGCTCGAGGCACCAGAGGCCGAGCGCGTAGCCCCCGCGCTCCCACGCGCGCACGAAGCCGAGCAGATCGAGCCAGCCCATGCCCGGCTCGAGCACCTCGACCGGCAGGCTGAAGGGCGCGTCGATCGCCCAGATCGCCCGGCGCGAGGCGCGCACCCGCCTGACCAGGTACCCGATCGCCGCGTCGCGCTCGGCGCTGCCCGCCAGCCGCTCGAGGCTCGCGAGCTCGACCAGGCGCAAGGGCTCGCCCGCCCGCTCGGGCGGGTCGAAGCGCGCCAGCCACGCGAAGCGGCCCGCCAGCTTCGCGCCGCTGAAGTCGACCCCGTAGACCGTCGTGAAGGGCCGGTGCAGGGCGCCGCCGCCCTCGCCGCCGGTCGGCGCCCGCCCCTCGCCGTCGCCGCCGGCCGGCGCCCGCCCCGCGCCGTCGCCGCCGGCCGGCGCCCGCCCCGCGCCGTCGCCTGGCGCCTGCCCCTCGCCCGCGCCGCGCCCGGGCGCCCCGCCCCCCCGACACCCCGCGCTCGCGCGCTCGCTCGGCCCTCGACCCCCGGGTCTCGACGTCGCATCGAGCGCAAGCCTGAAAGCCGAGGCCGGGGGCGGCAAGGCCTCGACCGGACATTGAATGACCCGCCTAGAGCGCCCGCCCCGCCTCGCCCTCGCCGGCGGTCGCCCTTCGGCGTTCGCGAGGCTCTGCCTTCCGCCGAGCCCCGAGGCGACGCGAGAGGTGGTCGGGCGGTTCGCGCCGCCCTCGTCGGCCTCGGCGACGCCCGTCAGTCGGCGCAGATCGTCTCGATGAGGATCGCGCAGACCTCGTACGGGTCCATGTTGGCGGCGGGGCGGCGGTCTTCGAAGTAGCCCCGGCCCGAGTTCGCCGCCGCCATCGGGATGCGAATGGACGCGCCGCGGTCGCTCACGCCGTAGCGGAACTGGTTGATGTTGCAGGTCTCGTGCTTGCCCGTCAGCCGCTCTTCGTTGTGCGCGCCGTAGACCTTGATGTGCTCGGCGTGCCGCTTCTTCAGCTTCTCGCACGCCGCCTCGATCACCTTCATGCCGCCCTCGGCGCGCATCGCCTTGGTGCTGATGTTGGTGTGGGCGCCGGCGCCGTTCCAGTCGCCCTTGATGGGCTTGGGGTGCAGCGTCGCGCTCACGCCGAAGTCTTCGCCGATGCGATAGAGCAGCCAGCGCGCGAGCCAGAGCTGGTCGGCCACCTCGAGCGGGCCGAGCGGGCCGACCTGGAACTCCCACTGGGCGGGCATGACCTCGGCGTTGGTGCCCTCGATCGCGATGCCGGCGCGGATGCACGCGTCGGAGTGGGCCTCGACCACCTCGCGGCCGTACACCTCGTCGGCGCCGACGCCGCAGTAGTAGCCGCCCTGCGGCGCGGGGAAGCCCCGGTCGGGCCAGCCGAGCGGCTGGTTGCCCTCGAAGAGCGTGTACTCTTGCTCGATGCCGAACCAGGTGTCGTGGCTCTCGTACTTCTTCGCGATCTCGCGCAGCCGCGCGCGCGTGTTGCTCGCGTGCACGCTGCCGTCGGCGTTGAACACCTCGCAGAGGACGAGCAAGTTGTCGCCGCCGCGGATCGGGTCGGCGATCATGCGCACCGGCTTGAGCTGACAGTCGCTGAAGTGGCCCTCGGCCTGGTAGGTGCTCGACCCGTCGAAGCCCCAGTCGGGTAGTTCGGAGACGTTCTTGACCGCGCCGTCGAGAATCTTGGTCTTGGAACGAAGCTTCGCGGTCGGCTTTTGTCCGTCGATCCAGATGTACTCGGCCTTGATTTTCACGGGGTATCCTCCGAGACCTTTTGGGCACTACCTACGAGCGGAGGGCCCACCCGTCCAACGTTTTCCGTATGTCGCACCCACGAATTCTTCGTCGAAACGCCTGCGCAACCGGGGCGAAACGCGCCCTCCATCGGCGCGCGGGGCTCACCCGAGCGCCCGCGGTGTGACCTCCGACCCCCGCGCCGGCGCGCCAACGCTCGGCCCGCCCGCGCGCGCCGCGCCCGCGCCCGCGGCGCCCCCGCCGCCCGCCGCGCGGGCGCCCCGCCGCGCGTCGCCCGCGGGCCGGTGAAACCGACCCGAAACACGCCGCGCGGCCCTCCCACGCCGCGCGGCCCTCCCACGCCGCGCGCTCCGCCGCGCACGTTTCGGGCAAAGGAACGCGACGCTCGGCCATGGCGCCCGCGCCGGCCTCGGCCTACGCAAGGGCTCGAGCGCGGGCCCGACCGTTGTGGGCGGGCCGGGGCGCTCTCGTAGGCCGAGCGGGGTCCGCCCGGCAGAAAGGTCGAGACCATGGCAAGAGGCGCAACCATCATCGTCGGCGTCGGCCCCGGGCTGGGCGTCGCCCTCGCCGAACGCTTCGGGCGCGAGGGGCGCAAGGTGGGCCTCGTCGCGCGGCGCGCGGGCGAGCTCGAGGGGCACCGGCGCGCGCTCGCCGAGCGCGGCGTCGAGGCCGTCGCGGCCGCCGGCGACGCGGGCGACGAGGCCTCGCTGCGGGGCGCCGTCGAGCGCGCCGCGGCCGACCTCGGCGAGGTCGAGACGCTCGTCTACAACGCCTTCGCGCCGCGCCAGGGCCGCCCCTCGAAGCTCGACCCGAAGGCGCTCGTCGACGACTTTCGCGTCAACGTCGCCGGCGCGCTCGTCGCGGCCCAGGCCGTCTTGCCCGCGCTGCGCGCCCGCGGCGGCGGCGCCATTCTCTTCACCGGCGGCGGCCTCGCGCTCGACCCGTACCCCGACTTCGCCTCGGTCGCCGTGGGCAAGGCCGGCATTCGCAACCTCGCCCTCTCGCTCGCCAAAGAGCTCGCCCCCGAGAACATCCACGTCGCCACCGTGACCATCTGCGGCTTCATCAAAGAGGGCACCCCCTTCGCGCCCGCGGCGATCGCCGACGCCTACGCCGAGCTCGCCGCCGAGCCGAAAGACGCCTGGCGCGCCGAGCTCGTCTTCCGCGGCGGCTGAGGGCGGCGCCCGGCGCCTCGCCCCCGCGCGGGCCGCGGGCCGCGCTAAGCTACCCCCATGTCCGGCATCGAGACCGGCGCGGGGCCGCGGGCGACCCTGCGCGAGTACCTGCGGGGCGGGCCCTTCGCCCTCGCCATGTCTTCGGGGTTCTTCGCGTTCTTCGCGCACACCGGCTTCTTGATGGTGCTCGAAGACGAGGGGCTCGTGCCCTCGCGGGTCTCGGGCTCGAGCGCGGGCGCGCTGGTGGCGACCGCGTGGGCCGCGGGCCTCGACGCGAAGCCGCTCGCGGGCGAGCTCGAGCGGCTCGAGCGGGCCCACTTCTGGGACCCGGGCCCCGGCCCGGGCCTTTTGCGGGGCCGGCTCTTTCGCGACAAGCTCGAGGCGCTCCTGCCCTCGCGCGCCTTCGCGGCCTGCCGCGTGCCCGCGGCGGTCTCGGTCTTCGACGTGCGCACGCGGCGCACCCGCGTGGTCGAGCGCGGCGACCTCGCCTGCGCCATTCACGCCTCGTGCGCGGTGCCGCTGCTCTTTCACCCGGTCTCGGTCGAGGGCCGCCCCTCGCTCGACGGCGGGGTGCTCGACCGGCCCGGCCTCGCGGGCATGCCGGCCTCCGAGCCGCGCGTGCTCTTTCACCACATCGCCTCGAAGTCGCCCTGGCGCCTGACGCAAGAGCTGCCCTCGCGCCGGGGCATGGTGAGCGTCGTCCTGACCGGGCTGCCCCGCCCCGGGCCCTTCCGGCTCGACGAGGGCCGCCGCGCCCTCGAGGCCGCGCGCCGGGCGACCCGTCGGGCGCTCGACCGCCCCCTCGGCGGGGGCGTCGTCATCGAGGCGGCCTGAGCCGGCGGCGCTCGCCCGGCCGGGCGCCGCCGGCACGGCGAGCCCCTCAGTACCCCATCGTGTCCATCGCGGCGTCGTTGACGCGCAGCGCGCTGCTGCGGCGGCCCGCCGGCGGGGCGGCCGCGGCGGCCCGCGCCGTCGTACGCGCCTGGGCCATCGAGCTGGCGATGGTGTTGGCGCGCTTCTTCTCGTCGGCGCTCGTGGCGCGCGCGGCCCGGTCGCGCATGCGGGCCTCGGCCTCGGCGAGCTTCTGCTCGGCCGCCCGGAAGTCGCCCTCGTTCATGCGCCGCGCGGCCTCGACGGCGGCCTGCCCCGACTCGAGCGCGGCGGCGATGGTCTGCACCTTGCCGTTCGTCGAGGCGCCGACGGCGGCGGGGTCGTCGCTCCAGCGGTAGCGGGTGACGACCTCGTGCACGCGCTCGAGCCCGCCCTCGGCGCTGTCGCGGAAGTGCAAGCGCACGCTGGCGAGGGCGAGCGGCGAGCCCGACTCGGCCGCGGGCCGGCCGTAGACGCGGGCGCGCACGAGCATCTCGCGGTGCTGGCCGGCGAACATGGCGCCGAGCGGCACGCGCAGGCCCGTGCCGGTGGACATGGCCGGCGCGCCGTCCACGCTCCGCAGCTCGACGCCGGGCGCGGGCACAATCTCGAGGAAGGCGTCGGTGACGGCGGTCGAGCGCAGGAGCGCGAGCTCGCGCTCGAGAATGGACGCCGTCTCGCCCGCCTCGTCGATGTGGTAGAGCCGGCCGCTCGAGGCGACCGCCAGCGCGTTGAGGGTGGTCTCGTCGTAGCCCTCGCCGACGCCCAGCGACGTGACCTGCACGCCGCGCTCGGCGCCGCGGCGGGCGACCTCGCCGAGCACCGCAGGGTTGGCGGGCCCGACGTTGGCGCGCCCGTCCGAGAGCAAGACGACGCGCCGCACGAGGTGCGTCGGCGGCGAGGTCGCCGCGCGCGCCTCGCCGAGGCGCAGCCCGTCGAAGAGGTTGGTGCCGCCGGCGGCCCGCAGCGACTCGATGGCGCGCGCCACCGCCGGGCGGGTGTGCGGGGCCAGCTGGGTCGGCGGCAGGCGCTCGGAGGCGATGTCGTCGAACGAGATCAGCGAGACGATGTCGCCGTCCGCGAGGTTGTCGACGAAGGCGCGGGCCGCGTGGCGGGCGTTGACGATGCGCAGGCCCGCCATCGAGCCCGAGGTGTCGACGACGAGCGCCACGTTCGCCGGGGGGCGGGCGCTCTGTGCGATCGCCGTCGGCACGTCGACCCAGACCCCGATCTGCGTATCGGCGGCGGTGCCCGCGAGCAGCACGTCGCTCACCGGGGCGGCCCCCACCCAGGGGCCCGCGGCGCGCGGCCCGTCGTCGGCCTGGGCGGCCTTCACGTCGTCGGCCTTCTCGCCCTTGCCCGCCTTCTCGCCCTTGTCCGCCTTCTCGGCGCTCGCCGCCTCGACGGGCCCGCTCGCGCCCTTGGGCGCCACCGCCCCGCCCGCGCAGCCCGTCAGAAAACACCCCGCCACCCAGGTCGCTAGCACCTTGCGCATACACGCCTCCTTCGTCGGGCCGTCGCTCGCCTCGCGGCGGCCCCCGCGCCCCGCGCCTCGGCCGCCGGCGCGAGCGACCCCGCCGCCTTGCCGGTCTTGGGCGCCTTGGTACGGCCGAGGCCGGCGAAAGATCTCGGACCGCGCCGGTTTGGTGGCCCCGGCCCCGCCCGAGGGCCCCCCGGCCCCCCGCCAAAGGGGGCCGACCCCACCCCGGAGGCTTGTCGAGCCGCCCCGAAGGCCTGCCAGCCCGCCGGCAAGCCTCTCGGAGGGTTGGCAAGCCCTGTCGGCTCGTCGGGCAAGCCTCGCCGGGCGCCTACAAGGCTTCTCGAGCCGCGGGGCAAGCCTTCGGGGCGGCTCGGTGACCTTCGGGGGTGGCCCATGACGCCTCGAAGGGCGGGCGAGAAGCCCCCCGGGGGGCAAGGCAGGCTGGCCGGGCCGACGCGCGGGCCTCTCGGGGTCGCTAAATACCCTCGGTAGGCGGCCCCGGCCTCTTTGCGCTTCAGCATCACGCGCCGGAAGGTCGCGGCGTCTTCGGGCAGGTAGAGCGCGGCCAGCATCTGCTGGTGCACGAGCTTGCCGAGGGGGCTGAGCACGAAGATGCCGAAGAGCCGGTCGATCGAGCCGAGGCCGGCGTTCGACCAGGCGCGCAGGCGCTCTTCGTGGCGGGCGACGGCGCCCGGGCCGTACTTGCGCCGGTACTTTCCGAGGTCGACGAAGGGGGCGTAGAGCATCGAGAAGGTCAGATCGCGCGCCGCCTTCTGGGCGGGCGTGAGCGCGACGAAGTGCGAGATGGGCAGGCCGCCCGCGGCGACGGCGTCGACGTAGCGGTCGACGTCGCGGGTGTTGAGGTAGGCGGCGCTCTCGCCGACGCTGAACGACGAGTTCCCGAGGCCGAGGTAGAGCGAGTCGCCGTAGGCGGGCACGGCGCCGAGGCGCAAGGCCTCGCGCGCCTCGCAGGCGACGTGCGACGGCGAGCGGAAGAAGCGCGGGCCGAGCTCGAGCCAGCCGAGCGACTCGAGCAGCGCCCGGTACTCGGCCTCGGCGAAGGCGGTGCGGGCGAAGTCGGGGCAGCGCGCGGCCGCGCGGAACGTGCGCGAGCGCGGGTCGTCGTGGAAGGGGTAAAGGAACACGCTGTCGATGAGCCCCTCGCGCGCCCACGCGCCGAGCGTGCGCAGGGTGAGCGCCCACGACGCGGGCGTCTCGCGCTCGAGGCCGCACATCAGATCGACGTTCACCCAGTCGTAGCCGACGCGCCGCGCCCGCCCGATCGCCTCGCGGCAGGCGGCGACGTCTTCGCCGTGGTGGTGGAAGGCGTAGAGCGCGGGGTCGAGGGTTTGCACGCCGAAGTTGACCCGGCGGAAGCCGCCCTCGGCGTAGGCGCGCAGCTTCTCTTCGGTCGCCGTCACGGGCTTGGCCTCGACCGTGCTCAGGGCCGAGCCCGCCCGCCCGAAGGCCTCCGCATACCCCTCGACGAAGCGGCGAATGAGCCGCTCGGGCAGGGCCGTCGGCGTGCCCCCGCCGAGAAAGGTGAGGCACTGCCGCAGCCCGGGGGCGAGCGCCCGCAGCGCCCGCGCCTCGGCGACGAGGGCCTCGACGTAGCGCCCCATGCGCCCTTCGTCGGCGCGCACCTTGAGCTCGTAATGAAAGCAGTAGCGGCAGCGGTAAGCGCAGAAGCCGAAGTGCACGTAGAGCCCCGCGTCGCGCAGGCCCCCGAGCGCGCGGGCGCGGTACTCGTCGTCGGCGGGCCGCCGGGCGTGCTCGGGCTGCTCGATGGCGACCGCGGGCGGGTAGGTGAGCTGGTAGTCGTGCAGCTGCCGGTCGGGGCGCAGCTCGGGGTGCGCCGCGAAGCAGGCCTCGAGGCGGCGGGCGAGCGCGTCGGGGCCGGCGGCGACGAGATCGGCGGCGCGGCTCATGGCGTTTCCCCTTTGGGGCGGGGGCGGGCTTCGGGGGCGGGGCCTCGAGGGAGAAGGGTCATGGCGTGGGGGATGTCGGGTGCGGGCGCGGGTGGCGGCGGGGCGGCGCCTTCGGCGCCCAGGCCTCGAGGTGGGTGCTCTGGTGCAGGCGGTGGATGCCGAGGGCGCGGTGCTCGCGGTCGACGGCGCGGGCGAGCAGGGGCGAGAGCGGCGCGAGGGGGCCGAGCAGGCGCAGCATGGCCGAGGTGGGGCCGAAGCGGGCGCCGAGGCGGGCCTTGGTCGGGTAGCTGGTGGGGCCGAGCGAGAGGGCGTGGCAGCCGAGCTCGAGGGCGAGCTCGAGGTCGCGCAGCATCAGCAAGAGGGTGAGCGAGAGGGGCTTCGTCAGCGCGGGGTCGGCGCCCGAGCGCAGGGCGACGAAGAGGCCGCGCCGCACGATCGAGGCCGAGAAGCCGACGAGGGCGTCGCCGAGGCGGGCGAGCGAGAAGGTCGCGCCCTCGACCTCGCCGAGGCGCTCGAAGAACGCGGGGGTGAGGGCCTCCCAGCGGAAGTGCGCGGCCTCGAGGCGGTGGCGGTAGAGGGCGTGCGCCGCGCGCGCCTCGGCGGGGTCGAGGCGCCGGCGGGTCTCGAACGAGAGCGGCGCGCCCCGGAAGCCGAGCCGCTCGAGCCGCGCGCGGGCGTGGGCGAGCGCGGCGCGGCGGTCGGCGAGCAGGGCCCTCGAGCCGCGGGCGCGCAGGCGCGCGGCGTGCTCGCGCAGCCCCGGCGTGTCGTAGCCCGCGTCGCGCATCTTGCGGGCCAGATCGCCGTAGCTGGCTTCGCCCCCGACCCAGCCCAAATACTCGTCGAGGGTGCGGAAGGGGCGCAGGTCGACCCGGGCCGTGGGCAGCGTGCAGAAGGGGGCGTAGCCCCGCGCGGCGAGGCGGGCTTCGAGGGCGCTGCCGGCGGGTACGTCCTTCCAGAAGACGGTGAGGGCGCCGGCCGAGCGGGCCACGCGCTCGCCCGCGGCGACGAGATCGTCGAGGTCGCGGGGGCCCAGCGCGAGGGCCGAGCCCTCGTCGGTCAGGTGCGTGCCGAGCACGAGCGAGCGGCGCAGGGCCCGGGGCAGGCGCCGGGCCGCGCCGGCGAGCAGGCGCAGCCGGCTCGCGGGGGCGAGCCGGTCGAGGGGCACCTCGGTCGTGACGAACGCGGGGGCGGCGGCGCGGGGGCGGGCGGCGTCGCCGAGCACGACCCAGCCGTAGGGGCAGGGGCCCTCGGCGCCGGGCTCGAGCCCCGCGGCGAGCGCGGCGACGAAGGCGGGGGCGTAGGTGGGCGCGCCGCAGGCGTCGGCGAGCGCGTCGAGCCCGGCGAGCGAGGGCGCGGCGGCGGCGTCGAGCCAGCGCGGGCCCATCGGTCAGCCGAGCAGGGGCCGGCGCGCGCGGGCCATGGCGTCGAGGCACGATTGCAGCGCGGCGCGCACGCGCGCGTCGAGGTCGGCGACGGCGGCGGGGTCGCGGTGCGCGCCGACGGGGTAGCGCTCGGCGGGCAGGGGCGGGAGCGCCCGCACGGTGATCTGCGCGGGCAGGGGCAGGTAGCCGGGCAGGGGCCCGACGAAGAGGCCGAAGGGCAGGCAGAGCGAGACGGGCACGACCTGCAGGCGCAGGCGGCGGTCGAGGCCGAGGGCGCGGGCGAGGCGGCGCCCGTCGGTGAGAACGACGAGCGTCTCGTGCCCGCCGATGGCGACGACGGGCACGACGGGCACGCGCGCCTCGAGGGCGAGGCGGGCCCAGCCCGTGCGGCCGGCGAACTCGATCTGGTGGCGGCGCGCGAAGGGGCGCTCGGCGTCGAAGTCGCCGCCCGGGTAGACCTGCAGGGCGAAGCCGGCGCGAAGGGCCGCGAGGGCCCGCTCGCGCGAGGCGCGCAGGGCGCCGAGGCGGGCGAGGGCGCGGGCGAGCGGGCGGGGGTAGGCGTCGAACATCAGATCGTGCGCGAGCACGAGCAGGGGCGGCGAGCCGCGCAGCACGTGGTAGCCCGAGCCCCAGAGCAACGTATCGGGCATCAGCGTGCCGCCCGAGTGGTTGCCGACGCCGAGAAAGGGCCCCTCGGGCAGGTGCTCGAGGCCCTCGACGCGGGCGCGAAAGTAGGCCGAGAGGGCGCGAAAGAGGCGGGGGCCGTGGCGGCCCGCGAACGCCGGGTCGTACGACCCGAGCTCGCCCGGCGCGGCGCTCAACGCCCGCCCCCGAGCCGCCCGAGGTCGAAGCCGTAGAACGAGAGCTCGGGCCAGGCGGGCAGGGTGAGGCAGAAGCGGGCGAAGCCGACCAGGCTGGCGAAGCGCGGGTCGAGATCGCTCGCGGGGTAGGCCGAGGCCATGGCGCGGCGGGCGTGCTCGGCGAGGCGGGCGTGGTAGCCGGGGTCGCCGACCATCGAGCGCAGGCCGCGCGAGACGAGGCCCCGGCCGCGCGCGTGCCGTTCGGCCTCGCGCTCGAGCAGGTCGAGCCCGCCCGGCTCGCTCGCGAGCAGCTGCAGGTCGTACCCGAGGAAGGCGTCTTCGTGGAAGACGCTGACCAGATGCTTGACGATGGCGTCGGCCGGGGCGGCGAGGCCGGTGTCGACCCAGGCCTGGCGCGGGCAGTAGAGGGCCTGCAGCGGCGCGCGGATGGGCACCTGGCCGAGCCAGGTGCGGCGGCTCACCGCGCGCTCGCGGGGGCTCTCGCCGAGGGTGACGGGCAGCATGGCGAGCCAGCCGGCGAAGAGCTGCCAGCGCGTGGGCGCGCGCTCGAGCTCGCCGCGCGCGACGAAGAACGAGAGGCGCCGTTCGATGCGGTCGTGGCGTCGGGCCAAGGGGGGGCCTGGGGCGGGGGCCGCTCAGCCGAGGCCCTTGAGCACCTCGAGCAGATCGTGGTTCTGGCGCGGGGTGCCGAGGCCGTGGTCGGCGACGTAGGCGACCTTGCCCTGGCGGTCGACGATGACGGTGGCGCGCTTGGCGAAGCCGCGCGCCTCTTCGTAGAGGCCGTAGGCGCGGGCGACGGCGCCCTTCGGCTCGAAGTCGGCGAGCAGGGGGAAGGCGAGGCCGTGGGCCTGGGCGAAGGCGGCGTGGGCCCAGGCGCTGTCGACGCTCAGGCCGAGCACCTGGGCGCCGAGGCCGCGGAAGGCCTCGACGTCGTCGCGGAAGCAGGCCATCTCGCCCGAGCAGGTGGGGCTGAAGTCGAGCGGGTAGAAGGCGAGCACGACGCTCGCTTGGCCGCGGAAGGTGCTCAAGCGGATCGTCTTGCCGGGCTTGCCCTCGGGGGTCAGCTCGTTCGACGCCAGCTCGAAGTCGGGCGCGGTCGCGCCGATCGCAATCGCCATGGGGGCCCTCCGTCGTCAGGTCGCCGCGGCGGCGGCGAAGGCCACGTATACCAGGGGCGGGGCGGGGGTCGCGTCGAAGGCGGGCTCGCCGAGCAGCAGGCGGTCGCGGTCGAGGGCGGCGACGAGCTCGTCGCAGCGCGGGTCGCCCTCGGCGGCCGAGAGCAGGCGGTGCATGGCGCGGCGGTAGGCGTCGGGGTCGAGGGCGCCGCGCACGAGCTCGAGGCGCAGGTAGACGGCGGTGGTCTGCACCACGTCGGTGACGCAGTACCGTTGGACGTCGGCGAGGCGGCCCGCGGCGACGAGGCGGGCGACGTCGCTGCCGTCGACGCCGAGCTTGCCGGGCATGCCGGCGGCGCGGGCGGCGACGTCGAGCTTGGCGGGGCGGGCGGCGCCGAAGTCGGCCATATAGTCCATCAGGTCGAAGTGGCCGTCGCAGGAGAAGCGGTAGCGCAGCTCGCGCCGCTCGTAATAATGCCGGAAGGGCACGCCGTGCCGGAAGCAGCGGGCGGCGATGACGGGCAGGTCGAAGCCGCGGCCGTTCCAGGTGACGAGGCGGGGCTCGCGCTCGTCGAGAAAGCGGGCGAAGTCGGCGAGCATGGCGGCCTCGGGCTTGCCGCTGCCGACGAGGCCGATGCGCTGCAGCTTGCAGCGGTCGTCGAGCCAGCAGACGCCGATGGCGACGATCTGGTGGCAGACGGGCGGGGGCAGGGGGCCGCCCTCGGCCGGGGGGGTAGTGACGAGCTCGGGGTCGGGGATGGTCTCGATGTCGACGACCAGGCTCGAGGGGCTGACGCGGGACGGCACGGGCCGAGGCTAGGGGCGGGGTGCCGTTCGGGCCACTTTCTGGCGGCCGGGCCGAAAACGCGTTGGTTTCGCCCGAGACCGTGCTAATCTGGCGTCGCTCACAAGTTACGGCAGCTTCTCACCGATTCTCGCTGTCGCCCGTCGACCCGAGGCTCGCACGAGGTACAAACTGACGGCGACTCGTGCGGGCGCAGGGCTGTCTCTGCGCCCCTGCTCCGGGCCTAGGCCCCGTTCGGTAAGCAGGCGTGGCGGGCCGCCCCTCTCTCTACGGCAGGGGCGGTCGCGCAGACTCGGGGGCCGCGGCGAGAAGAGTGTTTCCATGAGCAACCGTCTTTATGTGGGTAATTTGTCGTTTCACACGACCGACGATTCCCTCCGTTCGGCCTTCGAGGGCCTCGGTGAGGTCGTCGACGCCAAGGTCATCATCGACCGCGACAGCGGCCGGTCGCGCGGCTTCGGCTTCGTGACCATGGGCTCGAACGATGCGGCCCAGCAGGCCGCCTCGGCCATGAACGGCCAGATGCTCGACGGCCGCGCCCTGCGCGTCAACGAGGCCGAAGAGCGCCCCCAGCGCGGCGGCGGTGGCGGCGGCGGCATGCGCTCGGGCTTCCGGCGCTGAGGTCGGGCGCGCCCCCGCGCGGCGTCCGGTGAGGCCGCGCGGGCGGCGCGCGCCGCGTGACGAGAGAGACGCACCCGCCCGAGCTACCCATGGACCCGCTCCAAGAGAGAATCGACGCGGCCCGAAGCCTCATCCGGGCCGCCGAGCGCGAGCTCGACGCTGCGCTGCGCTCGGTCGAGGTGCGACCCCGCGCCGAAAAGACCACCATCAGCCAGGCCGTCGAGGGCGCCCTCGGCCGCCTGCGCGCGGCCAAAGAGAGCCTGACGGCCCTCAAGACGGACGACTCGCCCGACGAGGACGAGAACGCCGAGGGCCTCGAAGGCTCCGCAGGGGCCGAGGCCTCCGAGGCCCCTGCCAAGGGCTCTGCGGGGTGACGAACCCCCCCGATTCCAAGGCGCTCAGCGTGCGCCGCGCCGCCCTCGAGCGCGACGCGTTGACGTGCGGCGACCGGTGGGTCGAGCGCACCCGCGAGCGGCTCACCCTCGAAGGGCGCGCGGTCGAGGGCGGCTGGCCCGGCACCTTGAGCGAGGCGCGAGGGCTCGTCGCCGGCTTCTCGGCGGCCTTCAAGCCCGCGCTCTCCTTCGAAGAGAGCGACTGGGTCGCGCGCACCATCTACACGCACGCCAAGCGCCTCTGGCAGGCCCGGCGCGAGCCCGAGCGCGAGTCGCCGTCCGACGACGACGACTGAGCCGGGGCGCCCCCGCGTCGCGCCGGCACGCCCGCCGCTCGTCGTCAGGGCGCGCCGGCGCGGCGGGCGAGCGCCTCGTCGACGTGCGGCCAGAGGCCGAGCGCCCAGGCCTCGTGCCCGGCGGCCGAGGGGTGAAAGCCGTCGGGGCCGAAGTACTCGGGGTGCTCGGCGAGCGTCTCGCGGGTCGCGTCGAAGAGGTCGAAGAGCACGAGGCCGTGCCGCCGGGTCGCCCGGCGGAACTCGTCGTTGAAGAGCTCGACGCGCCGGCCGATGGCCTCGAGCGAGAGGCCGACCCACGACTCGGCGAAGGGGGCGACGGGCGCGCGGGTGAGGTCGGGCAGGTTGCTCACGACGACCGCGGCGTCGAGGGCGGCGAGGGCCCGGCCGAGCGCGTCGAGGCCGGCGGCGAACTCGGCGGGGGGCACCTGCCGCCAGAGATCGTTGGCCCCGATCGAGACCGTGACGAGGGCCGGGCGGAGCGGGCCGAGGGCCGCCGCCTGCCCGCCGAGCACGTCGCGCAAGAGCGCGCCGTTGCGGGCCACGTTGACGAGCTCGGCCGCGGGCGCGCGCTCGCGCAGGCGCGCGAGGGTGCGGCCGGCGTACGAGTCGGCGGCGCCGACCCCGTAGCCGGCGGCCGTCGAGTCGCCCAGCGCGACGTAGCGGAAGGGGGCGTCGGTCACGCGCCTTTCGGCTCAGGCCGCGTTCACCTTCGTCGGGCCGCCGCCCCGCGCGAGCAGCGCCTCGAGCGCCGCCCGCACGCGCAGCGCCCGCCCCGCCCCGACGCCCTCGACGCGCTCGAGCCGCCCGTCGCGCGCGGCGGCCTCGAGCTCTTCGAGCGTCTCGATGTGGAGCGCGTCGTGAATGCGCCGCGCGAGCACGGCCCCGACGCCGGGCACCGAGCGGAGCAGGGCAATCGGGTCGGACCCGGCGCGGTAGCCGTGGAGGCGCGACCACCGGCCCGTGCGCACGATCTCTTCGATCGCGGCGCTGAGCGAGGGGCCGATGCCGGGCAGCGCGCGCAGGGCCCCGACCCCCTCGCGCCGGATGAGCTCGGTGACGGGCTCGCTCAGCCGCTCGATGGTGTCGGCCGCGCGGCGGTACGCGCCCGTGCGGTAGGGCGAGGCGCCCTTCTCTTCGAGCAGATCGGCGGCCTCGCGCAGATCGCCGGCGACGTGCTGGTTGGTCAAGCTCGGGCTTTCGATCTCGGACATGGCTCGCACCGAGCAAGCAAAGAGGGGGCCACCGTCGCCGGCGGGAGGCCCCCCCGTCGCGTGGCGCGGGCGATGCAGCGGGGGGCTTCGAAACGCGAATCGCCCGCTCGAGGCGCGGGCTCAACCACGCGGAAAGGAGCCATGAAGCCATGGCCGTACGAGACATCATGAGCACCGACGTGAGGGTCATCCCTCCGGATGCGACCGTTCAGCAGGCGGCCGAGCAGATGCGCGACCTCGACGTGGGCTCGCTGCCGGTGTGCGAGGGCGGGCGCCTGGTCGGCATGGTGACCGACCGTGACATCGCCGTGCGGGCTGTGGCACGAGGCGACGACCCGAAGCGGGCGATCGTGCGCGACGTGATGTCGGGCGAGCTCGTCTGGTGCTTCGACGACGAGAGCATCGAAGAGCTGCGGCGCAAGATGCGCGACAAGGCGGTGCGGCGCGTGCCCGTGCTCAACCGCGACAAGGCGCTCGTCGGCATCGTCGCGCTCGCCGACATCGCGACGCAGGTCGGCGATCAGGCGACCAAGAGCCGCGCGCTCGAGGGCGTGTCGACTCCGAACGGTACGCCCGCGCGCTGAGTCGAGAAGCGGCGGGGGGCTACTCGGCGTCGCCCGGGGCGGGCTGGTCGCCGGGCTTCGCCTGGGCGCGGGCGTGGGCCCGGAACTGCCCGGGCGTCATGCCCGTCCAGCGGCGGAAGGCGCGGACGAACGCGCTCGGGTCGGCGTAGCCGAGCGAGGCGGCGACGTCGTCGAGCGAGGCGGCGGCGTCGAGGACGTACGAGCGGGCGAGCTCTTCGCGCACGGCGTCGACCTCGCGCTGGAAGGTCGTGCCCTCTTCGGAGAGGCGCCGCTGCAGCGTGCGCGCGCTCAGGCCGAGGGCGCGCGCGACGCCCTCGACGTTGGGGGCGCGGCCCTCGCGCAGCGCCGCGGCGATGCCCCCGCGCACGTCGCCGAAGGGCCGGACCTCGCGCTGCCGCTTGGCGACGGCCTCTTCGGCGAAGGCGTCGAGCACCGAGAGCAGGGCGGGGTCGCTCGAGGCGATGGGCGTGTCGAGGGTGGCCCGGCTGAAGAACATGCCGTTCGTCGGCGCGCCGAAGGCGAGCCGGCGCGTGCCGAGCGCGCGGGCGAGCTCGTCGAGATCGCCGGGCTTCGGGTGCGCGAACCAGGCGCGCTCGGGCGAGCACGAGGGGCCCGCGTGCGCGCGCACCTGAACGAGAATGCTCGCGATCAGGAACTCGTTGCCGAGCCGGCCCAGGCCGAGAGGCTGGTTGCGGACGCGGTGCTCGAGGGTGCCGCCCTCGGGCCCCTCGGCGAACGAGAGGACGGTCAGATCGTCGCAGAGCGCGGCGTAGCGCGCGATGCGGCGCAGCCCCTCGCGGAGGCTGGGCGAGGAGCGGCCGCAGAACTCGGCGAGGCCCCACGCCCCCCGCGGGAACTCGGCCGCCGCCCGCAGCCCGAGGCAGGGGTCGCCGGCCGCGCGCTCGGCCGCGTCGAAGAGCGCGCAGAGCTTGCCGACCGGCAGCGCCACCTCGGCGGCGCCCACGGCGCCCTCGGGCAGGGCGAAGCGGCGGGTGAGCTCGCCGACGTCGACGCCGCGGCTTTGCAGCAGGGCGAGCAGCGGCCCGACGAGCTGCGAGCGCATGGGGGAGGCGGAAGGGTTGGCGGCCATCGCGGCGGGGCCCCAGGGCGCGTCACGCCCGCATCGGCAGGCTCGGGGGCCTTGGCGTAGTTTGCCTGAAAACTGGCGCGATACATCAAACCTCGGACCGAGTGGTCGTGGGACACTGGAGCTCGGAGACCCAGGGGTAGTGCCCCGGGCACCAAGGTGGGTCTGAGTTCGTTTCTACGAACGGCGCGTCACTCCTTCGGTCGGCTTGGCCAAAGCCCGGCTTCGTTGGCCCGGGGCGGCGGGGGCCGCGGGGTTGACGCAGTGCAAAACAAGTCGGGCGTGGCGCCCAGATCGGGCGGGCGCCCTTCGAAATCGGGAGCGGCCATGCGAGAACGTACCTACCTTTCGACCCTCGGCGTGCTCTTGGCGCTCGGCGCGCTCGGCTGCGATCGGGCCGGGGCGGGGCCGGGCGACGCGGGCGAGGGCCGCGACGGGCTGTCGGCGGCGTCGGCGCCGGTGGCGGGCTTCGCCGATTTGCACCTGCACATGATGGCCGAGGAGGCCTTCGGGGGCGGGTGGCTGCACGGTGGGCACGCGGGGCCGCTCGACGACTGCGACGGGGGGCTGCCGCCGAGCGATCACGCGCGGGTGCGGGCCGACCTCTCGAGCCTGCTCGACCACTGCCCGGGGCCGCTCGGCGTCGATCTCGGGTCGATTCCGCTTTTGCACGGGCTCTTCTCGGTGGGCGGCGCGGTCGGCTCGGAGGTCATCGGCATGGCCCAGGGCACGCAGGGCGACACGGGGCTGCACCTCGGCCGCCGCTCGTTCGGCGGGGGCTGGCCGCGCTGGGACACGGTGGCGCACCAGCAGGCCTGGGAGGGCGCGCTCAAGCAGGCGCACGAGGGGGGGCTGAGCCTGACGGTGATGTCGGCGGTGAGCTACGACTGGCTCTGCGAGCTCTTGCCGCCGCAGAACCGGGAGCGCGCCTGCGACGAGATGGCCGACGTCGAGCTGCAGCTGCAGCTGGCGCACGCGCTCGACGCGCGGCACGACTGGCTCGAGATCGCGCGCTCGCCGGCCGATGCCCGGCGCATCATCAACGAGGGCAAGCTCGCGGTGGTGCTCTCGATCGAGGCGAGCCACATCTTCGGCGCCGCGCCCGACTGGCGGGCCGAGTTCGAGCGCTTCTACGCGCTCGGGGTGCGCACGCTGCAGCCGGTGCACCAGGTCGACAACCGCTTCGCGGGGGCGGCGCCGCACAACGCCATCTTTCACGTGGCGCAGTACACCGAGACGTGCCACGTCGACACCGACTGCGGCGCGACGCTCGGGGGCGTGACGCTCGGCTTCGACGTCGACGGGGCGTGCCGCAACACCAAGGGGCTGACGGCCGAGGGCGAGGCGCTGCTCGGCGAGATGATGGCGCGCGGCATGCTGATCGACGTCGCGCACCTGTCCGAGAAGAGCGTGGCCCGGGCGTACGAGCTCGCGCAGGCGAACGCGTACTACCCGCTCTACGTCTCGCACGGGCACTTCCGCGAGGTGATGAACCCCGACCTGGCCAAGACCGAGAAGACGACGCCGGCCGCGGTCGTGCAGATGCTGCGGCGCACGGGCGGCATGTTCGGGCTGCGCACCGCGCACGACGAGGCGCGCGAGTACACGCGCTCGGGCGTCGCCAACAGCTGCCACGGCTCGAGCCGCTCGTTCGCGCAGGCCTACGAGTTCGGCCGGCAGGGCCTGAAGGTGCCGATGGCGCTCGGCTCGGACCTGAACGGCTTCATCCAGCAGACCCGGCCGCGCTTCGGGGCCGACGGCGCGTGCTCGGCCACCTTCCCGCGGGAGGCGAAGGGCCAGGCGGCGCTGCAGGCCCAGCAGGGCCCGCCCCCGCTCGGCACCGAGTTCGACGCCAAGGGCCTGGCGCACGTGGGCCTCTTGCCCGACCTGCTCGCCGACCTCGACCAGCTCGGCGTCGACACGGGCCCGCTGCGCGGCTCGTCCGAGGCGTTTTTGCAGATGTGGGAGCGCGCCGCGGGCCCGCGCTCGGGCCCGGCCGACCCGGCCGACGACGTCGACACGGGCGGCGTCGCGCCCTACCTCGCGCCGGGCGAGCGCCCCGAGTACGCGCTCTGCGACGCCGACGTCGACTGCGGCGACGAGGTCTTCTACTGCGCCGAGGGCGTCCCGCTCGTCGACGCCGACAACGAGTGCTCGTTCAAGCGCGGAGACCACGAGGGCTGCAGCCGCGACGGCCAGTGCCTCTCGGGCGAGTGCGGCGGCTGCCTCGACACGGCCGGCTGGTGCTTCACCCCGAGCTCGGCCGCCTACGGCCAGGCCTGCCGCTCGGACCGCGAGTGCACGACGGGCCGCTGCAGCGCCGACTGCGTGGTCAACCCGACCGGCACCTGCCTCTGCGACGGCGACGACGACTGCGGCGCGGCCCAGTACTGCGGCTGGGGGCTGAACTCGGGCAAGTGCCAGAACAAGAAGTCGAAGGGGGCGGCCTGCGCGAAGGACCGCGAGTGCCTGTCGAACAACTGCCGCTGGACGTTCACCTGCGGCTGAGCCCCGGCAACTGCCGCGGGACGTTCACCGGCGGCTGAGCCCCGCCCCGGTCGGGGGGGCGGTCGGCCGGGGCGCGAAGCCAAAGCCGAAGGCGAAGGGGGCGAACGCGCTCGCGGCCGAGCCCGCGGCCCAGCCGTAGAGCAGCTCTTCGAGGGGCAGGCCGAGCAGGAAGCGCCCGAGGAAGTGCTCGGTGTGCCACACCCGCCGGAAGACGCCCGGGAAGAGCGCCTCGTAGAGCAGGCAGATCGCCCCGTAGACGAGCGCCGAGACGAGTCCGCCGAGCAGGCTCGGCGCGAGCAGGTCGGGGCGGCGCAGGACGACGGCGAGGGCGGCGCCGGCCATGGCGGCGAGGCAGGCGTAGATGGCGGGCAGGCCGAGCGCGACGAGGGCGAGGCCCGCGCCGAGCGTGAGCGCGACGACGGCGCCGGCGCGGGCGAACGCGCGCCGGGCGGAGGGGGGGCCGCGCGGCACCAGGGCGCGGCGGAAGGCGAAGGGGTAGGCGGCCGTCGTGAAGGCGGCGAGCCCGGCGAGGAAGATCAGATCTTCGACGCCGAAGCCGATCGTTTCGACGAGGTCGAAGAGGAAGCGGGGCGACCAGTAGGTCGGGTAGAAGAGCCGCTCGGTCGGGGCGAAGGGCAGGGCGGCGAGGGCCGAGCGCGCCATGGCGGGGCGCAGGTCGGGGCGGAGGGCCCAGGCGAGCGCGCCGGGGGCGAGGCAGAGCAGCGCGAGGGCGAGGAAGTCGTAGGCGAGGGGCGCGGCCATCGCGCGCTCACGGCGCGAGCAGCGAGCCGAGCATGGCCCCGCCGATGGCGAGCGTGGCGGCGACGGCCGCGCCGACGCGCAGGGCGAGGTCGCGCGTGCCCGGGCGGGCGTCGGGCCAGGCGAGGCAGAGGGCGGTGGCCATGAGCGCGGGCAGGGACCAGACGGGGTTCGGGGTGCCGCGCGGCGACCAGGGCAGGAGCAGGAAGGCGACGAGGGCGGCCGCGTCGAACACGACGACGAGGGCGCCGGTGGTGCCGAGGCCGAGGCGCACCGAGGCGGTGCGCTTTCCGCTCTCGCGGTCGGAGGGCTCGTCGGGCATCGAGGTCGAGAGCGCGCAGGCGAGCTGCGTCGGCAGGAGCGCGACGCTGGCGAGCCAGGGGAAGCCCCAGGCCGTGCCGGCCTGGGCGTAGTAGCCGTAGAGGGGCAAAACGAGGCCGGTGCCGGCGGCCTGCAGCAGCTCGCCGCCGCCCCGGTAGGAGAGGCGCAGGGGCGGGAAGCTGTAGGCCCAGAGCAGCGCGAGCGCGACGAGGGCGAGGGGCACGAGCAGCCAGCGGCCCTCGACGAGCGCCAGCCAGGCCGAGACGCCGAGGGCGAGGGCGGCGGCGAGCGTGGCGGCGTTGAGCAGATCGGTCGGCGTGATGCGCCCCTCGGCGAGCACCCGCGAGCCGCCCGAGAAGGGCGTGGGGGTGCGGTTGCGCAGGTCGGTCTCTTGGTCGGCGTAGTCGTTGGCCCAGACGATGTAGAGCTGGTCGAAGAGGCCGAAGAGCAGCACGGCGACGAGCACGCCGGGGCGCCAGGGGTGGCCGCGCGCGGCGGCGAGCGCCTGGCCGATGAGGAGCGGCAGGGCGATGTACGATTGCGAGGGCAGGCGCGCGGCCTGCAGCCAGGCGCGCACGCGCCCGCCGCCCGCCGCCGAGGCCTTGCCCGGGCCCCCGCGCGACGCCGGGCCCGCCCGGCGCGAGGGGGCTTGCGGCCTGCTGGGTGGCGCGCCCATCACGCCGACCTTCGGGCGATGCCCAGCTCGTCGGCGAGGGAGCGGCGCAGCTCGGCGTAGGGCAAGTCCCAGCGGGGGCGGCTGTCGAGCTGCCAGGCGCGCACGGGGATGAGATCTCGCTCGGCGAGGGCGCGGTAGAGCCTGGCCTCGTCGTCGGGGTTGCGGGCGAAGGGGAAGGGGTTGCGGAAGCAGCCGGGCTCGAGCCGGCCGTAGGTGGCGTCGTTCCGGTCGATGAGCGCGTAGAGCTCGGCGCCGCGGCGCAGGAGGTAGCCGAGGAAGGGCGGGTCGAAGGGGCCGACGTGGCGCCGCTCGTCGGGCGCGCTGGCGACCCAGCGGCACCAGTCGTAGCCGAAGAGAAAGTCGTGCAGGTACGGGAAGCGGATCGGCGACGAGCGCCCGAAGCGGGCGCAGAGCTCGACGAGGCGGGCGGCGAGCTCGCGCGCGGCCGGGGGGTCGGGCTGGGCGGCGATGCGGGCGGCGATGAGGTCGGCGTCCCAGAAGAGGTTGTGCGGGAAGTGCTCGGCGAAGGCGACGAGGACGCGGGCCGTGTTGCGGGCGAAGGCGCGCGCGGGGGCGAGGCCGACGTCGGAGGGCAGGAGCCGCTCGCCGAGCTCGGCGAGGCGGCTCGCGCGGGCCCGCCGCGGCCCGAGCGAGGCCAGCGAGCCGAAGCGGGCCTCGAGGCCGCGGTCGACCCGCCCGAGCCAGGCGATGGCGCGCGCGCGGGGGTTCATGGGGTTGTTTTACGCCGTTCCGGCCCCGAGCGCCCGTCCGAGCGTGAGCGCGCCCGCGAGCCAGAGCGAGGCGTGCCAGGCGGCCCGATGCAGGTGGGCCTTGTACGCGGCCTGCTCGCGGAACGCGTTGGTCACGGCGGCGGCGCTGGCCCGGCGCAGGCGCCGCCCGTGCCGGGCGAGCGCGAGGGCGGCGGGGGCCGCGGCCCACCAGGGCACGGCGGGCGAGGCGGCCGCCGCGGCCCAGGCGAGCGCGCCGAGGGCGACGAGCGCCTCGATCGCGCGCCGCACGGGCGCGTTGCCGAAGCGCGTGGTCATCGTCGACTTGCCGCCCGCCCGGTCGCTGATCTCGTCGGACAGGCCGCTGGCGAGCGCGCCGGCGAGCGCGAGCAGCGCGTGGCCGGGCAAGAGGGCGAGGTAGACGGGGGCGAGGGCCGCGCCGCCTTGCAGGTAGGCGTTGGCCCAGGGCAGCACGACGCCGACGCCCGCCATCTCGACGAGCTCGCCGCCGCCGCGGTAGTTCAAGGCGAGGGGCCGGAAGGTGTAGCTGGCGAACATGGCGAGGGTCAGCGCCGCGGCCAGCGAGAAGCCGGGGCGCCCGAGCCAGCGCTCGGCGGCGAGGCCGGTCAGGCCGAGGGCGAGGCCGGCGGCGAGGCCGGCGGCGAGCACGTGCCGGGCGGGCAGGATGCCGTCGGGGATGGTCTTCGGCGAGCAGCCCTCGGGAAAGAGCCGCCGCTTCAGCGCGTCGACCTCGCGGTCGCCCCAGTCGTTGAGCAGGACGATGAAGACGAGGTCGCAGGCGGTGAAGAGGGCGCCGAAGAGCAGGCCGAGGGGCGAGGGGCGGCCGCTCGCGGCGTAGCCGAGCGCCTGACCGAGCAGGGCGGGCACGAGCAGCTTGGGCCAGCTCGCCGGCTTGAGGGCGTAAAGCCAGCGCCGCGCCGGGCTCAGGGCGGCGGGGGCCGGGACGGCGGCGCGCGGGGACGCTTCGGGGGGGGCGGGGGGCGCCATGGGCGCGCGCACCTTAACCCGGCCGGGGGCGGGCGCGGGGCCGCCGGGCGCGCCCGGGCGGGGGGCGCTCAGGCGGGCGGGCCGTTCGGGCTCACAGCCAGCGCAGAATGGCCGCCGTCATCGCCTCGAGGGGGGCCTCGGCGAGCGCGAGCCCCGCCTCGCCGACGCGCCGGGGCATGCCGTAGACGACGCAGGATGATTCGGCCTCGACGAGCACCCGGCCGTGCCGCTCGCGGAGCCTCCTCGAGCCGGCGAGGCCGTCCTCGCCCATGCCCGTCAGCACGACCCCGAGCGCCGCGTGGCCGAGCGCGTCGGCCGCGCTCGCGAAGAGCTCGTCGACCGAAGGCCGGTGCGGGACGTCCGAGGGCTCGAGCCCGAGGCTCGCGAAGAGGCCGCCGTCGTGCGCGCGCACGCGCAGGTGCGCCCCGGCCTGGGCGATGACGGCGAGGCCGGGCCGCAGCTCGAGCCCGTCGCGCGCCTCGACGACCGTGAGGCGGCTCAGGCCGTCGAGGCGCCGGGCGAGCGCCTCGGTGTAGCCGACGGGCATGTGGACGACGGCGGCGACCGGCGCGGGCAGGTCGCCGGGCAGCTCGGCGAAGAGGCGGGTGAGCGCCTGCGGGCCCCCGGTCGAGGCGCCGATGGCGAGCAGGCGGGTGCCGTGGGGGGCGGCGCGCGGGGCGGGCGCGTCGGCGGGGGGGGAGGGGCGCGCGGGGGCCGGGGGGTGGCGGCGCGGGGCGGCCGCGGCGGCGAGCTGCACCTTGGCGAGCAGCTCGCCGCCGAGCTCGTAGAGCCGCCCGGTGGCGAGCGCGGTCGGCTTCCGCACGAGGTCGACGGCGCCCGCCTCGAGGGCGGCGACGCCGAGGTCGCTCTCGGCGTCGGAGGCGCTGACGACGACGACGCGCGGCGGCGCGGGGGCGGCGCCGAGGGCCCGCAGGACGCCGACCCCGTCGAGGTGGGGCATCACCAGGTCGAGCGTGACGACGTCGGGGCCGAGCTCGGCGATCTTCTCGAGCGCCTCGAGGCCGTCGCGCGCGGTGCCGACGACCTCGACGAGGGGGCTCGCGGCGAGCACCTCGCGGACGACCTTGCGGGCGAAGGCCGAGTCGTCGACGACCAGCACCCGGATCAAGGCGGGGCGGCCTTGCGGTAGAAGAACGTGCCCCGGCGCTCCTCGCATTGCAGGCCGGTGCCGAGGCGCAGGAGCGACTCGGAGACGCCGACGAAGAGGGCGCCGCCCGGCTTGAGCACCGAGGCGAGCGAGTCGACCACGCGCCGCACGGTGGCGTCGCGGAAGTAGATGAGCACGTTGCGGCAGGCGACGACGTCGCAGGGGCCGACGGAGGCGACCTGGGCGGGGTCGGCGAGGTTGACGCGCCGCCAGTCGACGGCGGCGGCGAGCTCGGGGCGCGCGCGCAGGGGGCCGCCGGGCGGGCCGTCGAGCCAGTGCCGGGCGAGCGGCTCGGGGGCGCCCTGGCGCAGGGCGCGGGGCCCGAACTCGCCGCGCCGGGCCCGGTCGAGGGCGCGGCGGCTGACGTCGCTCGCGACGAGGTCGACCGCGCCGAGCAGGCCGCGCTCGGCCAGGAGCATCGCGATCGTGAGGGGCTCTTCGCCGGTCGAGCACGCGGCCGACCAGACCCGCGGCCGCGCCCCGGCGCGGGCGGCCGGGGCGACGAGGCCGTCGACGAGCGTTTCGAGCTGGTCGAGCTCGCGGAAGAAGTACGTCTCGTTGACGACGAGCGCGTCGAGCAGCGCGTCGAACTCGGCGCCGCCCGGGTCGTCGTAGCGCAGGAAGTAGTAGTAATCGAGCAGCGACTCGAAGCCGGCCTCGAGCGCGCGCGTCGAGACCCGGTCGGCGAGCAGCTCGCGGTCGTCGGGGGCGTAGTAGACGCCGCTGCGCTCCTCGATGAGCGCGCTCAGGATGGCGAACACCTCCGGGCGGAGGGGCAGCTCGCTCATGGCGCGCCCGCCAGGGCGAGGCCGGCGAGGCGGCGCACCGCCGGGTCCGGGTCGTGCTCGCTCGCGTCGCGCAGCGCCTCGCGGGCGCCGGGCGCGCGGAAGGCGCCGAGCGTCGTCGCGGCGGCCTTGCGCGCGGCGGCGTTCGGGAGCGAGAGCGCCGCGAGCAGGGCCTCGGCGGAGGCGGCGTCGCGCATCCGGGCGAGGGCCGAGGTCAGCCGCGGGGCGAACTCGTCGTCGGCGTGGGCGAGGGCGGCGAGCAGGCCCTCGATGCGTCCCGGCGCCGGTCGCGACAGCGCGGCGAGCAGCCGCTCGGCGCGCGGGGGCGCCGGCCCGCCGGGCGCGCCCGCGGCGAGCGCGGCGTGCAGGAGGCCGACGAGCGCCCGCGTCGCCTCCGGTTCGGGCCGCGCGGCGAGCAGCTCGACCGCGGCCTGCCCGGCCGCCTCGTCGCCGCCGAGCGCCTCGCGGTGCAGCGCGGCGACGGCCGCCGGCCCCGCGACGTGCGCGAGGGCCGAGACGGCGATGAGGCGCGTCGCGCCGTCGGCCGAGGCGAGCGCCTCGAGCAGCACGGGCAGCGCCTCGGCCCCGGCGGCCGCGCCGAGCCCGAGCAGCGCCGCGCGCCGCACCTCCTCGTCGCCCGAGCGGGCGGCCTCGCCGAGCGCCCGCCGCGCGCCCTCGCCCGGCAGGCGCGAGAGCGCCTCGACCGCGGCGACCCGCACCTGGCCCGCCGGGTCGGCGAGGCGCGCGGCGAGGGCCTCGGACGAGGGCCGGTCGGCGAGCCGGCCCAGCGCCTGGCACGCGTAGTAGCGGACCCAGGCGTCGCCGTCGCCGAGCGCCCGCCGGAGCAGGTCGAGCGCGCGCGGGTCGGGGGGGCGGCGGCCGAGCGCGCGCGCGGCCGCCGCGCGCCGGCGGGCGCCCGGCGACGAGGCCGCCTCG
This sequence comes from Polyangiaceae bacterium, assembly GCA_035762175.1. Classification (GTDB taxonomy): domain Bacteria; phylum Myxococcota_A; class Polyangia; order Polyangiales; family Polyangiaceae; genus DASTPP01. Next base: position 19,266 of record DASTPP010000093.1, on the reverse strand, counting down.
AGCAGGGCGTCGAGCGCGCGCGGCGCCTCGAGCGAGGCGAGCGCGTTCAGCGCCGCCTCGGCCTCGCGCTCGTCGCCGCCGAGCGCGCCGAGCAGCGGGCCGAGCGCCGCCTCGTAGCCGAAGTAGGCGACGATGCGCAGGGCCGCGAGCCGCACCCGCGGCTCGGGCGAGCGGGCGGCGGCGAGCACGAGCGCCTCGGTCTCTTCGCCGCCGAGCGACTGGACGGCGGCCGCCGCCGCGTACACGACGCGCGGGTTCGGGTCGCCGAGCGCGCGCACGAGCGCCGCCGCCGCCGACCGGTCGCCGATGCGGGCGAGCAGCTCGCAGGCCGCGGTGCGCACGCCCGCGTCGGGGTCTTCGAGGCAGCGCACGGCGGCGCCCGCCGCGGCCGCCCGGGCGCCGACGAGCGGCAGGAGCAGGCGCCGCCGCGCGCTGTCGCCCGCCTCGATCGCGTCGAGCAGCTGCCGCTCGGCCGCGCGGCCGACCGAGCGCAGGGCCGCGGCGGCGGCGGCGGCGACGGGCGGCGCCCCCTCGAGCAGCCGCGTCAGCGCCGGCACGTGCGCCTCGCCGCCCAGCACGCCGAGCACCCGGCAGAGCGCGACCTGCTCTTCGGTGCCCGCGCCGCCGAGGCAGGCCTCGGCCCGCCGCGCGGCCGCCGCCGGGGCGGCCGCGCGCAGCGCCGCGTCGAGCGCGTCGGCCTCGCCGTAGCGCTCGCGGAAGCGCTCGTAGAGCTCGCCGAGCGCCGCGGCCGCCGTGCGCACGAGCGCGTCGGAGGGGCGCCCGAGCAGCTCGGCGAGCGGCGCCGCCGCGCCGAGCTCGCCCGTGCGACCGAGCGCCCGCGCCGCCTCGGGGGCGTAGCGCGGGTCGCCGAGCAGCGAGGCGAGCGGCGCGACCGCGCGCGGGTCGCCGCTGCGGCCGAGCACGTCGATCGCGGGGAAGGTGCGGAAGAAGTTGCCGCCCGCGAGCAGGCCCGCGAGCACGTCGACCGCCGCCCGGCCGCCCACCCGCCCGAGCGCCTCGATCGCGGCGACGGCCACGTTGTCGTCGGCGTGCTCGGTGAGCGCGACGAGCGCGGGCACGGCCCCGGTCGCGCGCCGGCGGCCCAGGATCTGCGCCGCGTCGGCCACGACGGCCGGGTCGGGCTCGCGCGCCAGCGCGACGACGGCGGCCTCGGCCGACGCGCCCGACGAGGCCGAGAGCGCGTCGACCGCCGCGGCGACCCGCGTCTCGTCGTCGCGCCGCGCGCGCAGGGCCTCGCAGAGCGGCCCGACCGCGTCGTCGCCGAGCTCGGCGAGGGCGGCGATGACGCGGCGGCGCACCGGCCAGCCCGGCTCGACGAGGCGCTCGACGAGCCCGGCGACCCCGCCCGCCCCGGCCGCGCGCAGCCGCTCGACCTCCGCGACGAGCTGCGCCTCGTCGGGCGCGCCGGCCGGGCCGTTCACGCGCGCTCCGGCGGCGGGAGCGGCCGGCCCTCGCCGTTGGCCGCGGCCTCGAGCCCGGCGACGACCGCGGCGGCCGCCTCGGCCTGCTCGGCGCTCGCCTGCCGGAGGGCGGAGAGCCGCGAGGCGACCTCCGCCGCGCCCTCGCCCAGCGACGCCGCCGCGTCGGACGCCTGCGCGAGCAGGGCGGCCGCCTCGCGCGAGCCCGCGCGCAGCGCGTCGAGCGCCGGCGGCAGGGCCTCGGCGGGCGAGCGGCCGGCGTCGGCCGACAGCTCGCCGAGCGCGCCCGCCTGGCGCGCCGCGGCCGCCGCGAGCGCCGCGGCCGACTCGGCCGGATCGCGCAGCGAGCGCGAGAGCTGCCGCGACACCTTGCGCACCGCGTCGGCGCCGCCGGCGAGCGACGCGACCGCCTTGCTCTGCTCGGCCGTCGCCGCCCGGATCTCGGCCGCGAGGCGCGCCACCTGCCGCGCGGCCGACTCGGACTCCTTCGCCGCGCGCGCCTGCTCGGCCACCGCCTTGGCGGTCTGCACGGTCTGCTTGCGCGCGTCGTCCATCGCCCGCGCCACCTCGGCCGCCCCCTTCGCCTGCTCGGCGAGGCCGGCGAGCGTGCGCTGCGTCGCGCTGGCCACCTCCTGCATCTGCGCCGCCACCCCGGACACCGAGCGCGACTGCTCGGCGACGGCGGCCGAGGTCTGCGCCGTCAGCGAGCGCATCTGCGCCGCCGCCCGGGCGATCTCGCCCGCGCCCGTCGCCTGCTCCTGCGTCGCGCGCGCGACCTTGCCCGCGTTCGACGAGAGCTGCCCGCCCAGGCGCACGAGCTCGCGCAGCGCCCTCGCCTGCTCGCCCGCCGCCTCCGTCGTCTGGCGCGCCATGCGCCGCATCTCGACCGAGCCCTGGGCCAGCGCCTGCGTCGCGCGCGTCTGCTCGCCCGCCGCCCGCGCGATCTGGCGCCCCTCCTCGCTCACCCGGGCCGCGCTCTGGACGAGCGCCTGCACCGCGCGCGCCTGCTCCGAGTTCGCCGCCTCCACCTCGCGCACCGCCCGCCCGAGCTCGTCGACCCCTTGCAAGATCGACCCGAGCGCGCGCTCGGCCTCGGCCGCCAGCTTCGCCCCGTCGTCGGCCGCCTTGACCCCCTCGGTCGAGGCCCCGGCCGCCTCGCGCGCCGTCGACTGCAGCCCCCGCACCACCTTCGCGATGTCCGCGCTCGCGACCGCCGCGCGGTCGGCCAGCGCGCGGATCTCTTCGGCGATGACGGCGAAGCCGCGGCCGTGCTCGCCGACCCGCGCCGCCTCGATGCTCGCGTTGAGCGAGAGCAGGTTCGTCCGGTCGGCGATGAGGTTGATGGTCTGCACGAAGTCGCCGACCTCCTCGACCCGCCGGCCCATCTCCTTCATGACCGCCGCGCCGTCCGCCATCGCCTGGCGGATCCCGCCGAAGCCCGCGATCGAGCGGCCCACCGTCGCCCCGCCCTCGCGCGCGATCGACGAGACCCGGTCGCCGGTCTGCCGCGCGCCCTCGACGATGCCGACGATGCGGCGCGTCGACGCCTCGAGCTGCGACGCCGCCGCCGCCCCGCCCGCCGCGAGCTGGTCGAGCCGCTCGGCGCTCTGCGCCACGGCCTGCGACGAGCGCGCGAGCTCTTCGACGCCGGCGGTGTTGGCCTCGACCGAGGCCGCGTTCTTCTCGGCCGTCGCGGCCACCTGCTCGACCGAGGCGGCGATCTCGTTGACGGCCGACGAGGCCGCCGCCGCGCTCGACTCGAGCGCCTGCGCGCTCTCGGCCACGCCGCGCACGCTGCGGGCCATCTCCTCGGTCGTCGCCGAGGTCTGCTCGACGGCCGACGCCATGTCGACGGCGTCGCGCGCGATGCGGTCGAGCGCGGCGCCGAAGGACCCGACCGCGCCGGCCGCCTGCGCCACGCGCTCGCCCACCGCCTGCGCGTCCGCCGAGAGGCGGGCGACGCCCTTGGCCATCTGCTCGATCGTCGCCGCCGTCTCGAGCACCGCCGCCGCGTTCGCGTCGCCGCGCTTGGCCACGTCCGCGACGCTCGCGCTCATCTCCGTCATCGTCGCGAGCAGCTGCTCGCTCGAGGCGGCCAGGTCTTCGGCGTTGCCCGCCACCCCCCGGATCGAGCGCGCCGCCTCCTCGAGCGTCGCGAGCGTGTCGTCGGTCGAGGCCGAGAGCCGCTCGGCCTCCGCGCGCGCCGCCTCGAACGAGGACGCGAGCGACGAGAGCCCCGCCGCCGCCGCCTCGGCCGCCTGCCTCGCCCCCTGGAGCGCCTCGCCGGCCGCGCCGCGCTCGCGCTCGAGCGCCTCGAGCGCCGCGGCCGCCTCCTCGCCGCCCGCCGCGAGCGCGTCGGCCGCCGCGCGCGCCCGCTCGGCCGCCGCCCGCTGCTCGCGCCCGCCCGCCGCGACGCGCTCGGCGAGCCGCTCGGCCGCCCCCGCCCGCGAAGCCGTCTCGCGCAGCGCCCGCGCCGCGGCCTCCGCCCCGGCGCGCGCCGCCTCAACGCCCGTCAACCCGTCGTTCGCCATGCGGCGCCTCCTCGCCAATGACCCGCCCGGGGTCGATGAGCATGATGAGCCTGCGCCCCGCGCGCGCGACCGCCCGCACGAAGCGCTCCGACTGCTCGGCCACCAGCTCGGGCGGCGGCCGGAACTCGGCCGGGTCGAGCTTGACGATCTCGCGCGCGCTGTCGGCCAAGAGCGCCACCGTCCGGCCCTCGCGCTCGACCACGATGACGCGCGACTCGAGCGTGCGCTCGGCCGGCGGCAGCCCGAAGCGCGCCCGCAGGTCGACCACCGGCACCACCCGCCCGCGCACCTGCACCAGCCCCTCGACGTAGGCCGACGTGCCCGGCACGCGCGTCGCGCCCTCGAACGACTCGAGCTGCAGCACCTCGGCGGCCGGCAGGGCGTACTCCGACTCGGCCACCCGGAAGAGCACGTAGAGCCCGCTCACGCCGCCGCCCCGCCGCCCGAGAGCGTCGCCGAGAGGGCCACGAGGTCGAGCACCAGCGTCGGCCGCCCCTCGCCCAGGTCGGCCGAGCCCGCCACGCCCGCGACCCGCACCAGCGGGTCTTCGAGGGGGCGCACGATGACCTCGTACTGGCCGAGCAGCCCCCCGACCCCGAACGCGTAGGGCCGCCCCGCGCGCCGCACGACCAGCGCCTTGCTCGACCCGGCGCCCCCCAGCCCGAACAGCCGGCCGAGGTCGACGAGCGGCAGCGCCTCGCCGCGCCGGAAGAGCACCCGCGGCGCGCCGGCCCGCGGCCGGGGCGAGGGCGCGCTCGCGGCCTCGGACGGCTCGACCTCGACGATCTCGTCGACCGCCGAGACGGGCGTCAGGAAGGTCTGCCCCGCGCACGCGAAGCCCAGCGCGTCGACCAGCGTCACCGTCTGCGGCACCCGCAGCGTGAAGCGCGTGCCGCGGCCCGGCGCCGTGTGCAGCAAGAGCTCGCCGCCGAGCTCGGCCTCGACGACGCGCTTGACGATGTCCATGCCGAGCCCCCGGCCGCTCGTGTGCGTCGCCCGCTCGCGCGTCGAGAGCCCGGGCCGGGCCAGCAGGTCGAGCAGCGCCGCGTCGCCCTCGGGCACCGGCGCGCCCGCCCGCGCCGCCACCGCCGCCCGGTCGACGCCGCGCCCGTCGTCTTCGACGCTGATCTCGAGCCGCCCGTTCGAGCGCCCCTCGCACCCGACGCGCACCACCCCTTCGGCCGGCTTGCCCGCCCGCCGCCGCTCGTCCGGGGCTTCGAGCCCGTGGTCGACCGCGTTGCGCACCAGATGCACGAGCGCCGGCCAGACCCGCTCGGCCACCGCCTTGTCGAGCTCGGCGCGCCCGCCCTCGAGCTCGAGGCGCACCGCCTTGCCCGTCGCCCGCCCGAGCCCCCGCACCAGGAGGCCCACCGGCTCGAGCAGCTCGGCCACCGAGACCATGCGCAGCCGCAGGATCGACGCGCGCAGGTCGCGCAGCTGCCGCCGGTCCTCTTCGGCGAGGTGCTTGAGCTCGCGCACGTCCGCGCCCCGCGCCTCGAGCGCCGCCACCGCGCGCCCCATCCGGAAGCGCGACACGATCAGGGCCGAGAGCTTCTCCATCGCCTCGTCGAGCCGCCGCACGTCGACGCGCACGACCGAGCGCCCCGCCCCCGCCACGGGCGACTCGTCGTCTTCGCCCTCGAGGGCAGGCCCCGGCGCCGGGCGCCCGCCCGCCAGCAGGAGCTCGGGCGGCCCGTCGGCGCTCGCCGCCCGCGCCACCTCGTCGTCCGGGGCGTCGGTGAGCAGCACGAGCGCGAACTTGAGCCCTCCCGGCGCCGCCTCGCCCTTCGGCACCGACACCGGGTAGACCTTCACCAGCTCGCCGAGGGCCGAGGCGCGCTCGCGCACCGAGGTGATCGTCACGCCCTCGGCCGCGCGGGCGGGCGAGGGCGTGAAGTGCACCCGCAGCGCCCGCCGCCCCCCCGACACCCCCGCGAGCAGCTGCTCGCGCTCGCCCGCGCTCAGCCGCGCCGCGAGCTCCTCCGGCAGCGCGGGCGCGCCCCCGCCCTCCGCGGGCGCCGCCGGCTCGAGCCGCGCGAGCGCCTCGAACAGGCGCGCGGGCGCCGGCGTCACCGCCTCGCCCGCGCCGAGCGCCTGCACCCGCCGCTCGATCGCGCGCACCCCCTCGACCAGCGGCCCGATCGCCTCGGCCCCCACGCGGCCCCCCGCCCGGTCGGCCGCGCGCAGCACCGCCTCGAGCCCGTGCGCGATGTCGACGACGGGCTCGACGCCCACCATCGCCGCGAGCCCCTTGATGGTATGCAGCGACCGGAAGAGCTCGCGCGTCGGCCGCGGGCTCGCCTCGCCGCGCTCGGCCGCCCCCTCGAGCGCCAGGAGGTTCGCGCGCGCCGACCGCAGGTGCTCGTCGGCCTCCGCGAGGAAGCCGGCGAGGAAGTCGTGAAGGTCGACCGGCGGGCTCATCCGGGGGGCGGCAGCAGCGACAACACCTCGCGCAGGAGCCCGTCGGGGGCGAAGGGCTTGGTCATGAAGCGCGAGGCGCCCGCCCCGAGCGCCCTCGAGCGCGAGGTCTCGTCGCCTCGCGTCGTGACGATGAGCACGGGCAGCGCCCGCAGCGCGTCCTGCGACCGGACGAACTCGACCACCTCGATGCCGCCGATGTCCGGCATGTTCAGGTCGAGCACGACCAGATCGTAGGGCCCGAGCGAGAGCTTCTCGATCGCCTCGAGCCCGCTGGCGGCGTGCGCGAACTCGAAGCCGGGCTGCACCCGCAGGCACGCGACGATCATGTCGCGCATGACTTTGCTGTCGTCGACGACGAGGATCCGGGCCACGGCGCTCCCTGGCGAACGAGCCATCGTAGGGCGCCCCGGCCGGGCCCGTCAAACCACCCGGCGCGCGAAGGGCGAGTCCTCGTACTTCGCGAGCAGATCGGCCGGCCCGTCGTACACCGCCGCGGCCCCCCGCAGCGCCCCGTCGCCCCAGCCCCCGCAGCGCAGCGCCACGACCACGACCCCCGCCCGGCTCGCCGCCTCGACGTCGTAGGGCGTGTCGCCGAGCATCACCGCCTCCTCGGGCCCGCAGCCGGCCTTCGCGAGCGCCGCGCGCACGATGTCCGGGTCGGGCTTCGAGCGCGCCGCGTCGCCCGCCGAGGCCTTCTCGTCGATGAGATCGCGCACCCCAGCCGCCCGCAAGAGGCCGTCGACCTCGTCGGGCGACGCCGAGGTCGCTACCACCAGGTCGAGCCCCGCGGACCGCATCTTCTCGAGCAGCGCCCGCGCCCCCGGGAAGGGCCCGAGCGCCGGCAAGTACTTCTCCTTGAAGAGGGCCGAGCGCCGCTCCGACATCGCCTCGCCCTCGGGCGACTCTTTCGCGAAGCCCGTCACCTCCGGCAGCAGCTTGTCGCCGCCCTTGCCAATGAGCTCGCGCACCTGCTCGAACGTCGCGCGGTGGCCGAACTCGGCGAAGACCTCGACCCACGAGCGCGCGTGCGCGTCGTTGCTGTCGAGTAGCGTGCCGTCGACGTCGAGCAAGGCGGCCTTCAGCGCCATGGGCCCCCGGCCCCGCCCGCCCGCGCGCGCCGCCCGACCGGGCCCGGGCGCCGCCCCCGCCCGCGGGGCGCCCGTCGCCCGAAGAGTGTACCCGTCATGCGCGAGCCTGCGCCCCAAGCAAACATCGAGCCGGAACGGCCCGGGCCGCGCCGCTCAGGCCGGGCGCGCTGCCGGGGCCGCCCGAGAAACCTTCGGGCGCGACCCCCACCCTACGCAAAAACGCCCCGCGTGGCATTCTTGCAAGGGCTCGCCCCGCACCCGCCCTCCCGGCGCCACCGTCTATACTGGGCAGCACGTCTCGTGACCGACCCGATCGCGACGTCACCCGCCTACCGCATTCACACCGCGCGGCTCGTCGTGCGCTGTTGGGCCCCCGCCGACGCGCCCTTGCTCAAGCGCGCCGTCGACGCGAGCCTCGACCACCTGCGGCCCTGGCTCGACTGGGCCCTCGAACACCCCGTCGGCCTCGGCGCCTACGTCGCGCGGCTACGCCAAGACCGGGCCAACTTCGATCTCGATCGCGACTACGCCTACGGCATCTTCGACCCGGCCGAGCGCGAGGTGATCGGCGGCATCGGCTCGCACACCCGCCTCGGCGAAGGGGTGCGCGAGATCGGTTACTGGGTCGCCGCCGCCCACGAGGGGCGCGGCCTCATCACCGAGGCGGTCGCCGCCCTGACGCGCGTCGCCTTCTTCGCCGACGGCGTGCGCCGCGTCGAGATCCACTGCGAGCCGCGCAACGAGCGCAGCTGCGCCGTCGCGCGGAGGCTCGGCTACGAGCGCGCCCCCGTCCTGCGGCGCGAGCACCCGCAAGGGGGCGGCCCCGCGCGCGACGTCCTCGTTTGGACGATGAACGCCCTCGTCTTCGCCTCGAGCCCTTGCTCTACCGCCGAGTGCGAGGCCTTCGACGCCGTCGGCGCCCGCTTGCTCTGACGCCGAACCGGGACCCGCCTCGATCGCCAGGCCGCGCGCACACTTCATCGCGCGCACTGAGGCAAAATGCCACGATTTTGGGCGCCAGAGAACCACCTTTCCGGCCTGCGAAAGCAAAGAAATAGACGCTCGCACAAGCCTTGCTAGCTCGTCCGTGGCAGGTGGCACGCGGCGAGCATTGAGGGCGGGTAACCCTTCTTGAAAACCCCGCCTGGGGTGGTTACGCGCCGCCTACCTTCGACGGCGTGAGCCACCGCCGGCGGGGCCTATTTGGCGAAAGAGGCCCCTTGATGAAACCCTTCTGGATGGCCGTTTGCGCGGTGGCCCTCGGCGCGTGCGCCCCGGCCGCCCGGCCCGCACCTCCGCCCCCGACGCCGCCCTCGCGGCCCCTGCCCCCGCCGCCCGCGCTGCCCGAGCCCTCCGCCGCTCCGGCGCCCGAGAGCCACGGCCCGGAGGCCATCCGCGAGCAGCTCTTCCGCGAGCACCCGCAGCGCGCCGGCCTCATCGCGAGCCTGCGCATCACCGAAGACGACGGCGCCGTCACGCTCGTCGGCTTCGTCCCCGACGAGCAGACCTGCCGCGAGCTGCTCGCGTCCGTGAGGCACGTGGCCGGCGTGCGCGCGGTGCGCAACGACCTGCTCGTGCTCGAGCACCCCGCGCCCGCCGTGGGCGTGGCCGGCTCGCGCACCGGCGACGCCATCAAGTCGTGGCTGCAGCGCGAGCGGCCCGACGCCGTCGGCGCCGGCGACTCGCTCAAGGTCTACGAGCAAGACGGCTTCGTCACGCTCTACGGCAAGGTCAACGACGAGCGGGCGCGGCGCGACCTCGTCAGTCGCGTCAAGCAGATGCCGGACGTCAAGCAGGTTGACGATCGGCTCGAGGTCGAGCACCCCGGGGCCGCGCCGCCCGGCTCGATCCCCGCCTCGATGCCCGTCCGCGCGAGCCACTGAGGGCGCGCCCCCGCGCCCCGGCCGTCGCGCCGGGGGTGCTCCGGCGGCGCCCGAAGACCGCGCGCGTGCCCGGCGCCGCGATCGTGCGCCCGCCGCCCCGCGCGGGTGAGCAGGGGCGGGCTCGCAGGTCGCGACCGCCCCGGGCCCTAGCGTGGCGCCGAGAGCACCGACCGTCCAAGCCGGTCGGCCCTCTCGAAAGGGCTCGAAGCGAGCGCCGCTCGATCGCGAAATACCCGAACTCGGGCGTGGCGCAGTCGGCGCTCTAGCGGGGGCCGGACGCGGCCCACAGCGCGGGCGCGCGGGCCGCATGTCTCCGCGCGATCGCGCGCCGGAGGGCCCGAAATGGCACGAGCACTGCACCCTTACCGTAACGGAGGAATCGCTTCATGGCCCACGTCGAATCGATGTTTCGCCAGGGGTCGTCGGCCGCCCGTCGGGTGGCCCACGACACCTCGCGTTCAATCTGGGTGCGGCGCCTCGCGCGCCTCGGCTTCGCCGCGCGTGGCGCGCTGCACATCACCGTCGGCGCCCTCGCCCTGATGGCCGCCCTCGGCCTCGGCGGCGAGGTGACCGGCCAGAAGGGCGCCCTCGCGCACCTCGCCTCGCAGCCCTTCGGCGGCGTGCTGCTCGGGCTCGTCGCCCTCGGGCTCGCCGGCTACGCGCTCTGGCAATTCGCCTGTGCCGCCCTCGGCACGGCCGAGCCGGACGGCCACTCGCCCCTCAAGCGCGCCGGCCACGCCGTCGTCGGCGTCCTGCACGCCGGCCTCGCGGTCGCCGCGTTCCACACGTTGATGGGCGCCGACGAGGCGGGCCGCCACCAGGAGCGCGAGTGGACCGCGCGCCTGCTCGCCGAGCCGCTCGGCGCCATCGTCGTCGGCGCCGTCGGCGTCGTCGTCATCGGCGTCGGCCTTTACCAGCTCTACCAGGCGGCCACCGCGAAGTTCCGCGAGAAGTTCGCGGTGCGCCAGATGAGCCCGCGCGAAGAGCACGCCACGACCCTCGCCGGCCGCGTCGGCTACGCCGCCCGCGGCGTCGTCTTCGGGCTGATGGGCGCCTTCCTCATCAAGGCCGCGGCCGAGAGCGACGCGCGCGAGGTGCGCAGCCTCGACGGCGCCCTGCTCGAGATCGCGCAGAGCGACGCCGGCCCCTTCCTGCTCGCGCTCGTCTCCGCCGGCTTCATCGCCTTCGGCGCCTTCTGCCTGATGATGGTCCGCTACCGCGTGCTCTCGCGCGGCTGACCCGGCCCCCGCCTTCCCGGCCGCGCGCCGGCCGGCGGCGCGGCCTGCCGGCGCGGCCCGTCGGCGAAGGGGGCGCTCCAAACGGCGCGGCCCGTCGGCGAAGGGGGCGCTCAGGGCGCCCCGGCCCGCAGGGCGGCGAGCGCGCGCAGCGCCGACTCGAGCAGCGCCCCCGAGGGCGGGGCCCGCCAGCGCAGGGTGGCCTCGCCCCCGCCCACCTCGAGCGAGGGCACGTCGACGCGCGCGACCGCCAGAAGAGACGCGCGCACCGGCGGGCCGAAGAGCCGCACGCACCCGGCGTCGCCGACGATGCGAAACGCTACGTCGAACTCTTCGTCGCCCACCCGGTGCCGCCTCTGCAGGCGCAGCGACTGCAGCAGATCGTCGAAGCCCGTCTGCGGCACGAGCCGGAAGGCCGGCGTCGTCGGGGGCACGTCGGTCGAGAGCGAAAGCGTGTCGACCGGCGGCCCGGGTTCGACGTTGGAGATGGGGCGCCGCAGGCCGAGCGCGTACGAGGCGCCTTCGCGCTCGAAGCGCACCTCGACCGCCTGGTACGCCGTCCAATGCGGGGCCGCGCCGTAGCGGGCGAGCAGGCGGCCGAGCTCCTCGGCGCTCTCGGCGAACTCGTCCGGGGGCGGCCCCAAGAGCGCGAGCTCGAAGGGCTGCGGCGGCCGCACCCCCCGCACCGCCGTCGGCGCGCGCCGGGCCCGATCGCGCGCCGCGCGCTCGTCGCGCGCCTTCTCGGCGGCGCCCGCCTCGGCCGCGAGGGCCTCCGCCTCGTCGAGCGCCGCGCGCAGCTCGGCGACGGCGCGCTCGGCCCGCTCGACCTCCGCGAGCGCCGTCGGGTCGAACCAACCCGGCTCGGGCGCCGCGTCGAGCCGCGCGCGCAGCCCCGCCGGCGCCCGCCGCCGTACCCTAGTCGGCAACCGCTCGAGGCGCTCGCGCGCGAACGCGAGCTCGTCGCACGCCCGCCGCCACCTCGGCCCCAGGCCGTCGCGGTACGTCATCGCCGCGGGCGCGAGCCTACCACGGCCCGCGGCCGACCCCGGCGCCGGCCTGAAGCCCCGGCGGCGAAAACAAAAAAGGGCCGGCCGCGCCTCGGGCTCGAACCCGCGCGCGACCGGCCCCTCGGGCCCCGCCCTCACGAGGGCTGCTGCTTGCCCTCGGCCCCGAGCGCCCCCTCGAGCATCTTGCCGGCGAAGAGCTGCTTGATGCCGTCGCCGTTGACGAAAATGCGCACCTCCTGGACGCCCTTGAGCGCCTTCTCGAGCGACTCGAGCCGCTTGAGCTCGAGCAGCAGGGGGTTCTCGGCGAAGGCGCGCGCGGTGTTAGCCATCGAGCGCGTGGCCGCCGCCTCCTCGCGCCGCATGATGACGTTCGCCGCGGCCTCCTTCTCGGCCTCGATGACGCGGTTGAGCAGGGCCTTCATCTCGCCCGGCAGCACCACGTCTTTGACGCCCAACCGCTGCACGTCGACGCCGAAGGCCTGGGCCTGCGGCTGCACGCGCGCCTCGAGCCAGCGCGTCATCGCGTCGCGCGCCTCGAGCAGCTCGTCGAGCGTCACGCCCGCCACGTATTCGCGCGCGGCCAGCTGCACCGCCAGGTAGACCGCGTCGCGCACGTTCGCCACGGCGTGCGCCGTCGCCGGCGCGTCCGAGGGCGCGTACTCGGCCGTCAGCGTCAGCCGCAGCGTCACCTTGTCGCGCGTCATCAGCTCCTGGCCCGTGATGGTCAGCTGCTGCTGCCGCATGTCCATCACCTGCACGCTCACGCGCGACTCGGGGTGCGACCAGCTCACGTAGCGGCCCGGCTCGAGCAGCTGTACGAAGCGGCCCTGCACGTACTTCAGGCCCCGCTCGTGCTGCTTGACCGTGACGTCGACCAGCTCCGCCGCGGGGATGATCGCCCGCAGCTCGTCGGTGAGCTCGGGCACCGGCTCGTCGACCGACATCAGCCGCGCCTCGACCGACGGGTCGACGCGCCAGACGCGGTAAACGCCCGGGCGCAGGTAGCGCACCGGCCGCCCGTCGCGGTAGACGACGCCCCGCTCGCGCGGGCCGATCGTGAGCTCGACGTACCATCGTTGCGGGATGACGGCCCGCACCTCCGCCGGCGCGTCGAACACGAGCTCGCTCACCTTGAAGCGGGTCTCCTCGAGGCCCCCGCCCCACATGAAGTGCTTGCCGGGCCCGAGGGCCTTGATGGGCACGCCGTGGCGGAGCACAACCGCGCGCTCGTGCACCGGCACCTGAATGGTCTTCCACATGGCACGATCTCCGAAGTGTCGGTTCCGCCGACGCGCGGGCGGCTCTCGCCGCGAGAACGGGGTTGTGCCGCCCCCCTTACGGCCGCGCCGCCGGGTGCGGCGCGCGGGGGCGCGAGCGAACGAGCAAAAAAGGAGGGCGGACGGCGGCGGGCCCGAGGCGCGCGGCGAAGGCCGGACCTTCCGCCCGGCGGGGCGCGTGGCCCCGGCGAGCGGCGTCCGCGCCCTCGGCACGACGCCCCATGAAACCGAAGCGCCACGGCGCCGGGCGTGCGGCGCGCGCGCGTGGCGGGGCGGGCGGGCGACGGGGCCCCCGCGAAAGGGGGGGCATGGTCGACCGCCGGCCGCGCCGAGCGCGCGCCGCGGGCCCGGCGCGGGCGGCGCCCCGGGCGACCCCGCGAGGGGGCCCGGGCCCAACCGCCGACCGCCGGCTCAGATTTTTCGTCGTTTTTCAGACGACGTTGGGAGTTGGGGTGAGCAGCCCAATGCGTCTACCGTTCCGCCACCGCCGGAGAGTCTTCGTCGCGCGCTTTCGCGCGTGGCCCGGCAGGAGGGATTCGAACCCTCATTCCCGACCGACCTGATATCGCCAGGACGCGGCGATCGGACCCCCCCGCGCGGAGCCAGCTGAGCAAGCGGCCCGCGGGGGCGCGCCGCCGCGCCGGTGGTCTGGGAACCGGATATCTGATCGGGAGTCGAGATGGTGGGGGCCGGAGGAATCGAACCTCATTGCCATGGGCGCCGGTTTTACAGACCGGTGTGCGCACCAACGCACGGCGACCCCCATAACGGGGGAAGAGACGAGGCGAGATCGATCGGGCGATCGCCCGAGGGCGGCTCGGCCGACGGGGCCGCGGCCGAAGGGAAGGGTGGGGGCCGGAGGAATCGAACCTCTCGCGAGAGCGCCGGAGTTACAGGCCGGCTGACGCACCAGCGTCTATCGACCCCCTTGGTCGATGGGCGAACGACGAGCGAACGACGAGCGAACGACGAGCGGAGGGTGGGCGAACGGCGAGCGAAGAAGGGGCGGGCGGCCCCCCCCGCAGGGCCCGCCAGTCGACACGGGGGGACTCGAACCCCCACCCCTCGCGGGGCCACCCGGGTCTAAGCCGGGGGCGGTTACCAATTACGCCACGTGTCGGAAACCCCGGGCTTTCGCCCGGGTGCTTCGTGCCGGGAGGGGGACTCGAACCCCCACGCACTCGCAGGTGCACCTGATTTTGAGGCAGGTCTGTCTACCAGTTCCAAGCATCCCGGCTAAAGGTCCGCGCGATGAGCTTACGCGGACGCGCACGTCGGTGCGCCAGGGTGGAATCGAACCACCGACTTTCAGCTCGTCGGGCTGACGCTCTGACCACTGAGCTACTGGCGCGATCACGAAGCTCGCCGCGCTCGACGATCGGCGCGGGGCGGCGGAGGACGGGTGAGTCGAACACCATGCCCGGAGAGGGCACGCACCGGGTAGCAACCGGGCTCGGCACCGTGCCGATTCATCCTCCAGGAGACGAGGCGGGAGGCAGGCGAGTCGAACGCCATACCCGAGGGTACGCACCGTTTTCGAAACGGGCCCAGCACCGTGCCGGTTTACCTCCCATGATCTATCGACGATGAAGCGAAATTCACGCGGCAGGGGGCAGGCGAGTCGAACGCCACGCCCTCGCGGGCGCCCTCGGTTTTCAAGACCGCGCCGGCTCCCGGGCCGGGTTACCCCCCGAAGGCCCCCGCGGGGGGGCCACGTACGTCGGAGGAGGCGGGTGGACTCGAACCACAGGCCCCGGGGGGGCCCACGCCGCGTTCCAAGCGGGTCCGAACGCCCGGTTCGGTTCCGCCTCCGTCGGTGGAGTGTTACTCGTTATTAATAAGAAAAAATGGTCGGGACGACAGGATTCGAACCTGCGATCTTTCGCCCCCCAGGCGAACGCTTTTGCCAGGCTAAGCTACGTCCCGAGATGCCCCGTCGGAACGTCCGGGGCCACGACGTCGCTCACCCGCACGAGAGCTGCGGCGCCGCGTCGGAAGCGCCCGCGGCCCGGAACGGAGAGCAGTAATCGACCCACTGCCGCGGCATCGACGCGAGGTCGTCGGGCAGGAAGGTCGCGGGGAGGGTCTTCGGCCGGAACGGCGGCCGGAGCAGCGTCATGTTCGCCTGCTCGGGGGTGCGGCTGCCCTTGCGGTCGTTGCACGCGTAGCACGAAGATACGATGTTCTCCCACACCGTCCGGCCGCCCTGGCGGCGCGGCACCACGTGGTCGTAGTTCAGGTCGGCGGCGGCCTTGCGCTCGCCGCAGTACTGGCACCGGAACCCGTCACGGGTGTAGACGTTGATGCGCGAGAACTTCACGCCCTTGCGGATCGGCGGCGCCTTGACCAGGCGCGCCACGGCCGGCGTGAAGATCTCGACCGAGGGCGAGCGCAGGATCTCGTCGTAGTGCTCGAGCACCTCGACCTTGCCGAGGTAGTCGAGCGTCACGGCGACCTGCCAGTGCACGACGCTGTAGGGGGTCATCCACGGGGTGAGGAGGAGGGTCTTCGTTTGCATGGCGTGCCTCTTACGTATAACCGCGATCTTCTCTTTTTCATGGCGTCTTTTTTTCAACCTGCACGTGAGAGTGTCGGTGTCCGGGGCGGGACTCGAACCCGCACGCCCGCGAAGGGGCCCGGCCACCTCAGGGCCGGCTGTCTGCCAATTCCATTCACCCGAACGAACGTCGAACGAACACACTCCGGCGCGAACCGTTACGGTGTCCAGGGCGGGACTCGAACCCGCACGCCCGCGGAGGGGCCCGGCCGCCTCAGGACCGGTTGTCTGCCATTCCATCACCTGGACGAAACACTGCCATCGAAACCATCGAAACGGGGGTGTCCGAGGCGGGAGTCGAACCCGCACGCCCACGCTGGGGCACGACCTTCTGAGGGTCGCCTGTCTACCAGTTCCATGCACCCGGACGGGGCGCCGCGCGGCCCGCCTTCGGGCCGCCCGAGCGCGCGCAGAAGAGATTCGGACCGCCCGGGGCCTTTTCCGGACGGAGGGGCAACCCCCCCCGCCGGAAGTTGAACCCGGCGCAGCCCTTGTACGAGGTGAGGGGATCGAACCCTCCTTCACCGGTTTGTAAGACCGAGGCCCTCACCAGAGAGCGAACCTCGCGCACCCACGGTTGCCAAGACCTAGACTCTGCTCTGATCGCGCACTCCTTTCTGTTTTATCGTCAATCGTCGGCGTGGCGGGATTCGAACCCACGTCCTCTCCGTCCCGAACGGAACGCTCCACCAGGTTGAGCTACACGCCGTCGCGGGCCCGAAGGCCCGACCTCGCCCCTCCGCCAGGAGTCGAACCTGGTGCACCCAGCTACGCAGACTGGCGCCTGATGATCCGTCAGGACGGAGGGAAGGAAAATTCGCCGCCCGGCTCGGGGCACGCCCGCCACCGTCGCGGGCCCGCCGTCGGGTCGGGGGCGAACCGGCCCCCTCGCTAGGAGTCGAACCTAGTGCCACCAGTTTCGTAGACTGGCGCCTGCAATCCGGCAGGACGAGGGGGAGAGAGAAGAGAGGCGTCGCGCCGGGCGGCGCGGCGTCGGCCCCCCCGCCAGGAGTCGAACCTGGACGGACCGGTTTAGAAGACCAGCGCCTGCGATCCGGCAGGACGAGGGGAGGGGAGCGGACTCGGGCGGCGGTGCGCCCGGCCCCCCCGCCAGGAGTCGAACCTGGTTTACCGGTTTCGAAGACCGGCGCCTGAAGTCCGTCAGGACGGGGGGAGTTTCATGCGGAGACCCAGCCGGGAATCGAACCCGGACAGCGCGACCTTGCACGCCGCGCGCCCCCCAGGGGGCCGGGTCAAGGGGAGTGAGCTCGCCCGGCGGGCGGAGGCCGGTCGGACGAGAGAGAAGAAACGACTGGCACGGGCAACCGGATTCGAACCGGTATCAACGGATTGAAAGACCGCTATCCTGACCCTTGGACGATGCCCGCAAGGCGGCGGGGCGGAGACGTGCCCCGCCGCGGGGAAGATGGTACGGGCAACCGGAATCGAACCGGCATTGGCGGATCGAGACTCCGCCGTCCTAACCGTTAGACGATGCCCGCATGACGAAACTGGCGCCCGGCGTCGCCGCCGGGGCACCCTAGAGTGGACGACCGGAATCGAACCGGCATACGCGACTTGGCACGCCGCTGCCCTACCGTTGGGCGACGTCCACGGGACGAAAGAGAGCCGACGAGAGGCCCCCGGGGGGCCAGAGTGGACGGCCGGACTCGAACCGGCATCGGCGGCTTGGGACGCCACCACCTTACCTTTAGGCTACGACCACGACCACGACCACGACCACGACCACGACCACGACCACGACCACGAAACTGAGTGCGGCCGGCCGGAATCGAACCGGCATCAGCGACTTGGCACGCCGCTACCTTACCCTTGGGCTACGACCGCGAACGAAAGCAGGCGAAACGCCTGCGGTGGAGACCGGGGGACTCGAACCCCACACACCGGGTGCAAACCGGGCGCTCTCCCATTGAGCTACGGCCCCATACGACACAACGAATCGACCGGGCGAGGGCGCCGGCCGCGACGCGGCGGGCGTGAACGACCTTCGGGCGCGCCGCCCCCGGGCCGAGTCGGCCCGCGCGCTGACGACCTTCGGGCGCGCCGCCCCCGGGCCGAGCCGGCCCGCGCGCTGGAGTGGGTAGCCGGGATCGAACCGGCATGCTCGGTTTGGAAGACCGACGTCTTACCTTTAGACGATACCCACGCGTTGGTCTGAGGCGGCCGGCTCAGCGCCGGCCCCGCTCGTCTTCGACGCCCCGGGGGGCGTTTTCATTCATCGCTTCGCTTCGTTTTTCTTCTCCGATACCCCGCCTAACGACTTCGTTCGTCATCGATTTCGCGCCTCGACAGAGCTCGGGTTGATTGCTGGGGACGGCCCGTCGCCCGGGGGCGCGCACGTGAGGCGCACGCCCCCGGGCGGCGGGGGTGGAGTCGGTGGGGGTTGAACCCACGGTCTTCCGGACGCGAGCCGGACGCTCTCCCACTGAGCTACGACCCCATGCTGCCCGCGCCCGATCGCCACGACCATCGCCGCGGACGCCGAACGCGAGCCTCGGGTGGAGCCGGTGGGGGTCGAACCCACGACCTCCTGCGTGCCACGCAGGCGCTCGTCCCAACTGAGCTACGGCCCCGAGGAAAGGGCGCGAACTGCGGTCGCGCCCGGCAAGCCGGGAAGGAATCGAACCCTCTCGACACCAGACTTGGAAACTGGCCGGCCACCATGGCCTCCGACTTAGGGCGTGCGCCGCCGGCGGCCCGATCGGGCCGGGCGGCGGCGCACGCTCGAACGGTTCTCGGGTCGGGTCGAGCACAGCCGTGTTCACCAAGCGAAGCTCGTTACGAGCTTCGCTGTCGACGGCGGACGCGCAGGCTGTGGTCGACCCGACCCGAGAACCGGGGTAGCGCTCTCGAAGGGAATCGAACCCTCCTCGGCCGGGGGACAACCGGCTCGCCTCGCCAGATGCGTACGAGAGCAGAAGAGACCGTACGACGGGGGGCTTGGTTTCGCCCCCGGTGGCGCTCCCGAAGGGAATCGAACCCTCCTCGGCCGGGGGACAACCGGCTCGCCTCTGCCAGATGCGTACGGGAGCAAACGATGGGGGAACTCGCCCTAGCCGGGCGCGCCCGCGAGCTCGGAGGAGCCGCGGGCGCGCACCGGCCGGCGCCCTGATGGAGATGAAAAGCGCTCGGGGCGCCCCCGAAGGGAATCGAACCCTCCTCAGCCGGGAGACAGCCGGCTCGCCTCGCCAGAGGCGTACGGGGGCAAAATCGCGCGGCCGCCCCCCGGGGAGGGGGGCCGCGCGTACCGTCGGGTGGGCCGCCGCGGGATCGCACCGCGCTAACCCGGTTTTTCAGACCAGTGCCGTCACTAGCTGGCTCACGGCCCGAACGGATACACTACGAAAATCGAAGCAAACTTGACGCGCGAACGCGGAGCCCCCGGCCGGAATCGAACCGGCACCCCATGATTACGAGACACGGATTCTACCATTTGAACTACAGGGGCGCGCCGCCGGGCGAGCGCCGGCGGGCAAGATAATCGCAAGGGCCCCCGGCCGGGGCCGAGCCGACGCCCTGTGGGGGCGCCGCGCTCGGGCCGCGGCCACGAGGAGCCCGAGGCGCGAGCGCGGGGCCCCAAGGCCCCCCGTTCGCAGCGCTGCCGGAAGGAGTCGAACCTTCACGCCATCGGTTAACGGCCGACGTGCTCTCCGCTGAGCTACAGCAGCGTGACCCCCGCCCGCCCGCACCTCGTCGCGGGGCATGGCCCCGGAGGCGCCTCGTCGGCCCGCGGTGGCCACACCCGGAGGTATGGCCGCCCGCTCGCCCGAAAGGCGCCCCCGTGGCCGCGCCGCGCGCGGGGCGCGG
>DASTPP010000092.1:0-12041 GCA_035762175.1 Polyangiaceae bacterium | reverse complement strand
TCTCGTGCCGCTGGCCCGAAGTCTGCCCAGACTTCGGGCCAGCGGCACGAGGGGGCCGACGGGCCCCGGCGCCGCCGCCCCGCGCGGGGCGCGCATCAGGGGCGCCCCCCGAGGGGTGAAGCGGGCGCCGCGGGCGCGCCGCGGCGCGCGGCGGCCGCCAGGGCGTTGAGCGAGGCGCGCAGCACCTTGCTCGCCTTGAAGGTGAGGACGCGGCGCTCGGAGATGGGCATGGCCTCGCCGGTGCGCGGGTTTCGGCCGCGGCGCTCGTGCTTGTCGCGGGGCGAAAAGTTACCATACCCCGAGATCTTCACCTCTTCGCCGCGGCCGAGCGTCTCTTTCATCGTCTCGAAGACGAGGTCGACGAGCTCGGCGGCCTGGCGCTTGGAGAAGCCACCGATGCGCTGGTGCACGGCCTCGGCGAGGTCGGCCTTCGTCACGGTAGCCCCCGGTCTGCGCGCCATCTCGACACCCGCTCTATGGCCCCCCCCGCCCCGCCGGGGGGGGCGGGTAGCATACGTCGCCGGGGGGCCAGATCAACAGCGTTCGGCCGGCGCGCGCCGGCCGGGGGGCGGCGCGGGGCTCAGGCCGCGAGGTCGCTGACGACCGGCGCGGGCTGCTCGGGCGTCGACTCGGGCGCGAGCGAGGGCGCGGCGGCCTCGCCGCGGCGGCGGCGCGCCTGCTCGGCGCCGACGAGCAGCGCGACGTAGGCGTAGCCGAAGGCGAAGAGCATGGCGAAGGGCGTGGCGAAGTAGTGCTGAGTCTGCACGCTGGCCACGACGCTCGCGGTCGAGAGCAGGCAGAGCGCGATCTCGACCGAGGGCAGCTCGGCGCGGGCCGAGTAGCGCCCGACCTGCGAGCCCTTCTTGGGCGTGCGGACGAACTCGCCCGCCCGGCGCGCGAAGCCCTCGAACACCGCGCGCGTCAGGTGCGGGGCGAGCCCGGCGCCGAGGGCGATGAGCATGGGCAGCCGGGCGAGGGCGCCGAGGCGCGAGCGGCCCTGGGCCCGCTCGGCGAGCGCGTAGAACGTCGCGAGCGAGCCCGTCGTGCCGATGACGAGCGGCAGGTCGACGAGCAGCATCATGCGCGGGTCGGTCGCCGGCATGAACACGAGCGCGGGCAGGAGCAGCACGCTCAGGACCACCATCAGCGGGTAGGCGAAGTGCGGCGTCAGGTGGAAGAACGCCTCGACCCGCTGGCCGACCGAGAGCGGCGCCGAGAGCACGCGGCCGAGCAGCTTGCGCGCGGTCTGCACCGTGCCCTTGGCCCAGCGGTACTGCTGCGCCCGGAAGGCCGACACGTCTTCGGGCAGCTCGGCCGGCGAGACCACGTCTTCGCGGTAGACGAAGCGCCAGCCGGCGAGCTGGGCCCGGTACGACAGGTCGAGGTCTTCGGTCAGCGTGTCGTGCTGCCA
The DNA here is from genome assembly GCA_035762175.1 of Polyangiaceae bacterium. Taxonomy (GTDB): domain Bacteria; phylum Myxococcota_A; class Polyangia; order Polyangiales; family Polyangiaceae; genus DASTPP01. Next base: position 10,630 of record DASTPP010000092.1, on the reverse strand, counting down.
GCCGCCCGCCTCGGCGATGGCGCGCTTGCGCCAGATGCCGCCGGTGCCCGAGAAGTTGAAGAGGTTGCCGGCGCCGAAGCGCGCGCGATTCTCGACCAGGTGGTGGCCGTCGAGCATCAGCGCCTGCACCTGCGTCAGCAGCGAACAGTCGCGGTTCAGGTGCCCCCAGCGCGTCTGCACCATGCCGATGCCGGGGTCGCGGAAGTGCCCGATGATGCTGCGCAAGAAGTCGGGCTGGGGCACGAAGTCGGCGTCGAAGACGGCGACGAGCTCGCCCCGCGCCACCTTGAGGCCCGCCTCGAGCGCGCCGGCCTTGTAGCCGGTGCGGTCTTTGCGGTGCAGGTAGTGCACGTCGAGCCCCTGGCGGCGCAGCCGCTCGACCGCCGCGCGCGCGAGCGCCTGCGTCTCGTCGGTCGAGTCGTCGAGCACCTGGATCTCGAGCCGGTCGCGCGGGTAGTCGAGCGCGGCCACGGCCTCGAGCAGGCGCACCGCCACGGTCGCCTCGTTGAAGAGCGGTAGCTGCACCGTCACCGCCGGCCAGCCCTCGCGCGGCCCCGGCTCGCCCAGCGCGGGGGCGCGCTCGAGGCGGCGGCGGTAGCGCCAGCACTGGTAGACGAGGTGCGAGCGGTGCACCCCGTAGGCCGACAGGAAGAGCAGCACGGAAAAATAGAGGATGCAGAGCAGCGTGTGCATCGCCCCTGCCGACTAACACCGCCCGGGCGCCCGATTGTCACGGACTTGTAAATCGTTGCAGCCAATTGTCACCCGCCGCGGCCGACCCTCCGACTTCGTCACCGGCGGCCCAAAACGTCCGGACATTCGGCCCGCCCGTCGCCCCCGGCCCCTCGCCCGGCGGCCCCGGGCTCGGCGCCGGCGCTCGACGCCCGGGGCCGGCGCTGGTAGCCCGCCCGGCTGCCATGCCCGCCTCCCTGCCCGAAGCCGGCGCCGACGACGTGCTCTACCTCGTCGACCTGTCGGGGTACGTCTTCCGCGCCTTCCACGCCATCGCCCCGACGCTCTCGAGCCCCTCGGGCGAGCCGACCTGGGCCACGCTCGGCACCATCACGATGCTGCAGCGCATGGTGAGCGAGCGGCGCCCCAAGCGGCTCGCGGTCGCGATGGACTCGGTGGCGGCCACCTTCCGGACCGAGATCGACAAGCGGTACAAGGCGCACCGGCCCCCGCCCCCGAAAGAGCTGCAGGTGCAGATGGCCCGCTGCCGCGAGCTGGTCGAGGCCTACCGCATGCCCATCTTGCAGCGCGAGGGCTTCGAGGCCGACGACGTCATCGCGACGGCGGTCAAGGCGGCGCGGGCGGAGAAGCTGCGGGCCGTCATCGTCTCGGCTGACAAGGACCTGATGCAGCTCGTCGGCGACGACGTCGTGCTCTGGGACACGATGCGCAACAAGGTCTACGGGCCGGACGAGGTGCGCGAGAAGTTCGGCGTGCCGCCGGCGCTCGTGCGCGACGCGCTCGCGCTGACGGGCGACACGTCGGACAACGTGCCGGGGGTGCCGAGCGTGGGCCCGAAGACGGCGGCCGAGCTCTTGCTCGCGCACGGCACGCTCGAGGGCATCTACCAGAACCTCGACAAGATCGCGCGCAAGAAGCTGCAAGAAGCCCTGCGCGAGCACGAGGCCGAGGCGCGCCTGTCGCAGCGCCTGGTCACCCTGCGCGACGACGTCGAGGTCGACGCCTCGCCCGCGCGGCTCGTGCCCGGCGAGCCCGACGCCGCGCGGCTGCGCCAGCTCTTCACCGACCTCAACTTCACCCGCCTGCTCGCCGGCCTCGACAAGGCGGCCGGGGCGGCGGGCGCGGGCGGCGCCACGGCGGGGGCGCCGGGCGGCAAGGCGGGGGCGGCCCCGGCCGCCCCGGCCGCCGACGTGGCGCGGGCCTACCGGGCGATCGTGAGCGAGGCCGAGCTCGAGGCCTTCGTCAAGGAGGCGAAGGGCTCGCCCCTCGTGGCGGTCGACACCGAGACCGACGGGCTCGACCCGGTGCGGGCGGGGCTGCTCGGCCTGTCGCTCGCGCACCGGGGGGGCGAGGGCGTGTACGTGCCGCTCGGCCACGCCTACGAGGGGGCGCCGGCGCAGCTCTCGCTCGAGGCGGCGCGGCGGCTGGTCGGCCCGCTGCTCGGCGGGACGAAGCCGGGGGTCGTCGGCCACCACCTCAAGTTCGACGAGCTCGTGCTGCGGCGGCACGGCTTCGAGCTCGGCCCGCCCGCCTTCGACACGATGATCGCGAGCTACCTGCTCGATCCCGAGGCGCAGCACGGCCTGAAGGAGATGGCGCAGCGCGAGCTCGGGGCGACGATGACGACCTACGAGCAGGTGACCGAGAAGCAGCGGGGCAAGCAGCTCGCCTTCGCCGAGGTGAAGGTCGAGGCGGCGGCGGCGTACGCCGGGGCCGACGCGCTGCTCTCGCTCGAGCTCTGCGAGCGGCTGATGCCGCGAGTCGAGGCCGAGGGGCTCTTGCCGCTCTTGCGCGACGTCGAGCTGCCGCTCGCGCTGACGCTCAACGACATGGAGCTCGCGGGCGTGCTCGTCGACACCGCGGCGCTCAAGAAGATGGGCACGGTGCTCGAGGGGCAGCTCGTCGAGCTCGAGGCGAAGGCGAAGAAGGCGGCCGGGCGCGACTTCAACATCAACGCCCCGCGGCAGCTCGAGGTCTTGCTCTTCGACGAGCTGAAGCTGCCCGTCGTCAAGCGCACGAAGACGGCGCGCAGCACCGACGCCGAGGTGCTCGACGCCCTCTCGGACCAGCACCCGCTGCCCGCCATCATTCTCGAGCACCGGCAGCTCGCCAAGCTCAAGAGCACCTACATCGACACGCTGCCCTCGCTCGTCAACCCCGCGACCGGGCGCATTCACACGCGCTACAGCCAGACCGTGGCGGCGACCGGGCGCCTCTCGTCGAGCGACCCGAACCTGCAGAACATACCCATCCGCACCGAGGTGGGGCGGGCGATAAGGGCGGCGTTCGTGGCGCCGCCGGGCTTCACGCTGCTCTCGGCCGACTACTCGCAGATCGAGCTGCGCATTCTCGCGCACCTGTCGCACGACCCCGAGTTCGTCGAGGCCTTCGCCTCGGGCGACGACGTGCACGCCCGGACGGCCGCCGGCATCTTCCACGTGCCGCGCGGCGAGGTGACGGGGCAGATGCGCCGCGTCGCCAAGACGATCAACTTCGGCGTCATCTACGGCATGGGCGACTCGGCCCTCGCCAAGCGGCTCGGGGTGCCGCGAGACGAGGCGGCGAAGTTCATCGAGGCCTACTTCAAGCGCTACGCCGGGGTGCGCGCCTACCTCGACCGCTCGCTCGACGAGGCCCGCAGCGCCGGCGGCGTGACGACGCTGCTCGGGCGGCGGCGCTTCCTGCCCGACCTGTCGAGCGGCAACCGCGCCTCGCGCCTGCAGGCCGAGCGCGTCGCGCAGAACACGCCCATCCAGGGCACGGCGGCCGACATCTTGAAGGCCGCCATGATCAAGCTGCGCGCGCCGGTGGTGCCGGGCGCGCGCATGATCTTGACCGTGCACGACGAGCTCATCTTCGAGGTGCCCGCAGGGCGCGAGGCCGAGGCGGGCGAGCGGGTCAAGGCGGCGATGGAGGGGGTGGCGAAGCTCGACGTGCCGCTCGTGGTCGAGGTCGGCTCGGGCGCGACGTGGGCCGAGGCGCACGGCTAGGCGGGCTCTCGAGCGGGGCGGGCCTGGCCCGGACGTGTCGTCCCGGGCTTCGGGGCGGTTTCAGGGGGCCGACCGCGGCCCCGGTCGGCCGCTTTCGGGCAAGCCGAGCCCGATCGGCCGGTTTCGAGTAAGCCGAGCGCGGCCCCGGTCGGGCGGGCCGCGCTCGCCGGGCCCTTGATCGATCTCGGGCGCTGGCGTCGTATACTGGGCGAGCGCGCCGCGGGCGGGGCCCGGCGCTCGAGGGCCACCTGCCATGAAAGCGATGCAATGCCTGACCTGCGGGGCCCCGCTCAGCGTGGGCCCCGGCCAGCGCTACGTGACCTGCGAGTTCTGCGGCTCGACCATCGACGTCGGCTCGCGCACGGTCCTGCCGCGCACCGGCCTGACGAACGTCGGCGCCGCCGCGACCGCGCACGCGCCCTACCCGCGCCCCGCCTACCCCGCGGCCGCGCCGCCCGCCCGCTCGGGCGCCAAGGTGGCGCTCGCGCTGGTCGGCGTCGTGGGCGCGCTCTTCGTGTTCGGGGCGTCGGCCGGGGTCTTCTTCTTTCTGTCCTCGAGCCGGCCGACGCCGGCGGTCGGGCCCGCGCCGGGGGGCGTGCCGAGGCTGCCGGTCGTGACCGCGCCGAAGACGAACTACTTCCACGACGCGACGCCCGCCCTCGCGCAGATCAAGGCGAGGTTCGGCCCGCGGCTCTTGCTCAAGAGCCTCGTCGTCTACGACGAGTACGTCGTCTTCACGGCGCAGAACCCGGCGAAGCCCGACGATCTCGACTCGTACACGCTGCGCAACGGCTCGGTCGACGAGGGGCGGCCCCAGAAGTTCGTGGGCGACCGGCGCAAGCTCGAGGCCGAGCTCTTCTCGATCGACGAGATCCCCTTCGGGTCGCTCGCGGGGCTCGGCCGCGACGCGCTCGCGCGCTTTCAGGCGGCGGGGGTGTCCGAGGGCAAGGTTTCGCACATCATCATCGAGCGCGAGAACTTCGGGCGGGGCCCGGGCGTCATCCTGCGGCCCTACGTCTCGTCCGAGCGCCGCGGCGGCGGCTACGTCGAGTACGATCTGCGGGGCAACGTCAAGCGCATGGCCGGGCCCTCGTAAGGGCGTCGGGGGGCGTTCGCGGCGGCGACGCCGCCCGCGAGGCGGCCCTCCGGGCCGGTCCGGGTGTCCGGGGGGGTTGCTGCGGGGCCGGGCTCGGGTTCGGTTCCGGGGGCGGGGGCCAGGCACGGGGCCGCGGCGCGAGGGGCGAGCACGGAGCCGTGGCGCGGGGGCCAGGCGCGGGCCCGCGGCGCGAGGGCCGTGGCGCGGGGGCCAGGCACGGGCCCGCGGCGCGAGGGCCGGGCACGGGCGGGGGCGCGGGGCCCGGGCCGTCGGCGTTCGGGGACGGCGCGGCGGGCCGGGTCGGGGCGGAGCCCCCGGGAGCGGGCGAAGGGGGGGTTGGAGACCCCGGCGTGCTGCGGTAGCGTCGGCGCGTAATGGGACGCGCTCGGATGCCTACGCGGGCCCTCGCCGGCCCGCTGCTGGCGCTCGCGCTGGCGGCGGCGCCCGGCTGCCGGGGCTGCGACGAGCGCGCGCCGGTCGAGGTCGGCGCGAGCGCCCCCTCGCCCGTGCCCGAGCCGGCGGGGCTCCTGGCCGAGTTCGTGGTGCCGAAGCCGAACGGCACCTGGCAGAAGGTTCGCTCGCTCGCCGGGGGCCCGGCCCAGCTCCTGCCGCAGGGCTTCCCGCTGCTGGTGGCGTCGCTGCTCGGGCTGCCGATCAAGGCGGCCGAGCTCATCGACAGCGACGTGCCGCTCGTCGGGGCGCTGGCGGTCGAGGGGGCGGGCGAGCGCCTGGTCGCGGGGGTGCACGTGCGCGACGGGGCGCGCTTCGTCGCGGCGCTGACCGAGGGCGCCGAGGCGCGCTACGCGGCGCGGCCGGACGCGACGCCGCTCTTGACGCTGCTCGAGGCGAGGCCGGGGGCGGCGCCGGGGCCGGCGCTCGGCGTGCTCGGCAACTACGCGCTCGTCGGGCGCGAGGCCGAGGCGCTGCGGCGGCTGGGGCCCTACGTGGCGCGCACGCTGCCGACGCGGCCTCCGCCCGAGGGCGACGACCTCGGCCTCGTGGCCAAGCGGCAGGGGCTCGCGGGGGCGCTGCGCGGGCGGCTCGAGGGGCTCTGGGCCGGGGTGAAGGCGGCGCTCGAGGCGGGCGAGCGGCGCGAGCGCGCGCGGCACGGCGGCGCCGCGCCGACCTTCGCCGAGCCGGCGGCGGCGCTCGCGAAGGCCGACGCCGCGGTCGCCGACCTGCTCGGGCTGCTCGGCGATCTCGACGACGTGCGCGCCGCGGTCGTGCTCGACGAGCGGGGCGTGCGCGCGCGCGCCGCGCTCTCGCCGGCGGGGGGCGGGGGGCCGGCCGGGCGGGCCTTCGCCGCGATGGCCGCGGGCCCGGCGTCGCCGCTGCTCGAGCTGCCCGGCGACGTGACGCTGGCGCTCTTGACGCGCGACTCGGCCGAGGCGCGCCGGCGCGACGCCGGGGCGCAGGCGAAGGCGCTGTCCGAGCTCTTCGCCGGCCGGCTGCCCGAGGGCGACGGGCGGCGCGTCGACGAGGCCCTGGCGCTCTGGGCGGCGGGGCGGGGCGACTGGCTCGCGGTCGGCGTGAACCCGGCCGCCGGCCGGCGCGCGCTCTACGCGGCGAGCGCGGTGGTCGACGCCGACGCGCTCGATCGGGGGGTGCGGCGGCTGCTCGAGCTGCCCAAGGTGCCCGCCTTCGCGGCGCCGATCGCGCAGTGGGCGGGGGCGCTGCGCGTCGGCGAGGCGACGGCGCTCGAGGGCGCCGGGGGCTCGCTCGTGCGGGTCGAGCGCCGGCCGCTCGCGGCGGGCCGGGGCGGCGCGCGCGCGCCGGGCGGGGGCAAAGAGGGGGCGCCGGCCGAGCCCGAGCGCTTCGAGATCGCCTGGGCGGTGGGGCCCGCGCGGGCCTCGTTCGCCGCGGCCGCCGACGGCCGCCGGGCGCTCGCGGCGCTCGCCGCGGCCCCCGCGGCCGAGCGGCTCGGCAACGACAGCGAGGTGCGCCGCGGCGTCGAGGCGCTCGGCGGCGAGGTGTCGTTCGCGCTGCTCGCGCTGCCGCTGCGCGCGCTCGGCGGGGCCGAGGGCCCGGCGGCGCCGCTCTTGCTCGCCGCGGGCCGCTCGGGGCCCGGCGCGTGGGTCCGTTGCGAGGCCGCGCCGCTCGCCGCGCGCGCGCTCGTCGCCCTGCTCTCGGAAAGGACACCCTAAGTCATGAGCATCGCGTCCCCGGGCCCGGGCGGCGGGGCCCTCGAGTGTACGAGCCGCGTCGAGTCGGCCATCGTCTACGCCCGCGGGGCCGTCGTCGCCCGGCGCGTGACGACGCCGCCGGGGCCGCTGCCGGCCGGGCCGGTCGAGCTCTCGGTGCCGGGCGTCACGCTGCTCGCGCACCCCGGCACCTTCCGCGTCTACCCCGAGGGCGAGCGGCGGGCGCTGCGGGTCAGCGCGCGGCTGCACGTGCCGCCGCCGGCCGAGCGGCCCGCGCTCTCGGCCGAGATCGCCGCCGCGCGCAGGCGCCTCGCCCTCGCCGAGCGCGCGCGCCGGTCGCTCCTCGAGCGCCGCGCCGCGCTCGCGCTCTTCGCCCCGCGCGTCGTCGGCCGCGCCGGCCCCTCGCGCCGCGACGACCCCGCCGCGCGCATCGAGGACGCGCTCGCCGCCGGCGTGCTCGTCGACGAGGTGACGGCCGAGCTCGACCGGCGCCTCGCCGACCTCGACGCCCACGTCGAGGACGAGCGGCGCGCGCTCGAGCACGCCGAGCTCGAGGCGGCGCAGGCGAGCGAGGCCGAGCGCCAGGGCGGCTCGGCGCCGACCTGGACGGTGCTCGTGCGCTTCGAGGGCGCGGGCGCGCTGCCGTCGTTCCGGCTCGAGTACGCGGTCGAGGGCGCGCGCTGGTGGCCGGTCTACGCCGCGCACGTCTCGCTCGCCGAGCGCGCGCTCGTCTGGCACCTCGACGCGCTCGTCGCGCAGGACACCGGCGAAGACTGGCGCGGCGTGCGCCTGGCGTTCTCGACCGCCGACCTCGTGCAGGACGCGCGCCTGCCCCTGCTGACGCCCCTGCGCGTCGGCCGCGTGCAGAGCGCGCCCTCGCGCGGCTACCGCGCCCCGCCCGCCGGCGCCGACCGCCTCTTCGTCGGCTACGACTCGGCGCTGAGCGACGCGACGGCGGTGGCGACCACGCTGCGCCCCTCGGCGCCCGCCCCCCCGGGGCCCCCGCCCGCGCCGCCGCCCCCCGCGACCGGCCCCGTGGCGCCGACGCCCGTGCCCCCCTCGATCCACGGCGCGGCGCTCGCGCTCGGCCCGCCCCCGCTGCCCCGCGGCACGCTGCTGCCGGCGCCGACGCCGCGCCCGGGCGCGCCCGGCTCGCGCCCGCTGAGCGAGGCGCCCCGCGACGCCTTCGACGTGCCGCCGCTCGGCCGCCCGAAGGGGCCCGACGACGACGCGCTCGGCCCGCCGCTCAGCGAGTCGTACGACGAGTCGCCGACCGAGCCCGGCACGCTGCCCGCGTTCATCGCCCCGGCCGACCCGGTCGACCCGGGCCCGGCCTGGCTCGACTTCGACGCGCTCACGCTCGTCGGCGCCGACGACCCGCAGCGGCGCGGCAAGCTCACGCGGCGCGACGAGTCGCTGCGCGAGCAGCGCGTGCACGAGGCCGGCGCGGCCCTCGGGCGCCTGCTGCCGCCGCCCTTCTGCACCGACCCGCTCGGCGGCCGCGGCCACTTCGACGCCCGCTACGAGACCGAGACGGCGGTCGACGTCGACGCCGACGCGCGCGCGCACCGCGTGCACGTGCTGCACCGCCAGGCGCCCGTCACCTTCCGCTTCCGGTGCGTGCCGCGCGAAGACCCCACGGTCTACCGCGAGGCCGAGGCGACCAACCCCTTCGGCGCCGCCCTGCTCGGCGGCCCGGTCGACGTCTTCCTCGAGGGCACGCTCTCGACCACCGTGCCGCTCGCGCCGACCGAGCGCGGCGGCGCCGTGCAGCTCGGCCTCGGCGCCGAAGACCGCGTCCGCGTCACCCGCAGCGCCCGCAGCGAAGAGCGCTCGGCCGCCGTGCTCGGCGGCCCCACCTCGGTCGACCACACGGTCACCATCGACATCCGCTCGTCGCTGAGCTTCCCCGTGCGCCTCGAGCTCATCGAGCGCGTGCCCGTCGCCGACGACCGCACGATCGAGAGCCGGCTCGTCTACGCCCGCCCCAAGTCCGAGCCGTACGACCAGGCCGAGCGCGGCTCGCCCGTGCGCGGCGGCCTGCGCTGGTGGGTCGAGCTCGGCCCGGCCGAGCGCGCGCGGGTCGAGTACAGCTACTTCGTCGCCATCCCCCCCAAGACCCACCTGGTCGGAGGCAACCGCCGTGAACCCTGACGACTCGTCCTGGGCCCCCTCGCGGCCGAGCCTGCGCGGGCGCGTCGCGCGCGTGACGCTCTTCGAAGACCGGGCCGAGGTCACGCGGGTCGTCACGCTCTCGGCCCTCTCCGAGTGGGTGAGCGTCGAGGGCGTCTCGCCGCTCATCGACGACGCGAGCGTGCGCGCCCGCGCCCTGCGCGGCCCGCGCCGCGTCGCCGGCGTGCGCATCCTGCGGCAGGTGCGCAAGGGCCCGCGCGAGAGCGGGGGCCCCCTCGAGCGCGAGCTCGAGCTCGCGCGCCGCGCCCTCGCGACCGCCGAGGCCGCGCTCCGGCGCGCCGAGGCCGGCCTCGCCCGCCACGGCGCCCTGCTCGCGCAGTGGGTCGAGTCGCTCTCGCAGGTGCCCCGCGGCCTCGCCGCCCCCGACCGCCGGCGCGCCTTCCGCCGCGCCTACGACCTGACGGACGACGCCCTGAGGCGCACCTCCGACGCGCTCAGCGAGCGGCTCGCGGCCGTCGAGGCCGCGCGCGAGCGGCTCGAGCAGGCCGCGGCGCGCGTGCGCGACGCGCAGGCCGCCAACCCCGGGGTCGAGGCGCGGCTCGAGCTGCAGCTCGAGGGCCCCCCCGACGAGACCGACGTCGAGCTGCGCTACTTCGTGCCCTGCGCCCTCTGGCGCCCCGAGCACGGCGCGCGCCTCGTCGCCCACCGCGACGGGCTCTGGGTCGAGTGGACCACCTGGGCGACGGCCTGGCAGCAGACGGGCGAGGCCTGGGACGACGTGCCCCTCTCGTTCTCGACCGCGCGCCCCGCCCGCGCCGCCAGCGCGCCGATGCTGCGCGACGACGTGCTGCGCGTGCGCCGGCACGCCGACGCCGAGCGCGCCGTGCTCGACGGGCGCGAAGACGAGATCACCTTCGCCGGCCTCGAGCGCGCCCCCCAGCGCCCGCTCGACGACATGCCCGGCGTCGACGACGGCGGCGAGCCCCTCGTCTGGAACGCCCCCCGCCCCGTCACCCTGCCCTCCGACGGCCGCCCCCGGCGCGTCGAGCTCGTCGCCCAGCGCGCCCGCGCCCAGGTCGAGCGTGTGCTGATGCCCGAGCGGGCCTCGGTCGCCCACGTCCGCGCCACCACCGCCCTGCCCGGCGGCTCGCCCCTGCTCGCCGGCCCCGTGCGCGCCGCCCGCGAGTCGAGCCTCGTCGGCCTGACCAGCGTGCCCTTCGTCGCCGCCGGCGAGCCCTTCGACATCGGCTTCGGCCCCGACGAGGGCCTGCGCGTCCGGCGCGAGCGCTTCACCGACCGCGACACCGTCCCCGTCATCGGCACCCAGATCGTCCGCGTCACCGTCCGGCTCTACCTCTCGAGCCTCGACAGCACCCCGCGCCGCGTCATCGTCAACGAGCGCGTCCCCATCAGCGACCGCAGCGACGTCGAGATCAGCGTCCGCGAGGCCGACGGCTGGTCGGTCGACCCGCACAAGGGCCTGGCCACCCGCGTCGTCGAGCTGGTCGGCCACGCCACCGCCTCGCTGCGCCTCGACTTCGAGGTCCGCGCCCCCGCCCGCATCGCCCTGCCCTGGT
>DASTPP010000091.1:0-52321 GCA_035762175.1 Polyangiaceae bacterium | reverse complement strand
CTCGGCGTCGCCGCGCTCGCGACGGTGATGAGCGTCACGGGCGGCTTTCAGTCGCAGTTTCGCGAGAAGGTGCTCGGCGTCAACGCGCACGTGCTCGTGCTCAAATACTCGAGCGACTTCCGCGAGTACCGCGAGGTGATGCGCGTCGCGCAGTCGGTGCCGGGCGTGACGGCCGTCGCGCCCTTCACCATCAACCCCATGATGGTCAACCACAACGAGCGCACCGCCACCGGCGTGCTCGTCAAGGGCGTCGACCCCGAGCTGATGACGAGCGTGCTCGACGTGCCCAAGCACATCATCGACCCGCCGCTCGCCCCGGGCGCCCCGCCGCCCAAACACATCGAGGGCATGCGGCGCCCGGGCGCCAAGCCCGCCGCCCGCCCCGACTTCGTCTGGCCCACGCTCGGCCTCGACCTCGACGACCCGCCCCCGCCCGGCGCCTCGGGCAGCGCGGCTCCGCCCGGCGCCTCGGGCAGCGCGGCCCCGCCCGCCGCCTCGTCGGCCGAGCGCGACCCCGAGGGGCGCCCCCTCAACCTGCTCAAGGCCATCGAGCGCGAGCTCGCCGCGGCCGAGGCGAGGCGCGCGGCCGCCGCCGCCTCGGCCCGGGCCCCCGCCGGCGCGTCGCCCGCGGCCAAGGTGGCCGGCGGCGAGGTCGACGTGCTCGACCCGAGGGCCCCCCGCGGCAACATCGAGCCCGAGGGCGGCTACAAGAGCCGCCTGCCCGACGACGACGAAGAGCTGCCGGCCGACATCTTGCCCGACCCCTGCCGCGACCCGGCCGCCGTCGCCGCCATGCCCGGCGCCATCATCGGCGTCACGCTCGCCAACGATCTCGGCCTCAAGCTCGGCGACTGCTTTCAGATCACGTCGCCCACCATCGGCTACTCGTACAGCGGCAGCGCCCTAAGGCCCCCCGTCGCCAAGCGCTTTCGCGTCGTCGCCGTCTTCGAGGCGGGCTTTCAGCAGTACGACGCCAAGCTCGTCTACGTCGACCTCTACGAGGCGCAGGCCTTCTACGACACCGGCGACAGCGTCACCGGCATCGAGATGAAGGTCGAAGACATCGGGGCGGCCAAGGGCATCGCCCGCGAGATCGACGAGCGGCTCAAGAACGGCATCTACCACACGATGGACTGGGAAGAGCTCAACCACGGCCTCTTCACCGCCCTGCGCATTCAGCAGATTCTGATGAGCGCCGTGCTCGCGCTCATCATCGTCGTCGCCGCCTTCACCGTCGTCGCCACGCTGATCATGGTCGTGCTCGACAAGAAGAAAGAGATCGCCGTGCTCAAGGCGATGGGCTCGACCGACGACGCCATCTTGCGCATCTTTCTCTATCAGGGCGGCATCATCGGCGTGACCGGCACCACCCTCGGGCTCGGCCTCGGCTACGGCGTGTGCAAGGGCCTGATGGCCTACGGCTTTCGGCTCGACCCGAAGGTGTATTTCATCTCGCGGCTGCCCGTCGACATTCGCCCCGTCGAGTTCATGCTGACCGGCGCCATCGCCGTCATCATCTGCCTGCTCGCCACCGTCGCCCCCTCGCTCTACGCCTCGTGGCTGCGGCCGACCGAGGGCTTCCGCGAGGTGGGCTGAGCCGCGCCCGGGGGCGCGCGCCTCACGCCCCCTCGACCAGGCGGCCGCGCAGCTCGGCGCCCCCGGGCCGGTCGGGCGAGGCCGCGAACGACGCCTCGAACGACGCGATCGCCTTGCGCAAGGCCACGCCCTCGCCCCCGCCGACGCCGATCGAGACGATCTCGGCGCCCGCGCGCGCCTCGCGCCGCGTGAAGGGCCGCAGCCCCGTCGCCCCGGCCCGCTCGAGCGCGAGCACGAGGCCGACGATATGCCCGTCGACCCAGCCCGAGGCCCCGGACGCGCCGGGGCCCTCGAGCGAGAGCTCGACGCGGCGCGGGCACTCGGCCCGGGGCTCGGCCGGCGCGAGCCACTCGGCCCAGCCGACGCGGCCGAGCCGCGCCTCGCGCACGAGCGCGCGCGCCCGCTCGGCCTCGGCGCGCACGACGTCGCGCGTCGATCGCGTCGCGTTGCGGGCGATGTTGCGGTGGGGCGCGGCGGGCGTGAGCACCGGCATCACGTCGCGCGCGCCGCGCTCGAAGCCCTCGGCGTGCGCGGGCGAGAGGGCGAGCGGCGCCCGCCCGTCGCGCGCCGCGAGATCGGCGAAGAGCCACTCGAGCGCCGCGCCCGGCTCGGGGGCGCCGCCCTCGCGCGGCGGGGCGAGGCAGGCGCGCGCGGCGACGACGGCCCAGCCGAGCCCGCCCGGGTAGCCGTAGGCGTTCGCGTCGACCTGCCGCGCCGCCGCCCAGCGCTTGACCAGCGCGGCGACGCGGCGGAAGAGCGCGACGCGGCCCGCGGCCTCGAGGGGCGCGAGCAGCGCGTCGGCGTCGCGCAGCGCCGAGAGCGCGCGGGCGCTCGCGGGGTCGAAGAGCTCGAGATCGCCCGCGGCGAGCTCGGCGGGCGGCACCGGCGGCAGGCCCTCGGGCCAGCGCGCGTAGAGCAGATCGGCCCGGACGCCCTCGACGCGGGCGCGCACCGCCGGCATCAGCGCCCCCTCGACCGATCGCGCCTCGGCCCCCGCCGCGGCGAGCGCCGCGACGAGCTTGGCGTGGGCCTCGGCCCGCGGGGCGCGCCCCACGACGACCGCGTCGAGATCGGCCCCCGGCGACGCGAGCCCCAGGCGGTACGAGCCGACGGGGTGCAGCGCGAGCCAGCCGGCGTCGGCCCCCTCGGGCGCCTCGACGCAGGCCGCGGCGAGGGCCGCGAGCCGCGCGCGGGCGAGCTCGAGGGGCGCGCGCCCGTCGTCGCCTCCGGACGCGATCTCGTCGAAGGTCGGGCGGGGCGCGAGCGAGGCGTCGTGCCAGGTCACGGCGCCCGAGCCGAGCGCGACGCTCGCCCGCCGGGCGAAGGGCTCGTCGCCGCGGCGGCTGAGGAGCTCGACCCGGTCGACCTCGAAGCGCAGCGGGTGAAACGAGCGCTGCCACTCGGCGACGAGGCGCGCCTGCTCGGCGGCGCGGTTCTTGGGGAAGCGGGCCACGGTCAGGTGCGGCTTGAAGCCCTCGGGCGACTTGTGCGCCTGCTCGTCACAACGCGGGAAGAGCGCCTGCAGCGCCGCCTGCAGCGCCTCGATCGAGCCCCGCGGCTCGGCCTCGGGCGCGAGCCACACGGTGCCGCTGCCCTCGTGCTCGAACGCGTCGAAGCGCGCGAGCGCGGCGGCGAAGGGCGCGCGGCCTTCGAGCGCCGCGCCGACGGCGCGCGCCGCCGCGGCGAAGCGCGCCTCGCCGACGAAGCCGTAGACGAGCGTCACGTGCGGCGGCCACCGGTCGAAGCCCCGGTCATACCGCTTGCGGATCGCTTGCACCGGCCCCTCGACCGCCGCGGGCAGCGTGAGCACCAGGGCGCTGTGGTAGGTCGGCGGGTCGTCGAGGGGCGCGGGCGCGGGCGGGCGCCCGAGGGCGACGCGGGCGACGAGGCCGTAATGGTCGGAGACCGGCAGCGCCGCGGGGTGCCCCTCGACGGGCTCTTCGGCGAAGAGCTCGATGGCTTCGCCGCGCAGCCCCGAGGCGCCCGGGCGCACGTAGATGCGGTCGAAGCGCGCGGACTTACCCGAGCGCGTCATCAGCGCGGCGAGGGCGTTGCGCGCGGGGTCGAAGGTCTCGCCCGGCTCACCCGGCCGGAGCGCGGGCCAGAGGTCTTCGAGGCCCCGGCGCGTCAGCGCGTCGTCGGCGCCGGGCTCGCGCAGGTTGAAGTCGCCGAGCACGAGCCAGGGCTCGTCGCCCTCGGGCGCGACGCGCTCGGTCAAGAGCTCGATCTGCCGCGCCCGCGCCTTCTGCGCCTCGGGCGTGCGGTCGGCCGTCAGGTGCAGCGCCGTGACCGCGAGCCGCTGGCCCCCGGCCGCGACGCCCGCCGAGACGAAGCGCTTTCGCGCCGAGGCCTCGGCGACGCTGACCCACGCGAAGCCGAGGCGCGAGAGCAAGAGCTGCCCCATCGGCTCGACCGTGGCGCCGTCGCCGGGCGCGTCGCTCATCGCGTAGCCCTCGCGCACCCACTCGGCCGCCGCGAGCGCCTCGAGAAAGCGCGGCGTCACCTCGACGAGCGCGATGAGGTCGGCGTCGGCGGCCCGCAGCCGCTCGAGCGCCGCCGCCGTGCGCCGCTCGGGGTCGGTGAGGTCGGCCTCGTGCAGGTCGGACAGCACGTTGAGCAGCGCGATCTTGAGGCGCACGACGCGCGGCCCCCCGGGCGGCCCGAGCGGCTCGTCGAGCGCGGCCCGCGCCCAGGCCCCCGCGGCCGGGTCGAAGCGGTAGGGCAGGCGCGCGCTCTGGGCGAGCAGCGAAGGGCCCTCGGCCGCCGGCCCCGCCTTCGCCTCGAGGGGCGCGACCGCCCCGCCGGCGGGCGACGCCGGGGCGCCGGGCGCGGGGGCGGCGATCGCGTCGAGGCGGGTGCGGCGGTCCCACGCGATGCCGGCGGGGCCGCGAACGTACACCACCCGGTGCCAGGGGATGTCACCCTCGGGGTCGAAGTCGCGGTACGCGATCTCGCGCGGCTCGGGGCTCGCGTGGTCGTCGTAGCCGATGACGTACTGCGCGCCGTCGAAGCGCCCGTCCCACTTGATGAGGTTGTAGACCTCGCGGCTCGTGCGCATCTTCGCCGGCGGCTCGCCCGTGGGCTTGGCGGGGCCTCGCTTCATGGCGGCCCCGAGCTTAGCGCGGCGCGGCGCCGGCGCGAGCGGGTTCGGCGCGCCGCGCGGCCGCCTCGGCGCCCCCGACGCGGCGCGAACGGGTCCGGCGCCGGCGCGCTCGTCCCGGCGCCGGCGCGTTCATCCCGGCGCCGGCGCGCTCGTCCCGACGCCGGCGCGAAGGGGCTCGGCCCCCGCGCGCCCGTCCCGGCGCCGGCGCGGACGGGCTCGGCCCCCGCGCGCCCGTCCCGACGCCGGCGCGAACGGGCTCGGCCCCCGCGCGTTGCACCGCGCCCCCCGCCCGGTGCATCGTGGCCCGGTGAGCCCCTACCGCCCCCCCGACTTCGCGGCGGCCCCCTTGCGCGACGCGCCCGACGCCCGCTTCGAGCCCGCGCCCGCCGACGGGGTCTTGCCCGAGCACTTCTTCTCGACGACGAACCTGCCGACCTACGTGAAGGTCGGCGGCGCCTGGCGCATGCCGCGCGAGCCCCGCATGGACTCGGCGGTCGTGCTCGACTCGGGCGGCGAGCTCTGGGTGCGCGAGGGGCGGCGCGTGCGCCGGGGCGAGCTCGTGGCGCTCGGGCACGCCGAAGACGGTTCCGAAGGGCTCTTCGTCGACGCGGGGGCGTTCGGGCGGGGGGGGCGGGGCGGCGAGTTCAAGTTCATGACGAGCGAGGTCTCGCGCGAGAAGCCCATCGACTACGCGCAGATGGCGGCCCTGCTCGTCGGCGAGCGGGCGGGCGGGGGCTTCCCCGTGTGGGTGGCGGGGCCCGCGCTCGTGCACGCCCGCGCGCGCGTCGACCTCGTCTGGTTCATCGAGCAGGGCTTCGTCGGCGCCCTGCTCGCCGGCAACGCCGTGGCCGTGCACGACATCGAGGCCGCGATGTTCGGCACCACGCTCGGCATGGCCTCGAGCGGCGCGCCGAGCTCGGGCGGGCACGGGCTGCACATGCGCGCCATCAACCGCGTGCGCGCCGCCGGCTCGATCGAGGCCGCCGTGCGCGAAGGCGCCGTCGCGAGCGGCATCATGCACGCGCTCGTCACCCGCGGCGTGCCCTACGTGCTCTGCGGCTCCATCCGCGACGACGGGCCCCTGCCCGACGTCTACACCGACGCGGTCGCCGCCCAGGACGCCATGCGCCGCTACACCTCCCGGGCCACCTTCGCCGTGCTCATCGCCACGGCCCTGCACGCCATCGCCGTCGGCAACCTGCTGCCCTCGTTCGTCGCCGACCCCGACGGCTCGCTGCGCCCGCTGCCCATCCTCTGCGTCGACTCGTCCGAGTTCGTCGTCTCGAAGCTCAAAGACCGCGGCACCCACCAGGCCTTCGGCGTCGTCACCAACGCCCAAGACTTTCTGCACATCTTGCGCCTCTACGTCGAACGCGAGCTCGCCCGCGAAGGCGCCCCGGGCTGAACTCGAGGCACGAGCAGGCGAATGGGGGGTCGGGCCCCTCGACCGGATACCGGCCCTCCGTGATGCGGCGACGAAGGCGCCCGGAGCACGCCGCCCAGGCCGAAAGGCGCCCGGGGCGCGCCGCCCAGGCCGACAGGCGCCCGGGGCCACGCCGCCCAGACCGAAAGGCGCCCGGGGCGCGCCACCCAGGCCGACAGGCGCCCGGGGCCACGCCGCCCAGGTTGATAACCTGGGCGGCGCGCTGGGCGGCGCGCCCCGGGCCCCTTCCTGGCCGCATCAAGCACGGTTGGTATGGGTGCAGCGCAAGGGGCCCGGGCCGCGTGACCTGAACGCATCGGCCCCGAGCGGGCCTTTGGTTCGATTGGCCCCCGAACATGAACCTAACGAACTACCTCAAGGAGGTGCCCCCCCCTCAATGCATTGACCCCCTGGGCACCTCCCGAGGTGCCCCCCCCATCAATGCATTGACCCCCGAGCACCTCCGGAGGTGGCCCCCCAGCCTTCGCAGAAACCTCCGGGCACCCCCGCAGGTAGCCCCCTCACCTCTGCAGAGCCTTCCGAGCCCCCCGGACGGTGCCCGGGACGCAACCGCGACGAGCTCGACGACCGGTTCTGCTGACGGCTCACCTCGCCCGCCTCGCCGCCGCCTCGGCCTTCGCCCGCCGGGCCTCGAGCGCCTCGAGCGCCTCGAGCGCCTCGCCGTCGGCCTCGTCGGCCTCGTCGGCGACGAGGCGCAGGCGCCGCCGGGCGTCGGCGTCGCGCAGGGTGGCGAGCGCGGCGTCGACGCGGGGGCGCGCCTCGCCGGGGTCGACGCGCAGCAAGACGCGCGCGGCGGCGGCGCGCAGCTCGGGGTCGGCGTCGTGGTTGTCGAGCGCCTCGCAGAGCTCGCGGGCGCTCACCGCCGCGCCCCGGTAGATCGAGCCCGCCCGCATCGCCTGCGCCGTCGCGTCGAGGCGCTCGAGCCAGGCCTTGACCGACTCGCCGTGCCGGCGCAGCGCCTCGACCGAGGGGCCCACGCCGGGCTCGGGCGCCCGGTCGCCGCGCGCCCGCCGCGCCGCCGTGCGAAGTTGCGCGGCCAAGGCCGCGACGTCGGCGGCCGAGCCGCCGTCGAGCGGCGACGGCAAAGGCAGGGGGATGCGCAGCGCCCCGTAGGGCCGCACCAGCGTCACCTCGACCGCGCCCTCCGCCTCGGTCACCGCCTCGATGAGGTGGTAAGGCACGAAGCGGAAGGCGAGCCCCATCTGGCTCAGATCGAGCCCCGCCTTGGTGAGCCCGACCCACCGCGAGGGGCCGCCGCGCCGGAGCCGCTCGAGCGCGAGGCCCGCGAGCACCAGCGCCGCGGTGGCGACCCACGAGACCGCCAGCGCGAAGAACGGCGCGCTCGCCTCGAGCAGGCCCGGGGACACGAGGCAGGCGGCGACGAAGGCGCCGCCCGCGGCGCCCGCCCACGCGACCGAGCGCTCGAGCCGCCGCGCGTTCGAGTCCCCCGCCCAGCGCAGCTCGCCGACGCCGTAGTAGCCGACGCCGAGCGCGTCGCAGAGCCGCTCGACCTCGCGCGCCGCCCGGACCTTGAGCACGAGCGGGTGCCGCCCCCGGCCCGGGCCCTCGAGCGCGACGGCGTACTCGCCCTCGAGCTGCGCGGTCGACGCGGCGCGCACCCGCGTCGCGTCGATGCGCTGCGTGAGCGGCCCGGCCTCGCGCACCTCGACCCGCCCGGGGGCGAGCTCGAGCCGCGCGTCGCGCTCGGCGAAGCGGGTCGGCAGGACGCGCGAGAGCGCGAGCAGGCCGAGCCCCGCGACCACGACCGGCCAGGCGATCGCGCGCCCCCCGCCCTGGCCCCAGGCGAGCCCCCCGCCGAGGCACAGCGCCCCGAGCAGGGGCAGCGGCAGCCGCCACCACCAGGGGCCGACGGGGTCGTAAATTCGGGCGCGCATGAAACGCCATCGCCTGACGCCGATGGTCTCGCGCCTCGCCGCCCTTGGGCAGGGGAATTCGACCCGCCCGTCGCCCGCGCCCGCCCGGGCCCGGGTACCGATCGGCCGCGCCCGCCCGGGCCCGGGTACAGAAAGGTGGAGACAGCGGTGCCCCCTCGCGCCCCGGCCGCCCTGCGGCGCGCCGGGCGCCATGCTAGCCCGAGAGGCCGTGCCCCGCCTCCGCCTGCCCTCGCGCCTGCTGCTCGCCCCGGCCCTCACGCTCTTTACGGCCTTCGGCTGTGACCGAACGCCCCCCGGGCCCCCGACGCCGCCGGCGGCGTCCGGGTCGGAGGCGGCGGCGGCGGCGACCGCGTCGGGCGCCGAGATCGCGCCGGCCGCGCCTTCGGTCTCGGCCGCGCCGCCCCTGCGCTGGACGGACGCGGCCCCCGAGGTCACGCCGCCGCTGCAGGCGATCGCGGGCGCGACGCTGGTCGGCGGCCGCTCGTACGCGCTGCTGCGCGAGCTGACCGACGGCTACGGCCCGCGCCTGACCGGCTCGCCCGTCTACGCGGGCGCCGCCCGCTGGGCGCTCGAGGCCTTCCGCACGATGGGCGTCGACGACGTGCGGCTCGAAGAGTTCGATCTCGCGGCCGGCTGGGAGCGCGGCCCCGTGACGCTGAGCACGGTCGAGCCGCAGGCGCGCGCGCTCAAGGCCGAGGCGGTCGGCTGGGCCCCCTCCCCGCCCGGCGGCTCGCTCAGCGCCGAGGTCGTGCGGATCGACCACCTGAACGACGTCAAGGCGGGCGGCCGCGCGCTCGCCGGCAAGGCCGTGCTGAGCCTGGGCAAGCGCGGGGGACCCCGGGGCTTCGCCGCCCGGCAGAAGGCCCTGCAGGCCCTGAAGGACGCGGGCGTCGCCGCCCTGCTCTCGCGGGCCCGGCGCTACAACAACGCGGGCAACGCGCACGCCTGCTTCGGCTGCGCGAGCGCCACCGCGCCCCTGCCCATGGTCGAGCTCGGCCTCGAAGACGGCGCCTGGCTCGAGCGCCGCCTCGAGGAGGGCAAGGTCACCATCAACCTCACCAACGCGAGCCGGTTGACCGGCCCCGTCAAGGTGGCGAACGTCGTCGCCGAGGTGCGCGGGCGCGAGCGGCCCGACGAGTACGTGCTGGCCTCCGCCCACCTCGACGCGTGGGACTTCGGCACCGGCGCCCAGGACGACGGCGCCGGCGTCGCGCAGGTGCTCGAGGCCGCGCGCGCCGTGCTGGCGGCCGGCCCGCGGCCGCGGCGTTCGATTCGCTTCGCGCTCTGGGCGGGCGAAGAGCAGGGGCTCTACGGCTCGCGCGCCTACGTCAAGGCGCACGCCGGCGAGCTCGACCGGCTCGTCGCGGTGGTCAACGCCGACCACGGCGCCGGCGCCCCGCGGGGCTTCTGGCTCGACGCCCGACCCGACCTCGTCGAGCGCCTCGGGCCGCTCGCCCGGCGGCTCTTCGCGGGGCTCGGGGCGGGCGAGCTCAAAGATGAGTTCCACTGCGACACCGACCACTGCCCCTTCGTGCTCGAGGGCGTGCCGACCTTCAACCTCGAGGTCGACGACAAGATCTACGACGACGTGCACCACGCCCCGAGCGACACCTTCGACAAGGTGCGCGAGGCCGACCTCGCGGCCGGCGCCGCGTGCGTGGCGACGGCGGCCTACGCGCTCGCCGACCTGCCCGAGCGCGTGGGGCCGCGCCTCTCTCACGACAAGGTGACCGAGAACCTGAAGGCGAAGGGCGCGCTCGACGAGCTCGTCGCCGAGGGGCTGTACAAGCCCTGATGCAGGCGGCGGGCGACCGCGGCCCCGCACTAAAGTACGGGGCACGGCGTACCCCGCTCAAGCGGAGAGCAAAGCCCGGCCCTCGCTGGGGCCGGGCTCGCGCGCCGCGAGCCGCTGCCGCGGGCTCGCCCGGAAGCCACCGCCCTGCCGCGAGCGGCTTCGCCAGCTCGCCCGGAAGCCCGGCGCCCGCGGGAGCCCGGCCCCAGCGAGGGCCGGGCTTTGCTCTTCGGACCGGCCCGAGGTCGCGCGGCACGACCTGGCGACGCCGTGCCCCGGACTTCAGTCCGGGGCGACCGCCCGATCTGGCTTCGCCTAACGGCGCCGGCCCCCTCGAGACAAAAAAAGACACCCGGCCTTGCGGGCCGGGCGTCTCGAGAGCGCGGTGGGGCGGTCGCCCTGGGCGTGTGGAGGAGGGGTTTGAAGCCGACGTGCGGAGCCCCGCACGGGCTACGTTCAGGGCAGACTCACCCGAACGCCCGACGTCTCTCTAGGCAGTAGCGTGTACTCTCTTTCGAATCTGTCAAGGCGCGCGCCGGGGCCCCCCTCGAGGTCAACCGTGGGGCGCCCGAGCTTCGGCCCGGCGCTCGGCCGGGCCGGCCCGGGGCGAGGGCGCCCGGGCGATGAACCTGCGGCCGCCCGCGGTGTTCTCGGCTCGGGCCCTGGCCGCGTTGACAGGCGGGGGGCGGGCCGCTAGCCCCGGGCCCGGCCGAAGCGCGTCCGCCGGCGCCCCCGCCGCCTTCGCCCCGGGGCCCCGCCCTCACGAAAGAGCCTCATGCCCAACGCCCGCCGCCTCTTCGCCCTCTTCGCCCTCGCCGCTTGCGCCTCGTGCGACCCGCCGAGCCCGGCCCCCGACCCCGGCGCCCGCGCCTCGGCCTCCGCGCCGCCGGCCGCGCTCGCGTCCGGCCAGGCCGCGGCGCCCGCCAACGCCGACTTCGCCCGCTTCGTCGACGACTACTTCGAGGCCCAGTTCGCCTTCTCGCCCGTCGGCGGCACGGAGGTGGGCCTGCACAAGTACGACCCGCTCTTCCCCGACCGCTCGCGCGCCGCGCACGAGAAGCGCGCCGCCGAGCTGAAGGCGCTCGGCGAGCGGCTCGCCACGATCGACCGGGCGAAGCTCTCGTTCGACGAGCAGATCGACGCGACGGCGCTCGAGGCCGACCTGCGCGCCACGCTCTTCCACCTCGAGACGCTGCGCGAGTGGGAGTCGAACCCGATGATGTACGCGGGCACGCCCGGCGGCGCCGTCGACGGGCTCATCAAGCGCGACTTCGCCCCGGCCGCCGAGCGGCTGCGCGCGGTCGTCGCGCGGCTCGAGAAGGTGCCGGCGCTCTACGAGGCGGCCAAGCAGAACGTCAAGAACCCGCCGAAAGAGTTCACCGACCTCGCCGTCCGCATGGCGGGGGGCTCGGTCGGCTACTTCGAGAAGACCCTGCCCGGCTGGGCGAAGCAGGCGGCCGGCTCGGACGCGGCCCTCTTCGCCTCGTTCGAGGCGGCCAACAAGAAGGTGGTCGAGGCGACCAAGGCCTTCTCGGCCTGGCTGAAGGCCGACCTGAAGCCGCGCTCGAAGGGCAAGTACGCGATCGGCGCCGAGCACTTCGCGACGCTGCTCAAGCTCGAAGAGATGGTCGAGGCGCCGCTCGACGAGGTGCTCGCCCGGGGCGAGGCGCAGCTGCAAAAAGACTACGACGCCTTCGTCGCGACGGCGAAGCTCATCGACGCGAAGAAGACCCCCGCCCAGGTGATGAAGGCGCTCTCGGACGAGCACCCGACGGCCGACGATCTCATCCCCTCGGTGCGCCGCACCGTCGAAGAGGCGCGCCGCTTCTTGGTCGACAAGGGCCTCGTCACGGTGCCCTCCGAGGTGCGGCCGCGCATCGAAGAGACGCCGCCCTTTCAGCGCTCGGGCGGCTTCGCCTCGATGGACACGCCCGGCCCCTTCGAGGCGAAGGCGACCGAGGCCTTCTACTACGTCACGCCGGTCGAGGCCGAGTGGGACAAAAAGCACAAAGAAGAGCACCTGCGGCTGTTCAACCCCTACGTCGTCGCGATGATCAACGTGCACGAGGCCTTCCCCGGGCACTACTTGCAGTTCTTGTACGCGCCCAAGTTCCCCACGAAGACGCGCAAGCTGGTCGGCGCCGGCACCAACTCGGAGGGCTGGGCGCACTACACCGAGCAGATGATGGTCGACGAGGGCTTCGGCGGACAGAACCCGAAGATACGCCTCGCGCAGCTGCAAGAGGCGCTCTTGCGCGACTGCCGCTACGTCGTCGGCATCAAGCTGCACACCGCGGGCTGGACGGTCGAGCAGGGCGCCAAGCTCTTCGAAGAGAAGGGCTTTCAAGAGCCCGCCAACGCCTACGAAGAGTCGCGCCGGGGCGCGTACAACCCGACGTACCTCTACTACACGCTGGGCAAGCTCGAGATCCAGAAGCTGCGCGACGAGTACCGCGCGAAGACGGGCGCGGGGCTCAAGCAGTTTCACGACGCCTTCGTCTCGCAGGGGGCGCTGCCCATCCCGCTCGTGCGCAAGATCTTGCTGCGCGACGCGAAGGGGTGAGGCCCGGAGAGGGGCGGGCTGCCCCGCACTGAAGTACGGGGCAGCGAACGCCCGTTCGTGCCGCGTGGCCTCGAACCGATTCGGCCAGCAAAGCCCGCCCCCTCGGCGGGGGCCGGGCTCGCGCGGGCGCCGGCTTCCGGGCGAGCGCGCGGCAGCGGCTCGCTCCGCGGGAGCCCTGCCTCCGGCAGGGCTTGGACGGCCGTTTCCGCGGGCGTTCGCGGCCCCCGACTTCCGTCGGGGGCCGGTTCGCAACCCCCTCGTTCCGTGCGGAGCAGCCCCTGCCCTCACTCCGGCGCCCGCACCCGCTCGGCGACGAATTCGACCCAGTCGCCGACCTCGGTGCGGGCGCCGCGCTCGGCCCAGAGCGCGACGACCTCGACGGCCTGCGGCTCGTCTTCGGCGAGGGGGGCGGGCACGAGGTCGGCCGGGAAGGGCGCGAGGCGGCGCAGATCGGGGGCGATGGCGCAGGCCTTGTAGGCGCGCAAGAGGTCGAAGAGGTGCAAAAAGCTCTCGGCGCGCGCCACCTCGCGCACGCGCACGCCAGCGGCGGCGAAGCGCGCGCCGTTGGCGCCGCCGTAGGGGTCGTCGCGCAGCCAATCGACGAAGCGGGCGCCGGCGAGATCGGCGACGCGCAGGGGCCGGCGGGCGGGCAGGCGGCAGCCCGGCGAGGCGATCACCACGAAGGGCAGGCGCACGAGCGAGCGGGAGGCGACGCCGCGGTGGGGCGGCAAGGGGGTGAAGCCGAGGGCGAGGTCGAGCTGGCCGGTCTGCACCTGGCGCACGAGCTCGTAGGCGCCGCCGAAGCTCGCCTCGATGCGCAGGCCCCGGCGCGCGAGCTCGTGCGCGAGCGCGGGCAGGACGAGCGTCGAGAGCGTCGGGTTCAAACCGAGGCGCAGGCTCGGCTCGGGCGAGGCGAGATCGCGCAGGCGCTTGAGATCGAGCTGGTGCAGCGGCGCGTGCACGGCCTCGTAGAGGCGCCCGCCGGCCGGGGTCAGGCGCAGGCGCTTGCCGGGGGCGCGCTCGAGCAGGGCCCTGCCGTCGGCGACGGCGTCTTCGAGGGCCTTGATGTGCTCGCTGACGACCGAGCGCGCGACCTCGAGGTGGCGCGCGGCGCCCTCGATCGAGCCGATCTCGACCGAGGCGACGAAGGACTCGAGCCACGTCAGGTGCCGCGGCAGCTTGCGGGGCGGCATGGCGGCCGGGGCCTCAGGGCGCGAGCCGCGGGGCGCGCCGCGGCGGGCGCGCGCGCCAGGGGGCCGAGGCGAGCGCCGAAGGGCCTCCGGGCGGCGGGCGGGGCGTCACGCCCGTCCAGGCGGCGAGGGCGTCGAAGGCGCGGGCCCGGTCGGCCTCGGGCAGGTCGAGCAGGCGCGCGTCGTGGTTGCCCTGGGGCACGACGAGGCGGAGGGTGTCGCGGGCCGAGCCCGGGTCGAAGGCGCCCGCCGTCCAGGGGTCGTACTCGCCGTAGACGAAGAGAAAGCGCTCGCCCTCGCGCGTGAGCCACGAGGCCACGTCGTCGAGCGGGGCGGGGTCGAAGGCCTTCGGCACGCCCGCGGGCGGGTACGCGTCCGGCAGGTTCTCGCCGGGGTAGCGCAGCAGGCCTTCGAGGTGCAGCTCGAGCGGCGCGGGGCCGCCGAGCTGGGTCGCCACCTGGTAGTAGTAGGGGCCGAAGAACGCGAGCGACTCGTCGTCGTAGAAGGTCGAGAAGAACGAGACCGAGTCGAAGAACGCGTAGAGCGCGTCGTCGGTCGCGGCGGCGGCGGGCAGCTCGGCGCAGCGCGCCGGCTCTTGGTACTGCCAGAAGAGAAAGCGCGCCTCGCCGATCGCGAACTCGAAGAGCCGGTCGGGGCCGAAGAAGTCGAACGAGTGGCCCTCGGCCGCGCCCGCCGACACCATCGTGTCGACCAGGCGCTCGCGCCGCGGCGAGGCGAGCGCCTCGCGCTGCAGCGCGACGAGCCGCTCGCGGCAGCCCGCGTCGCCCACCCGCTCGAGGAACTCGCCGTAGCGCGGGTCGACCGGGCTCTCGCTCTGCGGCGTCACGTACGCGACGGTGCCGACGACGTCGCCCGGGTAGAAGCGGCGGTGGTAGACCGAGGCCATGCCGCCCTTGCTGACCCCCTCGCTCAGCCAGGGGCCGGGGTAGAGCGGGCGCAGCGCCTCGACGAAGCGGTGGTGGTCGGCCGCCGCCTGCTCGATCGTCAGGCGGGCCCAGTCGCGGGGCTCGGGCGGCGACGAGGGCGGAAAGTACCGGTGCTCGACGACGAGCAGGTTCGCCCCGAGCAGCGCCGAGAGCTCGGTGTCCGCCGCCTGCCGGCCGAAGAGGGCGTAGCCCGTCGAGGCGAGCGAGAGCGGGGCCGACGCCGATCGGTGCAGGAGCCGCGCGCGCTGCCGGAAGCGCGGCCCCCCGGGCGCGAGGTGGTCGATCGGCTGCTCGAACTCGAGGTCGAAGGCGCACGCCGAAGGCGCCTCGGTCGCCGCCGCCCGGGCGTCGAGCCCCGGCACCGCCCGCAGCGCCCCGAGCACGCTCGCCGAGAGGTCGGCGGGGCAGTCACCCGCGCTGCCCGCGGCCCCCGCCCCGCCCTGCGCCCCGAGGGAGATCGGCGCGGCGTCGCCCGCGTCGTCGCCGCACGAGGGCGCCGCGAGGGCGCAGAGCGCCGGGGCGAGGGCCGCCGCGGCGAAGCGCAGGGGCCGCCCGAGGGGGGGCGCGGCGGTGGCCTTTCGATGCACGACGCCATCGTGCGTCGCCCATCGCGGCCGCCGGCGCAAGGCGCCATCGCGCGTCGCCCATCGCGGCCGCCGGCGCAAGGCGCCATCGCGCGTTGCCCATCGCCGCCGCCGGCGCAAGGCCCGCCCCGGGCGCCGGCCGCGCCCCGGGCTAGAAGCGGTCTTCGAAGACCCGCGCGTCGCGCTCCGGGGCGACCGTCGCCTTGACCGCCCCGGGCGCCGGCCGGGGCTCGTTGGCCCGGGGGGCCGCCGCGGCCGGGGCGCGCGGCGCGCCGAGGTCGGCGGGGCGCGCGGACGGCGCGCGCGGCTCGACCCGGGCCGCGCGCGGCTTGGCCGCGGCGAGCGCCACCGAGGGCGGCGCCCCGCGCTCGCTCGCGAACGTGATGACGGGGTGGCCCTCGCCCGAGGGCTGCGGCTCGGGCGGCGCGAGGCGTTCGGGCGGCGGGGGCGACGGCGAGGGGGCCGGCTCGAGCGCGGCCGGCGCCCGCGCCGGCTCGAGCGCGGCCGGCGCCCGCGCCGGCTCGGGCGGGGGCGCCGCCTCGGGCGCGCCCGGGGCCGGCGTCCAGAAGGCGAAGAAGGGCAGGAGCGCCAAGCTCGCGCCCGCCGAGAGCCAGAGCCAGCGCCGGCGCCGGACGGGCCGCCGGGGCGCCGCGCCGGCCGAGGGGCGCGGGGCGGGCGGCGGCTCGACCATCGTCTCGTCGTTGGGGTCGCTGCGGCGCACCGCCTTCAGCGCCGCGCGGCGCACGCGCTCGAGCGGCGAGACGCGCTCGTCCTTGGCGAAGGGGCTGAGGACCTCGGCGAGCGCGAAGGCGGAGGGGATGCGCTCCTCCGGATCTTTGGCGAGGCACTGCTCGAGCACGCGGCGCACCTCGCGCGGCACCGAGGCGGGCAGCAGCGCCCAGGGCGGCTCGCGGTTCGCGAGCGACGTCGCGATCTCGGCGAAGGTGACGCCCTCGAAGGGGCGCCGGCCCGAGAGCGCTTCGAACAAGATGACGCCGAGGGCCCAGAGGTCGCAGCGCGCGTCGACGCCCCGCGAGCCGAGCGCCTGCTCGGGCGCCATGTAGAAGGGCGAGCCGACGACCGCGCGCCGCGTGGTGCGCGCGCCGTCGGGCGAGAGCGTCGGGTCCGGCGAGAGCTCTTTCGAGACGCCGAAGTCGAGCAACTTCAGGCAGAGCTCGCCGCCCACGCGCTGGGTCAAGAACAGGTTCGACGGCTTCAGATCGCGGTGAATGAAGCCGAGCTCGTGCGCCTCGGCGAGCGCCTCGCAGGCCTGCAGCACCAGCGCCGCCGCCACCCCCACCGGCATCGGCCCCGACGTCAGCAGGTAGGCGTCGAGGTCGAGGCCCTCGAGGTACTCCATCACCATGAAGGGCGTGCCGTCCTCGCGCTCGCCGACGTCGTAGACGCGCGCCACGTGCTCGCTGCGCAGCCGCGCGGCCGCGCGCGCCTCGCGCAGGAAGCGCCCCTGCGCGTTCGGCAGCGACGCGAACTCGGGCCGCAAGATCTTGATCGCCACCTTCGAGCCGAGCGTCACGTGCGTCGCCGCCGCCACCACCCCCATGCCGCCCGAGCCGATCAGCCGGTCGATGCGGTAGCGGTCCGCGAGCACCTCGCCCTCGCGCAGCACCTCGTCGTCGGGGTACGAGGGCGCCGCGCCGCGCGCCTTCGGGGGCGGCGGCGCGGGCGCGGCCGGCCGCGCGGGCTCGACCGGCGGGACCGGCGCCTCGCCCGGCAGCTCGGGGCGGCGGGCCCGGTGCCACGTCGAGCGCCCCGAAAGCTGCGTCGAAATCCGGCGTTCGCTGTCAACCACGGCGGCACCTCTCGAATCGACCCCGGCAGGACATGACCCAAGGGCGCGCCCCGAGGGCGCCTAGGCTCTGTCCGACGAAAGCGGACCGAGCTCGGCGCCCGAGGCGCCAGCCGGCGCGGCCCGCGGGGGGCGAAGGGACCCGCCCGGAGTTCGAAGCCCCCGCAGGCCGTGACGGCGCCGCGGATCGGGCGCCGGGCGACGGGAGCTCTCGTCGGACAGAGCCTAGAGCCGACCAACGTTCTGGAACCTTCTCGACCTTCGGAGGCATCGAAAAAACCTCACGTCCTCTTCGGGTATGACCGGGTGTGAGAAGGCATACTCTGGCTTGCACGGCTGCTGCCTCGACTTCAAGAGCCGGCGCACCTGCCCGGCTCGCCCACAGCACAATGCAAATGTCGTGCGGGGCTTACTGCGTAATACACTTTGCTGCCGCGAGCGCCCCGCCCCCAAGGCGCCGCGCGCGCGCGCGCCCCGCCCCCGACGCCCCCTCTCGGCCACCCGCTCAGCCCGGGCAGGCCTCGATGCACGCCCGGAACGCGGCGCAGTCCTTGTCGCAGTCCGCGAGGGCGTCCTCGCACGCGGGCGAGCGGGTCTTTTCGGCGATGCACGCGACGCAGGCCGCGGGCGCGTCGGCGAGCTCGTCGGGCTCGACGTCGCAGTCGCCCGCGCAGGCCGCGGCGCAGCTCGTCGCGTCGTCGGCGTCGCAGGCGCAGCCCTGCGCGCCGCCGTAATACGCTTCGAGCCCCTTCTTGCCGGCCTTCTTGGCGCACGCCGCCGCGCAGCTCTTGCTCTCGCCCGGCCCCGCACCCGCCCCGTCGCCCCCGGGCGACGACGCCCCGCCCCCCTCGTCGACGCCCTCTTCGGCGAGATCGAGCCCGTCGATGCCGAGCGCCCCGCGGCACCCGGCGACCTGCCCGGCGGCGAGGGCGCCGAGGAGCAGGCCCGCGCGCCACGAGCGCGCGAACCGCGGGGCGCGCCCCGGGCTCAAAGCTGGCCCCGCACCATCAAGCCGAACGTGTTCGGCCCGACCATGGGCTCGACCCGCTTGGTGGGCGCCGTCAGCCAGAGCACGGCGCCGGTCGCGAGCGCCGCCCCGCCGCCGAGGAAGCTCGCCGTCGAGATGTCGGCCCAGGTCTTGGCCGGGCCGTCGAGGCGCAGATCTTTCGGGTCGGAGCACTCGCGGTTCGGGCAGGCGTCGGTCGCCTCGCCCCAGCGCGAGCTCGCCACCGCGCCCGCGACGGCGCCGAAGCCGAGCCCGGCGAGCCCCACGCCCCCGACGATGAGGGCGGCGGTGCGCTGCCCCGAGGGCGCGCGCGAGAAGACCGAGCCGCCGCCCTTGCCCTCGTCGCCCGTGCCGAAGGCCGGCACCTTGACGGTCTGCGAGTCGCCCCCCCCCTTCGCCTGCACGCTGCGCCGGAAGGGCGGCCGGTCGGCCACGGCGGCCTCGATCACGTGCGTGCCCGGGTCGAGCGGGATGGCAATGCCCCACGCCGCCTTCGCCAGCTCGACCCCGTCGAGCGTGACGCGCGGCGACTCGCGCGGCGCCTCGACCTGCACGCGCAGGATGGTCAGCCGCGGCGTGAGCGCCTCGATGCGCTGGCGGGCGAAGCGCTCGCGCTCGCGGCGGCCCTCGCGCTGGGCGCGGCTCAGCGTCTCGTTGTACTCGACGTAGGCCATCGCGACCTTGCCCTCGGTCTCGTGGCAAAGCGCGAGGTTGACGAGCGTGCCGGACGCGGGCTCGAGCCGGTAGCTCTCGGCGAGCTTCGGGCAGGCCTCGACGTAGTTGCTTTGGCCCATCAGCGCCCGCCCCTCGTCGAAGAGCGACTGCGCCACGGCGCGCTGCGTGCTCTCGGACGCGGGCGGCTGCGCCGAGGCCCGCCCGGGCGCCGCGGCCGCGAGGGCGAGCGCGCAGAGCGCGGCCCGAGAGCGCCCGCGGGCGGAGGGCAGGTGCGACGGCACGAGACGAGACCTTTGCGAGGAGAAGGGGGCCATCACCATGAGCCGGAAAGGGTAGGTGCCTTCGTGTCGCACCGAAGCATCACAATTTCGCACTGCGAAAGTTGCGCCGTTGCCGGAGCGGTGCCCGCGCCCGACGCCAGAAGGCCCGCCCCCGCCCCGCCGCCCTCGTGACCCCGCCCCGCCGACCGAGCCCCGGCACGCTTGGCGCGCGCCCTCGAAACCTCGCCCGAGCGGCCCCGCCCCCCAGCGAACGAGGGCAGAGCGGCGCCGAAGCGCGGCCCGGCACGTCAGCGCGAGGCGCGGCCACCGACTCTGACCGACCGGCCCCCGGGAAGGCAAGAATGGGCCCGACGCAGGGGCGAGCACCGGGGCCAGCACCGAGGTAGGTACCCGACGCCTGAACCCCCCCGTACATCTTGAGCTTGGGCGTACCGAGGCAATATGCCCCCATGAGGCTAAGTTGTGCTGTATCTAGGCGGCAACCTAGGGGCCCGAGCCCAATGTACCTCCGTCCCATCATGGTGTCGGGGGGTGTGGTACTCTCGCCCCGAGGCCCGC
The DNA here is from genome assembly GCA_035762175.1 of Polyangiaceae bacterium. GTDB lineage: Bacteria > Myxococcota_A > Polyangia > Polyangiales > Polyangiaceae > DASTPP01. The sequence goes on along the minus strand of DASTPP010000091.1, from coordinate 32,880 downwards.
GATGAACGCTCGGGTCGGCCCGAGGGCCCTCGGGGCCCGACCCGCGCCCCACGAGGTCGCGCCCCGGAGGGTACCCCGCACATGACGCCCGAAGAGTTTCGAAGGCTCGGCTATCGCATCGTCGACTGGGTGGCCGACTACCGGGCCCGCGTGGCCGAGCGGCCCGTGCTCGCGCCGGTCGCGCCCGGGGCGCTGCGCGCGAAGCTGCCGGCCGAGGCGCCCGAGCGGGGCGAAGACTTCGCCGCCATCTTGCGCGATCTCGACGAGCTCATCGTGCCCGCGATGGCGCACTGGCAGCACCCGAGCTTCTTCGGCTACTTCCCGACGGCCGGGTCGCTCGCCTCGGTGCTCGGCGACTGGGTGAGCACGGGCTTCGGCGTCGTCGGGCTCAACTGGCAGTCGAGCCCGGCGCTGACCGAGCTCGAGCAGGTGACGTGCGACTGGGTGCGGCGCGCGGCGGGCCTCTCGGACGCGTGGGCGGGCGTCATCCAAGACACGGCGAGCACCTCGACGATGATCGCGCTGATGACGGCGCGCGAGCGGGCGACGGGCTACTCGCTCGCGCGCGGCGGGCTGCAGGCCGAGCCCGCGCCGCTCGTCGTGTACGCCTCGCCGATGGCGCACAGCTCGGTCGACAAGGCCGCCCTGCTCGCGGGCTTCGGGCGCGAGAACGTGCGCCCGGTGGCCGTCGACGGGGCGTACGCGATGCGCCCCGACGCGCTGCGCGAGGCGATCGCGCGCGACCTCGCCGCGGGGCGCCGGCCCTGCGCGCTCGTGCTGACCGTCGGCGCGACGGCGACGACGGCGTGCGACCCGCTCGGGCCGCTCGCCGACGTGGCGCGCGAGCACGGGCTGTGGGTGCACGTCGACGCGGCGCTCGCGGGCGCGGCCATGATCCTGCCCGAGTGCCGCCCCCTCTTCGAGGGCGTCGAGGCGGCCGACTCGCTCGTCGTCAACGCGCACAAGTGGCTCGGCGCCGCGTTCGACTGCACGCTCTACTACGTGCGCGACCCCGAGCACCTCGTGCGCGTCATGTCGACCAACCCGAGCTTCTTGCGCACCGCGGCCGACGGCCTCGCGCCCAACTACCGCGACTGGGGCATCGCGCTCGGGCGGCGCTTCCGGGCGCTGAAGCTGTGGTTCCTCTTGCGCGAGCAGGGGCTCGAGGGCCTCCGGGCGCGGCTGCGGCGCGACCTCGCGAACGCGCGCTGGCTCGCCGCCGAGGTCGACCGGGCGCCGGGCTGGCGGCGCCTCGCGCCCGTGCCACTGCAGACCGTGTGCGTGCGCCACGAGCCCCCGGGGCTCGCGGGCGAGGCGCTCGACCGGCACACGCTCGGCTGGGTCGAACGCATCAACCGCTCGGGCGACGCCTACCTGACCCCGGCGCAGCTCGACGGCCGCTGGATGGCGCGCGTCTCGATCGGGGCCGAGCCGACCGAGGCCGAGCACGTCGAGCGGCTCTGGCGGCGAATGCGGGCCGAGGCCGAGGGGCCCGGGGCGGCCGAAAGGCCCTAAAGGGGCCCCCTGGGCCCGGCCGGGGGCCAGCGCGGGCTCGGGCGCGGGGGTGCGAAAAGTAGGCCGCCCCCCCCGGTCGGGCGTTGACGCCGGCCTTTAGGCTCTGCTAGGCCTTCGCCCCCCGGTGTCCGACGAGCGCCCCGAGGGGCGGCGCGGCGGCGGGCCTGCGTGGAAAGGCAACGTTTCGATGATCCAGCGTTCTTACCAAGCCAAGCCGGCCGAGGCGCTCGCCGCCCGCAAGTGGTTCGTGATCGACGCCGAGGGCCAGCCCCTCGGCCGCCTCGCGAGCCGCGTCGCGAGCGTGCTCTCGGGCAAGCACAAGCCCCAGTACACGACCCACGTCGACACCGGCGACTTCGTCATCGTCGTCAACGCCGCCAAGGTCAAGCTGACGGGCAAGAAGCTCGACCAGAAGCACTACTACCACCACTCGGGCATCCCCGGCGGCTTCCGGCGCGAGAGCTACCGCCGCCTGCTCGAGCGCAAGCCGACCTTCCCGATCGAGAAGGCCGTCAAGGGCATGCTGCCGAAGAGCGTGCTCGGCCGGCACATGCTCGACAAGCTCAAGGTCTACGAGGCGGCCGACCACCCGCACGCCGCCCAGAAGCCCGAACCCCTCACCATCGCGTTAGGCCACGCCCGCTCATGACGAACGAAAACGCAACGTACGCCACCGGCAAGCGCAAGACCGCGGTCGCGCGCGTCTGGCTCCGCCCCGGCTCGGGCAAGATCAACGTCAACGGCGTCGAGGCCGACCACTACTTCGAGCGCGAGACCAACCGCATGGTCTTGCGCCAGAGCCTCGAGCTGCTCGAGGTCTCCGACCAGTTCGACGTGACGGCCACGGTCTGCGGCGGCGGCCACTCGGCCCAGGCCGAGGCCATGCGCCACGGCATCGCCCGCGCGCTCATCGCCGGCGACCCCGAGCGGCGCAGCCCCCTCAAGCGCGCGGGCTTCCTCACCCGCGACGCCCGCAAGAAAGAGCGCAAGAAGCCCGGCCAGCCCGGCGCCCGCAAGCGCTTCCAGTACTCGAAGCGCTGAGCGCTTCGCCGCGCGCCCCCGGCCCCCTCTGCGGCCGCGGGCGCGCCTCGTTCGCCCGCCCCCGGCCCCCTCAGCCGCGGGCGCGCTTCTTCCGCCCCCCCGGCGCGGGGGCGAGGCGCGTGCGCGCGTCCGGGTGCACGTCCGAGGCCGAGGCCCGGGCCGCCTCGACGAAGGCCTCGCGCAGCCAGCGGTGCGCCTCGTCGCCGTCGAAGCGCGAGTGCCAGAGCAGGTTCAGCGCGTAAGGCTTGAGCGGCAAGGGCGGCTCGAGCACGCGCAGGCCGAGGCGCGGGCCGAGCCCGCGCGCGAGCCGCTCGGACACCGTGAGCACGTAGTCGGTCTCGGCCACGAGCGACAGGCCCGCCAGGAAGTACGGCACCGCGCGCGCGATGCGCCGCTCGAGCCCGCGCGCGGCGAGCTCGTGGTCGACCTCGCTCCCCCCGGGGCGGCCCCGGGGCGCGATCTGCACGTGCTCGAGCCGGGCGAACTCGGCCGCCGTCAGCCGCTTGCCCACGCCCGGGTGCCCCTCGCGCACCACGCACACGAGCCGGTCGGTGAAGAGCCGGCGCGAACGCAGCTCGGGCGGCAGCTTGCCGTAGATGCCGACGGCGAGGTCGGCCGAGCCCTCGCGCAAGGCGGCCGCGTCGTCGGGCGCGTTCGGCCGGAAGCGCAGCGTCACCCGCGGCGCGCCCGCCCGCGCCACCCGATCGAGCGCCACGCCCAGCACCGTCAGCACGTGGTCGGTCGCGTGCACCACGAAGGACTGCTCGAGCGAGCGCGCGTCGAAGGGCCCGTCGGGGCGCAAGAGCCGCCCCGCCTCGCTGACCAGATCGCGCACCGCCGGCCGGAGCGCCTCGGCCCGCGGCGTGAGCACCATGCGCCGGCCCGCGCGCACCAGCATGGGGTCACCGAAGCGCTCGCGAATGCGGGCGAGCGCGTGGCTCATCGCGGGCGTGCTGAGGCCGAGCCGCCGCGCCGCCCCCGTCACGCTCCCCTCCTGCAAGAGCGCGTCGAGCGTGACGAAGAGCCCGAGATCGTGCGCCTCTACCATGGTCGAAGCTCTACCCCGGTTTCGGCTCGCACGAATGGGCGAGGTCGCGCTCGAGTCGGACGGCGCCGCATTGAGCAGGGCCGAACCGATGAGGCGCACTGTGGGGCAGGGTCTGTGGTTGCCTGCAAGGGCTGACACCCCTCGGCGTCAGGCGGGTGGGTGGTCCGAGTATTGCTTACAACGCAGCCCATTTCCCCGAGGCGAGGTAAGCGCATGAATTCGACGAGCGAGGCCTTGCAGTTGCAGATTCACGAACGGCTTGCCGAGCTGCAGACCTTGCGTGACGAGATTCGTGTGCGAATCCACTTGGCCGGCGTCGAGGTCAAAGACGCCTGGGACCGCCTCGAACCCCAGATCGCGGGCGCCGAGATGATGGCCTCCTTCGAGACGTCGCCGGCCGCCCGCTCGCTGCTCGAGCGGGTCTTGCAAAAGACGTCGCGCGTGCACGAAAGGCTCATTCCGAAGGCCTCGTGAGCGAGCCGGGCGGGCCCCCCCCCGCCCGGACGCCGCCCCGAAGGCCCGGGGCGTGCCGGGCCCTCGGGCCGCCCGCAAGGCCCTTGGCGGGGCCGCAGAGCTCGGGCAGCGTGCGCGCGGGCGCCTCTTCGGGGCGCGCGTAGGCGATGGGCAAGGCGCAGCGCGAGCGGGCCGACGTGCTCTTGGTCGAACGGGGCCTGGCGCCGACCCGCGCCAAGGCCCAGGCCCTCTTGCTGGCGGGGCGCGTTTATCTCGGCGAAACCCGGGTCGACAAGCCCGGCACCCTCCTGCCCCGCGAGGCCGAGCTCGCGCTGCGCGGCGAGACCAACCCCTATGTTTCTCGTGGCGGGCTCAAGCTCGCCGGGGCCCTCCAGGCCTTCGCCCCCCACGGCCTCGACCCCCGGGGCGCGCTCGCCGTCGACGTCGGCGCCTCGACCGGGGGCTTCACCGACTGCCTGCTGCAGGCGGGCGCCCGCCGCGTCTACGCCGTCGACGTCGGCTACGGACAACTGCACGAGCGCCTGCGCGCCGACCCCCGCGTGGTCGTACTCGAGCGCACCAACGCCCGCACCCTCGACCCCTCGATGTTCGAAGGCCCCGTCGATCTGGTGACGATCGACGCATCGTTCATCGGACTGGGGCATCTTGCCCCGCCTGTGGCGCGCACGCTACACGCGGGCGGCTGGCTCTGCGCGCTCATCAAGCCGCAGTTCGAGGCGGGGCGCGAGGCGGTGCGGCGGGGTAAGGGCGTCGTGCGCGAGGAAGGTGAGCGTCTGGCGGCCATCGCCTCGGCCCGCGCCGACGTCGAGGCCGCGGGCTTCGAGGTGGTGGCCGCGGCCGATTGCGTCATCGCCGGACCGAAGGGCAACCGCGAGCACTTCGTTCTGGCGCGCCGCACGAGCGGGCCGAGCTCCGAAGGCCCGCGCCCCTTACTTTTTCAGCAGCTTGTTCAAGAGCTCGTTGTAGGCCTTGTCGAGCGCCTGCGTGCGGCCGCAGCCGCCCAAGGCGAGCTTGAGCAGGTAGAGCGTGCGCCCGTCGCCGTCGGTCACGGCCCGCTGGGCCAGCGCCTCTTTGTGCGCGCAGTCGGCCTCGCGCAAAATGAAGGTGACGCGCAGCGCGGGCGAGCCGCGGGCGAGAACCTCGGGGTTGCGCAAGAGCTCGGCCGCGCGCCGGGCCGCCTTGCGCCCTCCGCGCAGGTGCACGACGTCGTAGAGCAGATCGAGCCCGTGGGGGGCACACTGCTCGGAGGCGAGCAGCTCGAAGAGCTCGGCCGAGCCCGGCTTGCCGCTCTCTTCGACGCCCGTCAGCACGTCGATCGCGGCGGTCGAGACGTTCGTCTTCGTGAGCGAGGGCGGGTCGAGCGAGGCGAGCTCGCTCAGCGCCTTGCGCCCGCTCTCGTAGTCGTACGTCTTGTTGGCCGCGGTGCGCACCTGGATGCGAAGCCGCTCGAGGTCGGCCTCGCTCGGGCTCGCCGACGCGGCCGGGGTCGGCGCCGACGCCGAGGTCGAGGCGGTCGACGAGGCGTCGGGCTCGGCCGGGGGGCGCGGCGCCACGTCGGGCGGCGCGGCGCTCGGCGGCGGGGCATACGCCGGGGACGGCGGCGACTCGGGCCGCGCGGCCGGATCGCCGCCGCCCGAGAGCGCGAAGTACGCGACGACGCCGAGCAGCGGCACGGCGAGCGCGGCCCAGTACGCGAGGCGAGGCAGCGGGCGCGGCGGCGCCCGGTCGGGCGCTCGGTTGGAGGGCGGCGGCTCGATGAGCGGCTTCGGGCCGAGCTCGGGCAGGGCGAGCGAGACGCTGCGCAGGGCGTCGGCGGGCGGCGGCGCGATGACGATGTCAGACATCGACTGATCGAGCGCGGGCGGCGGCGACGACATCGAAGGCAGCGCGGGCACCGAATCGTCGGACAAGGCGGGCGGCGGGGTCGGCACCCGGGCGGCCCCGAGCGCGGAGGGCGCCGACGCCGGGATCGAAGCCGGCGTGGGCCGCAGCGGCGGGGTCGGGAGCGCCAAAGGCACGACGACCGCCGGGCCGGGGGCCGTAGGCCGGTCGGACGGGGAGGCGGCGGGGGCGGCTCGGATCGCCCCCGAAGAGGGGGCGGCTCGGGTCGCCCCCGAGGGGGCCGCGGGAGCCGGCGGGGCGACCGAGGCCCCCTGGGGGGCCGGTGGGGCGACCGAGGGCGCCTTGGGGGCCGGCGGCGGGCCCGAGGGCGCCTGGAGGGCGGGCGGGGCCACCGAGGCCGCCTTGGGGGCGACGGGGGCCCCCAAGGGCCCCTGGAGGGCCGGCGGGGCCACCGAGGGCGCCTGGAGGGCCGGCGGGGCCACCGAGGGCACCTTGGGGGTGGCGGGGGCCGAGGGGACGGGCGGGCGCGGCGGGGGCGGGGTCGGGCGCAGCGCGCCGGCCGGAGACGACGGGGCTGTCGGGCGGGGCGGCGGGGCCGCCGGGACCGAGGGGGCTGTCGGGCGGGGCGGCGGGGGCGCCGGGACCGAGGGAGCGGGCGGGCGGGGCGGCGTGATGCCGACGGAGGGCGTGGGGGCGGTGTGGACGGAGGGGTCGAACTCGTCGGCGGTGCGGGCCGCGTCGAGGGCGGCGACGACGTCGTTGCCGCGCTGGAAGCGGTCGGCGGGGTCTTTGGCGAGCAGCCGGCGGGCGATCTGCTCGAGCGCGAGGGGGATGGGCCGCCCGGGCGCCGCCTCGCGGAAGGGCAGCGGCTGGGCCGAGACGTGCTGGGTGATGAGGTCGGCGGGCGTCTTGCCGACGAAGGGGCGCCGGCCCGTGAGCATCTCGTAGAGAATGATGCCGAGGGCGTAGAGGTCGGCGCGCCCGTCGACGTTGTCCATGCCGAGCGTGGCCTCGGGCGCGAGGTACGCGACGGTGCCGAAGACCGTGCCGGTCATGGTCAGCCGCTCGGGGGGCTGGGCGGGCGCGGCGACGCTCATTTCGAGCGAGGGCAGGCGGTCGAGCTCGACGGTCGAGAGGCCGAAGTCGATGAGCTTGACGAAGTCGGGCCCGCGCGAGCCGGGCGGGGCCTCGGCGCCCGGCGCCGCCGGCTCGGCCGGGTTGACGAGCATGACGTTGTGGGGCTTGACGTCGCGGTGGATGATGCCGCGCGTGTGCAGCGCGTCGAGCGCCTCGGCGAGCTGGCGCGCGATGTGGACGGCGCGCGCGGGCGGCAGCGGGCCGCGCTTGAGGGCGTCGTGGAGCGTGATGCCCTTGACGTGCTCGAGCACGAGAAAGTACGACCCGTCGTCGAGCGTGCCGAAGTCGGTGGCGGCGGCGACGTGCGGGTGGCGGGCGTGGGCGCCGACGAGCGCCTCGCGGCGAAAGCGCTCGACCAGCTCGGGCAGGTTCTCGGTCTCGGGGTGCAGCACCTTCACCGCCAGGCGCTTGCGCAGGTGAATGTGCTCGCCCCGGTAGACCGCCCCCATGCCCCCCGTGGCGATGAGCTCGTGAATGCGGTAGCGGCCCGAGATGGTCGTGCCGACGAGCGAGCGGGCCCGGTCGGCGGGCGCGCTCGGCTCGGCCTCGAACATGGCCGAGGTGATCTCGAGCGACGACGCGTCGGCGTCGCCCTCCTCGGGGGGGCTGCCGGGGGGTGGCTCGCTCGGGCGTGTGCTCATGCGCTTGCCCCGGACCGCGGGCGGCCGCGGCGCGCCGGGGAGGTTAGGGGGCCATGGACGCGGCGAGGGTGTCAAGGCAGAGTGCTCGCCATGCACCCGCTCGCCCCCCTGCCGCTCGAGCGCCACGCCGAGCTGATGGTCGTCCAGAAGCGAGAGCTGGCCGAGCTCTTCGGCTTCGAGTCGCGCAACAAATACGTCATCGAGGCGGGCGGCGCCCCCATCGCCTACGCGGCCGAGCAGGGCAAGGGGCTGCTCGGGCACTTCGCCCGGCAGCTCTTGGGCCACCTGCGCACGTTCGAGGTGCACGTCTTCGACATGGGGCGCAACCTGCTCTTCCGGGCGGTGCACCCGTTCCGGTTCTTCTTCCAGCGGCTCGACGTGGTCGCGGCCGACGGCCGCCCGCTCGGCGCCATTCAGCAGCGGTTCGCCTTCTTTTCGAAGCGCTTCGACGTGCTCGACGCGGGCGGCAACCTGCTGCTCTCGGTCTCCTCGCCGCTCTGGCGCCCGTGGACGTTCTCCTTTCAGCGGCAGGGGGCCGAGGCCGCGCGCGTCGAGAAGAAGTGGGCGGGGCTCTTGAAGGAGGCGCTCACCGACGCCGACCGCTTCCGGGTGAGCTTCCCCGAGGCCTCGCTCGGGGCCGACGCGCGCCTCCTGGTCTTGGCCGCGGCGCTCTTCATCGACCTGCAATATTTCGAGAACAAGGCAGAGTTAGGGCGGGGCGCGGGGGGCCGCCGCGGGCGGCCTCGGCGGTTGCCTCCGCGGGCGGGCCGGGCGATGGTGCCGGCCCGCCGTGAAGAAGGCCACGCTCGGTACGCTCTTTCTGACCGTCTTCCTCGACCTGCTCGGCTTCGGCCTCGTCGTGCCGTTCTTGCCGCGCATGGCGCGCGAGCTCGGGGCGGGCGACTTCACGGCGACCCTGATCGGCTCGGCCTACTCGCTGATGCAGCTCGTGTTCGTGCCGCTCTGGGGGCGGCTGTCCGACCGCGTCGGGCGCCGGCCCGTCCTTTTGTGGAGCATCGCCGCCACCGCCCTCAGCATGGGCACCCTCTCGGTCTCGACCTCGCTCGTCACGCTCTTCGCCGCGCGCGTCTTCTCGGGCGTCGCCACCGCCAACATCGCCGTCACGCAGGCGTACATCGCCGACGTGACCGCGCCCGAAGAGCGCTCGCGGGGCATGGGCATGCTGGGCATCGCCTTCTCGCTCGGGTTCATTCTGGGGCCCTTCTTCGGCGGCCAGCTCGCCGGCCTGCGCCTCTGGGGCCGGCAGTCGTCGGGCCCCGCGCTCGCCGCCGCGGCCCTCGCCGCCGTCAACCTCGCGATCGCCCTGAAGAGCCTGCCCGAGTCGCTGCCGCCCGAGCGGCGCGCGGCGCCGGGCTCGCCCGAACTGCCCCGGGCCCCGAGCGCCCCGCCGCCCAGCGCGCCCGCGGCCCCGCGGGGCTCGCTCGCGCTGCCGCTCGCGCTGCCGCTCGCGCTCAACCTCCTCATCGTCACGTCCTTCGCCGGCCTCGAGCAGACCTTCGCGCTCTTCACCCACGACGCCTTCAAGTTCGACGCGCGCGCCACGGGCAACGTCTTCGGCCTGATGGGCTTCGTCGCCGCGCTCGTGCAAGGGGGGCTCATCCGGCGGCTGACGCGCCGGGTGGGCGAGGTCGCGCTCATCCGGGTGGGGCTCACGTTTCAGATCGCCGCCTTCACCCTGCTCGCCCTCGCGCCCGGGCTCGGCCCCGGCGCGCTCTACGCGGCCGTGGTGGTCATCGGCTGCGGCTCGGGCATCCTGAGCCCGAGCGTCTCGTCGTACGTGTCGCAGAAGGCCGCCGCGACCACGCAGGGCGCCACCCTCGGGGTGCTGCAGAGCACCGGCGCGCTCGGCCGCACGCTCGGGCCCGGCACGGGCGGCGCGCTCTACCAAGGGGCGGGGCTGGTCGCGCCCTACGTCGCCAGCGCCGTCGGCATGACGGTCGCGTGGCTGCTCTCGTGGCGGCTCGAGGGGCTCGCCCGGCGTCCGGCCGGCGCGAGCGAGGCGCCGCCGGCGCTCGCCGCGGCGGGCGAGCCCAAGGCGGCAGCCGCGCTCGGCGGGGGCGAGGGGCCGGGGTCGGGTTGATCCAAGCGGCGGGTGATCTGGCGCGCGGCCCCGGACTCGAAGTCCGGGGCACGGCGTCACCAGGTCGTACGGACCGCAAAGCCCGGCCCTCGCTGGGGCCGGGCTCCCTCGCCGCGCGCCGCGCGCCGCTCGCGCGCTCGCCCGGTGGCCGCCGCCCTGGGGAGCCCGGCCCCAACGAGGGCCGGGCTTTGCTCTGCGGACCGACCCGAAGTCGTGCGGCACGACCGGGTGACGCCGTGCCCCGGACTTCGAGTCCGGGGCGACGCCGGCCGAGCGAACGCATCTGCCGCGTGGAGGAGGGGGCCCCTTCCCCGGCTGATTGCCCGAACCGGTCTCGAAGGGGGGTGGGCCTGGCCGACCGGTTGCCCGGCCCGGTTTTGAGGGGGCGCCGACTGGCAGAAAGCGTTGCCGCCCCCGGGGTGCGAGAGCGTAAGCTAAAGGCGCCATGGAGTTTTTTCAGACGCCCCCTCGGCTCGGCAACCAGTACGACGACGACCGCGTGCTGCGTTCGCACCTCGAGCGCACGCTGCCCGCCCCGCTGCTCGCCGAGATCGAGCCGACGCTGCGCGAGGTCGGCGCCCTGAGCGGCGGGCCGCTCTACGAGCGGCTGCTCGCCGAGTACCGCGACGAGCCCACGCTGGTGCCCTGGGGGGCCTGGGGGCGGCGCGTCGACGAGATCCGGCTGACGCCGCTCTGGCAGACGGTCTCGCGCGTCGCGGCCGAGAAGGGCCTCATCGCGGCGGGCTATGAGAAGCAGTGGGGGGCGCACGGGCGCACCTACCAGCACGCGCTCGCGTACTTGCTCGAGCCCTCGACGGGGGTCTACTCGTGCCCGCTCGCCATGACGGACGGGGCGGCCAAGACGCTGCTCGCCTCGGGCAACCGCGCGCTCATCGACCGGGCGGTGCCGCGGCTGACCTCGCGCGACCCCGACGCCTTCTGGACGAGCGGCCAGTGGATGACCGAGCGCACGGGCGGCTCGGACGTGGGCATCAGCCAGACCGTGGCGCGCCCGGCCGAGGGCGGGCAGTTTCGGCTCTACGGCACCAAGTGGTTCACCTCGGCGACGACCTCGCCGATGGCGCTGACGCTGGCGCGGCCCGAGGGCGGGCGCGCGGGCGGCGGGGGCCTCGCGCTCTTTTACCTCGAGACGCGCGACGCCGAGGGCAACCTGAACGGCATTCGCATCAACCGCCTCAAAGACAAGCTGGGCACGCGCATGGTGCCGACCGCCGAGCTGACGCTCGAGGGGGCGCTCGCCACGCCCGTCGCGGGCCTCGAGAGCGGCGTGAAGAACATCACGCCGATGCTCACCGTCACCCGCCTCTGGAACGCGGTCGGCTCGGTGACGGCGATGCGCCGCGGCCTGGCGCTCGCGCGCGACTACGCCCGCCGGCGCGTCGCCTTCGGCGCGCCGCTCGCCGAAAAGCCCCTGCACGTCGACACGCTGGCGGGGCTGCAGGCCGAGTTCGAGGGGGCGTTTCTCTTCGCCTTCCGGGCGGTCGAGCTCTTGGGCCGCGAGGAGGCCGGGCGGGCGACCGAGCACGAGAAGGCGCTTTTGCGGCTCGTGACGCCCATCGTCAAGCTGACGACGGCCAAGCAGGCCGTCGCCGTCGTCAGCGAGGTGCTCGAGGCCTTCGGCGGCGCCGGCTACGTCGAAGACACGGGGCTGCCGCGCCTTTTGCGCGACGCGCAGGTGATGCCCATCTGGGAGGGCACGACGAACGTGCTCTCGCTCGACGTGCTGCGCGCGATGGCGCACGGCGCCTCGCTCGAGGCGGTGGTCGCCGAGGTGCGCGAGCGGTCGCGGGGGGCCGAGGGCTCGCCGCTCGAGGGGCCCGCGCGCCGGGCGGTCGCGGCCGTCGAGCACGCCGTCGCGTGGCTCGAGCGCGCGTCGGGCCGGGGCGACCGGGGCGCGGTCGAGGCCGGGGCGCGGCGCTTCGCGCTGACGCTCGGCCGGAGCCTCGAGCTCGCCCTGCTCGTCGACCACGCGCGCTGGGCGCTCGGGCGGGGCGATCGGCGCCCGGCGGCGGCGGCGCACCGGCTCGCGCGCCACGGCGTCGACCTCGTCGTCGACGAGGCGCACGAAGACGAGGCGCTGCTCTGCGACGACACGTGAGGCGCGGCCTCGCGGCCCCGGCGCGCCCGAGCCCGGGCTGACGCGCCCGCCCGCCGGCGCCGGGCGCGCACCCTCATGTGTCGCTCGCGCGCCTCGTGCGCGTGCCTCGGGCGCGTACCTGGCGCGCGTGCCTCGGGCGCGGCGCCAGCGACCGCGGGGGCGAGCCCCCCGACGGGCGGGGGCGGCCGGGCTCGAGCTCGGGCGGGCCGGGGCCTTGGTATCCTTTTCGCTTGCTCCGGGCGGTCGATGGGTGACCAACGGGTGCGTGAAGGGGCGGACCGGGCCGAAGCGCAGGCCTTCGTGAAGGCGCTCCTCGAGGACGTGCGCGCCCTCGAGGTCATGCTGCAGGGGGGTTACTTCGAGGAGGGCGTGCGGCGCATCGGGGCCGAGCAGGAGATGTTCCTGGTCGATCGGCGGGGCTACCCGGCCCCGGCGGGCCCCGAGGTGCTGGCGCGGCTCGGCGACGCGCGGCTGACGAGCGAGCTCGCCCGCTTCAACCTCGAGGCAAACCTGACGCCGCGCACGCTCGGGGGCGGGTGCCTGCGGGCGATGGAGGCCGAGCTCGGCGAGGTCCTGGGCCTCGCCCGGGCGGCGGCGGCGGAGTGCGACGCGGACGTGGTGCTCTGTGGCATCTTGCCCACCCTGCGCCGGGGCGACTTGACGCTGGCCAACATGGCCCCCTGCCCCCGGTACGAGGCGATGAACCGGGCGGTGACGCGGGCGCGGGGCGACGAGTTCCGGGTGCACATCAAGGGCACCGACGAGCTCGACGTGACGCACGACAACGTGATGCTCGAGTCGTGCAACACGAGCTTCCAGGTGCACTACCAGGTGTGCCCCGCGACGTTCGCGGCCGCCTACAACGTCGCGCAGCTCGTCAGCGCGCCGCTGCTCGCGGCCTCGGTCAACTCGCCCCTGCTCTTCGGCCGGAGGCTCTGGGCCGAGACGCGCGTCGCGCTCTTCCAGCAGTCGTTCGACGGCCGCTCGCCGGCGCACGCCGAGCGCGGGGCCCCGCCGCGGGTCTTCTTCGGCGAGCGCTGGGTCGACGGGTCGGTGCTCGAGATCGTGCGCGAGGACGTCGCGCGCTTCCGGGTGCTGCTCGTCTCGGCCGAGCGCGACGACGACCCCTTCGACGTGCTCGCGCGCGGGGGGCTGCCGGGGCTGCGGGCGCTGCGCACGCACAACGGCACGGTCTACCGCTGGAACCGCCCCTGCTACGGCGTCTACCAGGGCAAGGCGCACCTGCGCGTCGAGGCGAGGGCGCTGCCGGCGGGGCCGAGCGTGGTCGACGAGATGGCCTCGGCGGCGCTCTTCTTCGGGCTGATGGCGGCGGGCCCCTCGGCCTACGGCGACGTGGCGCGGCGGCTGCCCTTCGACGAGGCGCGGCGCAACTTCGTCGCCGCCGCGCGCGAGGGCCTCGCCGCGCGCCTCGCCTGGCTCGACGGCCGCGCGTACGGCGCGGCCGACCTCGTGCGCGCGGAGCTCGTGCCGCTCGCCCGCGAGGGCCTCGCCGCGGCCGGCGTCGACCGGGCCGACGTCGAGCGGCTGCTCGGCGTCGTCGACGAGCGCGCCGCGACGGGCCGCACGGGCGCCGCCTGGGCGCTCGAGTCGCTCGCGCGCCTCGGCGGCGAGGGCAGCGGCGACGGCCGGATGCGCGCCCTCGTCAAGGCGACGCTCGCGCGGCAGCGGGGCGGCCAGCCCGCGCACCGCTGGGCCCCGGCCGAGACGGGCGAGGTCGGCGACGCGCTCGGCGCCTGCGAGACCGTCGGCCAGTTCATGACGACCGACCTTTATACGCTGCGCCCCGACGACATCCTCGATCTCGCCCGCAGCGTGATGGACTGGGAGGGCATTCACCACCTGCCCGTCGAAGACGACGGGGGCCGCCTCGTCGGCATGGTCACGAAAGAGGCCCTGTGCGCGGCGCTCGAGGGCGAGCGCGGGCCGGTGGCCGTGTCCTCGTTGATGGACCGGCGCCCGGCGGCCGTGGCCCCCGACACGCCGACGGTCGAGGCGGTGCGCCTGATGCGCGAGCGCAAGACCAGCGGCCTGCCGGTGGTCGAGGGCGGGCGCCTGGTCGGCATGGTGACCGAGCGCGATCTGCTCGCCGTCGTCGAGCGCCTGCTCGACGCGCCCGAGGCGCCCGCCGCGAGCGGCACGCGGGCGGTGGCCGGGGCGCCGGGCACCAGGCTGCGGGCCGGCACGGGCGGGCGCTGAGCGCGGCGCGGGCCGGGGCGGGCGCGAGCGGGCTCGGGCCGGCGCGAGCGCGGAGCGGGCTCCGGGGCCCGGGCGGGCGCCGAGCGGGCTCCGGGGCCCGGGCGGGCGGGCGCCGAGCGGGCTCCGGGGCCCGGGCGGGGCCGCGCTGCCGGCGCCGGGGCGGGCGTGGTAAGGGGCGGGGGTGGCGCCGCTCCCCCTCGACTTCGTGCGCGGGCACTTCCCCGGGTTGGACCAGGAGGGCTGGGCCCTCTTCGACAACGCCGGCGGCTCGCTCGCGCTCGAGGGCGTGGCGGCGGCCGCGGCCGAGCACCTGCGCCACGCGGCGGTGCAGCTCGGGGCGAGCTACGCGCTCTCGCGCCGCGCGTCCGAGCGCGTCGCCGCGGGGGTCGCCGCCGTCGCGCGGCTGGCGGGGGCGCGGCCGCGCGAGGTGGTCGTCGGGCCCTCGACGACGCAGCTCTTGCAGAACCTCGCCCGCGCGCTCGGGCCCCGCCTCGCGCCCGGCGACGAGGTCGTCGTCACCGACTGCGACCACGAGGCGAACCGCTCGCCCTGGGCGCGGCTCGCCGAGCGCGGGGTGGTCGTGCGCGAGTGGCGCCTCGACCGCGCCTCGCTCGCGCTGCGGCTCGACGACCTCGAGCCGCTGATGTCGCCGCGCACGCGGCTCGTGTGCTTCCCCCACGTGTCGAACCTGCTCGGCACGCTGCACCCGGCGGCCGACTTCGCCCGCTTCGTGCGCGAGCGCGGGGCGCTCTCGTGCGTCGACGGCGTCGCCTACGCGCCGCACCGGCGCCTCGACGTCGGCGCCCTCGGCGTCGACTTCTACGCCTTCAGCCTCTACAAGGTCTACGGGCCGCACCTCGGCGCGCTCTACGTGCGCGACGGGCTCTGGGCCGGGCTCGACAACGTCAACCACGACTTCTTCGGCCCCGACGCGGTGCCCTACAAGCTGCAGCCCGGCGGCCCGAACCACGAGCTGACGTCGAGCCTCGTGGCGATCGAGGCCTACCTGCTCGGGCTCGCCGCGGCCGTCGGCGCCCCGCCCGAGGCGCCCGCGGGCGAGCGGCTGGCGCTCGCCTTCGACGCGATCGCCGGGCACGAAGAGGCGCTCTCGGCGCGCTTCCTCGCGGGGCTCGCGCGCCTGCCCGGCGCGCGCGTCTGGGGCGAGCCCGGCCCCGCGCGCGCGCGGCGCGTGCCGACCTTCTCGCTTACCTTCGAGGGCCGCCGCTCGCCCGACGTCGTCGCGCGGGTCGACGAGGCGCGCGTCGCCGTCCGCCACGGTGACTTCTACGCGCCCCGCCTCGTCGAGCGCCTGGGCCTCGGCCCCCAGGGCGGCGTCGTGCGCGCCTCGATGGTGCACTACAACACCGAGGCCGAGGTCGACCGTCTGCTCGAGGCGCTCGAGGCGGCGACGCGCTGAGCCCCGCGCGGGGCGGCCCCGGCGGGCGCCGGGGTCAGAACTTGCCGCGCTCGTCGGGCGCGGCGCCGGGCGGCGCGACGGGCTGGCCGACGGCGACGGGCTCGAGCCGCGCCTGGCCGGGGCCCGAGCCCGGCATGACGACGAGCCCGTCGGGGTCGGCGATGACGGGCAGGGTCAGGCCATCGGGGCGCACCCAGTGCAGCGCCACGGGCGCCGAGCCGGGCGCCGCGCGGGCGCGGGCCCAGTCGAGGGCCGGGGGCGGGGGCGCCGGCTTCGCCGGGGGCGCGGGCAGCTTGAGCGCGGCGCGCGCGGCGGCGCGCACCTCGTCGTCGGGGTCGAGGTCGGCGGCGAGGCGCAGCGTCTCGAGGCGCGCCTCTTCGCCGCGGCGGGTGAGCGAGCGCACGAGGGCGCGGCGCACGAGCGGGTCGGTCTCGAAGGCGTAGGCCGCGGCGAGGCGCCCGGTGGCGTCGGGGTTGGGGCTCGCGCCGAGGCCCGCGGCGACGTGCAGGCGGGCGCGCGCGTCTTCGGACCGCAGCCGCTCGTCGAGCAGCCGCCGGTCGGCCTCTTCATCGCGCGTCGCGAGCGCGCGCAGGCAGAGCGGGGTGAGGGCGAGGTCTTCGAGCGCCCAGGCGCGCAGCGTCTGCGAGGGCAAGGGGGCGCCGTCGGCCGACTCGGCGAGGCCGGCCGCGGCGGCGGCGCGGCGCACGGGGTCGCGCGCCTGCCGCTCGAGCATGCGCACGAGCGCGGCGCTGGCCGCCCCCCCGCGCGCGAGCGCCCCGCGCGCCGCGGCGCCGGCGCCCTGCGCGCTCGCCTGCGGCCCGGGCGCGTCGGGCGCCTGCCGGCCGAGGGCCACGTCGGCGAAGGTGGCGGCGGCGCGCTGGGTAGGGTCGCCCCGCCGCGCCTCGGCGAGCGCCGCCTCGAGGCCCCGGGGGGTTTCGTCGAGGCTCCGCGCGCGGGCGACCGCGGCCCGCAGCGCGAGCGCGCGCGTCGGGGGCGCCTTGAGGGCCCGCTCGAGCGCCGCGCCGGCCTCGCCCGAGGGGGCCTGCGCGAGGGCGAAGGCGGCGGCCGGGCCGAGCTGCGGGTGGCCGAAGAGCCGCTCGAGCGCCGCGGACGAGCGCGCGTCGCCGACGCGCCCGAGCAGGGCGACGGCGCGCTCGCGCGCCTCGAGCTCGACGCCGGCCTCGGCGCCGGCGAGGGCCTCGAGGGCGGCGGCGAGCTCGGGCCCCGGCGCCGCCTCGGCGATCTCGAGCGCCTCGCGCCGCGCGGCCTCTCGCGCGAGCAGCCTCGCGACGACCGGGCGCGCCTGCGCGGGCTCGACGAGGGCGAGCGCGCGCGCCGCGGCGAGCTGCGCGGCCGGATCGCCCTCGCGCGCCCACGAGCGCGCGACCGGGGCCGCCTCGGCGCTGCCGAGCTCGGCGAGCGCCACGAGCGCCGCCGCCCGCGTCGGCACGTCGCCCTCGCGCAGGGCGCGCCGCACGAAGGGCACGAGGCGCCGGTCGCCGAGCGCGCCGGCGAGCTCGACGACCGGCGCCGAGAGCGGGGTGCGCGCGCCGATCGCCTGGTCGATGCGCGCCGGCCGGTGCGCGAGCAAGGCCGCCCGCGCCGCCCGCCCCGCGTCGCCCCCGTAGCGCACCGTGCGCACGAGCGCCTCGAGCGCCGAGGGCGGGCCCGAGCGCGCCAGCACGAAGGCGGCCGTGTCGCGCACGAGCGCGCCGAGCGCGTTGCCGCGCGCCGCGAGCGAGCCGTCTTGCAGGGCGTCGAGCACCACCTGCCGCGGCGCCTCGGCGTCGAGGTGCGGCCCGAGCGCGCGCACCGCCAAGAGCCGCGCCCGCGCGTCCGTCGCCACCCCGCCGCCCGGCTCGAAGGCCTTGACGAGCGCGTCGAGCGCGCGCGGCGAGCCCGAGGCCGAGAGCCGCTCGACCCCCCGCAGCCGCTCGTCGGCCTTCGGCGAGGCGAGCAGCCGCTCGGCCGCCTCGACCCCGAAGCGCTCGCGCAGCTCGCCCCGCGGCGCCGCCGGCGCGCGGCCGCCCTGCGCCCGGGCGCCCCCCGCCGCCCCGAGCGCCCCCGCGAGGGCGGCGAGGGCGGCGAGGGCGCGGACGCGGCGGGGCCGGGGCGCCCTCATCGGCGCTTCTTCTTGGGCTTGGGGGGCTTGGGGGGCTTCGCGGGCTTCGCGGGCTTCGCCTTGCCGCCGGGCTTGCCCGCCGGCTTGGCGTCGGGCTTGCCCGCCGGCTTGGCGTCGGCCCCCGCCGCGTCGGTCGGCGCCACCGCATCGGGCGGCGCCGCCGGGGCTGCCGGGGCCGCCGGAGCCGCGGGGGCCGCCGGGGCCGCCGGAGCCTCGGCCGCGCCCTTCTTCGCCTTGCCCCCGTCGGGGTCGGGGCAGCCGTCGTCGTCGCGATCGCCGTCTTGATCTTCTTTCGCCGCCGGGCACTTGTCGTCGGGGTCGAGCACCCCGTCGTCGTCGTTGTCGAGCTCGGGGCACCCGTCGGTGTCTTGAAAGCCGTCGCGGTCTTCGGCGAGGCTCGGGCAGTCGTCGACCTCGTCGTCGACGCCGTCTTTGTCTTTGTCGTGGCTGCGGGGCACGAACCCGATCTGCACCACCGCCCGCACCGGCGGCGCCCCGGCCGCGCGCGTCAGCGCCGCCTCGGCGCCGAAGAGCAGGTTGATCGCCCCGGGCGTGAAGCGCACCGTGCCGCCCGCGTACGCCGGGCTGAGCGTCGCGTCGCTGAAGGGCGCCGAGGGCGCGAGCGGCAGCGCGCCGTGCGCCTCGACCCCGAGCGCCCAGCGCCCCTTCGCGTCGATGCCGAAGATCTGCGGCTTGACGAGCAGCCCCGCCCCCCAGGGCAGCTCTTCGCCCCAGGTGCTGCCGCCGAAGGTGCGGTCGACGGGCCGCACCTTCACCCCCAGGCTGCTCTGCAGCGTGAACGCCGCGAGCCCGAGCTCGGCGAGCAGCCGCGCCTCCGACGTCAGCGCCCCCTCGCCCATCGTGCCCCGCCGCAGGCCCGTCGGCAGCGTCAACCGGCCCACCACCCCGAGCCCGAAGCCGCCGAGCTCGCCCGGCGGCACGATCGCGAACTTCGCCGCGAGCATCAGATCGCCGAGCGCCTGCTCGGGCGGCCGGGCGCCGCCGAAGAGCGTGTTCACCGGCCCGACGTCTTCGCTCGACTGGTAGACGACGACCGGCATCGTCAGGCCGACGCCGAAGCGCGACCCGATGCCGATGCCCAGCGTCTGATCGTAGACGACCTGCCGCTCGATCGCCTCGCCCACGATCGCGCCGCCGGCGTCGCGCAAGACGAGCGGACGGTGCGCGTACGACAGCCAGCCCGCCGCGTGAAACACGCCGGCCCCCGGGGTCGCCACCGGCTCGAGAAAGAGCGTCGCCCTCGGGTCGGGCGCCGGCCAGAAGCCGCGCAGGTTCACCGACGGGGCGTTCGTCTCTTGCGCCCGCGCGCCCGGCGCCGCGAGCGCGACGCCCAGCGCCGCGAGCGCCGCGCGCCCCCGCCGCGCCGCCCGCCCCCGGCGCGCCGGCCGAGCGCCCCCGGCCTTCGAACCCGACCTCGCGGTAAAGCGAATGAGCCCGAGCATCGCGCGCACGACAGCATGGCCGCCCCGCCCTCGTCTACCCGTGGCACGAATTGTAGAATCGTGCTACCCACGTGGCCTCTCGCGCCACGCCACGCACTCATGGCCTCGCTCCCCCTCTTGGTAACCTGCGCCCAAGGGCTCGGCCTGGGCTTGTTGCACGCCCTCGACTCCGACCACGTCGCCGCCGTCACGACCATCGTCGCCTCCGGCAAGGGCCCCCGCCGCGCCATGGCCATCGGCGCCTGGTGGGGCGCCGGCCACGGCGCCGCCATGCTCGGCGCCGGCGCCCTGCTCATCGCCCTCGGCGCCCACATGCCCGAGCGGCTGGCCCTGCTCTTCGACGCGGCCGTCGTCTGCATGCTCGCCTTCCTGGGCCTCGGCGCCCTCTGGCGCGCCCGCCGCGCCCGCGCCCCCTCGGCCGCCTCGCGCCCCGCCCCCCCCCCGGCCCGCACCCCCCTCGGCGCCGCCCTCGTCGGCCTCGTGCATGGCGCCTCCGGCACCGCCGCCGTCGCGCTCGCGGTGCTCACCACCCTGCCCGACCTCGCCGGCCGCTACGCTTACCTCTTGCTCTTCGCCGGCGGCGCCGCGCTCGGCATGACCCTGCTCTCGGCCTTCCTCGCCCTCTCGATCGGCGCCGCCAGCCGCCGCTTCGCCCTGCCCCTCCGCGCGATGTACGCCGCCGCCGGCTGCCTCTCGATCGGCGCCGCCGCCGTGCTCTTGCGCGAGCTCGTCGCCGGCCTCTCGATCTGAGCGCCGGCGCCCGAGGCCCGCGCCCCGCACTGAAGTACGGGGCACGGCGTCACCACCTCGTGCCGCGCGGCCTCGACGCCGATGCGGCGCGCAAAGTCCGGCCCTCGTTGGGGCCGGACTCCCGTGGGCTCCGGCCCCGGGCGAGCGCGCGAGCGGCTCGCGGCGCGTGAGCCCGCCCCCAACGAGGGGCGGGCTTTGCTCTCCGTTCGAGCGGGTTACTTCGTGCCCCGTACTTCAGTGCGGGGCCCGCGCCCTCTGGCCGCCGCAAGCGCTACCAACGCCTCAGCCCGCGTCCGCCGCCGTCGCCTCGCGCCCGGTCTTGCGCGGCGGCGCCCGGCCCACGATCGCGAGCGGCGAGAGCCCCTCGGCCGTCAGCAGCGCCGTGCGCAGCGCCCGGTGCGACACGTCGGGCTCGCCGAAGAGCGCCTCGACGATCTCGCTCGCCTTGACGGCGCCGTTGTTGCTGAGCGCGACCTCGGCCTCGACCACCGCGAGCTCGCCGACGAACCCCGCCCGCCCGAGCGCCGCGCGCGCCGAGGGCGCCTCGACCGCGAGCGAGCGCAGCGCCGCGCGCACGTCGATGCGCTTCTCGTTGCCCTCGATGACCCGCCGAACCACGAGCGAGGGCGCCTCGATGAGGCGCGCCGCCGCCGCCTCGAGCCCGCCCTCGGGCCGGCCCCCGAGCGCGCCCCGGGCGAAGGCGAGCGCGTAGCGCGCCGAGCCGATGACCTTGGTCAGCCCCGGGTCGGCGGGCCCGAGGCGCGCGCCGCCCGTGAAGCGCAGGCCCGAGGGGGCGGCCTCGTTCAGACGCCGGACGAGCTCGGCCGGCTCGACGTCGACGAGCAGCTTGACGTCGAGGTACTCGTCGACCGAAAAGACGCCGAGCGAGAGCGCGGGCCCGAAGCTGAAGTCGGGCTTGGGCCGAAAGCCCTCGCTGTACGCGACGGGCACCTCGATCCGCCGAAAGACCCTCGGCAGCGCCCGCGCCAGATCGAGGTGCCCCAAGAAGGCGACCGGCCCCAGCTTCTCGAACGCGAGCCGGTAGCGCCGCGGCGGGGCCTTCGGCGCCGCCCAGGGCGAGTGCCGCCCGCCCGACTTCGGCTGCGCCCTGGCGGGCTTCGCGGCGGCATGCTCGGCGGCCCGGGTCGGCGCGTCGTCGCCCTCGGCGGCCCCGGTCGGCGCGTCGTCGCCCTCGGCGGCCAGCGCGGGCCCGGCCTCGGGCTCGGCGTCGCCGCCGGACGGACCGCCCGGCGAGGCGGCGAGCGGCAGCCGCCTCGGCCCCTCGGGGCGCTCGGCGCCCATGGCCCGCAGAAAGTCGATGCGCTCCTGGCGCATCGCGCCCATGTCGCACGCGACCCCGCAGTCGTAGCAGACCAGCCGGCGCGCGTCGGCCTCGGCGTCGGCGACGTTGGTGTGGTGCACGAACATGCCCGCCGCCTTGCCGCAGGGCGGCGAGAGCCGGCCCTTGAGCGCCTTGCGGTACTCGCGCGCGAGGAACCCGTCTTCGAGGCCGACGTCGATGTGGTCCCAGGGCAGGCGCGCCGTCACCGGCAGCGTGCCGAGGTAGCGCGCGACGTCGACGCCGAACTTCGCGAAGGCCGCCTGCCAGATCTCGAGCTTGAGGTGCTCCTCCCAGGAGTCGAAGCGCGCGCCCCGGCGCCAGGCCTCTTCGATCACGTCGCCGAGGCGCCGGTCGCCCCGGGCGAAGACGCCCTCGAGCACGCTCTCGCGCGCGTCGTGCGTCTTCAAGTCGACCCGCGCCTGCCGGGCCTCGCCCCGCAAGATGGCCTGCTTGCGCTCGACCTCGGCGAGCGGGTCCATCGCGCACCACTGGAAGGGCGTGTGCGGCTTCGGCACGTGCGTCGACACGCTCACCGTGACCGACGCGCGCCTGAGCGACCCGGGCCCCCGCTTCTCGCGCATCGCCCGCTTGCCCGCCTCGAGCGCCCGCCGCCCCGTCTCGACGATGCCGCGCACGTCCTCGTCTTCTTCGGTCGGCAGGCCGATCATGAAGTAGAGCTTCATGCGGTCCCAGCCCTTGCCGAAGACGCGCTCGGCCGTCTCGATGAGCTGCGCCTCGGTGACGTTCTTGTTGACGACGTCGCGCATCCGCTGCGTGCCCGCCTCGGGCGCGAAGGTCAGCCCCGTCGCGCGCACCTTGCGCATCTCGTCGAGCAGGTCCTCGCCCAGGCCGTACGCCCGCAGCGACGAGACGCCGAGCGAGACGCGCTCGGGCGCCAGCTTGTCGACCACGCCCTTGATGAGCGGCGCGATGCAGCTCGCGTCCGCCGTCGACAGCGACGTGAGCGAGACGTCGTCGTAGCCCGAGCGCTTCACCGCCTCGACCACCGTGTCGACGATCTCCTGCGGGTGCCGCTCGCGCACCGGCCGGTAGATCATGCCGGCCTGGCAGAAGCGGCAGCCCTCGGTGCAGCCGCGCGCGATCTCGATGCTCATCCGGTCGAAGACCGCCTCGGGGCCGCCCACCGGGCTACTCGCCGGGAAGGGGAACTTCGAAAGGTCCGGCACGAACGCCCGGCGCACCTTGCGCGGCGCCCGCGGGTCGACCACCCCCGTCACCACCTCGAGCCCCGTGTCGGGGCTCTCGGCCACCTCGTACAGGCTCGGCACGTAGACGCCCCCGAGCCGCGCGAGCGCCACGAGCCGCTCGCGCCGCGGCACCCCCTCGGCCTTGAGCCGCGCCCACGCGAGCGCCACGTCCGCGCAGGCCTCCTCGCCGTCGCCCACCACGAACGCGTCGAAGAAGGCCGCGACCGGCTCGGGGTGCGTCGCCGTCGGCCCGCCCCCCACGACCAGCGGGTCGCCCTCGCCCCGATCGCGCGCCCGAATCGGGATACCCCCCAAATCGAGGATGGTCAGGCAATTCGTGTACGTCAGCTCGAACTGCAGCGAGAGCCCCACCACGTCGAAGTCGCGCAAGGGCCGCGCCGACTCGTGCGACACGAGCGGCAGGCCCCGCGCCCGCAGCTCCGCCTCCATGTCCGGCCAGGGCGCGTACGCCCGCTCGGCCAAGAGCCGCGGGTCGTCGTTCAAGATTTTGTACAAAATCTTGTACCCGAGGTGGCTCATCCCGATGTCATACACATCCGGGAAGGCCAGGCAGACCTTCGCCTCGACCGCCGCCCAATCTTTGACCCGCGCCCCCACCTCGCCGCCCGTGTAGCGCGCGGGCTTCGCCACCTTGTGCAAGAACTCGGCATAAGGGTGCGCGGCAAACGAAGGGGGCAACGACTGGCTCATGGCAGCGCGCCACCCTAGCAGAAGACCTGACGTTAGGGCAGGTTGGACTCCCTGCTCACGCCCTCGCACGCCTGAGCCAGCCCCCTCCGGGGCCAAGCCCCCGGGGGCCATCGGCGGGGCGCGGCGGTCTGCCCCCCAGTTCCCTCGGGGGCCAATCCCCCGGGGTCGATCGGCGGGGCGCGGCGGTCTGCCCCCGCGTCCCCTCAGGGGCAGGCCGCCGCGCCCGGTTGGTTCCGGGCCCATCGAAGGCAGGCGAGGCGAGATCGTCGAGAAATCGTCGATCGGCTCGGTTTTTTTCGGATTTCTATCCAGCTCGACCGTTCTTACCTTTTCTCAATGCCGGCCCTCGATCCCCCGCTGAGCTCGACGCGACGCGCGATCGAGCGCCTGCCACGGCACCTGCGTCGCTACGTGGTGCCGCAGAATTACGCCGCCTACACGCCGCGCGACCAGGCGCTCTGGCGGCACGTGATGCGCCGGCTGAGCTCGCGCCTCGCCACGATCGCGCACCCCGTCTACCTCGAGGGCCTCGCGGCGACCGGCATCGAGCTCGAGCGCATCCCCAGCCTCGACCAGATGAACGACCGGCTCGGCCGCTTCGGCTGGTCGGCCGTGGCGGTGCGCGGGTTCATCCCCCCCGCGGTCTTCACCGAGCTGCAGTCGCTGCGCGTGCTGGCCATCGCCGAAGACATCCGCGACCACCGCCACGTCGACTACACGCCGGCGCCCGACATCATTCACGAGAGCGCCGGGCACGCGCCCATTCTGGCCGTGCCGCGCTACGCCGAATACCTCGAGCGCTGCGGCGAGGTGGGCTTTCGCGCCATCGCCTCGCGCGAAGACGAGGCGGTGTTCGACGCCATCCGCAACCTGAGTATCGTCAAAGAAGACCCGAGCCGCACGCCCGAAGACGGCGCGCGCGCCGAGCGCCGCCTCGCCGAGGCCCAGGCCTCGCGCCGCTACGTCTCCGAGAACACCCGCGCCTCGCGCCTCTACTGGTGGACGGCCGAGTACGGCCTCGTCGGCCGCCTCGACGCGCCCAAGCTCTACGGCGCCGGCCTGCTCAGCTCGCTCGGCGAGGCCGAGCACTGCCTGACCCCGGTGGTGCGCAAGCTGCCGCTCGGCCTCGAGTGCGCCGACACCGACTACGACATCACGCGCATGCAGCCGCAGCTCTTCGTCGCGCGCGACTTCGACCACCTCTTCGAGGCGCTCGACGCCTTCCGCGAGACGCTCGCCTGGCGGCGCGGCGGCGACTTCGGCCTCGGCGAGGCCCTGCGGGCGGGCACCGTCAACCACCTCTCGCTCGCGGGCGGCCTGCAGGTGAGCGGCGTCGTCGCCGCGCTCGCGCCCTCGCAAAGGCCCCCCGGCCCCGACCTCTCGCCCTCGGCGGCGAGGCTGCGAGGCCCCGTGCAGCTCGCGCGCGGCGGCCGGGCGCTCGCGGCGCCCTTCCGCGGCGACGCCCTCGTGCTCTTCGGCGAGGGACACCTGCCCGAGCGCGGCGCCTTCTCGCTCACGCTGCCCTCGGGCCTGCGCGTCGAGGGCGTGGCCGAGGGCGGGCACGAGGTGCGCGCCCTGCGCGCCACGCTCGGCGACCAGACCGTCGCCGCCGCCGATCGCATGCTCGTCGTGCTCGCGCCGAGCCTGCCTTCGGTGGCCGGCGGCCCCGCCGACCCCGCCTCCTGGGACGAGCACTTCGGCGAGCAGAACCCCTTCGGCGACGGCGAAGGCGAGGCCGAGGCGCGCGCCAAGAAGGCCGCCTCGCTGCCCCGCGGCGCCGCCGATCTCTACGAGCGCGTGCGCGTGCTCGGCCGATCGGGCGCGTGCGACGAGCGCACGCTCGACGAGCTCAGGCGCAAGGCCGCGGCCTACCCCGACGAGTGGCTCTTGCGCGAAGAGATCGACCGGCTCAAAGCCCACCTCGACCCCGCCGCCTGAGCGCCACGGGGGCCCAGGCGCGAGGGCCCGACCCCGGCCGACGCATGCCCACGGCTGAAGCCGGGGGCAGCGTTTGCCCTTTGAAACGGCGGTCAAAGCCCTGCCGGAGGCAGGGCTCCCGCGGAGCGAGCCGCGGACGCGAGCTCGCCCGGAAGACGAAGCCCGCGGGAGCCCAGTCCCCGGCAAGGGGGCGGGCTTTGCTCGCCGAACCGGCCCGCTTCCGCGCGGCACGAGGGGGCGTTCGCTGCCCCCGAGTTCACTCGGGGGCAACGCCCCGCCGATTCCTGATCCCATTCAAAGGGGCTGGTATCACTGCGCGCACTTGCCCGCCGGCCCCGGCGGCGCCTCGAACTCGACGGCGCTGACCCGCCCGCTCGCCTCGGCGAGGCGCAGATCGAGCGCGACGGGGGCGCGCTCGCAGGCGAGCAGGGCCTTGTAGCGCCCCCGGCCGTCGCCGCCGAGCGGGCGTTCGACCCTGCACGCGCCGCGCGCGGCCGCGACCGCCGAAAGGCGCTTTTTGAGCGCGGCCCGGTCGAGCGAGGGGTCGAGCAGGCGCTCGGCGGCCGCGTCCTCCCAGGAGCTTGCCAGCGCGACGAGGCGCGCGGCGGCGTCGGCGAGCGCGGGGCTCGGCGGCGCGTGCCCCTCGACCGTGAGCGCCTGGATGCGCGTCGGCGCGGGCGGCGTCAGCGTCAGCCGCACCTCGACCCAGCCCCGCTCGCAGGCGAAGCGCCGCGCGCCCCGCAGCGCGTTCTCGGGCTCGAGGGGCCCCGCGGGCGAGCAGCGCCCCCGCTCGCGGCGCAAGGCCTCGAGCTGCGCGACGAGCTTCGGCCGGGGGACGTCGAGAAAGAAGGTGTCGGCGAAGGCGGCGCTCGCCTCGGCGTCGTCCCAGCGCTCGAGCAGGCGGGCGACCGACGCGTGCGCGGCGACGAGCGCGGGGGCGGGCGCGACGGCGCGCCGGTCGAGACCGCCGCCGGCCGCGAGCGCGCGCAGCACCGCGCCGCCGAGATCGCCGAGCCGCGCGTACGTCACGTTGCCGAGGGCCACGAAGCCGACGCCGTGCTCGGGCAGGAACGCCAGCGTCGAGCCGTAGCCGGGCAACCCCCCGCCGTGCGAGACGACGGGCGAGAGGTCGCAGCTGTCGGCCACGCGAAAGCCGTAGCCGTAGCCCACCGACGAGGCGCCCGCCGGCTTGTCGCCGACTCCGCCCGGCGAGGCGCGCAGCGCGACGTGGCGCGCGGGCTGGTGCATCTCGCGCCGCGAGGCGCGCGAGAGCGGCCCCGACTCGGGGTCGTCGCGGGGCGGCCAGGCGTCGAGGTGAAAGGCGAGGTAGCGCGCCATGTCGCGCACCGACGAGAAGAGCCCCCCCATCGCCCCGTAGGCCCCGTCGGGCAGGTTCGGCTCGGGCACGAAGGCCTCGCCCTCGCGCCGGTGGCCGCGGGCGAGGCGCTCTCTCGGCACCGCGCTCTCGTCGAGCGTCGTCGCGCCCATGCCGAGCGGCCGGAGCACCGAGCCCGTGAGCCAGTCGTGGTAAGAGCGCCCCGACGCCCGGGCGATGGCCCGCCCCAGCATGGCAAACCCCGTGTTCGAATACTCGTAGTGGGTGCCCGGCGAGCTCGAAAACGAGAAGCCCTCGCGCAAGAGCGCGGTGAACGCGTCCTCGGCGAGCCCGAGCTGGCGGTCCCCCCAGGGGTTGTCTTCGGGCAGGCCCCCGCCGTGCGTCAGCAGATCGCGCAGCGTGATGGGCGCCGCGTCACGCGTCGGGTAGGCGAGGCGCGCGAGCTCGGGCACGTGCTGCGCGGCCGGGTCGTCGAGCCGCAGCTTGCCCGCGTCGCGGAGCTGCAACACCGCCACGCCCGTGAAGCTCTTGGTCATCGAGGCGATCCGAAAGACCGTGTCGGCGTCGACCGGCCCCCGCGACGCGAGATCGCGCACGCCGTAGCCCTTCGTCCAGACGAGCTCGCCGTCGATGACGAGGCCCGCGGCCAGGCCCGGCAGCTTCTGCTTGCGAAACTCGTCGGCCACCAGCCGCTCGACCTCGGGCAACGTCGCCAGCAGCTTCTGCTTGCGGGCGGGGTCGGCGAAGGCGGGGGGCGGCAGCGCGCCCGGGGTGAAGCGCGCGGGCCGGAGGGCGGCCACGGGCGCGCGGGCCGGGCGGGCGGCGGGGGCCGGGTCGCACGCGACGAGCGGGGCGAGGGCGGCGAAGAGCAAGGCGCGGAGGGGGCGGGACGAGGCGCGGAGAGTTCGGCGCATGGGAGCGGCACGGTAGCGCCAGCGGCGGCGCCATGTCGCTCCCATCGACCGACCTCGGCTCGCCTTCACCCCCGGCGCCGGCGCGGGGGTGGCGCGCGGCCGCCCGATGCCCCTACAATGAGCACAAAGCATGCGCGCCCGAGTGTCATGGGGGGTGGTGGCGGGGCTGTTGGGGTGCCTCGGCGCGTGCAACGCGCTCTTGGGCATCGACGAGGCCGACGTCCGCCCGGGGCCAGGCGCCGCGGGCCAAGGCGGGGCCCCGGGCGCGGCCGGCGGCGGGGCCGCGGGGGCGGGCGGGCGCGGCGGGGCCGGCGGGGCTTCGGGCGCGGGTGGCGGGGCTTCGGGCGCGGGCGGCCGGGCGGGGCCGAGCCTCGACGCGTCCTTCGGCGACCAGGGGGTGGCGACCACCGACCTCGGCGGCACGTCGGCCAAGGCGCTCTCGGTCGTGACCCTACAGCCTTTGCCCTCGGGCGCCGTCGCCGTCGCCGGGCATTACGACTTCTTCACCCCCGAGGCCTTCGACCAAGGCGACGCCTTCGTCGCGCGGCTCGACGCGGCCGGCCGGCTCGACCCGACGTTCGCGTCCGACCTCGGCGGCCAAGAGGGGTTTCAAAGCGGCCAAGGCGCCGTGCTCATCGACCGGACCGTCAGCAGCGACACCGTGCTCGGCGCCCACGTCGATGAGGCGCAGAGCAGCGTCGTCGTGCGCACCTACCATGCCGACACCAGCGAGGGCACGTCGATCACCCGCTTGTGGCACGCCGAGCTGCGGGCGGCCGGGTCCGTGCTCTCGCCCTTCGGCTCCGGAGGCGACTCGGACGTGCTCTCGACGTACGTCTTTCCGAGCTCGTTCGGCGGTCGCCTGTACCGCGCCGTGACGCCAGGCTACTTCTTGCAGCGCCTCAGCATCATCGACGTCGACCCGACCCAACCCCTGCCCTCGCCCCCGCCGCCCACGCCTCAGGTCGCGCTGCCCGACGTGGCCTTCCCGAAGATCCCGATCTTCGCCGCCGCCGCGGGCGGCTTCGTGTACGTCGTGGCGAACGACGACACGACGGCCAGCCGGGTCGGCTTCGTCCGCCTGATCGAGTGGCCCGACGGCTTGGCGCTCGACACGCAGCTCGCCGACGGCACCGGCTTCGCCACCGTCGACTTCGCGCCACTCGGCTTCGCCATCTCGGGCCCCCCCTTCGGCGTCGCGCTCGACCGCGCTACGCGCGACTTCTACGTCGGGCTCTCGGCGGCCGAGGGCGGTGCGCCGCGCCCGGTCGCCGTCAAGTTCAAGGCCGACGGGGGCCTCGACGAGTCGTTTGGCACGCTCGGCGTGCTCGACGCCTTCGCCGAGGGCGACCCCGCCTGGGCCTGCCTCGCCATCGATGCCGCCGGCGGGCTCGTCGTCGCCGGCGTGTCGGGCGGCCAGCCCCGCGCCCGCCGCTTCTCTGCCCAGGGCGCCGCCGATCCGTCCTTCGGCCCCGACGGCGTCGCGCTGCCCTTCGCGCCCCAACGCTGCGCGCTCGACGCCGTCGGCCGCCTGTTGCTCGCGGGCCCGGCGGCCGGCGAGGGGGGCAAGGTTTCGCTCGCGCTCGCCCGCCTGCACCTCGGCGGGGCAGCGCCCTGACGCCCCCCTGATGGGTTCGAGCGCGGGCAACGACTCGATCGCACCCCGCGCCGTCTTCTCTCCCTTACGAATCGCTCGGAGCAGTACCCCAAGTCGCTCGCAGCGTACGCTCGAACCGGCGGATGGGCTCGACGTCCTCCGCCCCGGTGAGCGGGCAGCTGACCTCCGCCTGCCCCAACAGGTTGAATTCGCTGCTGCACGACCTGCATCCTGAGCAGCTGCTCGGCGTGCACGTGGGGCGAGAGCACGATTTGCTGGCAAACCTCGAGCGCCTTGCGCAGATCGTCGTTGCACAACTGGCCGACCCACTGAGCCGCGTTTTCGTTGTCGAGTAGCACCGCGCTCACCGCGCGGACCCGCGACCAAGCCCCTGCCCACCGCGTGGCTCGCCGGCGCGGCGGGGACGTCCGCCGGGCCCCCCGAACTCGCCCCCCCTCGTGGGGGGCTCAACCAGCGGGGCCCCCGCCCTCTGGACGCCCCCGCCGCGCCGGCGAGCCACGCTGCGCTTACGGCCCTCCGAAGCGACCCCGGCGAGCCTGGCCGGCCCCCGAGGCAGGCATCACGTGCAGGGGCCGAATAGGCCGTCGTGCGGGAGCTTGCGGGCCTGCAGCGCCTGCCGCAAAAAGGCGACGAAGTCGGCCGACCGTTCTTCGTGAACGAAGCGCAACCGCTTCGGGGTGACGAGTAGGCGCACGAAGTCGTCTTCGTCGCCGTCGAGCCCTCGCTCTTCGCAGTTGTCGTTGCCCGGGTTGGCGAAGTCGAGCCAGAGCCCCTTGTGGCGAGGTGGGGCCCCCTCGACCTCGTTCTCGCAGCACTTCACATCGAGCCGCTTGGGTAGCCCGCCGCACGCCAGCACGGCTTCCAGGGCGTTGAACTCGTATTGATCCGATGCTCCGGCGGGTCGGTGCTCGTAGCGCTCGCGCCCGTATTCGAGGGGGCGGCGCACGTAGTCATAAAGGTCGAAGGTCTGCGGGTACGACAGCACGGCGATGACGAGCTGCTTGCTCGTCTCTTCGAGCTTGCGGAAGGGCACCTGCACGTTGGGCGGCGTCAAGATGACCCCCTGGTAGCGGACGTGCCGGCGCAGCGCGCCGGGCACGTGCTCGCTCACCTCGGCGCGGAGGCGCTCCCAGAGCGCTTTGATCTGATCGATCGCGTGCTCGGCCTTGTGGTGATCTTTGCCCTTCATCTCGACGATGGTGCAGAGGCAACCGTGCTGCCTCGAGATATGCACCACGAGGTAGTCGGGCCTCGGGCCGCCGGCCGGCATCAGCGAGTCGGGTTGCCGGTCGATCTTGAAGAGCAGGCAGACGCCATCGTCGCGGACGGCCGAGCGGATGCCGAACTGCACGCCGCTCTCGGCCGGCGCACGGCGCGTCTTCTGGGCGCAGAAGATCAGCAGGTTCTCGAGAAAGTTGAACCGCTGCCAGTCGAGCCGGTCGCTCTTGCGGGCGAGAAGGCCGCCGGGCGTGTCGGGCCGGGGCTTGCGGGGCTTGAGGTTGTCAGGCTTTCTTCTTCGCGCGCCCACGCCCCGTTTCCCCCTCTTGCTCGCGGATGGCGAAGAACTTCTGCTGCAGCTCGGCCGAGACGTCGCTCAACGTATCCCAGCGGATGCCGAAGTCGGGGTCGTGCAGGTCGCGCAGCGTGCCGTTGCCGGCCTCGTACGCGCTCACCCGGTCGGCCCGCAACAACGCGCGGCGGTCGCGCAGGTAGAGGTGCTCGGCCTGGCGCTCGCGGGCAGGCTTCAGCTTCGTCGTCGAGGCGGTCAGGTTGTTCAGGTGCGCCAAAATGTAGGGGCTGTGCGTGGTGACGAGCACGTAGACGCCGAGGTTGGCGAGCATCGCCAGCACCTCGAGCAGGCGCGCCTGCCCCTCGGGGTGCAAGTTCATCTCGGGCTCGTCGATCACCAGCAGGTCGCCCTCGGCGGCGCGGTGGCGCAGGTAGAGCAAGAGCGGCGCGAGCTGCTTGATCGACGAGGAGGCGTTGTAAAGGTCGAGGCTGCGCTTGTCGTCGAGCTTCACGCGCAGCTCGCCTCCGCCGAGTTGGGTAGTCTGGTAGAAGAGCTCTTGGCCGCCCTGCACGCCCTGCTCGAGCTGCGCCGCGAGGCGCTCGAACTCCGACGACGGTTGTGACCCCGTGAGCCTTTTGGTAGGCCCCCCTCGCCCAAAGAGCGCCGCCCCCGCTCCGACTTGGTCGGCCTTCGGGCTCGCTGCCTCGCCTTTGGGCGAGAGCTCGGCGTCGGTCAGAAAATCGAGAAAATCTTCGATCGGCGTGGGGTACCGAATGTCACCCTGCTCGCGGAGGAGCTGAACCTGACGCGCATCGCCCCTCGCGCCCCCCAGGCCGCGAACCCCCTCGCGGAGCAGGCGGTATCGCCGGCTCGCCAGCATCTTGTACGTAAGAATGAAGGCGTTGCGCTCGGCCGGCAGTAGCAGGGGCTGAAGCCAAACCCCCTTCAAACCCGGTCGAAGAGACGCAGCCAAGCGCGTCCACCGAGAGTGCCCGCCTTTCTCAGCGAACGACACTTTCAGCCATCGCTTCTCCGCCGCTTGGGCGAGGGCACCCACGTCAAGAGCCGGCACCTCAAGGGTCGCCCGAGCTTCGCGGAAGAGGTCGCCAGCGGTGTCTTGGAACACCTCGGTCAGTTGCTCCGACCGAAGTGAAATGGCGCCCCGCAAACGTTTGCCAGCCTCTTCGATCGCAAATTTTCTCACCCTAGCCGGTCGCCTTGCCCCGTCTACCAAGGGGAGAAAGGAGCCGAGCATAGCGTTCGGCAAGGCCTCTTTGAACAGCGCGTAGGTCGCGTACGCGAGGTAGGTCTTGCCGGTGTTGTTGGGGCCGATGATGACCGTGAGCGGTCGCAGGTCGAGCTTCGCTTCGCGAACGGGGCCGAGGCTTTTGAAGGTCAGCTTGAGCATGGGGGCGGGTTCGCTCACCCGCGGGAGGGGGACGCTAGCCCAGGCGCCGTCAGGGGGGCCAGCTCCGGGTCTGCTTGAGCGCCTTTCGCAGCGCCTCGAGCTCGCCCAGCCCCATCGCCTCGAGCCGCGCCCGCTGCGCCTCGGTCGGCTCGATGGCGAACGCCTCGCACAGATCGAGCACCGCCGCCCGCAGCCCCTCGGCCCTGCCACGCGCCTCGCCGCGCGCCTCGCCGCGCGCCTCGCCGCGCGCCTCGCCGCGCGCCTCGCCGCGCGCCTCGCCGCGCGCCTCGGCCTCGCGCTGCACCGCCTCGAGCCCCGCGTAGCCCTTGCGCTCGAGCAGGTTCTGCAACGTCTGCTCGAACGCCGCCTCGGGGTCATACAGCGCCTCGACCAAGGGGCGGCTCTTCAAGACGCCGGGCGCTTCGAGCCGCTCGCCCGGAAGCTTCGTCTGCGCCGCACGCCCCGGCTCGTAGACCTCGACCCGCCGCGGCCCCTGAAGCCGCACCACCCAGACGAAGCGCGTGCCGGCCGCGAGCAGCTGCTTGATCTTCAGCTGCAGGTCGGCCTCGTCTTGGCCCTGCGACGCGAGCTCGATCGCCAACGGCGGCGCCACCCTCGACCAGGTGCCTTCGTCGTCGCCCAGGTCGCCCACCGACAGGTCGGGCGCGCGCAGCGTGCGCTCGCCGAGCGCGTGCCCGACGTCGGCGCCGATATCGGTCACGGCCGGGTCGCTGGCCAGCGGCAAGGCGCTGACGACGTGCGGGCGGCCGTGCTTGGGCTGGGCCGGAGCGCAGTAGATGGCGTGCCCCTCGCTCAGCTCGTGGCGGTCGCCCTCGCCCACCTGCTCGACACGAAACGGCCCCCGCTCGGGGCCGCCGGGCCAGCGCGCTTGGCTCATGCCTCCAAGGCTAGCAAGGGGCCCCGGGCCTGTCAGCCCGCACCCCTCGCCCGAGGCGGCCGCTCGCTCATCGCAGGCGGCGGGTGACCTGGCGCGCCCGGCGGCCCCGG
>DASTPP010000090.1:0-21334 GCA_035762175.1 Polyangiaceae bacterium | reverse complement strand
GAGACGCGCCCGCCCTTCACCATCTTCTCGTCGTACGTCGACCGCGACGACAAGTTCGGCATGGCCGGCGTGCTCAGCCCCGGCCCCGAGGTGCCCGCGCGCTTCCGCGGCTGGTGGCCCTTCGTCGAGTACGCCCCCGAGTACGCCGCCCTGAAGGCCGGGCGCGCCGTCGGGGCCAAGCTCGCCTTCATCGACGCGCCGCTGCCGGCCACCATCCCCCACCACCATGTGCCTCGCCAAGAGAGCGCGCAGGTCGTCGAGGACCGCCACCTCGCCGAGAATGCCTACTTCGAGGCCCTCCGCAAGGCGCAGCGCCGGCGCTCTTTCGACGAATTCTGGAACGCCAACTTCGAGGTCTGCGCCCGCGCCCGCGACGCGCGCGCCTTCATGCGCTCGGTGCTCACCTTCGCCGCCTGCGCCCGCCGCACCGGCGAAGACGTGCGGGCGCTCGAGGCCGACGGCACGCTCTTGCGCGAGGCGCACATGCGCCACCACGTCGACGCGTTCTTGAAGGAGCACAAGGCCGACCCCTCGGCCAAGCTCGTGGTCGTCACCGGCGCCTTTCATTCGGTGGCCCTGCCCTTCATCAAGGGGCAGAAGGCCAAGGCGGGCGCCGACAAGAACCTCGAGACGATGCTCACGGGGCACTCGTTCCAGGCGCTCGCGGGGCTCTACCACCTGAACCGCCTGCCCGCCTACGGCCAGGCCGTCTGGGACGCGCTCAAGGCCGGCTCGCCCGAGCCCTTTCACGCCGCCGCGGTGCAGCTGCTCATCGAGATCATGCGCCACGCCCGCTCGGCGCGCGAGGGCGTGAGCACCGCCGACGCCGTCGGCGCCTACCGCGTCGCCCGCAACCTCGCCGCCCTGCGCGGCAACCGCGAGGCGACGCTCGAAGATCTGACCGACGCCGTGCAGATGACCTACGTCAAGGGCGACCGCACGGTGCGCGGCGGCGAGGTCGAGCGGGCGACGCGCGAGGTGCTCGTCGGCGCGCGGCTCGGGCGCGTGACGGGCGCGGCCGGGCGGGCGCCCCTTCTGCGCGACTTTTACGCCGCCTGCAAGCTGCACAAGCTCGACGTGACGGGCACCGCCAAGTCGGTGCGCTGCGACCTCGGCAAACAAGAAGGCCACCGGCTCAAGAGCGCGTTCTTGCACCAGTGCACCTTCCTCGCGGTGCCCATGTTCGAGCGCGTCGGCGACAACGACTGGGACGCGCCGGTGCCCCACTTCAAGGGCCCCGACCTCGCCACCGGCCGCCACCTCGAGCTGCTCGCCGAGACCTGGGGCGTCAAGTGGGGCGTGGGCGTCGATGCCCGCCTTGTCGAGCTCGCCGACCGGGGCGCGACGGTGGCGCAGGCGGCCGCGTCGCTCTTGCGCGAGGGCCTCGTCAAGGCCCGCGGCGACGCGGCCGAGACGACGCGCCTTCTGCTCAAGCTCGTGCAGATGATGCTGCTCGAGGCCTTCGACGAGGCCCTCGGCGCCGTCGAAGACGCGGTGCACGCCGACGCCGTCTTCGGCAACCTGGTCAAGGCGATGCACGATCTGGTCGCCCTGCTCAGCTACCGCGACCTCATCGCCCCGGCCTCGCAGCCGCGCGTCGTCGCCGCCGTCGTCGCCCTCTTCAACAAGGCCTGCCTGCAGCTGCCCATGATCGCCAACACGCCCCCCGAGGGCGCGCGCGAGGCGCTCGACCGGCTGCAGACGCTCGTGCGCCTCGCGCTCACCTTCGAGGGGCCCGCGCTCGACCGCGAGCTGCTCGCCGACAAGCTCGGCGAGGCGGCGGGTGACCTCGACGGCGCCCCCGCCATCCGCGGCGCCGCGCTCGGCGTGCTCTTCGCCCTCGGGCGCGCCTCCGAGCGGCGCGTCGCCGCCGAGCTCGACGCGTACCTGCTCGGCGGGCCCGAGCGCGTGCGGCAGGCGGGGCCCTTCCTCGAGGGGCTCTTCCTGGTCTCGAAGAGCGTCTTTCTGAACAGCCGGCGCCTGCAGCAGGCCATCGGCCGCGTGCTCGGGCAGCTCGACTGGCCGACCTTCAAGGCGCTCCTGCCCGACCTCCGGCGCGCCTTCACCCAGTTCATCCCCAGCGAGATCGATCGCATCTCGGCCCGCGTCGGCGAAGAGACCGGTCTCGCCGAGCCGCCCCCGCGCGACGCGCCCGTGCCGGCCGCGGTCGCGCGCGTCGCGGCCGCGGCCGACGAGAAGGTGCGCGGCGCCCTCGGCGCCTGGCTCTGAACCCCGCCGAGAGGCCCACGCCCCGCGCCCGAACCCTCCCCGGAGCAGAGAGACCGAACGCATGGACGAGCCCCGACCCCAGGCCACCCTCGACCTCTTCGACGAGCCCTCCGCCGGCGCCCTCGACGAGCGCGAGGTCGAGCGGGCGATGCGCTGGCGCCTGGTGCTCGGGCGCTTCGCCGACGAGCAGCTCGGCTACGGCCGGCTCGCGGGCTCGGGCGGCGGCGCGGGCGAGGCGGCGGGCGCGGGCGGCCTCTCGGCCCTCTTGGGCGAGGCCGTCGAGCTGGACCCGGCGCTCGAGTTCATCTACGACCGCGAGTTCGCCATGCGCTCGCACCGCGCGGCGGGCGACCCCGGGCGCTCGGCCGGGCTGAAGGTGCCCGAGTGGCTGGGGCGGGTGCGCGAGCTCTTCCCGCGCGAGGCGGTCGAGGTCATCGAGCGCGACGCGCTCGTGCGCTACGGCATGCACGAGCTGGTGACCGACCCCGAGCTCTTGCGCCGGGCCGAGCCGAGCGAGGGCCTGCTCAAGGCCATCTTGGCCTTCAAGCACATGATGAAGGGCGAGGTGCTCGAGGCCGCGCGCGACGTCGTGCGCACCGTGGTCTCGCAGCTCGCCGAGCGGCTGATGCGCGAGTGCCACGCCGCGCTGCACGGCGCGAACGACCCCGAGCGGCGGCCGCCGCCGCGCACCTTTCACAACACCGACTGGCCGAC
This sequence comes from Polyangiaceae bacterium, assembly GCA_035762175.1. Lineage (GTDB taxonomy): Bacteria > Myxococcota_A > Polyangia > Polyangiales > Polyangiaceae > DASTPP01. The sequence continues at coordinate 18,391 of DASTPP010000090.1, read as the reverse complement.
GACCATTCGGCGCAACCTCAAGCACTACGACGGCGAGCGCGACCGGCTCGTCATCAACCGGGTCTACTTCAAGCACAAGCAGCGCAAGAAGCCCGGCTGGCGCATCATCGTCTCGGTCGACCAGTCGGGCTCGATGCTCGACAAGCTCATTCACAGCGCGGTCATGGCGGCCATCTTCGCCTCGCTGCCCGCGGTCGACACGCGGCTCGTGCTCTGGGACACCCGCATCGTCGACATGACCGCGGCGGTGTCCGACCCGCTCGAGGTGCTGATGAAGAGCCAGCTCGGCGGCGGCAACGACGACCAGGCGGCGCTCGAGTACTGCGCGAGCCTCATCACCGACCCGGCCCGCACCATCCTGGTCACGGTGAGCGACTGGTACATTTGCGTGCCGGCGCCGCCCCTGATGGCGCTCGCGCACTCGCTGGTCGAGGCGGGCGTCACCTGCATCGGGCTGTCGGCGCTCGATACCGAGTGCAAGCCCGTCTACAACGAAGACGTCGCGCGCCAGCTCGCCGGCTGCGGCTGGTACGTCGCGGCGCTCACCCCCAAGCAGCTCGCCGAGCATATCGGCAAGCTCATCGCCTAGGCCCCGGAGGGCCCGGGCGGCGCGCAAACGTCAGGAGGCAGGAGAGGGCGATGGCGGCGAACGAGGGCGGCGAGGCGGGCGAGGGCGAGGCCGAGGCGGGCGAAGGGGCCGAGGCGGGCGGCGGGGCCGGCGCGGGCAAGGCGCTCGGCAAGCGCGACCGCGACAAGCTCGAGCGCATGGCCGAGGCCTTCGACAAGATCGACCGGCTGCTCCTGCGCCTGGCCCAGCAGGGCCTGCAGCGCATGAGCGCCTCGAGCCTCGACGAGCTCAGGGCGCTCGAGCAGATCGCGCACCACGCCGCGCTCGTCGCGATCGAGCGCCAGATCGAGACGCTCGCGACCCACGTGCGCCGCTACCTCGAGCGCGACCCGCTCTTTACCATCGCCGACTACGCCGGCACGGTGAACAAGATCTGGCTGCTCGGCCGCGCCGCCCGCCGGCGCCACGAGGCCGGCCAGAGCCCCGACGAGATGCTCGACGTCATCGGCGAGGCCCGCCGCAGCTACGCCGAGGTCGGCCACCCGCTCGTCTTGCAGCCGCTCGGGGCCACCGGCTGGGTGACCGACACCGACTTCGTCGGCATCACCGTCTACTTCTACGTCGAGGGCCGGCCCGAGCTCACCTGCCAGGCCTCGAACTGCAAGCCCTGCGCGTACTTCGGGCGCGACCCGAAGAAGCTGCTCGACTCGCCCATCAGCGACCACGTCGCCCACCGCATCTTCGACGTGGCGCACGGGGCCTTCGAGTTCCGCAAGGCGAAGATGTCGGGCGACGGCCGCCTCAGCCTGCACAAAGAGCTCGTCGTCTCGAAGGCGCCCTACCTCGGCGCCAAGGCCTACGCCTCGCTCGCCGTGCGCGACTGGGCCGCCCTCGTCGACCGGCTGCGCGAGGGCGAGCTGCACCCCGTCGGGCGCGGCGACGACGCGCTCGCCTACGTCGAGCCCGCCGGCTACGGCCCCGTCGTCACCGACGAGAAGAACGCCCGCGCGACGTGCGAAGTGGCCGACGCCCGCGGCGCCACCCTGCAGATCGAGGTGCCGCTGCGCGCCGAGAACAACCTCCTGCTCGACAACCTCGAGAAGCTCTTCGGCTCCGCCCGCGCCGCCGAGGTCGCGCGCGACCCGAAGCGCGCCCGCGCCTTCTCGCCCCCCGGCAAGAAGCTCGCGCCGAACGCGCTCTTCGGCCGGGCGAGCGTCTCGGGCGGGCGGCTCAAGTTCTTCCCCTTCACCGGGCTGTACCAGCAGCCGCTCGTCTACGCGAAGGGGCGCACCCAGCAGCGCCGCGTCAACGAGGTGCACTACTCGCTCGAGCCGCTCTCGCAGTTCACCGCCGCCGAGAGCTGACGCCGCCCCCGCACGCCCCGACGTGAGAGGCCCATGACGACCGCCGCCCCGACCCCCGACGCCCGCGCGAGCCTCGCGGCCAAGCTCGACGAGATCAGCCTCGAGGCCGACATCTTGCGCGAGGGCGCCGAGCCCCCCGGCCCCGACGACCTCGCCGCCATGGTCGACGGGGCGTCGCTCGTCGAGCAGTTCCTCGGCGAAGTCGTCGAGATCGTGCGCCAGATCTGCGTCGCCGGCCTCGCCTTCCCCGCCCCCGAGCTGCCCTCGGCGCTCGAGCAGCTCGCCGAGCGCGCCGCCGCCCTGCGCCTGCCCACGGCCTACGAAACGCTCGGGCGCCTGCGCCACCGGCTCGCCGCCGTGCTCGCCGAGCCCGCCCTCGACAAGCGCCCCGCCCTCAGCGCCGACGCCTGGGAAGAGACCCAGCGCCTCATCGCCTGGATGCGCCTCTTCCGCCGCGAGCACGATCTCGTCGCCGTGCAGAGCCGCATGGCCGCCGAGGCCCGCGGCGAGGGGGCGCCCCCGGCGGCGGCGGCCGCCGCCTTGCCCGCCCGCTCGATGAGCGTCTGGCCCCTCGGCATCGACCTCGCCCCCGGCGGCAAGCTGCTCATCTTCTGCCGCGACACCGAGTCCGACGCCGTCGCCGTGCTGGTCGACCACCTCGCCGAGTATCGGCCCGATGACCCGCTCGCCGGCAAGGCCATCAGCCGGCTCTTCCAAGAGGCGCTCTCGCTCGGGCCCCTGCTCAAGGGCCTCATTCGCCTCGAAGACCACCCCGTCACCGAGCGCGGCGGCGTCGTCTTCTTCCGGCCCGCCTTCGGGGCGACGCCCAAGGCGAGGCCCGTGGCGCGCTCGTTCGTGCCGCCCGCCCTGCCCGAGCTCACGGTCTCGCCCTCGGCGCCGGTGCCCCGCGGCCCGGGGCGCCTCAAGGCGCAGATCGGGTGGGCGCCGGGCCGGCTCGACGTCACCGTTGAAGGGCTGCCGGTGCCGCTCGCGGTGCCGCCGCTCTTGCGCTTCAACCTGGCGAAGCTGCTCCTGCGCGAGGCGACGCGCGCGCTGCCGCTCGATCTCGTCGTCGTCGGACGGGGCGACGAGCTGCGCGTGCTGAGCGCCGAGACCGACTTCGACGGGCGCACCTTCCCCGCGCACGATCCGAGCCTCTTCGTGCTCTCGCGCGAGGTGCTGCGGGCGCGGCTCGCTCGCGCGCGCCCCGGCGATCCGCTCGCGCTCGCCTCCGCGCAGGCCGCAGCGTTCTCGCTCGGCGGCGCGGGTGACGACGAGCTCGAGGCCTTCCGCGCCCGCCTCGCCGACCTCGCCCCGCGCGGCCTGCTTGCGCACTACCGCTGGGCCCTCGCCGGCGCCCGCGTCGGCGCCGAGCTGCCGCCCGCGCGCGTGCGCCCCCTGCTCGACGACGCGCTCGCCCTGCTCGCCCCCGGCGCCGACGCCGACCCGGCCAGGCTCTCGCGGGTGCTCGGACGCGACGGCGCCTCGAGCGCCGACGCGCGCCTGCTCGAGGGCGCCGCCTACCCCGTCGTCTGGCTCGCGATGGAGGCGAACCTCGTCGACGCCCTGCGCCCCGGCCTCACCGCGCTGCTCGAGGGGCGCCTCGCCTCGGTCGACGCCGCGAGCCCCGCAAGCGACGTCTGCGCCAAGGCGCTGCTCACCGCCCTGCTCGGCGCCCCGCTCGTCGGAGGCACCGCCACCGCCGCCCCCGGCGCGGCCTTCGCCACCGACGAGGACGACGACGAAGGCGACGAGGCCGAGGCCGCCGACGGCGGCGCCCTCGGGCGGGCCATCGCGCTCTTGCAGGGCCTCATCGCCTCGCTCACCCCCGGGCCCGGCGGCGGCCCGGCGCGCCCGCTGCCCGACCCGCTCGAGCTCGTGCAGCTCGGCGATACCCTCGCCTTCTTGCACGGCCACAACCGCCTGCGCGGCACGCTCGTGCCGCTCGCGCTGCCGGCCGAGCTGACGCGGCAGCGCGCGGCCGACGCCCTGCTCGGCTCGCCCGCCGGCGGCGGCGAAGACGGCCCCGCCGCGCTCTATGCCGCCGCCGACGCCCTGCTCGCCCTCGCCGCGGCCGGCCAGGCGCCGCTTCTCGTGAGCTGAGGCCCCCCATGAAGAGCGTTTACGACACGCTACACACCCTGTTCGACTGGCGCTCGGGCCCCGACACCCTGGCGCTGAGCCTCTACCTCGACGTCGCCAAGGGCCGCGACGACGAGGCCCTCGCCTTCGCCCGGCGCGAGTGCGAAGCGCTGCTCGACGCGCGCGCGGACGGCGCCTCGGCCGGGCTCGCGGCCCTCGTGCGGGACGAGCTCGAGGCGCTGCCCGCCGAGATCGATCGGGCGCGCTCCGAGGGCTACGAGGGCCTCGCGCTCTTTCTGAGCGCCGAGCCGCTGCTGCGCGAGAGGGTGCGCCTGCGCTTCTCGTTCGAGAACAGCGCCGAGCTCGCCCGCGCCCCCCGCCCCGGGCAGCTGCTCTACTTCGCCGAAGAGTACGAGGCCTCGGTCGCCGTCGTCGTCGGCCCCGGGGGCGTGCGCGTCGTCGGGCTCGAGGTCGGCGACGTCAAGAGCGATCACCCGCTGCGCCCCTCGCACGGCCGCTCGCTCGCCGCCGAGCTCAACGTCGAGCTGCACCGCCGCGTGCACGAGCGGCCGAGCCTGCACGTCATCTTCCTCGGCGAGCCTGCGGCCCGCGACGCGCTCGAAGCGGGCCTCGATCGGGGGCTCGCCGCGCGCGTCATCGGCCGCGTCGACCGCGCGCTCGCGCCCGACGATGCCGAGTTCCTGATCTCGATCCACCGCGTGCAGCAGGCGCACGAGCGGCGGGCCGAAGAAGAGGGCGTTGCGAGGCTCGCCCCGGCGCACGAGGCGGGCGAGCCCGTCGCGCTCGGCGTCGACGAGACCATCGACGCCATCAACCGGGGCACGCTGGCGAAGCTCTACCTGCTGCAAGATCTGCCCCTGAAGGGATGGGTCTGCGACGGCTGCGACTACCTCGGCACGCTGCCCGCCCCCCCCGCCTGCGTCGCCTGCGGCGCCAGCGTCAGCGCCGCGCCGCTCGAAGAGCACATCGTCGCGCAGGCGGCGGCCTGCGGCGCCGAGATCGAGACCGTGTTCGAGAGCGCGACGCTCGGCGCCTACGGCGGCGTCGCGGGGCTGCGGCGCTGAGCGCCCGCCCGGCCGGCCCCCCCGATGCGCCCCTCCCGCCCCCGCCCGCTCGCCCGCCGCGGCCCCTCGCGGACGCGGCCGCGCCCTGCTACCGTCGATGTCATGGCGCGCTCGGGCCCCCGCCCCTCGGCTTCGGCCACGTCCGGCGCGGGCGGCGGCCCCCCGCGCGCCCGCCGCCAGCCCCGCATCGACGACCGGCTGGCGCCGCCCGAGACGCGGCTCGAGTACCTGCGCGGCATCGAGCTCTTCGCCGCGCCGGCCGACCCCCCGCACGCCACGACGCACGCGCGGCTCGCCTACGTGCTCGAGGCGCACGTCGCGCCCGGCTACAGCGCCGCCGTCGACATGCTCACGCGCACCGGCGAGACGAGCGACTTCGCCCCCGACGCCAGCGTCTTCGCCGCCGAGCCCGACCCGAAGACGGGCGGCCGCCGGCTCGAAGAGCTCGCCTTCGAGGTGGCCGACAAGCAGGCGCTGAGCGTGCCGACCGACAAGGCGCGCGAGCTTTCGCGCCGGGGCGTGCGCCGCGTGTTCTGCATCCTGGTCGGCAAGAAGCGCATGCTCGAGTGGTCGCGCGAGACCGACGGCTGGCGAACGATGGGCGTGAACGATCTCGTCGACGACCGCTGCCTGGTCCGGCCGCTGCCGACGCGGGCCCTGCTCGAGGCGGCCGCGAGCGACGAGGCGGTGGTGGCGGCGTTGCGTGCGCGCAAGGTGCCGGCCTTCGAGGCGGCGCTGGCCGACGAGCGGCAAAAGGGCGAGGCGCAAGGCCGGGCCGAAGGGCGGGCCGAGGGCCGGGCCGAAGGGCGGGCCGAGGGCCGGGCCGAGGGAAAGGCCGAGGGCCGCGTCGAGGGCGAGGCGAAGGGGCTTCGAACGGCCATCGCCGACCTGTGCGATCTCGTGGGCATCAAGCTGTCGTCGTCGCGGCACGCCCAGCTCGAGGCGATGGGTTTGGGTGAGCTCGAGGCGTTGCGCCTGGTGCTGAAGCAGACCCGTCGCTGGCCCGAGCCGAGCGCGCCTCGTCGGGGTGGGGCTGCCCGGCGCCCCTCGCGAGGTGCCGCCGGGGCCCCTCTAAAGAAGCGCTGAGGCCGGGCTGGCGGGTGGGCCCCCCCTGGACGGCCTTCCCGACCAGGGCGGTAGGCATAGGTGTGGGGTACACACGCCTTGCAGGGCGCGTCCTGCGGGCTCAAGACCCCCGCTCGAGCGCTTGGCAAGGCGCCGTCGAGGTGGCCCGGACCTCACCGGGCCGCTTTCGCGGCGCTCGGCGCCAGCCCGGCGACGCTCGGCGCCGGCCGGTGTATGCCCAGATCATGGCCGAAGCCATGCCCCTTGCAGCGAGCGACGAGCAAATCGAGCGGCCCGACGGCCGGGTCGAGCTGCGCGAAGACGTCGTGCTCGACGACCCGGCGCTCTACAACGAAGACCTGGCGCCGACGCGGGTCGAGCGGCGCACCTGGACGACGTACACGTTCGCGGCGCTGTGGATCTCGATGGCCCACTGCATCCCCACGTACATGCTGGCCGCGGGCCTCATCAGCGCGGGCATGAACTGGCGGCAGGCGCTCGCGACCATTCTCATCGGCAACGTCATCGTGCTCGCGCCCATCCTGGCGAATTCGCACCCGGGCACGAAGTACGGCATCCCCTTCCCCGTGTTCGCGCGGGCGAGCTACGGCGTGTTCGGCGCGAACGTGCCCGCCATCATGCGCGCCATCGTGGCGTGCGGCTGGTTCGGCATCAACGCCTGGATCGGCGGCCAGGCCCTGCAGACCTTCTTCCGGTCGGTCTGGCCCGCCTGGCCGACGCTGCTCGGCGGGGCGCCCGACCCGGCCTCGAGCTGGCTCTTCGGCGGCCACCACCCGACCGAGTGGGTGAGCTTCCTGCTCTTCTGGGCGCTCAACATTCTCATCGTCTACAAAGGCATGGAGCTGGTGCGCAAGGTCGAGAACTGGGCCGCGCCCTACGTGCTCGTCATGACCGCGCTGCTGGTCTGGTGGGCCGTCGCGAAGGCGAAAGAGCGCTGCGGCGACGCGCCCGGCTGCTCGGGGCTCGGCACCATCATGCAGGACGAAGGGAAGTTCAAGACGTTCGCCGAGTTCTGGCCCGTGTTCGTGCCGAGCGTGACGGCCATGATCGGCTTCTGGTCGACGCTCTCGCTCAACATGCCCGACTTCACCCGCTTCGGCCGTTCGCAGCGCGAGCAGGCCGTCGGGCAGGTCGTGGCGCTGCCGACCACGATGACGGTCTTCGCCATGATGGGCATCGTCATCACGAGCGCGTCGGCGGTCATCTACGGCCAGGCCATCTGGGACCCGGTCGAGCTCGTCGGCCGCTTCGAGAACCGCCTCGTCGTCGCCGTCTCGATGTTCACCGTGGTCGTCGCGACGCTCGGCGTGAACATCGCCGCCAACGTGGTCTCGCCCGCGAACGACTTCGCCAACATCAAGCCCGGCAAGATAAGCTTCAAGACGGGGGGGCTCATCACGGGCGTCCTGGGCATCTTGATGCTCCCCTGGAAGCTCATCGCCGACCCGAACGGGTACATCTTCAAGTGGCTGCTCGGCTACTCGGGCGGCCTCGGCTCGATCGCGGGCGTGCTCGTGGCCGACTACTGGCTGGTGCGCCGCGCCGAGCTCCGGCTCGCCGACCTCTACCGCCGCGACGGGCTCTACGCCTACGGCGAGCCGGCCGGCAACGCCGCGCCCGCGGCCGCCGAAGCCGCGCCCGCGGCGTACCGCGAGGCCTCCCGGCGCGCGGGCGAGCGCGTGCTCTACCGGGGCTCGGGCGTGAACACGAAGGCGCTCGTGGCGACGGGCGTGGGCTGCGCCCTCGCGTGGGTGGGCCTCGTGGTCAAGCCCTTGGCCGTACTCTACGACTACGCCTGGTTCGTCGGCGCCTTCGGCGCGGCCGGCGCGTACGAGCTGCTGATGTGGGGCGAGCGAAGGCGGTTCCGGGAGGGGCGCGGGTGACGCCCGGACGCCTCGAGCAGAACAAATCGGCCGTGCCGTCGCGGTGATCGCTGCGGCGCGTTAGGGCCCGGGGCCGAGGCCGTGCGGGCGCCGCGACGGAGCCCCGGCCCCCTTCCCCCCTTGCGGCGCGGCTCGAGGCGGGCGTAAAACCCGACTCTTCGCCACCGGGCGTGCCGAACACCTCGCGCCGCCCGCGAGGTGTGTACCAATCTCGGGAGGCCGTCGGTGAACAGGATCGAAGTTCGGATCGCGCGTCGCGGGCGCGTGCGCGACGGCGCGGCGACGCGCGACGAGGCGCAGGCGGCGCGCTGCGACTTTTGTCAGCAAGAGGTCGACGCGGTCGCCTCGACCTCGGCCGAGGGCGCGGGCGGCCCCTTCGCGTGCAAGGCGTGCCTGCGCGGGCGCCTCGAGGCGATGACGGTGGGCGCGTGGCTCTTGCGCGAGCCGGGCGACGGCGGCCTGCCCTGGGGTAAGGTCAGTGGCTGACCCGAGGTCGGGGGCCGGCCCGGCGCCGCGGCCGAGCGGGCTAACGCTTTCCGAGCGTATCCCCCAAGAGCGGTCCGAGACCGCCTTCGGCGACTACAAAGGCGAGTACACGCGCGACCAGGCCCTCGCCGAGGCGAACCGCTGCCTTTACTGCACCGACGCGCCCTGCGTGCGCGCCTGCCCGACGCACATCGACATTCCGCAGTTCATCCGCAAGATCGCGAGCGACAACGTCCGCGGGTCGGCCAAGACCATCTTCGAGGCGAACATCTTGGGCATGAGCTGCGCCCGGGTCTGCCCGGTCGAGGTGCTCTGCGTCGGCGACTGCGTCTACAACCACCTGGGGCAGCCGCCGATTCAGATCGGCAAGCTGCAGCGCTACGCGACCGACCGCGCCTACGAGCGGGGCTACGAGTTCTTCGCGGCCGGGCCCGACACGGGCAAGTCGGTGGGGCTGGTCGGCGCGGGCCCGGCGAGCCTGGCGGCGGCGCACGAGCTCCGGCGCTTCGGGCACCGGGTGACGATCTACGAAAAGCGCGAGGCGCTCGGCGGGCTGAACACGACGGGCGTCGCGCCCTACAAGATGCGCGCCGACCGCAGCCTCGACGAGGTCGAGTGGGTCTTGTCGATCGGCGGCGTCGAGGTGAAGGCGGGCGTGGCGGTGGGCGAAGACATCTCGCTCGACGAGCTCGAGCGCGCGCACGACGCGGTCTTCTTCGGCGCGGGGCTCGGCGCCGACTCGCGGCTCGGGGTGCCGGGCGAGGCCCTGGCGGGCGTCGAGGGCGCCGTCGATTGGATCGAGCGCATGAAGCTCGGCCGGGTGAGCGCCGGCGTGCGCCGCGCGGCGGTCGTCGGCGGGGGCAACACGGCGCTCGACGCGGTGCGCGAGCTGCTCGGCCTCGGCATCGCCGAGGTGACGATGATCTACCGCGGCACCGAAGACAAAATGAGCGGCTACGCCCACGAATGGAAGGCCGCCAAGGTCGAGGGCGCGCGGGCCGAGTGGCGGGCGCAGCCGGTGGCGTTCGAGGGGGCGGGCCGGGTCGAGCGCGTGCTCTGCCACCGCCTCGACGACGAGCGCCGGCCCGTCCCCGACGCCGACTTCGCGGTCGAAGCCGACCTCGTGCTCGTCGCCATCGGCCAGTCGAAGCTCGGCGACCAGCTCGCGCGGCTCGGGGGCGTCAAGGTCGAGCGGGGCCGGGTGCTCACCGACGGGCACGGCTTCACGGGCCGGCCCAAGTGGTACGCCGGCGGCGACTGCCGCAACGGCGGCACCGAGGTCGTCTACGCGGCCGCCGAGGGCAAGGCGGCGGCGCGGGCCATCCACGCGTTCCTCTCGGGGGCGAGCCATGCCTGATCTGTCGACCAACTGCGCGGGCATCCGCTCGCCGAACCCCTTCTGGCTGGCGAGCGCGCCGCCGACCAACAGCGGCCCCCAGATTCAGCGCGCCTTCGACGCGGGCTGGGGCGGCGCCGTCTGGAAGACCCTCGGCACGCCGATTCAGAACGTCTCGTCGCGCTTCGGCGGCCTGAGCGTGCGGGGCGTGCCGGCCGCGGGCTTCAACAACATCGAGCTCATCACCGACCGGCCGCTCGAGTCGAACTTCAGAGAGATCTACGAGACGAAGAAGAGGTACCCGAAGCACGCGGTCGTCGTCTCGCTGATGGTCGAGACGCGCGACGAGTGGCGGGACATCATCAAGCGCTCGATCGACGCGGGCGCCGACGGCCTCGAGCTGAACTTCGGCTGCCCGCACGGCATGTGCGAGCGGGGCATGGGCTCGGCCGTCGGGCAAGAGCCCCGGGTCAACCAAGAGATCACGAGCTGGGCGGTCGAGTTCTCGTCGGTGCCCGTGCTGGTCAAGCTGACGCCGAACGTCGCCGACATCGTGCCGCACGGCCGGGCGGCGCAGCGCGGCGGCGCGCACGGCGTCTCGCTCATCAACACGATCAAGAGCATCATCGGCGTCGACGTCGAGCGCCTGGTGCCCGAGCCGCGCGTCGCGGGGCGGAGCACCAACGGCGGCTACTGCGGCGCGGCCGTCAAGCCGATCGCGCTGCACATGGTAGCGGCGCTCGCGCGCGACGACGAGTTCGCCATCCCCATGAGCGGCATCGGCGGCGTGTCGACCTGGCGCGACGCGGTCGAGTTCATCTTGCTCGGCGCGTCGAGCGTGCAAGTGTGCACCGAGGTCATGTTGCGCGGCTTCCGGGTCGTCGAAGACATGATCGACGGCCTCGAAGAGTACATGCGCCGGCACAAGTTCGAGACCATCGACCAGATGGTCGGCCAGGCCGTGCCGCGCTTCAGCGAGTGGGGCGACCTCGACCTGAACTACGAGACCGTCGCCAAGATCGACCCCACGAAGTGCATCGGCTGCCACCTCTGCGTGACCGCCTGCCACGACGGCGCGCACCAGTGCATTCACCCGCCGGCGGCGGCCGTCGAGGGCATGCTGGCGCGCCCGGGCCAGCCGCCGCTCAGCGCCTTCTCGCAGATCCAGACGCCGCCCGGCGCCGGCGGGCACCTGCGCGTGCCGGTGGTCGACGAGGACGAGTGCGTCGGCTGCAACCTCTGCCAGATCGTCTGCCCCGTGCCCGACTGCATCACGATGGTACAGGTCGAGAACGGCTTCCGCCCCGCGACGTGGAACGAGCACGTCGCCGAGGGCAAACCCTTGCGGCCCAAGAAGGGCAGCCACTGACGCGCCCGCCGAGCGGCCCCCGACGGAGAAACACCCCCCATGAGCAAGATCGTTCGCTGCGGCCTGATTCAGTGCAGCAACCCCCTCAACGACGAGAGCAAGCCGGTCGCCGTGATTCAGAAGGCGATGCTCGACAAGCACATCCCCATGATCGAGGAGGCCGGCCGCAAGGGCGTCCAGATCTTGTGCCTGCAGGAGATCTTCAACGGCCCCTACTTCTGCCCGAGCCAAGACCCCCGCTGGTACGAGGCGGCCGAGCCGATGCCGGGGCCGACGACCGAGCTGATGGCCACGTACGCCAAGAAGTACGAGATGGTCATGGTCGTGCCGCTCTACGAGAAGGTGATGAGCGGCGTCTTCTACAACACGGCCGCGGTCATCGACGCCGACGGCAAGTTCCTGGGCAAGTACCGAAAGCAGCACATCCCCCAGGTGAACCCGGGCTTTTACGAGAAGTTCTTCTTCAAGCCGGGCAACGGCGGCTACCCGGTCTTCCCGACGCGCTACGCGAAGGTGGGCGTGTACATCTGCTACGACCGGCACTTCCCCGAGGGGGCGCGCTGCCTCGGCCTGAACGGCGCCGAGATCGTGTTCAACCCCTCGGCGACGGTGGCGGGCCTCTCGCAGTACCTGTGGAAGGTCGAGCAGCCCGCGCACGCCGTGGCGAACGGCTACTTCATGGGCAACATCAACCGCGTCGGCACCGAGCCGCCGTGGAACATCGGCAAGTTCTACGGCACGAGCTACTTCGTCAACCCGCGCGGGCAGATCGTGGCCGAGGCGAGCGAAGACAACGACGAGCTCTTGGTCTCCGACCTCGACTTCGCCCTGATCGACGAGGTGCGCGCGACCTGGCAGTTCTACCGCGACCGCCGCCCCGAGGCCTACGAAGAGCTGACCATTCTCTGAGGAGCAACCCCCATGGCGTCGACACTCATTCGCGGCGGAACGGTCGTCACGGCCGAGGGCGAGCGGCGGGCCGACGTGCTCGTCGTCGGCGAGACGGTGAACAGCGTCGGGCCCGACCTCGACGCGCCGGCGGGCGCGCGGGTCATCGACGCCGGGGGGGCCTACGTGCTGCCCGGCGGCATCGACCCGCACACCCACATGGAGCTGCCCTTCATGGGCACCGTCGCGTCCGAAGACTTCTTCACGGGCACGAGCGCCGCCGCGGCCGGGGGCACGACGACGATCATCGACTTCGTGATACCCGACCCGAAAGAGCGGGTGCTCGACGCCTACCAGAAGTGGCGGGGCTGGGCCGAGAAGGCCGCGGCCGACTACAGCTTTCACGTCGCCATCACCTGGTGGGACCAGTCGGTCTACGACGACATGGGCGCGCTCGTCCGAGAGCACGGCGTCAACAGCTTCAAGCACTTCATGGCGTACAAGAACGCCATCATGGCCGACGACGAGATCTTGGTCTCGTCGTTCTTGCGCGCCAAAGAGCTCGGGGCGCTCTGCACGGTGCACGCCGAGAACGGCGAGCTGGTCTACCGGCTGCAGCAGCAGGTCTTCGAGCGGGGCATCACCGGGCCCGAGGGCCACCCGCTCTCGCGCCCGCCCGAGGTCGAGGGCGAGGCCGCCAACCGCGCCATTCGCATCGCCGAGGTCTTGGGCGTGCCGCTCTACGTCGTGCACACCTCGTGCATCGACGCGCTCGAGGCGATTACGAGGGCGCGGCTCGAAGGCCAGCGGGTGTTCGGCGAGGTGCTGGCGCAGCACCTCGTCATTGACGACTCGGTCTACCGCGACCCCGACTGGGACAAGGCCGCGCACTACGTGATGAGCCCGCCCTTCCGCCCGAAGGAGCACCAGGCGGCGCTCTGGCGGGGCCTGCAGTCGGGCAACCTGCAGACGACGGCGACCGACCACTGCTGCTTCTGCAGCCCGCAGAAGCGCGCCGGGCTCAACGACTTCCGCAAGATACCGAACGGCACGGGCGGCGTCGAAGACCGCATGAGCGTGCTCTGGCACCACGGGGTGCGCACCGGGCGGCTGACGCCGAGCGAGTTCGTGGCGGCGACGAGCGCGAACGCGGCGAAGATCTTCAACCTCTTCCCGAAGAAGGGCACCATCGCGCCCGGCTCGGACGCCGACCTCGTCGTGTGGGACCCGGAAACGACCCGTACCATCTCGAAGGCGACGCACCACCAGAACGTCGACTTCAACATCTACGAGGGCATGAGCGTGACGGGCGCCGCGGCGGTCACGCTCGCGCGGGGCATGGTCGTCTGGGAGGGGGGCAAGCTCTCGACGCGCCGGGGCTGGGGCAAGAACCTCGAGCGCCCCCCCTTCCCCGCGTATTGGGCCTCGCAGCGGCTGCGCAACGCGCAGGGCGTGCCCGGCCCGGTCGAGCGCGTACTGCCCCAGGCGGCGAAGTAACGTGAGGAGCCAGAGTGCCATGATACCGACGTTTTCTGCCCGTTCGTATGACTTCCAAGAGTTCGTGCCGACCCGCAACTATATCGGCGGTGAGTTCACCGACGAGCGGCCCGGCCGCCCGCGCGCCGAGGTGCTGAACCCGCGCCACGGCAAGGCGATGTCGAGCGTGCCGATGTGCGGCGCCGAGGAGGTCGACGCGGCGGTGCGGGCGGGCGAGCGCGCCTTCAAGGGGTGGCGCGAGTGGCCCATTCGCGAGCGGGCGCAGGTGCTCTACCGCGTGCGCGAAGCCATGGTGCGAGACCTCGAAGAGCTCGCGTGGCTCGTCTCGCACGAGAACGGCAAGATCTTCTCGGAGGCGAAGGCCGAGGTCGAGAAGGGCATCGAGTGCCTCGAGTACGGCTGCTCGCTGCCCAACATCGCGGCGGGCAACCAGCTCGAGGTGAGCCGCGGCGTCGCCTGCGAGGTCGTCTACGAGCCGCTCGGGGTCGTGGCGGGGGTGACGCCGCTCAACTTCCCCAACATGGTACCCTTTTGGATGTTGCCCCAGGCCCTGGTGGCCGGCAACGCGTTCGTCTTGAAGCCGAGCGAGCAGGTGCCGCTCTCGTCGATGCGCATCGCGCAGATGTTCGCCGACGCGGGGCTGCCGAAGGGCGTGCTCAACCTGGTGCACGGCGGCAAAGACGTCGTCGAGGCGCTTTGCGACCACCCCGGCATCAAGGCGCTCGGCTTCGTCGGCTCGACGGCGGTGGCGAAGGCGGTCTACGGCCGCGCCAGCGTGGCGGGCAAGCGGGCGCTCTGCCTCGGCGGGGCGAAGAACCACCTCATCGTGGTGCCCGACGCGGACGTCGAGCTGACGGCCGAGAACGTCGTCGCCTCGTTCTCGGGCTGCGCGGGGCAGCGCTGCATGGCGGCGGCGGTGCTCCTGGCGGTGGGCGAGGTCGACCACATTCTCGCCGCGATCCGGGAGCGGGCTGCGAAGATCGGCCTGGGCATCGACATGGGCCCGATCACGACGCGGGCGAGCGTCGAGCGCATCACCCGCTACATCGACGACGCCGAGCGGCGGGGCGCCAAGGTGGTGCTCGACGGCCGCGGCAAGCGGGCGACCGAGGGGGGCTTCTGGGTGGGGCCGACCATTCTCGACCAGGTGTCGCCCGACTTCCCCGCGGCGCGCGAAGAGATCTTCGGGCCGGTGCTCTCGGTCGTGCGGGTGCCGAACCTCGAGCGGGCGATCGAGATCGAGAACAATAACCCCTACGGCAACGCCTCGAGCGTCTACACGACGAGCGGCGAGGTGGCCCGGCGGGTGATGCAGCGGGTCGACGCCGGCATGTGCGGCGTGAACATCGGCGTGCCGGTGCCGCGCGAGCCCTTCGGCTTCGGCGGCTGGAACGACAGCGCCTTCGGCCACGGCAACATCACGGGCTGGGACGGCTATAGGTTCTGGACGCGCCAGCGCAAGATCACCTCGAAGTGGGCGCTGCAGAAAGACGCGACGTGGATGTCGTGAACGGGGGCGAGGCGGCGATGAACTCGAAAGAGATGATCGAGGCGTGCGTCAAGCACAGCCTCTTCTCGTGGTCGGCGACCGGCAAGGTCGACCCCATGCCGATCGCGCGGGCCGAGGGCGTCTACCTCTACTCGCCCGAGGGCCAGCGCTGGCTCGACTTCAACAGCCAGCTGATGAGCGTGAACATCGGCCACGGCCACCCGAAGGTGATCGAGGCCATCAAGAAGCAGGCCGAGAGCGTCGTGTTCGTCTACCCGGGCATGGCGACCGAGGTGCGGGCGCGGCTCGCCAAGCGCATGGCCGAGCTCGTGCCGGGCGACATCAACACGTTCTTCTTCACGCTGGGCGGCGCCGAGGCGAACGAGAACGCGATCAAGGCGGCGCGGCTCTTCACGGGCCGGCACAAGATCATCGCCCGGTACCGCAGCTACCACGGCGCGACGCACGGGGTGATGTCGCTGACGGGCGACCCGCGGCGCTGGCCGAACGAGCCGGGCATGAGCGGCGTCGTCCGGGTGATGGACCCGACGCCCTACGACTACTCGTTCGGCGCGAGCGACGACGAGATCGTGCGCAACAACCTCGCCTACCTCGAAGAGGTCATCGCCTACGAGGGGCCGCACACCATCGCCGCGATGTTCGTCGAGACGGTGACGGGCACGAACGGCATCTTGGCGCCGCCGAGGGGCTACCTGAAGGGCCTGAAAGACCTGCTCACGAGGCACGGCATCTTGCTCGTCTGCGACGAGGTGATGTGCGGCTGGGGCCGCACCGGCAAGCTCTTCGCGTTCGAGCACGGCGACGTCGTGCCCGACATCGTCACGATGGCGAAGGGCCTGACCAGCTCGTACCTGCCGCTCGGCGCGATGGGCGTCAGCGACCGCATCGCCAACCACTTCCGCGAGAACGTGTTCTGGGGGGGCCTGACGTACAACGCCCACCCGATGTGCCTCGCGGCGGCCGAGGCGGCGATCGAGGTGCTCGTCGGCGAGGGCCTGGTCGAGAACTCGGCGCGCATGGGCGAGGTGATGCGCGGCCACATGGCGCGGCTGCAGCAGAAGCACCCGTCGGTGCGCGAGCACCGCAACGTCGGGCTCTTCGGGCTCATCGAGCTGCGCAAGAACGCGAAGAACGAGCGGCTCGTGCCCTACGCCGGGTCGCACCCGGTGATGGGCAAGCTCGGCAAGTACTTCCGCGACAACGGCCTCTTCACGGTGCTGCAGTGGGGCACCGTGATGTGCAACCCCCCGCTCTGCATCACCGAGGCGCAGCTCGGCGAGGCCTTCGAGATCATCGACCGCGGGCTCGCGCTGGTCGACGAGGTCTACGAGGGCTGAGCCGCCCCCGGCGCCCGGCCTCGACATCGCCGCCCGCGCGCCGTAGCGTAGGCGGCGTGATGCTCGGGGCGTCTCTGCGAGAGCGGCGGCTCTTGAACGCGGCGAAGAAGGGCGATCTGGGGCGGGCGCGGCGGCTCTTGGCCGGGGGGGGCTTCGACCTCGAGCTCAAGGCGCGGCACGGCGAGACGGCGCTCTCGCTCGCGGCCGGCGGGGGGCACTGGCAGGTGGCCCTCGAGCTCGCCCGCGCCGGCGCCTCGCCGCGCGTCTGCGACCGCAGCGGGCGCACGCCGCTGCACGACGCGGCGTGGGGCGGGCGGGCCGAGCTCGCGCGCGAGCTGCTCGAGCGCGGCGCCGACCCGAACGCGCGCGCCGGCGACGGGGCGACGCCGCTGCACGAGGCCGCCCGCGCGGGCCGCGCCGAGCTCGTGCGCGAGCTCCTGGCGCGCGGCGCCGACCTCGAGGCCCGCGACGAGGGGGGCAACACGCCGCTCATCTTGGCCGGCGAGGGCGGGCACGTCGGCGCCATCCGGGCGCTCGCCGGGGCGGGGGCCGACCTCGGGGCGCGCGACGTCGACGGCGACACGGCGCTGATGTTCCCCGCGTGCTGGGGCCTGCTCGGGGCGGTCGAAGCGCTGCTCGAGCTGGGGGCCGAGCCCGACGCGCGCGACAACGCGGGCTGGGCGGCGCTGCACTGGGCGGCGAGCAACGGGCACGAAAAGGTCGTGCGGGCCTTGCTCGCGCGCGGGGCGGCGCCCGGCCTCGCCAACGACGCGGGCGAGACGCCGCTGCACCTCGCGGCCGCGCGCGGCAGCGCCCGCTGCGTGGCGCTCCTGCTCGAGGCGGGGGCGCCCCTCGCGAGCGTTGACGGCCAGGGCCGCTCGGCGATCGCGCGCGCCCTGCCCTACGCGGGCAAGCCCCTCGTCGACGAGCTGCGGGCCCGCGCCGGCGCGTACGCCCGCGCGCAAGGGCGGGGCTGGCGCGTGCGCGTGCGGCGCGTGCGGCGCGAGGGCGAAGAGCCGAGGGTGTCGGCCTTCGCCCGCGAGCCGCGCGGCGGCGGCGTGAGCTGGGAGCGCTGCGACGGCTACGACGAGGTCGTGGCGCTCTTGCGCGAGGGCGGCGCGAAGGGCGCGTCGCGGCCTCCCCCGCCGCGCACGGCGTCGCCGCCCTCGGTCGGACGGACCAAGGTATCGAAGGCGTAGCGGAGGTTGGTGGCGGTCGGGCGAGCCTAAACCGCCCAAGCAGCCCAGGCCAACGAGGGCGTTGCGAAAGCGCCCGGAGCGAGCCCGCCCAGGCTGAAGCCTGGGCCCCTGGGCCGCGTACGTCGCCGCGCGTGCCGAAGGGTGCGGACCGTCAGGCGAGGTCGAAGACCAACACTTCGGCGCCCTCGATGCCTTCGATGCGGAGCGAGGGCTCGTCGGAGAGCGCCGCGCCGTCGCCGGCGCCGAGCTCGCGGCCGTTGACGCGCACCTTGCCGCGGGCGACGTGCACCCAGGCGTGGCGGTTGGGCGCGAGGGCGAGCTCGGCGGACTCGCCCCGGTCGAAGAGGCCGGCGTAGACGGTGGCGTCGGTGTGCACCTTGACGCTGCCCTCGCGGCCCTCGGGCGAGGCGACGAGGCGCAGGCGGCCGCGCTTCTGCTCGTCGGAGAACGACTTCTGCTCGTAGCTCGGCTTGATGCCGCGCTCGGCGGGCAGCAGCCAGATCTGCAGAAAGTGCACGGGCTCGCGCTTCGAGGCGTTGAACTCGCTGTGGGTGACGCCCGTGCCCGCGCTCATGCGCTGCACGTCGCCGGGCCGGATGACCGAGCCGGTGCCCATCGAGTCTTTGTGCTCGAGGCCGCCCTCGAGCACGTACGAGATGATTTCCATGTCGCGGTGCGGGTGGGTGCCGAAGCCGCCGCCC
>DASTPP010000089.1:0-32396 GCA_035762175.1 Polyangiaceae bacterium | reverse complement strand
AGCGCCGCGAGATCGAAGAGCTCAAGATCCGCCAGGCGCAGGCGCACTACGCGGGCATGGCCGAGGTGGCGACGAACGTGCTGCACAACCTCGGCAACGTCTGCACCTCGGTCATCTTCGCCGCCGAGAGCCTGCTGCGCGTCGCCGAGAAGTCGAACGTCACGGGGTTCGCCCGCGCCAACGAGCTGCTCGCGTCGAACCTCGACCGGCTCGGCCACTTCTTCGCCTCCGACCCGAAGGCCGAGCCGCTCGCCCGCTACTACCTGAAGCTCGGCGACGCCCTCGGCGACGAGGTCGAGAAGATCCTCGAGGGCGGGCGCGACCTGCTGCGCAAGGCGCACCTCATGAAAGACGCCATCGCCGCGCAGCAGGCCTACGCGCGCGGCTCCGACTTCGTCGAGCCGGTCGACGTCGGGCGCGTCGTCGACGACGTCTTGCAGCTGCAGAAGACCTCGCTCGACCGGCTCGGGGTGCGCGTCGTGCGCCGCATCCCCGAGGGGAGCGTCTTGCGGGCGCAGCGCTCGAAGCTCACGCACGTGCTCATCAACCTCGTCAAGAACGCGCGCGAGGCGATGGAAGACACCCCGGCCGACAACCGGGTCATCACGCTCGAGCTCGTCGACGGCGGCGAGGCCGTGCGGCTCGACGTCTCCGACGAGGGCGTGGGCATCCGCGCCGCCGATCTGACCAAGATCTTCACCCACGGCTTTACCACCAAGCCCAAGGGCCACGGCTTCGGCCTGCACTTCTGCGCGACCGCGATGGGCGAGATGGGCGGCAAGCTCGCCGCCCACAGCGCCGGGCCGGGCAAGGGCAGCACCTTCTCGCTCCTGTTCCCCAAGGCCGCCCCCGGCCCCGCCTGAGCCGCAACGCCGGCGCCGCCGAGCTCTAGGCTCTGTCGGGCGACGGCAGCATTCGCCCGACAGAGCCTAGCGCCGGCGCCCGCGCAGCTCGGCGAGCACGGCCCCGCGTTCGGCGTCGTCCAAGAGCGAGCCAATCGCGGGAAAGACGAGCCGCTCTTCGCCGTCGAGGTGCGCCTCGAAGAGCCCCGAGAGGCGCGACGCGACCGCCCCGAGCTCGCCCGCGAGCCCGGCGAGGCGCCCCGGGTCGGCCTCGACGGCCCCGCAGAGCGCCACGAGCCGCTCGACGTCGGGGGCGTGCTCGGCGTGCTCGCCGCGCATCGCGTCGAGCGCCCGATCGAGGTCGGGGGCGCGCCCCTGCAAGCGGGGCAAAATGCTCAGCTCTTCGTCGGCGACGTGCAGGGGCAGCGCCTCGTGAAAGTAGCGCCGCACCCGCCCGGCGGCGTCGCGCGCCGGCGCGGCGGGCGCCTCGGGCGAGGCGGCCACGTCGCACGCCAGCCGCGCGAAGTCGCGGATCCGCCCGTGGCATTCGAGCAACAGCCCGACCAGATCGCCGGGCGGCGGCCGTCGCTTGCGACCGAGTTCGTGGAGCATGGGGCAGCGGGCGCGCAGGGGCGCGAGGCCGATCGTAGCCCGCCGAGCGCCCCGGCGCCCGCCCGCTCAGCCCCCGCCGAGCGCCCCGGCGCCCGCCCGCTCAGCCCCCGCCGAGCCCCCCGGCGCCCGCCCGCTCAGCCCCCGCCGAGCCCCCCGGCGCCCGCCGGCGAAGGGCCGCCTCGCGCTCGGGGCGGCGCTCGCGCTCGCCACGCCCTCGTGCTTCTTCGACTCGAGCTGGGAGCTGGCGGCCGGGCGCCTCGCCGAGGCCTGGGCCAAGGCCGAGCCGCTCTTCGGCCGCTACCCCAAGGCGTACGAAGTGCAAGAGCTGCGCTGCCAGCTCGCGATGAAGCGGGGCGGCTCGATGCCGCAAGTGCGGTCGCATTGCGAGCGCCTGCTGCAGCTCACCGACGAGATGACCAAGCGCCCGCGCCCGAAATGAGGGGCGCCGAGGCGAGGGTGGCGGCCGCGCTGACCAACGCCCACGCCCGCGGGCCCGGGCCAGACCCGCCGCCGACGCTTTCAGAATAATGAAGAAAGAATGGGCCGTCGCCGCGCGCTCGGCTTCGCCCGCCCGTTGCCCGCCGAAACGCCTCGTGACACGCTGCGAGGCGCTCGCCCCGCTGCGCGCGGTAGGCCGGGGCGACCCCCGATGAAGCCGCCCCGACCCCTCCCGTGGCTGCGCGATCTCGCCGCCCGGCTCGCGCGTCGTCGCCCGGCGGCGCGCCCCGCCGAGGCCGCCCGCGAAGACCCGCTCGCCCTCGCCTCGGGGGCGCTCATCGCCCAGTTGAACGGGCGCGGGTGGGCCCCGCCCTACGAACGCTGGGCGCTCGGCCCCGCCGTCGAAGAGCGCTTCGACCCGCCGGGCCTCTTGCACGGCGTCGCGATCGTGTCGTCCGTCCGCTGGTTTTACCAGTACACGTGCCACAGCCTTCTCTTCTTCGAGCGCGACGGCGAGCGCTACGTGTACGTGCCGGCCGCGCCTGCGCCCGACGCCTCGGCGACGCGGCTGACTCGCCTCGCGGGCTACGGCGTCGCCGACTCCGCGCGCTGGGTCGCCTTCGCGGGCGGCCGCTTCGAGGCCCTGCAGGGGCTCTTGCCGAGCGCCCCGCCGGCCGAAGCCGTCGAGCCCGACGTCGACGCCGCGCCCTGGCTCGGCGCCGACCTCGCGCGCGTCGCGGCGTCCGGCGACGCCGCGGGGCTCGGCGCCGCGCTCGGCCTGCTCGACGTGCTGGCCGGGTTCCGCGGCGTGGGCCGCGACGACCTCCGCGCCCCCGAGGTGCTCTTCGGCCGCGACGCCGTCGAGCGCCTGGCGGCGCGCTCGGGCGCCCCGCCCCCGGGCCACGTCTGCGACGCGCTGCTCGATGACGCCCGGGGCGCCGCGGCCGCGGGCGGCGCGTATCGCTCGGCGGGCGCGTGGCGGCGGGCGGCCCTCGTCGACCGGCGCGAGCGCTACGACAACGCCCACGGCGGCTACGAAGCCCAGCTCGCCCTCGTCTCGCTCACCGCCTCGCCGGGCGACTGGCGCTACGAGCGACGAGTGCTCTGGTCCGAGACCAACGAGGGCACCGAGATGAGCTGAGCGCGCCCTCGCGGGGCGCCCGCCGCGCCGCGTCGGCGTCCTGCCCCGCTCGTTCGTCGCGACGCCCGGCCCCGCGGTCGCGGGCGTCGATGCCCTTGCCGCGCGGAGGCGGCCGGGCGGCGCTGGTGCGATGGCCGCGCGAAGCCGGCCGGGCGGCCCTGGTGCGATGGCCGCGCGAAGCCGGCCGGGCGGCACCGACGCGATTGCGTCACGGAGGCGGCCGGCCCGCGCACGTCGGGTCGGCCGTGGCGGGCGTGCCTGGAGGGTTCGGCGAAGGGGTGAGCGCCCCGGCCGCGAACGTCACGGGCCGCGGCGGGGCTTCGGCTACGCTGGCCGCGATGACCGAATCGCCCGAAGAGCTGGTGCTCTACGCACAAGACGACCTTCACGTTTGGCACGAGCCCAAGCCGGGTTACAGCATCTTCGGCTCGTACGTCGGCCGCGCCCTCTTGACCTCGCGGCGCTTTCTCTTCTTGTCGACCGGCACGAGCGGCGCCGCCCGGCGCGCGCTCGCCGCCGCCGCGCTCGGGCCCCTCGGCGCGGCCGCCTTCGGCAAGACGCCGACGAGCCAGCTCGACCTCTCGGCGCTCGCGCACGAGGGCAGCCTCGAGGTGCCGCTCGGGCGCGTGCGCGAGCACGGCGCGCACCGCCGCTGGGACCTCGCCACCTACGTCCGCCTCGAGCACGTCACCGAGCGGGGCGAGCCCGCGTCCTGCGCGTTCATGCCGAAGAATAGCCTGCTCTGGGGCGGCGCCCGCGCCTGGGCCGACACCATCGCGGGCGCGAGGGCGCCCTTCGCGGCGGGCCCCTACCGCAGCGCGTGAGCGGCGCGGGCGGCGCGCAGGCGCTCGCCCGCGAGGCGGCCGATTGCGGTCGCCCGCCGCCGGCCGGCGTCAACGAGAGCGGTGGGCAAGCTCGACGCGGTCGTCGCGGTCGTCCCTGGCGGCGACGCCGCGGCGCCCCGAAGCCGAAGGGGCGTCGGGCCCGGCCGCGGCGCTCATCGCGCCACCCGGTAGACCACCCCGTCGCCTTGGCTGATCGGCACCAATTGGCCGGCGTCGATCGTGCCGACATCGGCGAAGTAGAGGTAGTCGTCGTCGACCAGCAGATAGGCCGCCCCGAAGGGGTTGCCGCCGTACGGGTCTGCCTCCGCCGTGACCTCGCCCAAGAGCAGCGGCTCGGCGTCGCCGGGGCCCTTGCGCCACGCCTTGAGCTGGCGCCCTTGCGCCGTCAGCACGTAGAGCGTCACCCCGCCCGCGCCCCCGGCGCCGCCCGCGCCCCCGGCCCCGGCCCCGCCCGCGCCGGCCTCCCCGCCCGCGCCGCCGGCGCCGCCCGCGGCGCCCGCCACCACCACGGCGAAGCCCTCGATGGTGCCCCGGCCCTCGAACTCGCCCGCCGGCGCCTCGGTCGGCGCCACCTTCGGGCGCGATTGCACCGTGCCGGCCGCCCGGTCGGCCCAGTAATAGCGCTCGGCCGAGAGCTCGACGGCGACCAGGTCCGGCCCGGCCGCGACCGCCTCGGCCCCGCTCGGCTCGACGAACCGCCGCACCTCGCGGCCCGTGCCGGCCGCATCGGCGGCGACCCAGTACGGCAGCACCCCGGCGTCGACCACCACCCAGCGCGGGCTGACCTGCCCGAAGACCTCGGGCGCGATGGCGCCCGTGCCGTCGGCGAGCCGGCCGCGCACCGCGCTGCCGCCCAGCACCGACCAGTAGACCTTGCCGCCGCCGAGCGCGAGGTGCTCGACGCCCGCTTGCCCGGGCGCCACCAACTGCGGCCCCAGATCGGTCAGCGCCGCCGCCACCAGCCGCTGGTTGGCCGCGTCGCTCGGGGTCGCCCCGAGGTCGCCCCAGTAGAACCTCGTGCCGTCGGAGCCGAGCGACCGGGCGCGCACCCGCACGCTGTCGAACACGTTCTCGGCCCCCCCGCCGGCCTTCGCCACGCGTCGCATCCGCGAGTCGTTGACCGACCCCTTGATGGCCGGCGAGACCCAATACAGGTGCGTGCCGTCGTCGGCGAGGGCGTAGGGCGCCACCTCGCCCGCCGCCAGCGCCTCGGGCACGCACGCGCCCGCCGCGCACGTCGCCGCCCCCAGGCACGCCCGGCCGCACGCCCCGCAGTTCTGCGCGTCGGTCCCGTTGACGTCGACGCACGCGCCCCCGCAGTCGGCCTTCGGCGGCGCGCACACAAGGCCGCCGCCCCCGCCGACCCCGCCCGTGCCGCCGCCCCCGCCCGTCGCGCCCGAGCCGCCCCGGCCCGCGCTCCCGCCCGTGCCGCCCGAGCCCCCGCCGCCGCCCGTGCCCGCGCTCGGACACTGGGGGCTGCCCGGCTCGTCAAGGCAGAAGCCCGCCGGATCGATCGTGAAGCCCGGGTCGCACGCGCCGAAGCCCGCCCCGAGCGCTACGCCAACCATCACCGCCCACCCGCGCCGAGCGCGCATGCTCAAAACCTCCCCGTCATGAAGAGTGCCCCGCCGCCCGGCGCGGGGGCGACGCCGCCGCCCCAGCGCGGCCCCGGCGCCGTCCCCGTTCGCTCGAATCGCGGCGCCACGAGCCAGAGCGCGGCCGCCGCGCCGACCCCGGCGACCCCCACGCCCAGCGACACTAGCGAGGCCGTGCCGTAGAAGCGGGCCCGGTCGAGATCGCCGTCGGCGCTGGCGGGGCAGCGATTCGAGTCGCTGCACTGGTCGTCGAGATCGCTCCGCACCCCGCT
Source organism: Polyangiaceae bacterium (assembly GCA_035762175.1). Lineage (GTDB taxonomy): Bacteria > Myxococcota_A > Polyangia > Polyangiales > Polyangiaceae > DASTPP01. Next base: position 26,651 of record DASTPP010000089.1, on the reverse strand, counting down.
GTAGAGCACGGCGAAGACGCCGGCGGTGGCGACCCCCACGGCGCCGACGCCCGCGGCCATCCAGGGAAGGGCCGGCGGCCATGGCGTCTCGGACGTCGGCGTCGCGCCGGTCGGGGGCGGCAAGGACGGCGGCGGCAGGGCCGGGCCCGGCTCGTCGACCGACGCGAGCGCGAACGCGCGCGTCTCGCCCGGGGCCACCTGCCCCTGCCCCCGCGCCAGCACCCGCTTGCCCGCGCGCAGCTCGACCCGCGCGGAGCCGGCCGGCAAGACGATCTCGGGCGCCGCCGGCTCGAAGGGCCCGTGGGGCTTGTCGTTGACCCACACGTCGCCCCGCAGCCCCGCCGGCGGCTCGACCCGCGCCTCGCCCAGCCCGCCGGCGAAGAAGAGCCGCGAGAGCAGGCGCTCGGCCGCGCGCTCGGACTGCGCCGACTCGTAGCGCACGGCGAAGACGCGGTCGGGCTGGCCGGCGAGGTGCGCGTGCAGCTTGGCCCAGCGCGCGCCCGTGCCGTCTCGGTAGATGTGCCCCCAGACGAAGCGCCCCGCCGGCGGCAGGGGCGTGCCCACGTAGGCGGCGAGCTTCTCGAGGCAGGGGGCGTCAATCGACGCGTCGTCGTGCTCCTCGAGCGGCTCGCCCGCGAGGGCCTTCTTGACCAGCTCGTTGCCGCAGCGCGCGCGGCGCAAGCCCTCGAGCAGCGCCTTGTTGCTGTTGACGAACTCGAGCGCGGGCGAGGCGAGGGCGTAGCGCTCGAGCGCCTTGGTCAGCCGGATGGCCTCGACGTCGTCGGCGTTGCCCGCGGCCAGGTGCACCACGTGCAGGGCGCGGCCGTAGTCGCCGGCGGGCGCGGCGGAGGCGCGCCCGGGCGCGGACGCCGCGAGCGCGAGACCGAAGGCGAAGGGGAAGGGGCGGAGGGTAGGTCGGGTCAATTGCATCGGGGTAGGCCCAGGTACTTGCATCGTTCGAGACGGGCAGCGTCACTCTCTACGGGCGGTCGCTTGGCGCTCGCTGGCCCCAGCGCCGGCGGCCCCCCGCGGGACGCCGCCGTCGACGGCCCCCCGCGGGGCGCGCTCGACGCCGAGGGGCGAGCCGCGGCGGCCGACGCGCTCGGCGGCGCCGCGACGGCGGCCGACGCCACGCCGCCCGAGTCGCCCTGATCGTCATGCGCCGGGCCGACGCCCGCCGCCGGCGCCGCGCTGCGGTCGGCTGCCCGGCCCGCGGCCGTCGTACCGCCCGCCGCCGGCGCCTCGCCGCCCGTGCGCACCAGCGCCCAGGCCCCGCCCACCAGCAGGAGCGCCGCCACGAGCGCCAGCGCCTCGCGCCGCCCCCGCCGGCGCCGCGCCGCCGACGCCTCGTCGCCCGGCCCGAGCGGCGCCACCGCCGCGCCACCCGGCCCCGCCGCGCGCTCTGTCGCCGGCTCGCTCGCAGGCCCCGCCGCGCTCGTTGCCGGCTCGCTCGCAGGCCCCGCCGCGCTCGTTGCCGCTCGGTCGCTCGCAGGCCCCGCCGCGCTCGTTGCCGCTCGGTCGCTCGCAGGCCCCGCCGCGCTCGCCGCCGGCTCGCTCGCAGGCCCCGCCGCGCTCGCCGCCGGCTCGCTCGCAGGCCCCGCCGCGCTCGCGGCCGCTCGGTCGCTCGCAGGCCCCGCCGCGCTCGCCGCCGGCTCGCTCGCAGGCCCTGCCGCGTTCACCGCCGGCTCGCTCGAAGGCCCCGCCGCGTTCACCGCCTCCCGGTCGTTCGAAGAACCCACTGCGCTCACCGCCTCCCGGTCGCTCGAAGGGCCCGCCGCCCTCGCCGCCGGCTCGCTCGGCGCCCCCGCGTCGTTCGTCGGAAGCGCCAGCTCGCCCGAGGGCCCCGCGTCGTTCGTCGAAGACGCCGCCATGGCATACGCCTCCCCGTCGGGCGGGGGCAAGGTCGGCGACGCCGCCAGCTCGCTCGTCACGTCGGTGAAGCGCAAGGGCGGCGCGCGGTACCCTTCGGGCCTCGGCCAAACGCTCTCGCCTTCGAGCCGCCACCACAGCGGCAGCGCCGCGAGCTCGGCCGCGATCGCCTCGGGCTGCGGCAAGGCGGCCGGGTCGAGCCGCTGGCCCCGCCCCGACGGAGGCCGCGGGCTCGGCTCGTCGAAGAGAGCGAACGCCCCATGGCGCACCCTTCGCTCGGCGCCGAAGCGGATCGCCATCACCTGGCTGCCCCCCGCCTCGAAGCGCACGAGGTCGCCGTCGTCGAGCAGCGCCCGCCCCGTCGGCTGCATGTGCGCCCAGAGCCTGACCGCCTCGCCCCGACGCACCAGCTCGTAGCGCCCCAGCGGCAGCGGCCTCACCAGCGCGTGCACGCCCTCGGGCGCCACCCCGTCGGGCAGCCGTATCGTCACCCCCTCGCCGACCCCGATGAGCACCGGCGCCCCGTCGAGCCGCACCTGCCGCCCGCCGTCGGGCCCCTCGAGCACGAAGAGCCGATCGGGCTCGACGCGCACGCCCCAGGGCAGCGAGGGCCGCTCGCCCCCCGGGCTCGCCTCGTCGCCCCCGGCCGCCGGCCCCTCGCCCTCGGGCACCACCCCGTCGCCGACGAGCCCCAGCCAGTGATCGCCCACTTGCATCAGATCGCCCGGCGCGACCTGTGTCCGCCCCTCGACGCGCCGGCCGTTGACGAAGCTGCCGTAAGGGGCGCCGAGATCGACCAGCCACCAGTGCCCCTCGCCGTCGCGCTCGAGCCGCGCGTGCCGCCGCGACACGTTGCGCTCGGGCAGGTAAATGTCACACGCCCCATCGCGCCCGACGCTGTAGCCCTCGCGCACGAGATCGACCTCGCGGATGGCGCCCTCGTCGTTCTCGATGGTCAGCTTCCACATGGTCAAACCTCGGGCTCGAGCCCGCCCTCGGGCAAGCTTCGGCGCGCTCGTGCCCAGGCCGAAGCGCCCGCCCTCGATGACGCCCCTCACGCTACCCACCAAGCGACGCCAGGCCAAGCCCCAGCAGCAGCCTCGACCGCGCCATGCCGCCTTGCCGGCGACCCTTTCGGGCAAGAGCAGAAGGTAGGCGCCCGCCCCCGCCGAGAGCAGACCCGACCCACGGGAGACGTCGGACAAAGGTCGCAAAGTCGCCGGCGCCGAATTGAGTAGCACACCGACACCGACTCGGCGCTCTTCGCGACTTTACGCAAAACTTCGGGTGCCCCCCGCCACGGCGACGCCCGCCTCGGGCGCCGCGCCGCCCGGAAGCACCCACGCCTGCGCACGCGACGCCGCCCGCCAGGCCCACGCCTGGCAGGCCACGCTCGACGCCCCACGCCCGCGCGCGACGCCGCCCACCTGCTCGCGGCCTCCGACCCGGCCGAAGCGCCCACGCCCGCGCGCGCCCCCACTGGCCGCCGCGCCGCCCCCGCCGGCCGAGCCGTCCCACGCCCACGCCCACGCCCACGCCCACGCCCACGCGCGCCCCCCCGCTCGCCGACCCGGACCGGCCCCACCCCCGGATCGAGGGCCGCCCTAACCTCGTGCTGAGCTTTTGCAAGAGCTCGCTCTGGGCCTTCTGCAGCGCGGGGAGCTTTCCGCAGGCCCCGATCGAGGCCCGGAGCTGCTCGAGCGTGCGGGCGTCGCCCTCGGCCACGGCGCGCTCGGCGAGGCGCTCTTTGCGGGCGCAGTCGGCGTCGCGCAGCGCGAACGTGACGCGCAGCGCGGGCGAGGCGTACGACAGGACGGCGGGCTTGCGCAAGAGGTCGACGGCGCGCCGGCCGGCCTTGCGCCCGCCGTGCAGCCGCGCGACCTCGTAGAGCAGATCGAGGCCGTAGGGGGCGGCGCGCCGGCCGGCGAGGGCGCCGAAGAGCTCGTCCGAGCCGGGGGGGCCCAGCTCTTCGACCCCCGTGACCACGTCGGAGGCCGCGCGCACGAAGTCGGGCCGGCCGAGCGACGGGGGGTCGGTCGAGGCGAGGGCCAGCAGCCCCTGGCGTCCGCTCTCGAAAGCGTACGACTTGGCCGCCTGCCGGACCTGCGCCCGCAGCCGCTCGGGGCTCGCCACCTCGACGCTCGGGGCGCTGGCGCTCGGGGGCGCGATCGGCGCCACCACAACCGACGCCGACCCCCGCACCGGGGGCGCCTCGGCCTCGGCCACCCGCGCCGAGGGCACCTGGACGTCGGCCGACACCTGCTCGCCGGGCACGAGGGCGGTGTCGGCGCCCGACTCGGCGCTCGCAGGCTCGCTCGGCTCGCGCGAAAAGGCGATGTAGAGCAGCGCCCCCAGCACCGGCAGCAAGAACGCCGCCGCGTACGCGAGCGGCGTCGGCGAAGGCAGCCCGAAGGGCCGCCGCAGGCCGCGCAACGCCTCCGCCAAGAGCGGCTGCACTTCGCGAGGCGTCGCCAGCGCCGGCGGCGTGATGAGCGCCTCGGGGCGGGCTTGGGGCGGGCCGGCGGGCGCCGCCGCCACCGCGGGCTGCCAGGCGGCCTGCGGCGGCGCCCCGGGCGGCCCCGGCGCCGGGCCCCCCGGCGGGGCCCCCTCCGCCCCCGGGCTCGCCGGCAGCGACAGCACGGTGGGGGGCAGGGTCGACAGGACGTTGCTCAAGGGTAGCGGCAACGCCGGCGACGCCGGCAGCGAGGGCTCGGTCACAGGCGGGGACGCGGGGATGGAGGGCTCGGTCGCAGGCGCGGCCACATCGTGCGACGGGAAGGTGGGCGGCGTCGCCAAGGTCCGCGCCGGCGTGGGCGGCGGCGTCATCGCCCTCGGCCCCGGCGTCGGCGAGGGCGTCGGCACCCTTTGCCCCGGCGTGGGCGAGGGCGTCGGCAGCCTCTGCGCGGCGGGCGTCGACACCCTCTGCGCGGCGGACGCGGCGGGCGTCGCCAGCTTCTGCCCCGGCGCGGGCACCGCCGTCAGCGGCATGGTGCGCGGCGCCCGCGGCACGGGGGCGGGGGCGGGCGTCGGCAGCTGCGGCACCGCCGTCAGGGGCAAGGTCCGCGGCGCCCAGGGGGGCGCGGGCGGCAGCCTTCGCGCCCCCGTCATCTCGCTCGCCGCCGAGGCGTAGGTCTTGACGAGCGCGGCCGTGAGATCGGCGGACACGGCGGCCCCCCGCTGGTAGCGCTCGTTCGGGTTCTTCGCGAGCAGGCGCATCGTGATGCGCTCGAGCTCGGGCGACAGGTTGAGCTCGGGGGCGACCTCGGCGAAGGGCGGCGGGGCGGCGTAGACGTGCTGCGCGATGAACTCGGCCGGCGTGTCGCCCGCGAAGGGGCGCCCGCCGGTGAGCATCTCGTAGAGCACGACGCCGAGCGCGTAGAGGTCGCCCCGGCCGTCGACGTTGTCCATGCCCAGCACGGCCTCGGGCGCGAGGTAGGCCATGGTGCCGAAGATCGCGCCGCTGCCGGTGATGCGCTCGGGCAGCGGCGCGGTCACCGCGCTCATCTGCACCGAGGGCAGGCGGTCGAGCTCGACCGTGGCGAGGCCGAAGTCGATGAGCTTGACGAAGTCGGGCTCTTGCCCGGCGGCCTCGGCGGCGCCGGCCGGGTCGACCAGCATGACGTTCTGGGGCTTGACGTCGCGGTGGAAGATGCCGCGCGCGTGCAGCGACTCGAGCGCGTCGGCGAGCTGCCGCGCGACGCGCAGCGCCCGCGGCGGCGCGAGCGGCCCCGCGTCGAGCGCCTCGGCGAGCGTGACGCCCTTGACGTGCTCGAGCACGAGAAAGTACGAGCCGTCTTCGAGGGTGCCGAAGTCGGTCGCGGCCGCCACGTTCGGGTGCCGCGCGTGTGCGCCCACCAGCGCCTCGCGCCGGAAGCGCTCGACCAGGTCGGGCAGGTTCTCGGTCTCGGGGTGCAGCACCTTGATGGCCAGGCGCTTGTGCAGATGAATGTGCTCGCCCAGGTAGACCGCGCCCATGCCCCCCATGGCGATGAGCTCGCGAATGTTGTAGCGCCCCGAGATGACCGTGCCGACGAGCGAGCGCGCCCGCAGCTCGGCCGCGCTCGGCCCCACGTCGAGCATCGACGAGGTGACCTCGAAGGGCGCCCCGCCGGCAGAGGCGGGCGCGAACGACGCCTCGCTGAGCGACACCGACGCGAACGACGCCTCACTGAACGGGACGGGCTCGAGCGCCCCCTCGCCGAGCGAGATGGTCTCGAGCGCCGCCTCGCCCGACGAGACGGGCTCGAGCAACGCATCGCCGACCGAGATGGGGTCGAGCAACACCTTGCGGCCCCCCCCCGCCTCGCCCGCCGCCTCGCCCGCGCCGCCCGCCTCGCGCGCCCCCTCGCCCGAAACGCCCACCCCCCCCGCTCCGCCCGGCGCGCCCGGCGCGGGCGCCGCCTTAGCAGGCGCGCTCAACCTCGGCGCCACCGCCCCAGGCGCGCTCGGCCTCGACGCCACCGCCCCAGGCGCGCTCGGCCTCGACGCCACAGGCCCGCTCGGCGCCGCTGCCGCAGGCCCGTTCGGTGCCGCTGCCGCAGGTCCGTTCGGCGCCGCTGCCGCTGGCCCGCTCGGCGCCGCTGCCGCCACAGACCCGCTCGGCGAAGGCGTAGCGACCGCAGGCCCGCTCGGCGAAGGCGTAGCGACCGCAGAAGCGCGTGGCGCCGGCGTAACGACCGTAGAAGCGCGCGGCGCCGGCGTAACGACCGTAGAAGCGCGCGCCGGGGGCACCCCCTCGGCAGAAGCGCGCGGCGGGGGCGCCCCCTCGGCAGGGGCGCTCCGCGCAGACGCCGCCTCAGCCGCAGCGCTCCGCGCAGACGCCACCGCAGCGAGGGCGCTCGGCGCGAACACCACCTCGGCAAGGGCGCTCAGCTCGGCCGCCAGCTCGGAAGAAATGCTCAGCGAGGACGCCCCCCCGGCCGAGGCCCTCGGCTTGGGCGCCGCCTCGGCAGCAGCGCGGGGCGCGGACGCGGCCTCAGCCGGAGCACTCGGCTCGGGACGCGCCTCCGTCGACTCGTTCGGCGCCGGCGCCGCCCCGCCAGACGCGCCCGTCTCGAGCGACGCTTCGGCAGGGGCGTTCGGCTCGAGAAAAGACTCGCTTGGGTGTGGCGTACTCATGCGCTAGCCGAGGGCGGCGCCGCGCGACGACCGATGCCGCGACGCGCCGGAAAGCAAGGGGGCCATGGACGCGGCGAAGGTGTCAAGGCAGAGCGCCCGAGATCGGTTCTACCCCCCCGCCCCAAGACCCGAAGGCATGAGGGAGGGGGTAATTCAAGGTAGGCTGGCCTATCACCTTGCTCGCCAGAGACCACCCGCGTAGCGCGGCGCCGAGGGCCGAGCAACCCTAAGCGCTCCGAAGTCGAGCGACGGGGCCTGGACCTCGAGCGCCGCGAATCGTTGTCGGGCGCGCGGGGTGCGTCCTCTCAAGTTGACGAGAGACGAACGTGATCTCGGGCCCGCGCCGAGGCCTTGCCTTGAGCAGGCCCCGGCTCGAATCGCCCGCGCCCAGCCCGCCGGCCCTCTCGGACCTCGCGCCCACCGCCCCGCCGCCCATACCAAGGCACACTTCGACGAAGGGGCCTGCCTTAGGTCATCGCTCCTTGTCGATCCTTAGGTCGTCGCTCCTTGTCGATCTCTTGCTCTGCCTCGCCGCCCTCATCGTCGCCGTTCATGCCGGGGGCCACGACACCTTCCAAAGGGCCCCCCGCTCGAATGCTTCTCCGAGGGACACGCCCGAGCGCGTGCCCGACGCGGCCCCCGCCCGCGCTCGAACGCTCCGCCTTCGGGCCGCTTCATCGCAACGAGACCAGCGACGAGGGCTCGGGCGAGCCCAGATAAAGAAATAGATTTCGAGTCGGTCGAACCGAAGCTCGACGCAGAGCCCAAGGCCCTCGACGCAGAGTCCGAGCAGGGGGCCTCGCTCGCCAAGAGTGTCGAACAGCTCACGACCTCGAGCGAGCACGCCGACGGCACGCGCGGCGCGCTGCGCCCGAGGCCTTGACCGGCCGCCCGCTAGAACGTCGCGTCGTTATCGCCGATCTCCGGCAAGGGGTCGCCCGAGCCACCGGTGCCGCTGCCACCGGTTCCGCCGCCCGTGCCCCCCGCCCCCATGCCGCCCGTGCCGCCACCCGTGCCGCCCCCGCCGCCCCCGCCCGTGCCGCCCATGCCACCCGCGCCGCCCCCGCCCGCGCCGCCCCCGCCCGTGCCGCCCGCGCCGCCCGCGCCGCCCCCGCCGGCCTTCGGGCCGTAGCTCCACCACGAGCCCTCTTCGGAGAGCGCCGAGTACTTGGGCGGGTCGCTCCAGACGCAGACGTCGGCGGCGATGACGGGCACGCCCGTGGCGTTGGCGAGGGCCTGCGTACACTTGTCTTTCGCCGTGGTGGCGAGCTTGCAGCCGTCCAAGATGATGTGCTTCGGGCCGAGGCCCTTCAGGCAGGCGACGACGTCGGGGTCGATGGTCGGGGTCGCGGCCGTGGGGTCGCAGCCGAGCAGGGCCAAGACCTCGCCCGTGTGCCCGCCGATGCGCGCCGGCGAGCACGTTGTGGTGATGGCCTTGCAGGCCTTGACGAGGTCGGCGGGGGTCTTGAGGTCGGGGTTGTACGACCCGGGCCAGGTGCGGCCCTCTTTCTTCCAGCCCTCGTATTCGAAGATGCACTGCGAGGCCGTGTCGGTGCCGGGCACGCCGGGCGCGGTGCCGGCGGCGGCGTCACTCTCGCTGCCCCCGCCGGAAGCGTGCAGGTGCCAGCCCGCCCCGTCGAACTGCAGCTCGGCGCCCTGCCCTTCCGGGCGCGGGCCGGCGTTCGAACAGGCGGCGACGAGCAGCGACGCGGCGAGCAGAGAATGACGCTTGAATGAGACCATGGGTACCTCCTGGGGCCGCTCGGAGCGGGCGCGCACGGCCCCGCGCCGACGGCAGAGCTCGGACGTCGCCCGCGGCGGCGCGAAGGCGCGCCCCCCGTCGCCTCGGCCGCCGCCATGCCCGCCGACCCGTGGGCCCAGACCCTACCACCGCGCCTTCGTTCGATGACGGCTTTTTTCGTTAAAAATACCAACATGAGCTTATTCGCAACACCTTCGCCCGCGCTTGAGCCGCGCCCGGCCGGCGTGCGCCGCGCCCCGACGATGGCCGTCGCGCTCCGGCCGCCGCGGGGGTCCCCTCGGGCGCCGGTTCGCCTCGGCGGCTCGACGCGGCGTCGCGCCGAGCGCGGCGCGCGGCCCGGCGCGCGCCTCAGCCCGGCCCTCGGCCCTCCGCCTGGCCCTCCCAGGCGCGCGCCGAGCCGGCCACCTGCCGGGTGGCGACGTTGAAGCGGTTCCAGACGTTGACGGCGGCGATGGCCACGAGCAGGGCCGCGAGCGCAGGCTCGTCGTAGTGGCGGGCGGCCTCGGCCCAGACCTCGTCGGGCACCGGATCGGCCCGATCGCTCAGGCGGGTGACCGCCTCGGTCAGGGCCAGCGCGGCCCGCTCGGCCTCGCTGAAATACGGGGCGTCACGCCAAGCAGCCACGGAAAAGAGCCGCTCGTCGGTCTCGCCCGCCTTCTTGAGCATGCGCGGGTGCCGGGCGGGCGCCCCCGCGCCGTCTTCGCCTTCACCTTCGCCGACGACGGCGCCATCACCGCCATCGACGTGATCGCCGACCCCGCCCACCTCGGACGCCTCGATCTGGTGCTGCTCGAGCCCCCGCCCGAACCGACCTGACGCCGCCCGGCGCCCCTCGGATGCGCCCCACGCGTCGGCGGCCAGCAGCTCGGCCGCGCGGCCTTGCGGCCGGGGTCGGCCTTCGCAGCCTCGAGGGCGAGGGTGCCGAGTTGCTCGCAGCGCAGAAGCGCGTTCGCCTGCACCGAGACCCCGGGCGAGATCACGCCGCGCCCTAGGCTCTGTCTGGCGAAGGCGGACCGAGCTCGGCGGTCGAGGCGCAAGCCCTCGGCCGGGGCGGGGGGCGCAGGAATCCGTCTGGATTTCAAGCCTCCCGCCCCGGCCGAGGGCGCCGCGAATCGGCCGCCGGGCGACGGGAGCCTTCGCCAGACAGAGCCTAGGCGGGCCGACCGCCGCGGGGGCGAGACGCCACCTCACGCCCCCGCGCCGACCGCCACGGGGGCGACACACCGCCGCCTCACGCCCTCGGGCGAGCGACGACGAGGTTCAGGCGCCGGCGCGCGCCTTCGTGCCGCGCGAGCGCGTGGGCTTGCGCTTTCTCGCCTCACCGTCGGCCGACTCCACGCTCGCGCTCGTGCCCGCGCGGCCGCCCTCGCCTCCCGCGCTCGCCCGTTTCTGGTTCGTGCCCGCGTGCCCGGGCCCGCCGCGCTTGGTCAACTCTTTCTGGCTCTTCTTGCCGTCCGGCGACGTCATCGCCTTGGCCTCGCTCTTCGACCGGGCGCCGGCGCGCATGCCGGCGGCGGTGCCGCGCTCGGTCGGCTCGCCCTGGCCGCCCGCATCGCCTTCCGAAGGCCGCTTCGTCACCCCACGCCCCGCCGTCTTTCGCTTCGTTGCCATGCGCGGGCGCTCTGCAATCGGCAGACCAGCGGGCCGCGAGCTCAGGCCGACAATTACCCTGGCTCTCGCTCGGGCCGAGTGCCAGCGGACCGCGAGTTCAGGCCGACGGCTACCCCGGCTCTCGTTCGTGTCGGGTGCAGCCGTCGTTAGGGGCTGGCGCCGAGCAGCTCGTGCGAGCGCGCGTCGAGCACCCGGAGCTGTCCATCGACCAGCACGTAGACCCGCCCCTCGGTCGCCGCGACCAGCTTGGCCTTGTCGCTCCGCTCCGAGTCGTGAAGCTCGACCGACCAGAGCTCGTCGCCGGTCAGGCCGTCGAGCGCGCGCACCTTCCAGACGTGGTTGCTGCTTCGCCAGGTCGCAAAGACCCGGCCCCCGCCCAGCGTGACGTTCGAGTCGGGGGCGTACCACATCTCGCCGTGCCCCACGAGCCGCTCTTCCCAGCGGCGCGCGCCCGTCGCCGGGTCGAAGCCGACGAGGTGCGCGAAGCCCAGGCCGTGCGGGGCGGCGACCTGCCCGAAGCTGAGGCCGACCTTGCCGTCTTCGTACGAAGCGGGGCCCGCGAAGGTAGAGTCGTTCGACGAGGGCCGGTGCCGGCTCGCGCAGACGCCCTCGGCGCCCTCGCCGCAGCGGGGCTTCGCCGTCACCGGGTCGACGGCGGCACACCAGGGGGGGCGCCCGGACTCGGTCGCGCGGCCCTCGGCGGTCACCAAGCGGCCGAGCTTGCCCGCGGCGTCGTCGGGCAGCCAGACCCTCGGCGCGCCCTTCTCTGCGGCGCACGCGCCGAGCTCGTCGGACACCGCGACGGGGTCGACGCGCTCGCGCCCGCTCGCCAGATCGTAAACGTGCAAGCGCCCTTCTCGGTCGCTCGCGAAGAGGCTCGCGCCGCTGCGCAAGAGGCGCACCCGCCGCCCGCCCGGCTTCGCCCGAAGGGGCGCCTGCCACAGCTCGGCGAAGGTCTGGCCGTCGATCGCCGCGAGCGTGGGCGGCGCGTCGTCCGAGCGCCCGTCTCGGCGCAGGCCGACCACGTCCTCGACGCGGTCGCCGTTCACGTCGACGACGAGGGGCGTGGCCTCGGGCTCGCCATACCATACAAACGGAGGCGGCTCGGGCGGCGGCGCCGGCACGGTGCCCGTGGCGGTGGGCACCCCCTGGGGGAACGCCGCCCGCATCGCCGCCCGCATCATGTGCCACTGTTCGAGTACGCCCGCGACGAGGGCGAGCCCGCCGGTCAAGAGCACCGCGTGCAGCAACGCCGCGCCGGCCAGCAGGCCTTGCGCGCCGCGCGCCGAGCCGCGCACCACCCGGGCCCCCCCCCGGCCGCGCCGGTAGGGCGTGGCGCCCGGGGGGGCCTCGGCCCAGTACCCTTCGCCGACGCCGAGGTCGCAGACTTCGGCCCCGGGCCCCGGCTCGAGATCGGGCCGGCGCTCGACGCCCGCGAGCCATTGAAAGAGCGTTCGCAGCGCAGCGAACGAGGCAAGCTGCAGGGCCCCGAGCGCCAGCGTCAGGACGGAGGCCACGACGAGCGCGGCCCGCGGGTGCGTCTGGCCGAGCATCAATTGGCCGCGCCACCAGACGAGGCCCAGGCACGCCGCCAGGGTCAGGGCCCAACCGAGCCGCCCGTACGCCGAGGCGACGAGCGAGGGACGCCGGCCCCGCTCGGCCAGGGCGAAGAGCGAGGCCGTGACGAGCAGGGCCGGCGCGCTGCAAAGCGCATAGCTCACGCCCCACACAAACGACTCGAAGGGGCCCACCAAGGCCGAGAGCAGGCCGGCGAGCGCCCCCTCCGAAGGGGGGCCTGCCGCCGTCATCAGCCCCTCGAACGCGGCGCCGACGACGCCCGCGAACCCCGACCAGCCGCCCTGAGGGTCGGGCGCGCCGGCCCACCACCCGAACGAGGCGACCGCCACCTTGGCGATCAAAGAGGAGCCCCGGCGGCTGAAGAAAACCCCGAGGGCCACGCTGACCACAACCGCCGGCGCCATGCGCGCGAGGTAGGCGTCGAGCTCGGTCGCCACCGACGGCGTCGAGACGGCGGCGAGCCAGCTCGTCGCGAGCCCCAGCGTGGCGAAGGCCAGCACCTTGCCCGGGGGGAACACCAAGTTCTTCACCTTGCAAGCCAACGAGTTCATCTTCGGTCGGACGGTCGCCGGCCGGCGTTGGTTCTAAAGCCCGATCGAAAAGCGCTTGGGCGCCGGGCTCGCTCGCTCGCTCCGGGCGGGGCGGCCGGCGGCGCCCGCCGGCTCGGGCGCTGGCCTTGAAAAATAACATACCTGCGGCGCCCGCCAACTCGGGCACCGGCCTGGAAGAAGAACGGACCTGTGGCGCCCCCCGGCTCGGGCGCTGGCCTCGAAGAAGAACGGACCTGCGGCACCTGCCGGCTCGGGCGCTGGCCTCGGAGAAGAACCGCCCCGACCCGCCCGTCAAAGGCCCCCGTTCGCGAGCGCCCGGCGGGCCGCGTCCGCGCGGCCCGGCGCCCGTGTCTGCCCCGACCGCGGGCACGCGCGCAGAACGCTCGGCAAGTCGCCGCGCGATCGCCCTTGCCCCTGCGGATCGCGCGGCGCGGCTGGCGCTCGACGACGGAATGGCGAGGCGCTTTCGCCCCGCTACGAGCGGACGACGCGGCACGAGCCTGCGGGCTCAGGCAACAAGATGTAGTATCTTGGACATATGAACGCCCTTGACCTCCGCCGCCTGCTCGAGCCGGGCGCCGACGCCGGCTCGATCGACCTCTTCGGCGTACGAATCGGCGGGTCGGCGGCGCCGCTGCGCGATACCCCCCCGGACGGCGCCGAGCCGCGGCTCCCCGGTATCCAACGCTTGGACGGGCCCTTCGCCCGGATGGTTCGCGCGGGCGCCGACGGGGTCGAGCGCGAGGTCCCGCTGGCGCAACTGTTCGACGAGGTGCTCGAGGTCGGCGGCGCGGTGGTGGTCGGCGGGGTGAGAGTTTGGGTCGCAGGCGGGGTGGTCTGCCGGGCGTTCGTGCGGGGGCCCGCGCTCGACGCGCTCGGGGTCGAGCGCGAGGCCGACGTGGTCGCCCGCTTCGGCGAGCCGGCGGGCTACGTCCGCGAGTCGGGCCTCCGGTTCGCCCAGTACCCCGCCCGCGATTTTAGCGTCGCCTGGCACGTGGGCGAAAATCGCCTCGATCATATCGTACTCGGCGGCATCTCCGGTTGGACGGAGCCGAAGCTCGGCGCCCGCGAGCTGCTCGACCTGCTCCTCGAATCGTGGAACGCCTTCGAAGAGGGCGGGTTCGCCGAGCCGCCCGAGAGCCAGCAGCCGCTCTACCACCGGTACCTCCGCGCCCGGGCGCTGTGCGCGGCGTTGGGGCTCGGCGACGTGGGCGAAGCCGCGAAGGGCGACTTCCTCGAGCGCGGCGACCCGAGCCGGTACCGGCGCGTCCGCGAGCGGCTCGAGTCGGCGTCCCCGGTGCCGCCCGAGCGCGGGCACCGGCCCTCGCCCCAATCCGACGCCGAGTCGCTCGCCTTCGTCTACCGAGACCTGCTCCGCTTTCGCCGCCACGCCTACACGCTGCTCGGCCACAACAACGGTTGGTTGGCGTGCAGCGACCGCATGATTCTGGGCGCGATCGCGACGACCGACCGCGCCGCCGAGCCCCTGCGCGCTTCGCTCGAGCCTGTCGACGCAGCCCTGCTCGGGTTCCTCGACCCCGAAGGCCGTAGCTTTTCGCAGCGCGAGCTGGTCGAGCGCTACGGCTATTCGGACGTCGATCTACGCGCGATCGACTTGGACTGGCTCTGACTCGGGTTTGGCCATTTTATGGGTGATGGCGAGGCCGCCCGCCTTCGAGCAGCGACGGGTACGGCGCCCTCGTTCAAGACGGAGTTTCCACACAAGCACTCTGTCCGAGGTCGCCCATAACGGCCACCCCCACGTCTGACGTCCGCGCGCCGACGCGGGCCACGCGCCGACGCGGGCCGCGCGGTCGGCGTCGGGGCGACGGTGCTTGGCGGCGCGGCCCGCGTCGGCGCGGCAATGCTTGGCGGCGCGGCCGGCGTCGGCGCTGCGGCGAGGGCCTGCGGTCGGGGTCGGCATGGTGGGGCCGGGCCAAAACAAATTACTACCGCTAGCATTTTCACAACAACGCCCCATTGCATTCACCTCACCCCCACCATACTGATTCTCACGCGCCCCGCCGCCCCGCCCGTCGCGCGCGGCGCAGCGTCGCCGGCCCATAGCGGCCCTCGCCTCGGGTTCCAGCCGACGCGAGAGCTTGGGCCCCCCGTCAGCGAACAGCTGCGACGTAAGGCGCGCGCCCGACGAGCACCCGCTGCACCGCGGCACCACGCAGCGCATGCTACGCTGGAGCCTCGAGGCCAAGCAGAGCCCCAACCCCTCGCAAGCCGACCTGGAGTTGATCATGAACACCGAGCGCTCGGTCCAACAGTGGGAGCGTCGACTCCTCCACCAGGGCAAGGCCGAGGGAAAGGCCGAAGGCAAGGCCGAGGGTCTGCGCGTCGCGATCGCCGACCTGTGCGAGGCGTTCGGCCTCGCGCTCGGGCCGAGCGAGCGCGCCGCGCTCGAGGCGATGGGGCTCGACGAGCTCGAGGCATTGCGGCAGGCGATCAAGCAAGAGCGGCGCTGGCCCGAGGCCAAGGGGCGCTGAGCCGGCCCCGGCTGGCGCGGGCACCAGCTCCGCCCCCGGGTCATGGCGCTCTGCTCTCGTCTCAGGTAGTGCCGTCGCCCCCGAGTGTAAGCGGTCGACCGCTTCGATTCGGGGTGGTCATCACCCCTTTGGTCGAACGCGCGACTGTCGATAGAGAGCCGCTGGCTCGTCATCGAGTGCAACCACGAGCCTAGAGAGCGGCTACGCCGGGGTCTCGCCCTTTGGCCTCTGGCAGCCCATTCTCGACGCCGAGCGCGAGTGCCTCGGGGCCTCTTGAGGCAAGGCCGCGCGGCCTCGGCCCTCCCGCAGACGCGCCCGACCTCGGCCTGCCCGAAGACCCGCCCACGTGGACCGCCGACCGCGTCTGCGCGGCCCGGTGCCTGCGAGGGTCGTTCCGTCGGCACTGGAACGGGCCGCCGAAGTAGCCGAATTGCTTGCCTTTGCCTGGCTTCGCTCGGCTCACCTTCCGTTCAGCCTGACAGCCAGGCCGCCCCCTTCGTGCCGAGAACGGCGAGAGCTTGTACCCTGAACGCATGACGCGGCTTTGGGACATCAGGGGTGACGACATCAAAATGTGGGCGCAGCGCGTCGAGGCGTCGTCCGACCTGCCCGAGCTCGTGCGCCGCCTGCTGCTCGCCACGACCCCGCTCGATGCCATCGACATGCGCGCCGACGGCGGCACCCGACTCGGGGGGTGGGACGGCACCGTGCTCGCGCGCCGCGGCACCACCTACTGCCCCCCCGGCGCCTCGGTCTGGGAGCTCACGACGAACAGCGAGACGGTGAAGAAGTTCAATCAAGATTTCGAGAAGCGCGCGGCCGAAGCAAAAACCAAAGGTCTATCGGGCGCCGTCTACGTGTCGGTGACGGCGCAGCGGTTTCCGGAAAAAGGCGATTGGGCAGACAAAAAGAAGAAGCAGGGGGCCTTTCGAGAGGTACGCGCCCTCGACGCCGACGATCTCGCCACCTGGCTCGCGCTGGCTCCGGCGGTGGCGCGGTGGTTCGGCGTCAAGCTGGGCCGACCGGCGTACGACCTCGTCGACCTCGATACGTTCGCCGCGGCGTGGGGGGGGCGAACCCAGCCGCCTCTCCCCCTCCAGATGAACCTGATCGGCCGCGAACGCGAGCGCGCCGCCGAGGCCATTCGACAATGGGGCCACGCCGCGCGCCCGTCTCAGCTCGTCGTTCGAGCCGACACCCGCGACGACGCGCTCGCGTTCGCGGCGGCGGCGTTGGCTTGCGCACCCGGGCAAGCGGCCGAGTCGTTCCGCGCCCGAACGCTCGTCGCCGAGAGCCGCGAGGCCTTGCGCTGGGCGCAGGGCAGCGCCCCGAGCGAGCCGCTGATTCTGCTGCCGAACTTCGAAGACTTCGAGCTCAAGTTCGCCCTCCGGTCGAACCTCGTCGTCGTCCCCCTGCCGGGCGCCGAGTCGGCACCTGCCCCGGCGGGCAACGAAATCCATCTCCTCCCCATTCCCTATCGTCGTCTGGCCGACGCGCTCCGCACGACGGGCCTGAGCGACGACGAAGCCGGTCGCCTAGCCGAAGAATCGGGCGGAAAGATGGCCGCGCTCCAACGCGCCTTGGGGTACGCCGCGCGCCCCCCTTGGGTCGACCGATTCGACCGCACGCAGTTGGCCACCCTGCTCTTGGTCGGCGCCTGGCAGCCCGAGAACGAAGCCGACCGCGACGTCGTACGCGCCTTGGGCGTCGAACCGAACGACCTGCAGCGGCTCTGCGAAGACCTGGCGATCGTCTCCGACGCCGCGACAATCAAAGATGTCACGCGGTGGGATAAAGCAACCTGGGCCTTCCAGGCACCCGAGGACGCGTGGCGTGCCCTCATCGGGCTCGTGCCCGCCAGCGTGCTTCAGCGTTTCACCGACGTGGTCGTCAAGGTGCTGGGCCGCGACGACCCGCGCTACGAGTTGCCGCCCGACGAGCGCTTTTACGCCCCCTTGCGCGGCAAGACGATCCAAGAGTCGGCCGGGCTGCGCGAGGGCATGGCAACGACGTTGGCGCGTCTCAGCCGAAGCGATCGCCCACTGGCCCCCTTGCACGGCCCCGGGGCTGGCAGCCGCGTCGCCGCCACGGCCGTGGCGCGCCTGCTCGAAGCCCCCTGGCTCCGCTGGGCTTCGCTCGCCGATCTGCTGCCCCTGCTCGCCGAGGCCGCCCCCTCCACCTTTCTCTCGCGGCTCGAGGAGAGCTTGGCGCTGGGCGACAAGGGCGTCGCCCACCTGCTCGACGAAGAGAGCACCTACGGCCACCCTCACGCCGGGCTTCTGTGGGCTCTCGAAACCCTCGCTTGGGCGCCGCAGCACATGCCCCGGGTGGTACGCGCCCTGGTCAAGCTCGCCGAGCGAGACGCCGAGCTCGGCGAAGCCGCGGGCAAAGTCGCCAACCGCCCCGTCGAGAGTCTCGCGCGCATTCTACACTTGCTGTTGCCTCAAACGACGGCCTCGGTTGACGAGCGAGTACGAATTCTGCGCGCCATCCTCACCGAGGGTGGGTCGGCGGCCGAAGCCATCGTCTACCCCATGCTGGTCGGAGCGCTAAAGGGGGTCGGTCGGCCGGGCGTGATGATGCCTCACCGACAGCCGAAGTTCTTTACCGAAAGACTCTTGAGCGACGAAGAGCAAAGGCAGCGCGCGCGGTCCGAAGCTCGCCTAGCGCTCGAAAGGGTGCTCAGCCTCGTCGTCGAGTATGCTGGCGCGAACGCCGCCCGATGGGTCGCCCTGGTACGCGCGCTGGCCTCCCTTCCCAGCGACGACGTCGCTTGGGTGCTACAGCAACTTCTGGCAAGGCAAGATCAGCTTAATGAGCGGCGCGAGCAGGTCTGGCTTGCTTTGCTCGATCGTGCCGCCCAAGCACGCGACGCTCGGCCGAGAAAAGCAGCTCTTGAACAGACCTTTCGGCAAGCCGCCGCCGCCTTCGAACCCGCAGAAGAGCTACCCAAGCTCGGTCTGCTCTTCGGGCCGAACGCCGAGGTCGTCATTGCAGACCTGCCCCCCCTGCGCGAGGCAGACGTACAACGATTCAGCCTACAGCGGCGAGAGCGTGAGCAGCGCATCCTCACGCGTCGTCGCGAGGCGCTGAACGAGCTCAAGAAACGAGACGACCCTTGGGGTCAGCTCGAAGAGCTAGCGCAACGCGTGCCAGACAAAGATGCCCTGGGCTTCGCGCTCGGCCAGTCGAGCTTCGCGCCAGAGCTTGAGGCCCGGTTTCTCGACCCGGCCTTGGCCCCTGTTTACGCTCTCCTCTTCGAGCCCTATGTGCGCGGGCGCTGGTTCGGGCTAGCTGAGGGCGAAAGGGCCGCCTGGGCCGAGCACTTTCTTCGTTCGCTCGCCGATGCAGGGCGCTCGAGCGAGGCGACTCGGGCCGCCCACGCCCTCCCGGCGAGCACGCGGCTTTGGGCCGCTGTCGAAGCATTGGGTGACCCCGTTCGCCATGACTACTGGGCCACGCTCACTAGGGTTTACGAAGACGAGCCCTCGAACCCCGACTATTGGCAACAGGTCGTCGAGAGCCTACTCGCAGCCGGCAACGTCCGGGTTGCTTTCGAAGCGGCCGGAAGCGCAGCCTCAAACGTCAAGCCGGCGACGGCGGCCCGCGTGCTCGGCGCCCTGCTCGACGACCAGGTCGCCCTCAGCAGTTTTGCCGGCGACGATGGGCGACTGCACTTGTTCGAGCAGGTTCTCAACCGACTCGAGGGGGCGTCAGACGTCGACCCAGGGCTCGTGCGGAAGGCAGAAGTGACCTATGTTTACCTCTCCGCCCACGACGACGAGCGCAGCCGAACCCAATCAATTCTGACCGACGAGTTCACCCAGAACCCAGGCTGGTTCGCCGAGCTCGTATCGCAAATCTATCGGCGCGAGGGCGAAGAACGAACCGCCTCCGAGGAGGGGCGGGCGCGCGCCGAGCAAGCCTATCGCCTGCTCGACCTCTGGCGAGGTTACCCGGGCGAAGGCCTGCCCTCCGCCGAGGGCGAAGAGGTGCTCTACGCTTGGGCTCGAGAGGCCCTACGGCTGACCGCCGAACAGGGGCGACCTGTCGTCGGCGCCATCGAAGTCGCCAAGGTGCTCGCCCGCCCGCCGGCGGCCGCCGACGGCCATTGGCCTTGCCTCGCCGCCCGCCGCTTGCTGAGGCAAGGCAACGTCGCCGACCTCGGCCGATTTCTCGCCATCGCCAAGCGCAACCTGCGCGGGGTGTGGACTCGAGAGCTCGGCGAAGACGGCAACCAAGAGCGAGAGCTAGCCCGCACGTTTCGGGTCGCGGCCGACGCGATGCGAGCCGAGTGGACGGAGACCGCGGCCATGCTCGACGAGTTGGCTCACGCCTACGAGCGCGAGGCAGATGAAGAAGACGCGCAAGCTGCCGCGACCCTACGTCGGGAGGGGCTCGAGCCCTCCGAGGGTAAACGCCCGCCGGCGGCGCCTCCCTCGCCCCCCGCCGGGCCGAGCGCAGCCATCGTGGGCGATCGCGTCGTGGCGCTGCGGTCGGTTCGCTTGCGTGACCTCGGTGCTTTCGAAACGTTGCAGGTCGACTTCGAGCCCCCCGGCGAGGGGCGAGGGCAGTGGGTCGTCTTGCTGGGCGAGAATGGCGCGGGCAAAACCACCCTGCTGCGCGCGCTCGCCTTCGCGCTCGGGGGTACGAACATGACGGCGGCGGCGCTGGCGAAACTGCCGGCGTCGGCGGTCAGGTTCGGCGCCTCGGGCGAAGGCGAGTGCGGCGTCGAAACGACCGAAGGCGTGACGTACTCGACGACGATCAAGGCGGGGGTGCGCCTCGAGGTCGGTCGGGTCACGCCAGACGAGGCGGTGGCGCGCCCCCTCTTGTTCGCCTACGGTTGCCGGCGCGGTTCGGCCTTGGGTGGGGCTGAGCCGGCATCTTCCGAGGCCGCTTTCTCTGACGTTGCTACGCTCTTTGACGAGCACGAGCGGCTACTGCCCGCGCGCGGTCGGCTCAAAGATCTGTGGGTGCGCACGCTCGGCTCCGACCCGGGCAACGTCCGGCGGAACATCTACCAGCAGGTCATGACCAAGCTTCGCCACCTGCTACCCGACGAAGTCGAGCGCATCGAGGTCGACGCCGAAGACGTCTGGGTGGTGAGCCAAGCCCTCGGCGGCCGCGTGCCCTTGGCGTCGTTGAGCGACGGCTACTTGACGACGCTCGGCTGGGCCGCCGACCTTATCTTGCGCTGGCTCGAGTGGGCAGAGCGGCTCGGCATCTCGCCGGTCGGCGACTTTTTTCACACGCAAATGTGCGGCCTGGTGTTGCTCGACGAGATCGACCTTCACCTGCACCCGAGCTGGCAGCGCGACGTGATCAAACGCGTGCGCGAGGTCTTCCCGAAGATGAGCTTCGTCGTGACCACCCACAACCCCCTGACGCTGCTGGGGGCTCGGGCCGAAGAAATCTGGGTGCTACGACGACACGCCGAGGGCATCGCCGTCGAGCGCGGCCTCGAATCGCCGGCCCTCATGACGAGCGGCCAAATTTACGAGGCGTACTTCGGCATCACGAGTTTGTTCCCCCACGAGCTGGGCGAGAAGCTACGCCGCTACGGCTTTCTCGCCGGCACGCCCGCGCGCACCGACGACGAAGAGGCCGAGGTTTATCGCCTCCAGAAGTACCTTCGCGACCATAACGCCGACCCCGGCTGGGCCCCGGTGCCGCGCGAGTCGCCGCCCGACTTCTTCGACGAGGCGGGGCAGTTAGCCGGCATGATTCGGGTCGAGCGCGGGCCAGAGCCCGCCGCCCTGACGACCGCGCGGGGGGCCGAGCTCGGTCGACTTCGCGCCCTGCACGCCACGAGGGGCAAGGTCGACTGGAGCAAGTTCGGCGGCTACCGCAGCGCCGCTCGCGACCTCTGGAGCGCGCAATTTCACAAGTGCTGCTACTGCGAGACGCAGGTTCGGCAGGTGCACAACGACGTCGAGCACTTTCGGCCGAAGGCAGAGGCCGACCGGGGCGAGCACTGCGCCGACACGCACGGCTACTGGTGGCTCGCCTACACGTGGGAGAACTTGCTCTTCTCGTGCGCAGCTTGCAACCGCCCCCCGGCGAAGGACACGCAGTTCCCGCTCGCCGCGGGGAGCGTGGCGTTGAGCGCAGAAGAGCTGCCGCCCGGCCACGAGGCCCCCTTGCTCATCGACCCGGCCTCGGAGGACGGCGTGGAGCACATCCAATTTCGGCCCTCGGCGGGCGGGCAGTGGCGCCCCTTCGCTCGCGGCGGCTCGCGCAAGGGCCAAGAGACCATTCGGGTGTGCCGACTCGACCGCGACGACCTCATTGAGATTTACACGGCCCACGTCGAACAACATGTTTTGCGTGAAGTCGACGAGGTCGAGCGAGCCTTGGCCGGCGGGGTCATCGTCGAGGTGAAGAAAGCACATTGGTGGGCAGAGCGGCGCCTGCTCTCGGCGCGCCTCGTCATGCTCGGCCTCTCGTACGATGCCCTCTTGCATTACGTGCCGAACGAGAGGTTGGCCCCGTTCGGCTGTCGGTGGCCTCGGCCCCCTGTTCGCTAACAACCGGTCGACCGCTTGCCCCGAGGTGGTACCCGCCCCATCCGAAGCGGTCGAGCGCTTCGATCAAGGTGCCTACTACCCCGGTCGAAGCGCTCGACCGCTTGTTTTGACGCGGTCACCACCCCGGTCGAAGCGCTCGACCGCTTCGACCGGGGTGATGCCCCCCCGAACCGAAGCGGTCGACCGCTTCCCAGGGGGGGTACCCACCCAATCGAAGCGCTCGACCGCTTCTCGGGGGGCGTGACCGCCCGGTCGCAGCGCTCGACCGCTTCGACCGGGGTGGTGACCACCCGAACCGAAGCGCTCGACCGCTCGTTGCGAGCGAGGGGCGCGCTCCGGCGAATCGGGCGAGGCCCCCGGCGAAGCTTGGGCGGTCTTCGCCGGGGGCCCGGGGGCTTCTCAACTGCGGGCGTGCTCACGGCGGCCCCGGAGCGACCGACGGCCGGGCGTCCGCCGTTTTCGCGGCGCCGGGCTCGCCCGACCGAACGTAAGATCTTCATTCGGCCGCCTCCCCTTCGGGCTCGCCGCCCGGCTCGTTGACGGGTTCGCCATCGGGTTCGCCATCGGGCCCGCCGTCGGGCTCGTTGCCCGGGGCGCTTCGCCCCCGGCGCCGCTTCAGATGGAGCGAGGGGGCGAACTCGTCGGCGTCGCCCTGGTGCCAGCGTAGGTAGGTGACGGCGCGGCGGCACTCGTCGTACGTGCGGAAGAAGAGCTCGTAGGCCTTGCCGAGCAGCTCGTCGGCCTCGCGCGGGTCGCCCGAGCCGTCGGCGCCCGACTGGCGCTGCCCGAGCGCGTCGAGCAAGAGGGTGCCGAGCTGGCTCGCGCGCTCGACCTCGGCCAGGGTGATGGGCGACTTCGAGGCGACGGCGGGCCACGCTTCGCGGAAGAGCGTGCCGAGCCCCTCGAGATCGAGGGCGGTGTCGAGGTGGCCCACCCCCCGGCGAATGGCCGCGACGCGCGTCGCGTCGACGAGGCCGAACTCGGCGAGCAGCTCGGCGCTGCGGAGCAGGCGCTCGCGCAGGGGCGCCGCCTCGCCGAGGAGCGCGCGAAGGTGCGTCTCGCCCGCGTCTTGCGGCAGGGCGCGCACGTAGGCGTGGGCGGCGGCGAGGGCGTAGTCGCGCAGCTTGTCGAGCGCGTCGGGCGGGTGGCCGCTGAGCGCGCGCATCTGGTCGCGCAGGGTCATGAGCCTGGGCAGCGCGCCGAGGACGACGAGCACGGCGGCCGGCACGTAGACGTTGATGCGGCGCACCTGGTCGGAAGGCACCGCCTCGATCTCGGGCCGAACGCGGGCGAGGGCCGCCGCGCCCTCCGTGGTGATTCTTGCTGGGTCGTCGTCGCCGGCCGGCGCGCCCCCCTTCTTCTTCGGGCCCGGGCGGGCCGGCTTCGCCGCGCCCTCGCGGGGCGAGGCGAGGTTGGTGCGCGGCTTCTTCGAGGGCTTGAAGGGCTCGTTCGCGGGCGGTTTGCCGGTCTTGGTCGGTTGTTCGCTGCCTTTCTTGGTCGGTCGGTGGGTCGCTTCGGGGTTTAGCTTGGCCATGAGAGGGTCTCCGTTGCTGGCCCCCGGCAGTGCCGGGGGGGTTTGGGGTGCTTCTGAGTTCCCCTCGGCCAGGCCCTCGAGCTGGTTGCTAAGCTTTTCGTTTTTTTTCTGCCCCGCCGTTTTCGGCGCCGCCGGCCCCCCCGCCGGGGGCGGGGCGGGGGGGCGGCGCGCGGGTCAGAGCGCCTTGTCTTCGGTGACGGCGAACTCGACGCTGCCGGGGTTGCCGTTGCTCCGCACGGCCGAGTTGACGGACAGGGTGACCGAGTCGCCGGGCACGCGGAAGACGTTCTCGCCGCCGCCGCTGAAGCGCTCGAGGTCTTCGGCCGGCACCTCTTGGACCCCGGCGGCGCTCTCGATGCGCAAGACTTGCTCACCCTCGATCAGATCGTGAAACGTAAGCTGGACGCGCAGGCCGCGCGCGCCGGGCAGGCGGAAGCTCCGCTCGCCGCCGTCTTCGAGCTGGTCGATCTGCCAGGGGTTGTCGGGGCGCGCGCCGAGGGCGTCGCGCACCCGCGCCCGCACGGAGCCGAGGCCGCCGGCCGTGAACCGCACGGTGTCGCCGGGGACGATGACCTCGTAGGGCAGAAAGCCCTTCTCGCGGTCGGCGCCGGACATCACGGCGAAGGGGGTGTTGCCGCCGTCGCGCACGCGGAAGTCGTCGACGATGTTGTTCAGCTCGAGCACCGTGACGCGGAGGTTGTTCGCGCCGGGGATGGTGAGCTGGTCGGCGACGGGCGAGTCGGGGTCGGGCAGGTCGAGCTGAACGACGCGCCCGCGGCGGCCGGCCGAGGCGCCGCGGGCGTCGGCCTCGAGACTGCCGCCGTCGGCGCCGCCGTCGTCGGCGCAGCCCGGCGCGGCGAGGGCGAGGGCGGTCAACACGAAGGCGAGGGCGTTACGGCGCGAAGGGAGGCGTGCACTCATGGTAAGTCTCCTGGGGGGTAAGGGGGGCCTTCGGCCCGTCGTCGAATGAAGGGTGCAGGGGCGGCAGAAGATAAGGGGCGGGGGCGGCAGAAGGGTAAGGGCGGCGGGCGCCGCGCGGGCCCCGCCGCTTCGGCCGTCGTGCAAGGACGATGGCGGCGAGGCGCGGGGCGGGCGCCGCACTGGGGAGATGCGGCGCTTCGCCCCGCGCCCACAACGCGTTCATTGCAAAGGGGTTGCCAGGGCGCGCGCCGCGGAGCGGGCGCGGGGCGGGCCGGCGCATGTCGGCGGGGGGCGACACGAATGTGCCAACTCGAGACCGGGGCGCGCCGGGGCGGTGTCGCAAGGGGGCGCGGGCGCGCCGAGGCGGTGTCGCGAGGGGGCGCGGGCGCGCCGGGGCCCCGCCCGGCGCGCAAGTCACCCGCCGCCTGTAGTTGAGCGGCTCTCGCGCGGGGTCGGTCCGGCGTGGGCCGACGAGGCAACGGCTCTGCTCGTGGTGAGCCGAGCGTTGCGACGACAGTTGTACCGAACCCGAACGAGAACCGGGGTAGTATGCCGCGGTGATGCGGTTCGTGGTTCGGTCCGGGAGGGTGTGCCGCGCGGCGCCGGCGGGGCGGGCGCGCGGCGCCCTCGGCGAGCGGCGCGGGGGGCGGGCGCGCGGCGGGCACGGCGGGGGGTGGGCGCGCGGCGCGCTCGGTGAGCGGCGCGGGGGGCGAGCGCGCGGCGCGCTCGGCGGGCACGGCGGGGGGCGGGCGTGAGGGCGCGGGTGTTGGTGTTCTGCGGCGGGCCCGAGGCGCGCCGGCTGCCGCTGCCCCCGGCCGGCCGGGTGACGCTGGGGCGCAGCCGCGACAACTTCGTCCACATGCCTGATGACGCGCTCGCGTCGCGGCGGCACGCGGCGCTGCACCTGGGCGACGAGGTGCGGCTCGAAGATCTGGGGAGCCAGAACGGCACGAAGCTGTTCCGTGACGCGGTGTGGGACAGCGCGGACGGCGGCACCGTGCCCTCGGTGGGCCTCTCGCTGCCGCCCCGCCAGCCGGCGCCGCTGCCCGAGGGGGCGCTCTTTCAGGTGGGCAGCACGCTCTTCGCGGTCTACGAGGCGCGCCCGGCCGAGGCGGGCGCCGAGGCCGAGGCGCAGCCGCTCGAGCAGGGGGGCGTCGTGGTGGCCGACCCCTACATGCAGCACCTTCACAAGCTGCTCGCGCGCGTCGCGCCGCGCGACATCAACGTGCTCTTGCTGGGCGAGACCGGGGTCGGCAAAGACGTGCTGGCGCAGCGGCTGCACGCGCTCTCGCCCCGGCGCAAGGGCCCGCTGGTCAGCGTCAACTGCGGGGCGCTGAGCGAGAGCCTGCTCGAGAGCGAGCTGTTCGGCCACGAGAAGGGCGCCTTCACGGGCGCGGTGCAGGCCAAGGCGGGCCTGATCGAGGCGGCCTCCGGCGGCGTGCTGTTTCTGGACGAGGTCGGCGAGCTGTCGCCCGGCCTGCAGGTCAAGCTGCTGCGCGTGCTCGAAGAGCGGGCGGTGCGGCGCGTCGGCGGGCTGCGGGCGGCGCCGGTGGACGTGCGCATCGTGGCCGTGACCAACCGCGACCTCGCCCAGGAGGCGGCGGCCGGCCGCTTCCGCAGCGATCTGTACTACCGGCTCGACGGCATCAGCCTGACCATCCCGCCGCTGCGCGAGCGGCCCTCGGAGGTGCTGCCGCTGGCGCGGCTGTGGCTTTCGCGGCTGCACGGCGCCGACGGGCCGGCGCCGGCGCTCAGCGCGGCGGCGGCCGACAAGCTGGTGGGGCACCCGTGGCCGGGCAACGTGCGCGAGCTGCGCAACGTCATCCAGCGCGCGCTCGTGCTCTGCGAGGGGCCGCTGCTGCTGCCCGAGCACATCGCCTTCTCGTCGTCGCCCTCGCCGTCGCTGCCCCCGCCGCCGCCCGCCGCGTCGAGCGCGGCGCCTCCGCCGGCCGAGCGGCGGGCCCCGGCGCCCACGCCGGCCGCGGCCTGGCCGGCCTTCGGCGTCGGGCCGGCCGAGTCCGGGGGCGCGCCCGGCCGCGAAGGCGGCGCCACCACCGCCGACCCGCGCGAGAACCTCGAGGCGCTCCAGTCGCAGGCCGAGGGGCTCTTGCGCGAGCGCATCCTCGAGGCGCTCGCCTCGTGCGGGGGCAACCAGACGCGGGCGGCGGCGCTGCTCGGCATCAACCGCCGCACGCTCGCGCGCCACCTCGACCGCTACGGCCTGCCCCGGCCGCGGGGCGACAAGGGGGGCTGAGGCCCCGGGGGGGCGGCGCGGCCGGGCGCCGGCGGGTGACGGTGTGCGGCCCCGGACGGGAAGAGGGTGGTGCAAAACGAGGCCGGCGGGCCGCCCCCGACTGAAGTCGGGGGCAGCGGACGCCCGCTCGTGCCGCGCGGAAGCGGCCCGATTCGGCGTGCAAAGCCCGCCCCCTCGCCGGGGGCCGGGCTCTCGCGAGCGCCGGCTTCCGGGCGAGCGAGCGAAGCGGCGCGCGGCGCGAGAGCCCTGCCTCCGGCAGGGCTTTGCACGCCGTTTCCGCGGGCGAACGCTGCCCCCGAGTTCACTCCAATGCCGTTCACGTAGCGGCCGGCGAGAGGTTTCGCGCGACAAAAGGAGGGGGGGCGGCGAAGGTAGGGGTGTGAGGACCCAACCCAGCCGCCCCCTGCTCTTGTTCGACGCGCCGGCGC
>DASTPP010000088.1:0-45791 GCA_035762175.1 Polyangiaceae bacterium | reverse complement strand
TACCGGGGCGTGGCCAAGACCACGTTCGACGCTTGCCGCATCGCGGCCGTGGAGAACCTGCTGGCGATCGACCGGGGGCTGCGGGCACAGGCAGCCGCGGCCTGACACGTCAAGCCCGATTAACCCGACTGGTGTTCTAGGCTCTGTCTGACGAATCGAGAAGGCGCAGGAAATCCCGCAGCAGGGCGACCTGCACCACGGCGAGGTAGTTGACGGCCAGCTTCTCGTCGCGCGTGCCTACCGCGCGCCACTCTTTGAGCCGCCCGATGAGCCGCTCGATCGCCGGCCGCCGCCGGTAGGCCTCCCGGTCGAAGCAGGGCGGCCGGCCGCGCGGCTTCTGGTCCTTCCTTCGCGGCAAGTCGGCACGCACCCGCCGCGCTCGCGCCCACGCCGAGTCGACGTGGAACAGGTCCAGGTCCAGAAGCCCCGCGAGCGCGGCGTCGGTGCGCACCGCGTCGAGAAGGCGCGCCCACGTGCCGTCGGCGCGCCAGCGGGAAAAGCGCTCGTCGAGCGTCTGCCAGGGCCCGTAGCGGGCGGGCACGTCGCGCCAGGGCGCGCCCGTGCGCAGGCGCCAGCAGATGCCGTTGAGGACTTGCTTGTGGTCGCGCCACTGCCCGCCGCGGCCCGAGCGCGGCAGCAACGGCGCGAGCCGGGCCCATTCGGCCTCGCTCAACTCGAACCGCCTGCCCTTCAAGGTGGGTCGGGCCGTGCGGGAGGCAAGCTCAGCCGAAGCCGATTCGTCAGAAAGAGCCTAGCGCGACGCGAAGCGGGGAGCGAGCGCGGGCGGTTCGGGCTCAGGGGCGGGGGCCTCGGCGGCCGGGCCGGAACGAGGCAGGTAGGCGGCTCTGGCCTCGAAATACAGCATCCGCGTGCAGCGGATCGGGCCGCAACGCCCGACGCAGGCGTGCCCGCCTTCGAAGCGGGCCCGCTGGGTCCGCAAGCCCCCGAGCAAATCACCCGTCCGGTCGTAGCCGCCGCCCTGGCAGTGCACGTACGAGCAGGGGAGCTCGAAGAGCGCGAGGGCGCGCCCGAGGTCGACGTGCCGGACGTACCCGCCGCCGCGCCACCCGCTCGCCCGGGCCTCGACGAAGGCGAGCCGGAGGCTGGCGAGCGCGGGCACCTTCTCGATGAGCCTGCCCGCTGCGTGCTCGCGGCGGGCCTGCAAAATTGATTGCTCTCGGGGGTCCGGGGGCGTGAAAAAGATGCGCCTGCGCCATGGTGGCCTCCTCGCGTCACGCGCCCCCAGGGGGGCGCCGGCCTATTCGCGTCGTGACGAGGGGCGCGGCTAGGTAGGTCGATTTCTGTGTCCAATCGCTCTGACCCCCGGCACCCGCGCGGTCCGGGCATTTCTCTGCTTCCCCGCGCTCGGGGCGATCGCGTCAGAAATGTCACGCGAGCTCGTGCTTACGACGCCACCGCCGTCGCGGGCGTCATCACGAGTCGGTCACGTTCGCCCCGAGAGGCGCGCCGCCACTGGCGAGATGGCCGGGGGCAGCTACCTTGCCCGACGTGCGTCGTGGCCCCGGGGGAGCACCCGCCGGGCGCCACGGGCTTTCGCTGCGCAACCTCTCGTGCTCCGGTCGAAGCCAGGCCCGGGCCCCGGGCGAACTCGCGCCGGCGCCCCGACCGGGGCTGCCGGGGCCACCGTGCCGAGCGGTCGCGCACGAGGGGCTCGCAGTATCCTTCCCGCCCCCGATCGAATGAACCACCCGTCTCTGAACGTACTCCGTCGCCGCGTCGCGGGCGCCCTCTCGAACGCCCTCTTCGTCGCCCTGCACCTCGCCGCGCTGCTCGCCTTCGTCGTGCCTCTCTCGCGGGGCCTGCTCGCGCTCGCGCTCGGCGGCTACCTCGTGCGCATGTGGGGCATCACCGCCGGCTACCACCGCTACTTCTCGCACCGGGCGTTCAAGACCTCACGGCCCTTCCAGTTCGTGCTCGCCTTCCTCGGGGGCTCGGCCATGCAGAACGGGCCGCTCTGGTGGGCGAGCTGGCACCGCCACCACCACAAGCATTCGGACACCGAACGCGACGCGCACTCGCCCGTGCGGCGCGGCTTCTGGCACGCGCACATGGTCTGGTACCTCGACGGCAGCCACGACGAGCCCGACCTCGCCAACGTCAAAGACCTCGCGCGCTTCCCCGAACTGCGCCTCCTCGAGCGCTGCGAGTGGCTGCCGGTGCTCGCCTACCTCGGGCTCTGCGCCGCGCTCTTCGGGCTGCCCGGCGTCGTCTGGGGCTTCGTCGTGAGCACGCTCGCGTGTCTGCACGCGACCATGCTCATCAACTCGCTCGCCCACGTCTGGGGCACGCGCCCCTACGACACGCCCGACCGCTCCCGCAACAACGCCCTGCTCGCGCTGCTCACCCTCGGCGAGGGCTGGCACAACAACCACCACCACTGCATGGGCAGCGCGCGGGCGGGCTTTCGCTGGTGGCAGATCGACGTGACCTATTCCTCGCTCTTGCTGCTCGAGCGGCTCGGCCTCGTCTGGGACCTGCGCGCGCCCGCCGCGGCGGGTTTGCGGCGGGCCCGGGCGAAGGCTCGTACGGTTCGGCCGCCGGGGCGCTGAACGGGCGTGGGGGCGGGGCCGTGCTGAAGATGCCCTTCGCCCGACGCAAACGTCATGCACCCGACGGTCGAGATGGCGCCTGCAAACGGCGGACTCGTCGCCACCCTCTGCCGCCCCACCAGCGTTCCCCGGCTACGACGACGCTTCCGTCGGCGCTGTTTGAGGTCGCGAAGACCGCCGCCCGACGGCGACCGCTCGTGGGCGCGAAGGAAGGCCTTCGCGGGCCCCCTTTCCGGTCTCACGGCTCCGTCGGACGGCAGGGCTTCCTGAGCCGATCCAGCGAATCGAGAACAGCCATGGGCACTGGTCTTTACGTCGGCAATCTTTCCTTCGACGCCACCACCGACACGCTGCGCGAGGCCTTCTCGGCCTGCGGCGACATCACCGACGTGCACGTGATGTCGGACCGCGAGACGGGCCGTTCGCGCGGCTTCGCCTTCGTCACAATGGGCTCGGCCGAGGCGGCCCGCGAGGCCATCCGCCAGAGGAACGGCGCGATGCTCGACGGCCGCGCCCTCAAGGTCAACGAGGCCGAAGAGCGCCAGAGCCGCGGCGGCGGCGGTCGTGGCGGCGGTCGCGGCGGGCGGCGCTGGTAGCCGGCGGGAAGCGAGACCGCCGGCGAACGACATCTGATGCCCACCCTTTACGACTCGCACGGCCACACGCTCGACGGGGCCCTCGTCCAAGAGGGCTCGACCCGGGCGGCCCTTCGTCGCGAAAGGTGCCACCGCGGGTGGCGGCGAAGGCCGTCGCGCGTCGCAGGCCCCGCGCCGCGACCCGAAGGGGGCCGCAAGCTCCGGGCCGCGGGACGCGCATTCTGCTCGGGCTTCAGAACCGATGTGCTACGCGTGGGCCAAGCCGGCGTGGGCGCGAGCCCGCCTTCGCCGCGCCCGGGGTCGAGTTCGAGAGAGGGTATCGCGAGCGCGCGCGGGCCCGGCGGCGCGGTGCCATGACCCCAACTCAGCGGCCTTCGACGCTGTCGGCGGCGCGCTTGATGATTGCCTCGAGGTCGTCGACGCGTGCGTCCATGCCCCTTCGGGCCGTCTCCCAGCCGTCGTCACTGACGCGGCCCAGTTCGTCGCGCCCGCGCCCGACGAGTTCGCGCTGGTTGCGAATGGCCTCGACCCGGTCGCGCGCGTCGGTGGTGGCCTTGGGCCCGGCCTCGACGAGCTTGGCCCTCAATTCGGCGGCGCGCGCGTCGAGCTTCTGCACCCGCTCGTCGAGCCGCGCCCGGTACGTTTTGCGCGACTCGGTCATGCGCGCCTCAGCCTCGGCCCGGGCGCCGGCGGCCGAGCTCCCGTAGCGCACCTCGGCTTCGGCGTCGCGCGCGGCGCGCTCGCGCCCGGCCGCGTCCTCGGCCCGCTCGCGCTCGCGCTCTGCGTCGTCATCTTTCGCGTCGCGCCGCGCCTCGATCTCGTCGACGCGCGCCTGCTTGACCTTCTTGTTCGGGTCGCTCGAGCAGCCGACCGAGGCGGCGGCGAAGAGCGCGCCGGCGGTGAGAAGAGTTCGGTAGGAAATCATGACATCACGTCCTTCTGGCGGGCCATCGAATGGGGCGTTTTGCCCCGAACCCGGGCACGCCCGGTCCTTGACCCTTCCGCTCGCGGACCGCGGCGCCGAGCAGACGCACGAAGCGTGCCCGGCGACGGCATCGCTCGGCCG
Organism: Polyangiaceae bacterium; assembly: GCA_035762175.1. Classification (GTDB taxonomy): domain Bacteria; phylum Myxococcota_A; class Polyangia; order Polyangiales; family Polyangiaceae; genus DASTPP01. Next base: position 41,559 of record DASTPP010000088.1, on the reverse strand, counting down.
GGCGCTGCGAAGACGTGGCGCTCCGCCGAGCTCTCCGGTAGCGCCCGAGAGCCCACGCGGGCCCGACGGCGCGCGGTCGTGATCGCGATCCCGAGCGAGGAAGACGGCGCGCAGGGCGCCCTCCGTCGCGGGGCCCGCCGGGCTCGCGGCTCAGCGCCGAATCTTCTTTGGAATGTGACGACGTTCTGTGACGTTGCCCGACGGGAAGAGATAGGGCGAGCGCTTCCGCGGCGAGCGAGCTACGCTGAGGTCGTCCCGCGAGAGTTCCGACGCCTACACCACCCCCTCCGCCTCGACGCGCAGGTCGCTGCAAGCCTCGGCCCGCAACGGAGGAACGTCATGAGCTCAGAACGCGTGCAGCATCCCGGCCCGGGCGACACAGGCCGGCCACCTTCTCCGGCCAGGCCCGTCGTGGGTGATCGGGCGCGGCGGCTTGCCGAATCGGCCGATCGGGCCCGGGGTTCGATCGTTCGGGCGCGGGCCAAGCTCGACGACGTGATGCAAGACGTCCGCTCCCTGCCCGACGGGCTCAAGACCAACGTCTGCCACATCATCGAACACGCCTTCGACGAGCTCCTGGCCGCCGAACGAGAGCTCTCGGACGCCCTGCGCCTCTGCGCCGACGAGAGCCACGGCGAGGCCAGCCGGGCCCCGCCACTCAAAAAACCGTACTTTGGTACCCCCGGAAGGTTACGTCATGGCCCGACTCGTCAACGCCCTCTTTCTCGACCAATTGTCTGTCCGCCGCGCCGTCGAGGCGCTGCTCGAGTTCGGCTTCTGTCGCGACGACATCGCCGTGATGACGCCCGAGCCGCGCCTCAGCCGCCGCGAGGCGGCCGGCGTCGAAGTCAGCCACGCCGACAAGACGGCCCGGGGCGCCGCGACGGGCGGCGCGCTCGGGGCGGTGATGGCCGGCTCGGCCGCGGCCGGGCTCTTCTTCGCGGCGGGCCCCCTGGCCGCGTTCGTCGCCGGCGCCGGCATCGGCGGGCTCGGCGGCAGCCTCTGCGGCGCGCTCGTCGGCTCTCTCTTGAAAGAGAGCCTCGAGTCTCACGGCGCTCCCGAGAACGACCGGGGCGGCATCATCGTCGCCCTCCAGGTCGACGAAGGCCACTCCGGGGTCGTCCAGCACCTGCTCGAGGCCGCGGGCGGAAAGTTCGTTCAATCGAGCTGAAGCCCCTCGCCCGGAGCGCGCGGAGACAGCCGGCGCCGGCCTCCGATACGCTCGTAGGCCAAGGCTATTTCGGGCGAATTCGCGAGACAACGCCACGCCGCGGAGAAGCGCGGGGGCGCGCCGGCCGCGCCGCGCAATGGGGCAAGGGTGGCCGACTTCTCGCGCGCTCAGCCCGCCACGCCAGGCGAGGGGCCGGCCCGCGGGAGGCGCCCATGTCCAACGATGTCACGTCTTCAATCACCCAGCTCAATGCATTTCTGCGTCGCGAGATTTCGGCCGCTGAGACCTATCACCTCGACGGGCCGTAGAAGCACGCCCCGTACCGCACCGAGGGCCCGAGAGGCGGCCGCGCACGCGCGCGTCATGCGCGACCTCGACCTCGCGCCCGCCGCCCCGTCCCCCGAGAGCACGCGCCGCGAGTCGGTGGCCGCCGTGGCGTTCTGGCGCCGGGGCCACGCTCGAGCGCCGACGCAACCGCCGCGACGAAGGCCGGTTCCGCCACCGTTCGAGAGATTCGCGCGTAGCGCTCGTCGGCCGCCAAAGGGGTCTAGATTTTGCCTACAAATAGCATCGATGCCGATGCGGCAGCGCCGCGTGGCGCTGCCGCATCGGCGCAGGTGAGCCAGGCGGCTCGGCCTCACGATCACGCAAGAAAAAAGGTAGTCGTCATGTCAACTCAACCTCTGACGCTTGCTCTCGCCCTCGCCGCCCTTTGGCTCGCCTTGGTGATGCTGCTGGCGGCCGCGCCCTTGCTGGCGAAGCGAGGCATGAACGCGGCCACCGGCTGGCTCGGCGATGCTCTGCGGGGAGTCGGGGCGGGCCTCGGCGCGAACGCCGGGCGCAAGGGGCTGCCCGTGCGTCTCGGGGGCGAGCGCCCGGGCCGTCGGGCGTCGACGCGGGAGGGCGCCACCGAGGGGCAAATGCCGCGGACGTGGACGCACGCAACCGCTCTGGCCCCCCGGCAGGGCGAGGGCGAAACGCAAACCGTATCCCGGTAGACGCAGGGGGCAGCGTCTTGCTGGCGGTGGAGGGCGGGGCGTCGGTCGGCCGGCGGAGACCTCGCCCCCACCCGCACGCGCCCGGGGCACCTGTCAGTCGGTCATGCCGCGGGCCCGACTCGGTCGGGTTGCTCGACGGCGGCGCGCAAGCCCACCCGCGGATGCTCTCGGCCATCGCACGGGCGAGCAAGACCCTGCACTCGGGGGCCTACTCTTTTATGCCCGCGGGCGCCGGCGCGCCGATTGCAAAATGTCCGGGCATGACAAGGACGCAAAGGATGGCCACGGAGAACGTGCGGCCGCCGCTCGGCGAGCAACGAGGTCGGCCTTCGGCGAGCGCGCGGCCGACCGAGTCGCGGCGCGCCTTCGGGCAGGTCGAGGGCGTGCCCTTGCACTGGGTCGAGTTCGGCGAGCGGGGCGACGGGACGCCGGTCGTGCTCTTGCACGGCCTCAACGACTCGCACGCGACGTGGCGGCGCGTGGCCCCCGCGCTCGCCCGCGATCGGCTCGTGCTCGCGCTCGACCTGCCGGGCCACGGCCACTCCGGGCGCCCCGACGCGGGCTACGAGCTCGCGTGGTACGCCCGCGTCGTCGGGCGCTGGCTCGAAGCTTCGGGGCTCGAGCGGGTCGACGTCGTCGGGCACTCGTTCGGCGGCGGGGTCGCGCAGATGCTCTTGCTCGAGCACCGGCCGCGCCTGCGGCGGCTCGTGCTCGCCGCCCCCGGGGGCCTGGGCAAAGACATCGCCTTCGCGCTGCGCCTGGCGTCGCTGCCGCACGTGGTCGAGCGCCTCGGGCAGCCCTTCATGGCGCTGGGCACCCGCCTGGCGCTGCGGGTCGCATGCGAGGGCCTCGAGCGCGAGCACGTCGCCGAACGCAGCGCGATGAACGGGCGCGAGGGCACGGCGCGCGCGTTCGCGCGGACCGTGCGCGATCTGATCGACTGGCGCGGGCAGCGCCACAACTTCCTCGCGCGCGCCCACGAGCTCGCCGACCTGCCGCCCATCGCCGTGCTCTGGGGCGACCGCGACGGCGTCATCCCCGCCGCGCACGGCGAGGCGCTCGAGCGCGCGGTCGAAGGGGTGCTCTTCCGCAAGCTCGCCGGGCGCGGCCACTACTTGCACCACGAAGACCCCGAGGCCTTCGCGGCGGCCGTGCTCGACGCGCTCGACGCGCCCGCGTGGCCGCCGGTACGCTTGCGCCCGGCCCCGCCGGCCCCGCCGGCGCGCCGGCGGGCGCTCGGCGAGCGGCTCGCGCGCGCCCGGCTCATCGGAGCGAGATCGGCCCGTGCTTAAAGGTCGCCGCGACGTAGGCCCTCCCCCACCGCCCGAGTCCCGAGGGGCGAAGGCGTACCACGCGAAGAGGACTACGAACATCGCGAGCGAGAGCTCGGGCACGGCGGGACGGGCCCCGCGGCGATCGCGCCCGGGTGGGGACATTTGTCTTCGTGGAAAGTCGGGTCGCGCGGTCATCGCGCAGTCTCGCGACGCTCGAGCCGCGGCGCGTGCGTTGCAAATGGGCCCTCGCACGGCCCGCCGTGCTTCGGCGCGGCGCCGTACGCGGCCGAAACCCTCGTCAACTGGCCCGGAGAGCTCACCATGCATTTCTTCTCGATTGCCAGGCTCCGACTCGACCTCGGCGTTCGCTCTCTCTTGCCCGAATGGCGGGCGCTCCTATCGCCCCGCGGCCTGGCGGGCGACGTGCTCGCGGGCGTCACCGTCGCCTGCATCGCCGTGCCGCTCTCGCTCGCCATCGCCCTCGCCTCCGGCGTCCCGCCGGCCACCGGCCTGGTGAGCGCCATCGTCGCGGGCGTCGTGTGCGCCCTCTTCGGCGGCAGCCGCCTCGCCGTCAGCGGCCCCGCGGCGGCGATGGCCGTGCTCATCGCCTCGGTGGTCGAGCGTCACGGGCTCGCGGGCCTGCTCGTCGTCGGCTGCGGCTGCGGCCTCTTGCAGCTCGCGACCGGCGTGCTCGGCCTCGGGCGCGTCGTGCGCCTCGTGCCCTCGCCGGTCGTCGAGGGCTTCACCGCGGGCATCGGCGCCATCATCCTCGTCGGGCAGCTGCCGCGGGCGCTCGGGCTGCCCGCGCCCCCCGAGTCGCACGTGTTCGACGTCGTCGCGCACATCGGCGACTTGCTGTACCAGACCCGCCCGGCGGCGCTGGCCGTGGCCGCCGTCAGCCTCGGGTCGATCCTGGCGCTCGAGCGGCTCTCCAAGCGCATCCCGGCGCACCTGGTGGCCGTGGCCGTGCCGGCCCTGGCCGTCGCGCTGCTGGGCCTGGGCCTCGAGACCATCGGCGAGATCCCCCGCTCGTTGCCCCCGCCCCGGTTGCCCTCGCTGCCCGAAGGCAGCGGCCTCGCCGCCCTCGCCGGCTCGACTCTGCTCGTGTTCGCGCTCGCGTCGCTCGAGTCGCTGCTCTCGTCGAGCGCGGTCGACAAGCTCACGGGCGGGCGGAGCGACCCCGACCAAGAGCTCATCGGCCAGGGGCTCGGCAACCTCTGCGTCGCGCTCGTCGGGGGCCTGCCCGTCACGAGCGTCATCGCACGCTCGGGCGCCAACGTGCAGGCGGGCGCGAAGACGCGGCGCGCGTCGGTCGTGCACGCCCTCGTCGTGCTCGCCACCGTCTTCGCGCTCGCCCCTGTCATGGGGCGCATCCCCGTCGCCGCGCTCGCGGGCCTGCTCATCGCCGTCGCGCTCAAGATGCTGAGCCCGGCCAAGCTCGTGGCCCTGTACCGGGTCTCGCGCGGCGACGCGCTGACCTTCGCGGCCACCTTCCTGGTCATCGTGCTCGTCGGCCTGCTGGAGGGCATCCAGTGGGGCGTGCTCGCCGCGCTGGCCATCGCCGCGCTCAAGGCGGCGCGCGCCCGCGCCGCGATCGAGGGGCCCGCGGCGGGCGAAGGCCCCTACCGCGTGCGCCTCTCGGGGCCGCTCACCTTCCTCTCGACGCTCGAGCTCGACCGCGTGCGCGAGCGGCTCGGGCGGCTCGACCCGCGGCGCGACGTGGTGCTCGACATGCACGAGGTCACGCAGCTCGACGCGAGCGGCTCCGAGTCGGTCGCGGCCCTCTTCGACGAGCTGCACGGCCGCGGCGTCAACGTGATCATGACGGGGCTCGGGCCCTCGCTCCGCGCGGTCATGCTGTCGAGCGCGAGCGCGCCGCACGCCGGGCGCATCGCCGCGACCGAGCTCGAGGCGTCCCGGATGCTCGGGGCCCCCTCGTCGCTGCCGCCCTACGCCCGCCTCGCGCGCGGCGTCGAGCGCTTCCGGCTCGAGACGAGGCCGCGCTACGCCGCGCTCTTCCGCGAGCTGGCGGCGGGGCAGAGCCCGCACACGCTCTTCGTCGCGTGCGCCGACAGCCGGCTGTCGCCGAACCTGCTCACGTCGAGCGGCCCCGGCGAGCTCTTCATCGTGCGCAACGTGGGCAACATGATCGGGCCCTTCGCGCCGGGGCAGGCCGTGACGGGCGCGGCCGACGTCGAGTACGCGGTGGGGGTGCTCGGGGTGCGCGAGATCGTGGTCTGCGGGCACTCGTCGTGCGGCGCCGTCCGCGCGCTCGCCCGCGGCGGCGCGGACGGCCCGGGCCTCGAGAGCCTGCGGAGCTGGTTGCAGCTCACCCGCGCGCGCGAGCTCTTCGCCTCCGCCGAGCCGGGGGCCGCGGTCGACGACCTCGCGAGGCGGAACGCCCGCGCGCAGCTCGACCACCTGATGACCTACCCGGTCGTGGCGGCCAAGGTTCGCGCGGGCGAGCTCGCGCTGCACGCCTGGTTCTTCGACATCGGGTCGGGTGACGTCGAAGCTTGGTCCGACGTCGACCGGCGGTGGGCGCCCCTGGCCGGAGGCGAGACGCCCGGGGGGCACGACCTCGGCGCCCGCGCGGCTTAGGAGTCACGCCCGCCTCGAACCCTTCGGTTCGAAGGGAGCGCCGCATCCGGCGTGTGGGGCGCAAGCGACGCGGGGCGACGGCCGCATGCGCCGCCCTCGCCCGTGGCGCAGCATCGGGGGCACGCCGCGCCGTCGGCGCACGGTTCAAGGGGGCGAACGCGGCCGGTCGACCGTGAATGGGCGTGCCCGCGAGCCGCGGGCTGACGTTCGAGCGATTCTCGTCCCCGATCGGATTGACGCAGGAACTGTCGCTGGCGGCGCAGCCGCCGGGGCCGACCGCGACGCGGCCTCGAGGCGACGGGTAGCATGGCGGGGCCCGGCCCCGCCTGAGGTCGGGCTAGTCCGCTCCGTCGCCGATGTCTTCGACGCCGTCGGCCCGTTCGGGCAGTTCGTCCCGTCCGTCGGCCTCGTCTCGTTCGTCCGATTCGTCCAAGGTGTCCTCTTCGGTCGACTTCGTTCGGTCCGCCGGGCCCGCCACGTCGGAGGCTTGGCCGACCCCGACGAGCAGCTGACGCGCGACGGCGCTTCCGAGGAAGGCCACGGCGATGCCGCTCAGCAGGCCCCGGCCGGGCGCGCCGGACGTGTCGTGCGCGCCGAAGGCTCGCTCCAGAGACCCGGGCTGTCGGAGCTCGGCTCCGGTCGCCGCCCGGGCCAGGCCCCACGGGTCGTCCCCGTGCGGTCCCGCCGCCCGCTCTTCGGGCGAGAGGTCCTCGCTCAGCCTACGCAGCGCGTCCGCCCGCTGCGCCGGGGTCAAGCGCGCGAAGGCCTCGGCGTGGGCCGCTTCGATCGCGTCCGGCGGGGCCGTGCGCAGGAGATACCGGTAGCGCTCCAGCACGCCGGCTTCCGCGCGGAGGGGGCCCCGCTCGTCGGGGCGTGGCGGGGCCTCATCGGCTCCGAAGGCCCGGTTCATGACTCCCATTTGGATACCCTCTCTTTTCTTCCGAATTTCGAACCCCCCGGCCCGGGCGTCGCGCCGCGCGCCCGGAGGCCTCCGCGCCGCGCCGATCGCCGCGGGCCCGGCGCCGCCGAGAGCGAGAGGCTGAGCGGCGAGGGGGGGCCGGGCCGGCGGGGGCGATCTTGGGCGTTCACGAGAGGCAAGGTAGTGCCGGCGGATCGGTAGACCATGAGGAACTTCGTTGTCGCGGCCGAGGCTCACAGCCACCCACGCGTCGCGGCGGGGGTAGAGGGATGGGCTTCGTCACTCTCGTCGAACGATCGAAGCGTAGCCCCCCCGCACCGAAACGCTCACCTTATCGCCCTTCGCCGGACGGTTTTCCAGATTACCGATGTACGAACGGCCCACGCGCTCGCAGATTCGCCGGAGGCCCGTCGGGCATTCCGGCCGGCGAAGCGAATCGCGCGAATGTCAGCCCGGGGCCCGCGAGGGCGCGAGCTTGTGCGTAGTCCATCCACCAGCCCGACCAGGGCTCGTCCGCGTCGTCGGGCCGCGCGCGCGTGCGCATGGCCCAGTAGCTCAGATTCGGATCGAGTCTTCGGTCGGGCCCGTAGACGCGAAAGAATCCGTACGCGAAGCGGCCCGCTTGGTCGGCGAACCCCCACGCGAGCCGCGCCGTGTAGCCCGCGGGCAGCGAGGGCGCGAGCGCGCCGCCCTCGGGCTCGGCCGGCTCGGGGGCCGGCGCGCGCACGCTCCCGCCCTCGCCCTCCCAGGCGCTCAGGGCGTCTTCGAGGCCCGAGGCGCCCACCACGCCGAGCGCCGGCGTGCCCGGCGGGCCCCCGCGCAACTCGTCCGCGAACCCGTCCGGGCTCACGGCGACGGCGGGCGGCCGCCCGACGGGGCGCCCGCCTCCGCGGGCCACGCCTCGAGCGCCGCCCCAGCCCTCACGGATCAGCGAAGCGAGGACGAGCGAAAGCTGCGCGAGCATGAGGGACCCCGTCGACCACGCCGCGGACGCGGGCACCAGAGCCTCAGCCGGCATGGTCGTTTCCTTTCTGGGGTCGCACGTCCGCGCGAACGGGCCCGGACGAGCGCCGCGGCCGGAATGCCGCCGAGCTCTGCCTTGGGCGATTGGGAGCGAAGTGTCGAAACCCCCTTTTAACGAAAGCACCTTTCGAGCCGTCCGGAACGAAAGGGCCAATTCGCTCGATCGCGGCCGGGCCCGCTCGCTTGGGCGGTGCGAACGTGGCGGGGATGCCGGAACGGGGCACGCTGCCCCTCTTCGGGGCGGCGTCGCGCAAACGTACCCGGAACGCCGCGCCGCCTTTGGCCCCGCCCGCGGGTCGCCCGAAGCCGGCGGGGCAAGCCCGAAGCGAACCCTCGCCGCGCCGGGGGCGGCACGCGCCTTGCGATCGCCGAGCGGGGCCGCCGCCAAGGGGTGCCGCCAGGGCGCCGCCCCTCCCTCGCTAAGCGCCGCGAGGGCAGTTGGGCCGACGGCCAGACCAGGCTCGGCGGCGACGGTCGATGCTCGACATGTCGAGCAGGTCCTTGATGAGCCGGTCCATCTGGGCGACCGAGCGGGCGATCATGTCGAGCGTCTTGCGCCGCGCCGCCCCCTCGCCGCCGTCGTCGCACTGGTCCGGCAGGAGGGTGTCGGCCATGAGGATCGCGCCGAGCGGGGTGCGCAGGTCGTGCGAGACGACGGCGAGCACGTCCTGGCGCTGGCGCACGGCCCGCTGCATCGCCTGGTACGAGCGGGCGTTGTCGAGGGCGATCGCGGCCCGGTGCGCGAGCTCTTCGGCGAGGGCGAGGTCGGCCGGGGCGTAGCGGCGCCCCGAGTCGAGCGACCCGAGCGAGAGCAGCCCGATCAGGCGGCCGCGCGCGCGCAGGGGCACGACCATCAGCGAGGCGGGCGGCGCGGGCGGGGCTCGCCCTGCCCGGGGCGGCGACCCCGGCGGCCGCGGGCAGGGCGGGCACGAGCAGGGGCCGGCCCGTCTTACGCACGACCGCCGGGGCCTCGTGCCAGCGCGGCTCGAGCGCGAACTGGCGCGCGCCGCCGGGGCCGACGTCGTCGCCCGCGAAGGCCACGCGCGACGCCACCCCGCCTTCGGCGAACTCTTCGAGGTGGCACGCGTCGGCCAGGAAGGGCACGGACAGCCCGGGGCGGCCTGGCGGGCGCCCCGGGCGACGGCATGAAGACGAGCGGGCTCCGCCGCCTCGCGCCCTCCGCCGGGCGGTCGGCGTTCACCACTCGGCCCTCCTTCGCGCCCCCGCGCGCCGGGCCCGCAGGCCCGCACGCGCGGGCGGCGCGAGCGCCCCGTCGGGCGGGGGCGGCGAGCGGGGGCCGTCGAAGCGCGCGCCGACGCGTAGGCGGGCACGCTCGGATGCGACGGGCCGCGGCCCCGAGAGCTCGGCCTCGGCCTCGTAACGGGGGCAGATGGCGTCGCCGCCCTTGCCGATGACCATGCTGTGCCGGCCCTTGAGGCGCGCGTTGTTGCGCAGTTTGTAGACCTCGAGGTAGCGCCGGCGCTCGAGCCCCTCTTGCATCGAGGTGAGCAAGAAGACGCCATCGACCACGGCCTCTTCGACGCCGAAGCAGCTCAGGTAGCGCGAGCCATCGGGTATGTCGGTCGAGAAGAAGCCAACAGCCTGACAGCTTTGCACGACGCTGGCGAGCTGAAAGTTCCTCTCGCGGGCGAGCCGCTCGGGGGTCTCTTCGAACGAGAAGAAGACGCCCTTGTCGCCCGCGAGCGCGCCCCGGTGGATGAACTCGAGCAGAAGCGCCGCCGACGATCAGGCGAGGAAGACGTCGCCGGCCCGACCAAGGCCCGGCTGAGCGACGCTCGCGGAACGCGGGCGCCCCCTTCGAGCAGGAGGCGAATCTCTCGGACGGCCTGCCCCAAGCCAAGGGCCGTCCTGTCGACGTGCCACAGCCTCTCGCCGCCCTCCCTCGATGGGCCCTCGATCATGGCGAAGAAGCCGCCCTCCCCATCGACATGGAGGACGGCCCGAGGTCGGCGTGCCCCCGCATCGGCATCACGAGGCGCGAAGGCGAGCGAGATGCCGCCGAAGGGGGCGCAGGAAATGCTATCGGGCTCCAGGCCCGGCCGGCGTGCCGCGCCCACCACGAAGGCGGCCCACGTCCGTGCGGCGAGAGACGGCCGCTCGTGCAGAGGCGGGTGCGAGAACGCCTGGCGGATCGAGGTCAGCTCGCGGCCCATGGTGGTATTCACGGATAGCAGAGGTGCGAAGGGAAGCGACGCAGGTGCGTCCGCGCGACTCGACCTCCGATGGTGGCCCGAACGTGGCAAGAACGCCGCGCGAGCTCCGATCAGGCCAGGTCTCGTACGCGGTCATGAATCGGTCACGTTCTCCTCGGGGGCGTGCCGAGGCAGGCCGGGGTGCCGCTCCAGTTCGTGCTCGCGCGCCTGCGCGCGACGATGCTCGTCAACTCGCCCGCCCACGTCTGGGGCACGCGCCCTTACGACACGCCCGATCGCTCGCGCAACGACGCCTTGCTCGCGCGCCTCCCTCACCCTGGGCGAAGGTTGGCACCACCACCGGAGCATGGGGCGGCGCGGGCGGGCTTTCGTCGGCGGCAGAACGTCCAGGTGGCGCTCGGGCCCTCCGCCTGCTCAGGGGCCCGGCGGCCCGCCGCGGCCGTCGAGCCACGCGCTCGGCCGAGGCCTACGCCGAGCGCCTCGGACGGCCCCTGCGGCGCGCACTTACGACGGACCACGCGCCGGCGGGTCGGCCTCAGCCCGGGGTGGGCCGGGTAGCGTGAAATGGAAGGCGCTGCCCTTGCCCGCCTCGCTCTCGGCCCAGATCTTCCCCCCGTGGGCCTCGACGATGCAGCGGGAGATGTACAGCCCGAGCCCAAGGCCGCGGCGGTCGGCGCGGTCGGCCTGCCAAAACCGCTCGAAGATGGCGTCGATGGGTTCGGCCGAAATGCCGCGGCCGCTGTCGGTCACCGTGAACCGCACGTCGGCGCCGCTCGGCCCGACGCGTAGCGCGACGTGGCCGCCCGGCTCGGTGAACTTGATGGCGTTGCTGACCAGGTTCGCGAGCACCTGCAGGATGCGCTCGTGGTCGAAGCTCGCCAGGACCGACCCGCCGGCCACCTCGGCGCTCATCGCGACGCCCTTCGCCGACGCCGCGGGTTGAAAGGCCTCCATCGTTTCGTCGAGCAGCCGCGTCGCGTCGCGGCGCTCGGGCGCGACGCTGAGCTTGCCCGACTCGATGCTCACCACGTCGAGCAGGTCGCCGATGAGCCGGTTCATTCGCGCGGCGTAGCGGCGGATGCGTTGCGCCTCGAGGTGCGCCCGCCGTCCGACCTCGCCCTCCGGGGGTAGGCTCATCAAGAACGCAGCGCTCATCGCGACCCCGCCGAGCAGCGTCCGCAGGTCGTGGCTGACCATGCCCAGAAAGTCGTCGCGCGAGGCGACCGCCTCGTCGGCGCGCGCCCGCTCGGTCAGCAGTCGCTCGTCGGTCTCTTCGCGCTCGTGCCGCAGCAGCATCGCCAGCGCCCGCCGGCGCTGGTCGCGCTCGCCCTCGAGCTTCCGGTCGGCCGCCGCGCGCTCTTGCGAGAGCGCCGCGTCTTCGGACGAGCGCTCGGCGGCCAGGCCCCGCACGGTTTCGGGGTCGGCCCCCCGCAGCGAGACGGCGGCCCGCTCGCGGGCCGACGAGAGCAGCCGATCGGCCCGGGCTCGGGCGAGCTCGACCACGTGGTCGGCGTCTTCCTCGATCCGCGACGTCCGCTTCGCGAGCTCGGCATCCGTTTGCTCTCGCTCGACGCGCAAGCTCGCGTCGGTATCGCCGCGCTCGGGGTGGGGCTTCGGGCGGTCAGGGGCCATGGCCCAACCGTGGTAGCACTGAAAGCCGCGCGCACCGACCTCGGCCTTGGCGGCACGAGGGGGGGCGCCCTCGCCACGGCGGGCCCCGTTCGTGGCGAAAACGGACCGGGCGCCGTACCGCGGGGCGACGCCCCGGCCCGGAATGTCCGCCGCCCCCGCGGCGCGCCGGCGCCGACGCGGGCGGGCGCACTTCTTGTAAGGCGTCTTCTCCCGCAACGGCCGCGCTCGTCGGCCCGTCGCGAACGGAAGCGCCGACCGACGGGCGCCAGAGCTCGCGCCCGGCCCGCCGCGATTCGCGCGTGACGGAGCCTCGCTCCGCAGGAGCTCATCGTGCACGACCTCGCCTCGCCCGCCCTTGCCCAGCGCAACGCCTTCCTCCGCTCCGAAATCGCCGCCGTCGGCACGTGCCACCGGGCCTTGCGACGGGCGAAGGCGCCCGGCGCGCGGGCCACCTTGCACGCGTGCGCGCGCTCGCACGCGCACCGGGTCGAGTGCCTGCGCGTCGCCATCGGGCGCGGGGGCGGCACGCCCGCCTCCGACTCGGGGCGGCTTCGCGCCGCCGCCCGCTGGCTCGAGCGCGGCGCCCGCGCCCTGGGCGGCGAGCGCGCCGTCGACGCCCTCGCGCGGGGCGAAGACCGCGGGCTCCGCGACTACCGCGACCGCCTCGGGCGCCTCGACGGCGGGGGCCGAGAGCTCGTCAGGGGCGTACTCCTACCCGCCCGAGAGTGCACCAGGCGCGCCGTCCAGGCCCGAAAGAAGACGCTGAGCTTACCGGGGTCGCCGGCCCGCCCCGGGCGCGCGCACGACGCCCGCGCCCGCGCGCGGTGGGTGGCGCGCAAAGCGCCCCTCGGCGACGTGCCGGCCCGGCCCGCGCGAGCTCACCGCCCCGCGCCAGGGGCCATTCTGCTCGAGAGAGTACGTAAATAGCGCGAAAAATCGGCTTGGCGGGCGCAGATAAGGTGAGCGCTTCGACGGCGGCGAGCTACGCTCAGGTTGTTCGATCAGAGTTCCGAAGCCTACGTCGCTCCCTCCGCCACGGCGCATGGGTCGCTGCAAGCGTCGGCCCGCAACGGAGGAGAGTGATGAGTTCAGAACGCTCCCGGCATATCGACCCGGGCGACACGGCCCGGCCGCCTTCGCCGGCCGGGCCCGCCGAGGGCGGCGAGGCGCGGCGCCTGGCCGAATCGGCCGACCGGGCCCGGGCCTCGATCGTCCGGGCGCGCGCCAAGCTCGACGGCGTGATGCAAGACGTTCGCGCCTTGCCCGACGCGCTCAAGACCAACGTCTGCCACATCATCGAACACGCCTTCGACGAGCTCTTGGCCGCCGAACGAGAGCTCACGGAGGCCTTGCGCGCTTGCGCCAACGAGAGCCAGGCCGAGGCCGACCAGGCCCGGCCGCCCTAGAGGCCGACCTGCGGGCCGAACTCGCTCGCCCGCGTCCCCGGTGGCGCGCGCCCCGGCGCCGGCCTACCCCCGTACCTTCGCCACGAGCGCGGCGATGGCGAGCACCAGCTCGCCCGGGTCGATCGGCTTGACCAGGTGAGCGTCGAAGCCCGCCCGCAGCGCCAGCGTTCGATCTTCGGCGCGCGCGTAGGCCGTGAGCGCGACGGCCGGGATGCGCCCGCCCGCCTCCGGCGGCAGCCGGCGCACGCGGCCGATGAGCGACAGCCCGTCTTCGCCCGGCATCCCGACGTCCGACACGAGGACGTCGAAGGGGCACAGCCCGAGCTCGGCGAACGCCTCGGCGGCCCCGCCGACCGCGCTGACCCGCGCCCGGCAGCGCCCGAGCACGAACGCGACGAGCGCGCGCGCGTCGGGCTCGTCGTCGACGACGAGCACCCGCAACCCGGCGAGGGCCGGCGGGCACTCGAAGGCGGCGCGCGGGGGCCTCTCGGACGCCGGCCCGGGCTCGGGGTCGGCGCGGTCAGCGCAGGGGGGCGCCGTCGGCAGCCGCACGGCGAAGGTCGCGCCCCGGCCCGGCCCGTCGCTGCGGACGCTGACGGTGCCGCCGTGCAGTTCGACCAGCGAGCGCACGATCGACAGCCCCAGGCCGAGGCCGCCGGCGCGGCGCGTGATGCCGCCGTCTTGCTGCCGGAAGGGCTCGAAGACGTGGGGCAAGAAGTCGGGCTCGATGCCCTGGCCGCTGTCGGCGACCTCGAGCTCGACGTACGAGGGCGCGCGCCGCAGCGCGACCCACACCCCCCCGCCCCGGGGCGTGAACTTGATGGCGTTCGAGAGCAAGTTCCACGCGACCTGTTGCAGCCGCTCGGCGTCGCCGGCCAGGGCGGCGCTCGCGTCGAGCGAGGGCCACAGCCGGATGCCCTTCGCCTCAGCCGCGGGCCGCACGGCGTCGAGCGCCGCCTCGACCGGGCGCGCCAGCTCGACCGGGCCGAGCGCCAAGGCGAACTTGCCCCCCAGGGCTCGGCTCAGGTCGAGCAGGTCTTCGATGAGCCGCGCCTGCGCCCGCGCGTTGCGCGCGATGGTCTCGACCGCGCGCGCCCGCGTCGGCGCGTCGAGGTCGCCGCCCTCGAGCATCGTCGCCCAGCCCAGGATGGCGTTGAGGGGGGTGCGCAGCTCGTGGCTGACGGTGGCGAGGAACTCGTCCTTCATGCGGTTGGCGCCCTCGGCCACCGCGCGCGCCCTCTGCTCGCGGGCGAGCAGGGCGTCGCGCTCGGCCTCGGCCCGCTTCTGCTCGGTGACGTCGACGTTGACGCCGACCCACTCGCGCACCCGGCCCGACGCGTCACGAACGGGCGCGGCCCGCGCGCGCGCCACCCGGTAGACGCCGTCATGGCGGCGCACGCGGTACTCGACGTCGTAGGGCTGGACCGCCCGCACCGCCCGCGACCAGGCCTCGGCCGCGCGCCCGACGTCGTCCGGGTGCAGCGCGCCGAGCCAGCCGCGGCCGCGCCACGCCTCGTAGCTCTGCCCGGTGAAGGCGCGCCACGAGGGCGAGTCCTCCTCGACCTCGCCGTCGGCGTTCGTCGCCCAGACCATCTGCGAGGTGGCCTCGACGAACGAGCGGTAGCGCGCCTCGCTCAGCGCCAGCCGCTCGCGCTCGGCTTCGATCTTGGCGCGGGCGCGCGCCTCGTCGCGGGCGCGCGCGAGCTCGAGGAAGGCGCCCACCTTGGCCCGCAGGGCGTGCGGGTCGAGCGGCTTGGCGAGGAAATCGACGGCGCCGAGCTCGTACGCCCGCCGCACCCGCCTCGGGTCGGCATCGCCGGCCGTGACGAAGAGCACCGGGGTCACGCGGTCGCGCCGGCGCAGCCGCTCGAGCGTCTGAAAGCCGTC
This sequence comes from Polyangiaceae bacterium, assembly GCA_035762175.1. Taxonomy (GTDB): domain Bacteria; phylum Myxococcota_A; class Polyangia; order Polyangiales; family Polyangiaceae; genus DASTPP01. The sequence goes on along the minus strand of DASTPP010000088.1, from coordinate 26,474 downwards.
GAGGCCCGGCATGTGCACATCGAGCAAGACGACCGCGTACTCGGCCCCTTCGAGGCGCGCGAGCGCCTCTTCGCCCGACCTCACGCCGTCGGACTCGGCCGCCAGTCGCTCGAGCAGCCCCTCGAGCGCGGCCAGGTTCGGCGCGAGGTCGTCGACCAAGAGTACGCGGGGCCGCCCCTCGCGCGGCGCGCCCGTCTCGCCGCCCGCCCCGCCCGCGCCCCCGTCGCGCGATCGCCCGTCGCTCACGGGTCTGGCCTCGCCCGGCCGCGTGCCGACACAAGCCGCCCTCGACGCGCCGAGCATGGCCGCGGGCGCGCCCCGGCCGACCGGGCCCCGACGGGGGCGAGCCGGGGGCAACGCCGGTCGGGGGCGCGCTCGAGCGGCTCGCCCGCGCGGCGTTCGCGAGGGGCCCCGCACAGTCGCCGCCCCACGAGGGCCGGCGGCCTGGTAACGATCCGCCTGAGCCACGATGGCCTGCCTCCTCGCGCCGACCGATTCGCGTCGCGACGAGAGGCGCGGCTAGGCTCTTCGGTTTGTGTGCCGGTTCACCTTAGCGCCAGCGTCCGCCCGCGCTAGCCGTTTTTCGACCCGCGCCGCGGCGGCCGACCCTTTGCACGGCGCGCCTGCCGGGGCCCGAGGGCGAGCTCATGGCCCGGCGGCGGGCGCCCGATTCCGCAATGCGATGCGACGGCGCACGGACGCCTTGCGCCTCGACCCCCCCCCATGCGAGAGGCGCCGGTGCCCTCGCCCCGGGGCGCGGCGGGGCGAGGTCGGGCGCGCAGCTCGTGCTGGGGTGTGCCCTCCCGCTGAGAATGCGAAAGGCGAGCGAATCGCGTTAAGAAGAAAGAAAAGGCGAGCGCGACGTTCGGGGGGTGGTTACGTTCGTCGCGTCATCGAGAGCAGCGAAGCGAACGCGATTCCTTTTCGCCACGAGGCGCGGGTTGCGGCGGGCCTGCGTCCCTGACGCGGGAGACCGAACGCCATGCAACCAGAGAACGCCCCGCGGCCCGTCGCCCCCGACGGCGCCGTTTCGACCCGGGCCGAGCGCGAAGCGGGGGCGGGGCCCCTGCTCGCGAAGGTGCCCGACTTGCTCAGCCTCCGGTTCGTGTTTCGCGAAGCGTGGCCCGGCGGCTGGGCCGGCAGCCGCGGCTACGTACGGCACGTTTCGCTCGAGCAGGCCCCGGCGCTCTTCGAGTTGCCCTGCTCGAACGGCCTCTGCCACGACGGCGTCTACCACCTGACGTCGTCGGTGCTCGACGCGCTGTCGCGGCGCCGCCCCCGCTTCGAGGGGCGGGGCCAGTGCTCGGGGCACCGCGGCACCCTCGGCTGCACGCGCACCCTACGCTTCGTGGCCGTGGCCACCTACCGACCGGGGCCGGTCGTCGCGGGGGGCGCACGGCTCTCGCTGCTCGAGGGGGGCGGCGACGCGGCGGTCGCCCCCCGGCTGCGCGGCGCGTTCTGTTCGAGCACGCTGAGGCCCGCGCGCGTTCGCAGGGCCACGCGCCCGCCCACGTGCCAGCTCATCGAGCTCTCGCCGGCGAGGGCCGACCTCGAGGGTTGAGCAGGCGCGCCCTCGACCGCCCGGGGCGACCTCATGGGCTTCGCTCCGTTCCCCAGGCTCCGGCCCGGCATCCGCGTTGCAAGGTCAAGGCGATCGTTCGCGGCCTCAACCCGCGCACGACCCGCGCGGTCTACGACGCGGTCTGCGAGGCCGTCCGGCGGGTCCGGCAGCAGGACGCGAGCCACTGGTTCGATCACCGGGCCGCCTACCTGCCTCGCCCGAAGGTGCGGGCGAACGGCGCAAGGCACAGACGCAAGCGCGCCCCGCTCTAGGGGAACGTTTGGCGAGGTCTTTGACGTAGTCCCGGGCGCCCGCATGGGGGGCGGGTCATGCGGAGGCGTCCCTCCCGATGGCTCGACCTCTCCGAAGGCGACCGACGACCGGCGGTACCGGCGGCCGGGGGGCCGAGCGCTTCGGCGGGTCAGCGGTAGAGAACGTCGGTGCGGAGGACGAACTTCTCGCCGCGGACGACCGACGTCGCTTCGTGCAAGATCCTGTGCTGGAAGAGTAGCGCGCGCCCGCGCTTCGGTGCGATCACTCGGCCGAGCTCGGGGAAGTCGGTCGCGCCGCCTTCGAAGTCTTCGTTGAGGTAGAAGACCGGCGTGAGCAGGCTGCGCACGCCGCCGTCGAGTTCGACGACCGTGTCCCAGTGCGCGCCGTGGCGTTGACCGGGCTCGTAGCGGTAAAGGCGCAGCCGGGGGTTGGCGCCGACGCGCCTCCGCCCCGAGAGGTGCTCGGGCACGGCGTCGACGACGCGCGCGAGGAGCGCGTCGGCCTCGGCCCCGTCGTCGCACATGACGCGGGTGTTGTTGCCGGTCTCGAGATCGATTTCGGGGCCGTCGCGCCCGACGATGGGCGCCACCTCGGCCGTGCCCGCGCGCATCTTGGCGATGTATGCGTCGCAGTCCGACGCGGGCAGGGCGTCGTCGACCGTCCAGACCAGGTCGGCGGTCAGGTCGAGATGGCCGGCGTACATGCGTCAGCTCGCGCCGGCACGTGCCGCCGCCACGGACACGAACCCGCCGCCGCCATCCGAAAGCGCGGCTTCGAGCTCGGCGTCGAGCAGGTTGTTGTGAAACTCGTCGTCGTGCACGCCCCCTGCGTCGGCGCCGAAGAAGGCACGCCCGACGTTCACCCGCTTCGTCGAGCGCGCCTACGGCGGCCGCTGCGCCCACCTGCCGAACCTCTACGACGCCGAACGCGGCCCGGCACCGGGGCGCTCGCCGCTGCGGGGCGAAGGGCGGCCCCCGCGCGTCGGCAGCTTCGGCGCGATGCGCCTCTTGAAGAGCCACACGACCTCGGCCGCCGCGGCCCTGCTCGCCGCCCGCGCCCTCGGCCGCGAGCTCGCCTTCTGGGTCTCGGTCGACGGGAACGACGACGGCGGCATGAGCGTCGTCGACGCCCTGCGGGCCATGTTCGCGGGGCTGCCGTGGGCGACGCTCGTCGAGCAACCCTGGCAGGACTGGCCCGCCTTCCGCCGCACCGTCTCACACATGGACCTGTGCCTGCAGCTCTCGCACACCGAGACCTTCGACCTCACGACGGCCGACGCGGTGGCCGAGGGCGTGCCGTGCGTCGTGAGCCCCGCCATCGAGTGGGCGCCGAACGCCTGGAAGGTCGACAGCGACCGGCCCGAGGACGCCGCGCGTGTGGCCTTGCAACGGCTCGCCTCCGACGAGGCCCCGGTCGAGGGCAAGGGCGCGCTCGAGCGCTCCGGGCGGCGGGCGGGGCTCGACTGGTTCGCCTTCCTCGGGCGGCTCACCGACCCGGACGCCCTCGCCTTGCTCCGAGAGGACGACGGACGTGGCGGCCTGGGTCCTGTCGCTGCTCTTCGTGCTGCAGCCGGACGCACCCTGGCGGGCGAGCTACCCCGCGACCGCGAGCGCCATTGCCGAAGCGGCGGCCGAGAGCGAGCCCCTCTTCCCGGGGCCGGACGGCCGCGCCCGCACGGCCGCCTTGCTCGTGGCCGTCGCCTACCACGAGAGCCGCTTCCGGCCCGACGCGGTCGGCGACGGGGGGAGGTCGTTCGGCCTCTTCCAGCTCCTGCGCGGGGGCGCCTCGAACTTTACCCCCGAGGTTGCCGCGCGTCGCTCGCGAGCCTGCGGTCCTCGAGGAACGCGTGCCGCGACCGCCCCGAGGACGAGCAGCTCGCCGCGTACGCCTCGGGCCGGTGCGACCGGGGCCTCGAGGCCTCGCGGGCCCGCATGCGGCTCGGCCGGGCGCTCTTCGCCGGGCACCCGCCGCCCGAACCCGCCCGGGGCGCGCCGTGAACGACCTCGAGCACGTCGCCGTCGTCCTCGCCCTGGTCGGTGCCTTCCGCGCCCGGAACCCGGCGGGCCACCTGTACGCCACCTTCCTCGAAGGCAACGCGGTGACGCTCGTGGCCGCGCTCGTGGGGGCGGCGCTGTCCCTCGGCTGCCCATCGCCGCCCTGGTGGGCGCTCGCCCGCGGCATCGTGCTCGGGACGGTGGCCGCGGGGGTGATGACGGCGCTCACGTACGCCGGCGACCACGTCGGCACCGCCCTCGGCCGCGCCCTCGCCGCCGCGCGCCCCAGGCTCGGGGACGCCCGGATGTACGCCGACGACGCCGCTTCCCGCGAAGGGAGGCCGTACCCGTGACGCGCCCCCGCTGCCAAGAGCCGTTGGCGGTGGGCCGGCCGTGAGCTACCTGCGCCCGCCGAGGCGCCGCACCGTGCGCCTCTCGCCGCTCGGTCGCGTCGCCCTCGGGTGCGCCGTCGCGCTCGCGTGGGCCGCCATGCCCTTCTACCACGGGCTCGCCTGGCTCTCGACGCGCTGGCGCCGGTGGCGCGCGCGGCCTCCCCGCCGGCCCACCCCGGGGCCGGCGCGCCCGAAGTAGCCCGGGCGCGTCAGCCCCGCTCGAGCGCGACGTAGAGGGTGTGCCCCCCGCGGCGCACCCGCAGCAGCACGGGCCGGCCCGCGGGCACCGCCTCGATCGCCGCCGCGAGCTGGTCGGCGCGTTCGATCGGCGTTCGGTTCACCTCGAGCACGACGTCGCCAGGGGCGAGGGCGCCGCTCGCGGGGCTGCCGGGCCGCACGCGCTCGACGAGGGCGCCGCCGCCGGGAGCGTCCCGTACCAAGACGCCGAGCCCGCCGCCCCCGGCCGGCTCGTCCTTGTCGGCCGGCTCGCCCCGCCCGGCCGCAGCCTCGGGGGGCTCGAGCCGGCCGAGCGTCACCGTGAACGTCTTGGCCTCGCCCCGGCGCAGCGCCTCGAGCCGCACGGTCTCGCCCGGGGCGTGCCGGGCGACGAGCTTGGGCAGGTCGGTGCCGTGCCGCACCTCGTCGTTGCCCACGCGCACGATGACGTCGCCGGCCTCGAGCCCGGCCGCGGCCGCGGGCCCCCCGGGCTGGACCTCGCCGACGAGCGCGCCGCGCGCCCGCTCGAGCCCGAGCGCGCGCGACAGCCGCGCGTCCATCGGTTGGACCACGACGCCGAGGCGGCCGCGCTCGACGTGGCCGCGCTCGACGAGCTGGGGCAGCACGCGCTTGAGCACGTCGACGGGGATGGCGAAACCGATGCCCTGCCCCTCGGGGTTGACGGCCGTGTTGATGCCGACGACGCGCCCGCCGAGGTCGAAGAGCGGGCCGCCCGAGTTGCCCGGGTTGATGGAGGCGTCGGTCTGGATGAAGTCGTCGTAGGGCCCGGCGCCGATGGCCCGGCTCTTGGCGCTGACGATGCCTGAGGTGACCGTGTGGCCGAGGCCGAACGGGTTGCCGATGGCGACGACGGACTCGCCGATCTCGAGCCGCTCGCTCGAACCGAGCTGGGCAACCGGCAGGCCCTTGGCGTCGGCGAGTTCGAGCACGGCCAGGTCGAGCTGCTCGTCGCGCCCGCGCACGCGCGCCTCGAACTCGCGCTCGTCGGCGAGGCGCACGCGCACCGCGCTCGCGTCGGCCACGACGTGGGCGTTGGTGACCACGCGCCCTTCGGCGTCGATGAGGAAGCCCGTGCCCAGCGCTTGGCGCCGCAACACCCGGTCGCCCCCGGGGTCGCCCGGCCGCGCGAAGGGGCCGAGGTCGAAGAAGTCGAAGGGCGACGCGACCGTCGGGCGCCCCACGACGAGGCGTTGCTCGGCCGTGATGTTCACGACCACCGGCCGCACCGACGCCACGAGCGCCGGCAGCGGAGACGCCGCCCCCGATGCCGCCGAGGCGGGCGCGGGCCCCGGCGAGGCGACGGCCACGGGCGCGGGCTCGGCCTCTTGCCTTTGGGTCGAAGACAGGCGCTGACAGCCGGCCAGCGAGCAAGCTGCGCCCAACCAAAACGGTAGCGTTCGTTCGCGCATGGCGTCGACGCCCGCAATGCGCATGCCAAGCGCCTCCGAGCGGCCCGGCCGCCGACACGGTCCAGTCGACGCCCGAAGGCGCTCGAACGCGACCTCGCGGGCGGCCTCGCACTTGAGCCCCAACCGGCATCCGGCGCGTGTCCTTGGGGCCACGCCTCGACGACGCGCCCGCCCCCGGCGCGGCGGCGCCCTGGCGCGTTCGGGGCGCCCGGAGGGCGTACGCAACCCGAACGAGCAGCGCTCTCGCTCAACGCGCGTTCATCGCGCCCGCCTCACTCGCCGTCGACCCGCTCGTGACGTGGGCTCACGGCGGCGGGGCCCGCGCGGCCGAGGGCGAGGCGCTCGCGGGCGCCGTCGCGGGCGCGCACCGCCCAAGCCGCGACGCCTACGACAGCCGCCGCGGGCACGCCGCCTTGCACGCCGACGGCGCTCATGACCCCCGGGCGAACGCGAAGCCCCCGAAGAGCGGGGACACCCCGTAGAGGCTGACGTGCGGCACCGCCAGCGCCGCCGCGACGAAGGCGGGGGCGATCGGGCCGCACGATGCGAGCACCTACCCGTCGCGAAGGAAGGCCCGCGGGCCCGTGACGTCAGCTCGCTCGGGCCCCCTCGCCCTGCGCCCCCTGCGGCTCGGGCGCGGCAGCACCGGACACCGGGCCGACGCCGCGCCCCTTGATCTGCACGGTGCGCCCGCGCGGTCGCCGCTCCGGCAACGCGAGCGTCACCTCGAGGACGCCGTTCTCGAAGGTCGCCTCGCAGCCCTCCGCCTCAGTGCCGGGCGGCAGCGGGACCGTGCGCGTGAACGAGCCGTAGCTCCGTTCCGTGTAGTGCTGGCCTCCGCGCTCCTCCTGGCGCTCTTGGCGCCGCTCGCCTTCGATCCGCAAGGCGCCGTCCAGGACTTGGACTCGCACGTCGTCCTTCGTGAGGCCGGGGAGGTCGGCCTTCACGACGAGCTTGCCATCCCGCTCGGCGACCTCGATCTGCGGAGACCAGAGCTGCATCGGCGGGAAGCCTCCCTGGGAGTGGCCCATGTCCCGGACCAAGGCCAAGGGCGACGGCAGCCCGCCCCCGAGGGCGAAATTCTCGAAGAGCCTGCCCATGTCCTCCATCATGCGGCGGATCACCGTGAAGGGGCTGGCCGGCACCGGCAGCCCGGACGCCGCGCCCGGCACGTAGCGCTGCACGCCGTGGCCCGCCTGCCGCCCCCCTTGCTGAGCCGCGCCCGCGGGGGCGATCCCCCCCGCCGCCTGCGTTTGCGTGCCGCCCGGCTCGGCGTTCGAGCGCGTGCCGTTCTGCTGCGCCCCTTGCGTTTGCTGCCCCTGCTCTACTTGCGGTTCTGCCACGGGTTTCTCCTGACGGTGAAGGGCAGCGGCGCGCCTGCAACGGGCATACCCGCACGGGCTTCGTGCTCCGAGCTCCGGCGGCGCCGTTTCGTCGCAAGTCGGGCGTGCAGGTTGGCCCCGCTCGGCCACGCACCAAAACACGAACGCCACCGCCGACTCTCGCGCGTCCGGAAGGTGACTCGGGCTGAACTTCGGGCTTCGAAGGGGCCGAGCCACGGGCGTCGCTGCGGCGCGGGCCGAAGCCGCTTGAGCGCGCGCCGGCTTCGCCGACGAGGGGGCGGCTGTCGGCCGCGTACCCGAGCGACCGGCACGGCGACCGGCTCGACCTGCACACGCTCACGCTCGTCAATGCCGCCAGCGTCCGCCGGTCCGAAGCGGCGCGGGTCGGTCGGCTCGAGCGCGTGCGCAACGTCGTCGGCGACGTTGCGAGGGGGGCGCCCCTCGTGGTGACGGTCCTATCGACCGAGGCGGCGGGCGCCGAAGCCTTGCTCGCGCTCGTGCGCGGCCGTGAGGGTATCGGGAACCGGCTGCACCGCGTGCGTGACGGCACGCTCGGCGACGCCGCGTGCCGCGTGCACCCGGGCCACGCGCTGCGCATCTTCGCCCCCGAAGAAACGGGGCCACGCCCGCGAGACGTGGCGGGCCGCGACGGCTGTGGCGCCTTTGCCGCCCCGGACGCCCGAGCCCGCGTCCGACCCCACGCGCTCCGTTGACGTACGAATTGCGCAAACCGCCCGGGAGCGCTTTGTCCGGCTAGAGCTCATGCCATGCGAGCGCCCCGCGTTTCGGCGGCGGGCGGCCCGCCTCTTGCGGCCGGTGCGCCCCGCAAGCCACGTGGCCGCAAAAGGACGGAGCCGCCATGGCGAAGATTCGACGCAAATCTACGGCACCGGCCGGGCGGACGGGCCAGCCCGGTGGGCCTTCGAGGGGCTTTGACTTCGAAATACGTAGCGATCTGAGCGCGGCGGGCGACGCCGCCTCGCCCGGGGGCGTCGGGCGGCGAAGGGCGAAGTGCGCGGACGCGCGCCCGACGCCCGCGGGCCCGGACGGGTCTCGGCGGCGGCCGGGCGCCGCCCGCCGGGGCGGGCCGCGGCGCCGGCAACCGCGGCCCGAGCTCCCGACGGTTCGGCCCTCCTACGCAAGCGGCGGTATCGTATGACTTCCGGCCTCGTGACCAGTTGGTGGGCCCTCGCGCTGCGGGGGCTACTCGCCATCGTCTTCGGCGTCTTGACCCTCGTCATGCCGGGGCTCACGCTCGTGGCGCTCGTGTTGCTCTTCGGCGGGTACGCCTTCGTCGAGGGCGTCTTCAACGCCCTGGGCGCGTTCCGCGCGGCGCGCGCGGGCGAGCGCTGGGGGCTCGCACTGCTCGAGTCGCTGGTGAGCGTCGCGGCGGGCGTGGTGACGCTCTTGATGCCCGGCCTGACGTTGCTCTCTCTGGTGTACCTCGTGGCCTTCTGGTCGCTGGTGACGGGCGGGCTCGAGCTCGCCGCGGCCGTCCGGCTCCGCAAGGAGATCAAGGGCGAGTGGATGCTGGCGCTGGCCGGCGTGGCGTCGATCGCCTTCGGCGCCCTGCTGCTGCTGGCCCCGGGTGTCGGCGCGCTGACGATCGCCCTCTGGGTCGGGGCCTACGCCCTGGTCTTCGGCGTCACGCTCGTCGCGCTGGGGCTACGCCTGCGCGCGAGGGCCGTTGGCGGAGGCCGGCCCCCGCCCCTGAGGCCGCTGCCGGGCCATTGAGCGGCGGGGGTGGGCCACCTGCGCGCGCCCAGGCGACACGCCCGTGTGGCTCGCGCTCCCCTCGAGCCCGGGCACCGAAAGGCTCACGACGCCAGGCATGTCGTGATTCGCTCGCGCGTGCACCTCGCCCGAGTACGTCCCAAGCAGCAGACCCTGCAGCCGCACCTTCTCGTCGTACCGAGCCCGCGCCTCGTGCGCCGAGCCCCCTCGCCCCGTCGGGTTAGTGCGCCGAATGCGCTCGACCAGCACGCGGAGGCCAGCTGCCTGCGTCTCGCGGTCGAATGCCCGTCGCAGCGCCCGCGGATTGCCCCCCTCCTCGTCCCGGGCGCTGCTCTTTTCTCCTCCTCGTCGGAGACGAAGCCCCGACGACGCGAGAGGGGGTGGCTCCCCGAGGTTCGCTGGGGTGCGAGCGACTCGGCTCACGCCGTGGCCGCCTCGCGCGCGCGCCCCTCCGCGCGCCGCCGCACTTCGATGGTCAGGTGCGCCAGCTTGAAGTCCGCGAGGCGCGCTCGATAGCTGTCGGGGTGGCGGGGCTCGGCCGAGACGAGGGTGACGATGCAACTTTTCGCGCCGCCCCCGAGCGACCACACGTGCAGGTCGACGACGCGAACGTCGTCGACCGACTCGAGCGCGCGTCGAACTCGCTCTTCCAACGCGCCGGGCGGGGCGACGTCGAGCAGTTCGGCCGCAGCGCGGCGGGAGAGCGCCACGGCCCAGTGGACGATGACCACCCCGCCGACCACGCCCGTGGCAGAGTCGAGCCACGTCCATTGGAACGACCGGCCCGCGAGCAACGCCCCGATCGCCAGGGCGCTCGTGAACGTGTCGGCCACGACGTGCATGAAGGCCGCCTGATGGTTGTGGTCGTGCCCGCCGTGGCCGTGGTCATGGTCCCCGTGAGCAGCCCGCGCGCCGCCGCGTTCTTGACCGCCGTGGTCGTGGTGGCCGTGGTCGTGGTCGTGGTGGCCGTGGTCGTGGCCGTGCTCGTGGTCGTGCTCGTGGTCGTGCCCACGGTGCTCGTGGTCGTCGTGGGCGTGGGCGTGAAGCAGAAGGACGCTCGCGAGGTTGACGACCAGGCCGACGACGGCGACCGGGAGCGAGCGCGCGAAGTCGACGGCGTGCGGCCGCAGGAGCCGCTCGACCGACTCGACCACCATGGCGACGGCCACCACGCCGAGCAGCACGGCGCTCGTGTAGCCCGCGAGCGCGCGGATCTTGCCGGTGCCGAAGACGAACGCGCGGTGCGCCGCGTACCGTCGCGACAGCGCGTACGCCGCGCTGGCGAGCCCCAGGGCGCCGACGTGCGTCGCCATGTGCCACCCGTCGGCCAGCAGCGCCATGGAGTTCGTCGCGTACCCGACGGCGATTTCGGCGACCATCGTGACGGCCGTCAGCAGCGTGACCAGCAGCACGCCCCGCTCGCGGCGGCCGGGCGGCGGCGGCCTGCGGACGGCACAGGGCTCATGGCCCGAGAAGGCGCCTTCCATCGCGGCCTACCCGACGAACTCGCGCAGGATGCGCGACAGCGCCGCCGCCGCCGCCGCGCGCTCGCGCGCGGGCAAGCGCGGGGCCCCGAGGTGGTCGTTCACGTGGTCGCAGAGCACCTCGGCCGCGAGGGCGTTGATGGCGCCGCGGGCGGCTGCGATCGTGCGGACCACCTCTTCGCAGCCCCGCTCTTCGACCAGGGCCCGCTCGACGGCCTCGACCTGGCCCCGGATGCGCCGGGCGCGGGCCACGAGCTTGTTCTTGTGCAGCACCGTATGCATTCTCCTGGGATACCCCACGGGGTATCGAGCGTCCACACTTGCGATCGAGTTGCATCTTGATGTATTCCAGGAGGGTAGGAGGCGGGCCGGCAGCGCTCGCGCGCCCGACACGCGTCATGAAGACGATTCCCGCCGCCGCGCCCGCCGAACGCCCCGGCCCGGGGGGTGTCGTGCTCCGTCGAGCCGCCCGACCGGGGCGCCGGGGCGCAGCCGTGGTCGAGGCGCGTCGGTCGGGCGCGAGCCGCGACGGCGGCGGCTAGACGCCGCAGCATGTTCGCGGCGGCCGTCGTTCTGTCGGTGGTCGGGCTCCTCGTCGGGCCCGCCCTCGCGTCGTGGGCGCGCGGCACGCGCGCGGCGTTCGCCGCGCTCGACGGCGCGACGCTCGGCATCGTGCCGGCGTTGGTGCTCCTCCGCTCGTTGCCGCACCTCGTCGAAGAGACCGGCGCGTGGGCGCTGGCCGCCTGCGCGTTCGGATACCTCGCCCTCGCGGGGGTCGAGTCGCGCGCGCACGGGCGCGCCGCGGACGTCGGGCTCGCGGTCGTGCTGCCCGCGCTCGCGCTGCACGGCTTCCTCGACGGCGCCGGCCTTGCCGTCGCGTTTCAAGGCGAGGGGGCCCTCGGCGCCGGCGCGCTCGCCGTCGGGGCGGCGCTCGTCTTGCACAAGGTGCCCGAAGGGCTCTTCCTGGCCTCGGTGCTCCTGCCGGCGATGGGCCCGCGGCGGGCCGGCGCGCGCCTGCTCGCCCTGGCCGCCGCGACCGTCCTCGGGGCGCTGGGCGGTCGGGAGGTCCTCGACCGTTTGCCGGAGCAGGCGCTTCACGTCGTCGTGGCGCTGGGCCTGGGCGCGATGCTGCGCATGGCCATCCACCGCCACGGGGCGGCTCCGCGAACGGAGGCGGAGCGGCGGGCGAGCGGCTTCGCCTTCCTCGGCTGCCTCGGGGCGCTGCTCGCGGCCCCCGACCCCCGCCACGTGCTCGGGCGGGCGCAGCCCGGGGAGCTGACCGCGTTGCAGGCGCTCGCGCCGCTCTTGCTCGAGACGAGCCCGTGGCTGCTCCTGGCCCTGCTCGTCGGAGAGTTGTCGGCGCGCCGAGGACGCGACGCCGACGGCGTCGGGGCCCGCCCGGTCACGATGTGGCTGCCCGTGATCGCGCTCTCCCTGCCGCTGCTCGGCGCCTTCTTCACGCTGGTGCGCGCGGCCCTCGAGCCCCTCGGCGGCGCTTGGCTCGGGCCGGCCGGCGGCGGGCGCGTGGGCGAGGCGCCCCGCCGTCCGCCCCGCCGGGCGTCCCTCCTGCTCGGGCGGCTGGCGCCGCGGGCGACGCACGTCTTGCCCTCGTATGCCGTCGGCGTCGGGCTCGCGGTCGCCATCGAGGCGGCCGCGCCCGGCGGTGCCCTCGGCACGGCGGGTTGGCTTGCCGTTCCCCTCGCGCTCGCGCTCGCCGCCGCCGCCGCTCGGGTCGGCGCCGCCGGCGCCACGGTGCTGACGGCTTTGTTCGTTCATAAGGGGCTCTCCCTCCCGGCCGCCCTCGTCTTCAGCGCGGTCGCGGGGCGAGGCTTGGGCCCGCCGCTGCCGGCGCGCTCGCTCGGTTCGACCGCCCGCGCGCTCGTGACGCTGGCGCTGGCCGCCCTCGTGACGCACGGGTTGAACCCGACCGGGGCGCCGACGCTGCACGGCCTCGCGGCGCACGAGCATCGTTGGGCGGAGTGGGCCGCCGCCGCCGTCCTCGCGGCGTGGACGCTCTCGCAGCTCGCGTTGGCCGGGCCGCGGGCTTGGTTCGCGACCCTCGCCCGGTCGACTGGGACCGACGAGGCAGACGCTCGGCCGTCGTGAGAGTCGGGCGGTCGGCTTCGGGTTCGAGCGTAGAACGGCGACGGGGGGGCGGGCGCCCCGCGGTGCGCGGGCGGAGCCGGGGAAGGCCGTCGGGCGAAGGGGGCGCACGCCCGGGCGAGGTTTCGCTTGCCTTACATGCAACTCAATTGCATAAGCAACGGCCATGCAAACGATCGCGGGGCCGAGGCTGCCCGTCACCGTCCTGTCGGGCTTCCTCGGCGCGGGCAAGACGACGCTCTTGAACCACGTGCTCGCCAACCGCGAGGGCCGCCGGGTGGCGGTCATCGTCAACGACATGAGCGAGGTGAACGTCGACGCGCGGCTCGTGGCGGCGGGCGCGGGCCTGTCGCGCGTCGACGAGCGGCTCGTGGCGATGCAGAACGGCTGCATCTGCTGCACGCTGCGCGAAGACCTGCTCGTCGAGGTGGCGAAGCTCGCGCGCGAGGGGCGCTTCGACTACCTGCTCATCGAGTCGACGGGCGTCTCCGAGCCGATGCCGGTGGCCGAGACGTTCACCTTCCGCGACGAGGGCGGGGCGAGCCTGTCGGACGTGGCGCGGCTCGACACGATGGTGACGGTGGTCGACGCGAAGAACTTCCTCGCCGACTGGCGGAGCGAAGACGAGCTACGCGCCCGCGAGGCGGCGCTCGGCGAGGGCGACGAGCGCACGGTGGCCGACCTGCTCGTCGAGCAGGTCGAGTTCGCCGACGTGCTCGTGGTCTCGAAGGCCGACCTGGTCGCGCCGGGCGACGTCGCGCGGCTCGAGGCCATGCTGCGCCACCTCAACCCCGGCGCGAGCGTCGTGCGCGCCGACCGGGGGCGGGTGCCGCTCGGGGCGGTGCTCGGCACGGGCCGCTTCGACTTCGAGCGGGCGGCGGCGTCCCCGGGCTGGATGCGGGCGATGCGCGGCGCCGAGGTGCCCGAGACGCTCGAGTACGGCGTGACGAGCTTCGTCTACCGCGCGCGGGCGCCCTTCCACCCGGCGCGCTTCTGGTCGTTGCTTCAAGACCCCGCGCCCTGGGCGGGGGTGCTGCGCTCGAAGGGCTTCTTCTGGCTCGCCTCGCGCATGGGCGCGGCGGGGCTCTGGTCGCAGGCGGGCGGGGCGGCGAGCTGCGGGGGCGCGGGCGCTTGGTACGCCGCGCTCGACCCGTCCGAGTGGCCTTCGGACGCCGAGGCCCGGGCGCAGGTCCGGGCCGACTGGCGCGAGCCGTGGGGCGACCGGCGCCAAGAGCTCGTCTTCATCGGGGCGGGCCTCGACGAGGCCGCGCTGCGGGCCCGGCTCGACGCGGCGCTCCTCACCGAGGGCGAGTTCGCGCGCGGCCCCGCGGCCTGGGCGTCGCTCGACGACCCGTTCCCGCCGTGGGCGCACGACGGGCCGGGCGAGTGATTGAGGCATCAGGGTATCGCCGGACGTCGGGTCGTCGCGCCGTGCTTAGGCGGTACGCCATCAAGCTCTCGGACGAGGAGCGCGCGCGGCTCGAGCGCATCTCTCGGGGCGAGGGCGCCCCCGGGCGCACGACGCTCGCCGCGCGCGCTGCTCCTCGCCGACGCGGGCCGCGGCGACGCGGCGATCGCGTCCGAGCTCGGCCTCGCGCCGATCACGCTGTGGCGCCTGCGCAAGCGCGCGGCGGCCGAGGGCCCGCTGGCGGCGCTCGAGTGCCGGCGGCCCCGGCGCCCGCGCAAGCGCGCGCTCGACGCCGCGGGCGAAGCGCTCTTGCTGTCGCTCGCCGCCGGCCCGCCGCCGCCCGGCCGCACGCGTTGGACGCTCCTGTTGCTGGCGAAGCGTCTCGTCGAACTCGACGCCGCCGAGCGGGTCTGTTACGAGACCGTCCGCCAGGTGCTCAAGCGCTCGCGCGGCGCGGCGCCCGGCGCCCCCGCTCGGACGTCGCCCCCCTGACGGGCGCCGGCCATCAGAGCGCCCCGCAGCTGTCGACGCCCCAGCGCACCGGCCCCCGCATCGAGGCGTTCGCCCGCCGCCCCTCGTCGTCGGTGAGCGCGGCGCGGACTTCGACCTCGCGCTCGATCACGTCACTGGGCGCTTCGATGACGGGCGTCAGGCCGGTGATGCGGCGGGCGGTGCCCGACGACGGGTCGGGCTCGAACGGCAGGCGGACGTCGAGCGGCACCGAGACGAGCGCGCCGTCGTCGGCACGATAGACACCGATCTCGACGCGCCCCGAGGGCCCGCGCGCGCCCTCGGCGAGCAGCGAGGTGAAGACGTGTTGCGAGCCCTGGCAGCCCCGCTGCAGGAGCAGCACGGCGCCGTCTTCGTGGGGCTCGAACGTGCCGGGCACGCCGGTGCCGACGCGCAGGGGGAAGTTGCCGGCCGCGCCCCCGGCGCCGCCCCCGCCCACCCCCTGCCCCGCCGCGCCGGCCGCACCGCCCGTCCCGGCCGCCCCGGCCGCGTCGGCCGGTGCCCCGCCGTCGCCACCGGGGGCGCCGCCCGCGCCGCCCGCGCCGCTCGTCTGGGTCGCCCCCCCGCCGCCCGCGGCCGCCGGGGGCCACGAGCGCGTCGGTTCGTCGGCATCGCACGCGGCGAACGCCAAGAACGCGGCGAGCGCGCCACGAACGAACGAGGGCGCGGTCATCGCTCGACCCCCGTGGGCGGGCGCGCCCGGTAGACGGCGTGCTCGGACACGAAGCCCAGGGCGCCGCCGGCGATGACCGGGGCTCCCGGGAAGTAGAGCGTCGCGTCGGCGAACGAGGCGGGCACGCCGGGCACGAGGCCGCCGCGCCGCGTCGGATCGCCGAGCCAGGTGCTCACGGTCTGCGACGCGAAGTCGAGCCGGCGGACGGTGCTCAGGTCGGTCACGTAGAGCGCCGCCTCGGCGCCGCTCCAGGCGAGGCCGCCGGGCGCGTCGAAGCGCGCGTCGGCGAAGGGGCCGTCGCCCGGGCCGTTCTCGTCGTCGCGGCCCGCGAGCGTCGCGACCGTGCCGGCGGCGAGGTCGACGACGTGCAGGGTGCTGCGCCCGGCCTCGGCGACGAAGAGGCGCTGGCCGGCGGGGTCGAAGGCGAGGGCCGAGGGCGAGCTGAGCCGCGCTTCGGCGAACGCGCCGCCGACGGGCGGGGTGGCGGGGGCGGCGCCGACGAGGGTGCCGACGGTGCGCGCCGCGAGGTCGACGATGCGCACCGTGGCGCGCGCCTCGGGCAGGCTGCCGCCGGCGGCGCCGACGTCGGTGACGAAGAGGCGGGCGCCGGCCGCGTCGAGCGCGAGGCCGCGGGGGCCGGCGAACGTGGCCTGGTCGGCCGGGCCGTCGTCGGCCCCCTTCACCCCGGGCCGCCCCGCGAGCGTGACCACCGTGCCGGCGCCGAGGTCGATCGCGCGCAGGCAGAGGTTGCCGCCGTCGAGCACGTAGAGGCGCCCGGCGGCCTCGTCGAGGGCGAGCGCGGCGGGCGCGTCGAAGCGGGCGGCGTCGAAGGGGCCGTCGAGGGCACCGGGCTCGCCGGGCTGCCCCGCGAGCGTGCCGACCGCGCCCGCGGCGGCGTCGACGCGGCGCACGACGTGGGCCGCCTCGTCGGCGACGTACCACGTCGCCCCGTCGGCGGTCGCGGCGAGCCCCGCGGGGGCGTCGAAGCGCGCCTCGGCGAGCGTGCCATCGCGCGTCGCCTGCGGGTCTCTGGCGCCGACGACCGTGGTCACGCTGGCGGCGCCGAGGTCGATGCGGCGTACGCTGCTCGCGCTGCGGTCTTGGTAGAAGAGGGCGTTCTCCGTCGGGTGAGCGAGGGGCGGGGCGAAGGCGAGACCGAGGCGGGCATCGGCGCCGGCGCCGTCGATGGCGCGGGGGTCGGTCGCGTCGCCGAGGATGGTGGCGACCGAGTGGTCGGCGAGCGAGACCCGGCGCAAGACGCCGTCGAAGCTCGTCGAGTAGAGAAAGCCGCCGCGCGCGACGAGCCCCTGCGGCGTGTCGAAGCGGGCGCCTTCGGCCGGGCCGTCGTCGAGGCCGGGCTGGCCGGGCGCGCCGGCCACGGTCGTCACCTCGAGCGACGTGAGATCGATGCGGCGCAGAACGTGGTTGAAGGTGTCGGCCGCGTAGAGCGCGCCGCCGACGCGGGCGAGCGCGCCGAGGCCGCTGAAGCGCGCCGCGGCGCCGACGCCGTCGGCGTGCTGGGCGGCCCCCGCGTAGGGCGCGCCGACCAGGGTGCGCACCTCGCCGGTCGCCGGCGAGAACGTGCGCACGACGCGGTTGCTCCGGTCGGCCACGTAGAGCGTGGCGCCGTCTTCGGAGAACGCGAAGTCGTGCAGCAAAAACCCGAGGCGCACGCCGTCGCCGACGCCGTCGGCGTAGCCGGCCTGGCCGGGCGTGCCGGCGACCGTGGTCACGGCGTAGTCGGCGAGGCCGACGCGGCGGATCGTCGGCCCATCGGCGACGTAGAGCGAAGCGCCGTCGGGCGCCATCGCGACGGCGCGCGGCGTCGAGAAGCGCGCGGCGGCGCCCACCCCGTCGGCCGTTGCCTGCACGAAAGGCCGGCCCGCCACCGTGGTCACCCGGCCGGTCGCGAGGTCGACCCGGCGCAGCGCCGAGTTGAACGTGTCGGCGATATAGAGGGTCGAGCCGTCGGCCGAGAGGGCGCCGCCGGCGGGCCCGTTGAAGCGCGCCGCGACGCCGAAGCCGTCGGCCCAGCCCGTCGCCGTGTTGCCTGCGAACACGTCGACGACCCCCGCCGGGCTCGCGCCCGCGGCCCCGCCCGCGCCGGCGCCGCCCGGCGGGCCGGCGGCCGCACCCGCCCCGCCGGCCGAAGGCGCGCCGGCCGCGCCACCGCGATCGCTATCGGGCGGCGCCCCCGCGGCCCCGGCCGCGGGCGGGCCGAGGGCGACGGGCGGGGCGTCGGACGCGTCGCCGCAGGCGGCCGCGCAGAGAACGAACAAGGCGCTCGCGACGAGCGAAGCGCGCGACAACGTTGCCATGATGGGAGCCTCCGGAGGTGGGTCGCTTGCTCGGGCGACGCGCCGGTCGCCACGGCGCGCGGTCATCGAGCGGCGCCGGGCCCGAAGAAGGCGCGCGCCTTCTCGACCGCGGCGAGCCCGACGCGGTGCCCGACGCGCCGGCCGGCGTGGTCGTCGGGGGTGATGTGAATGCCGCCCCAGATGCGCGACTGACCCGCCTGGTCGGCGGCGTCGTAGTACGAGGCCCACTGCAGGCGGACGGGCTGCGAGGGGCCGCGCTCGAACGTGAGGTAGGCGTCGCGGTCGGCGACGAACTCGGCGAACCCGCCCGGGAAGTAGGGGCTGCCCGTGAGCGCCGCCAGCACCTCGGCGGCCGCGCGGCTGAACGTGCTGTGCCCCGACACGAACCCCGGGAAGGCCGGCGTCACGAACGAGCGCCGCTGGTAGGGCAGCCAGTCGAGCGCCCGCACCCAGCCGACGCCGCCGATGCCCCGCGCGCGGTCGCCCGGCTCGCCGCGCCACGAGCGCACCGCGAGCTCGCCGACGAAGTGCGCGAGGTGCCCGTGCCGCCCGCCCGCGACGCTCGCCTCGGTGACGAGCTCGACCAGCCCCTCGACGAGCGGCAGGCCGTCGAGCGCGTAGCGCGGCAGCGCCGGGTCGGACGACTGCCCCCGCTCGGCGAGGTGGCGGAGGATGCTGATGGGCCGCGCCGCCGCGTCGCGCCGCTTGACCTCCCAGGCCGCGACGGCGGCGTCGTGCAGCGCCCCGTTGAGGGCGAAGTAGAGCGCGACGTCCCAGGCGAGCGGGTCGAGGGGCGCGCCCTCGCCGAAGAGCCTACGCTCGAAGGCGGGGTCGTCGGCGACGCGGTTGGCGATGACGTTCCAGTGGCCGGGGGGCGTCTCGGACTTGGGTCCGTCGGCCCAGTGCTCGGCCAGCACGCGCCCGAAGTCGCCGACGGGCACCGGCGCGGGCGCGTAGGGCGCGCCGGTGACGGGGTTGTGCGCGTAGCCCGCGCCGTCGTCGGCGCCGAGCGAGTTGCCGCCCAGGGCGCGGGGCGAGGCGTCGATCGTGTCGCCCGACGCCTCGTCGAGCTGGCTCGTGCGCAGAAGCACCTCGAGGGCCCAGTCGCGCAAGGCCGACGGGTCGCCGCCCGGGCCGGGCCCCGGGTCGACGTAAAGGGCGCCGGGGGCGGGCCGCGCGAGCGCGAACGGTATCACCCCGCCCCAGTGGGCCCCGATGTAACTCTGCACGCCCGCCGGCAGCACGATGCCGTTCTGGGTGGCGGCGACCGAGAGGTTCAAGGGCTGCCACCGGCCGAGGTCGACCAGACCCGCGCCGGGCTCGTCGACCGCGAGCGGCGGGTTCGCGGCGGCGAAGCCCGTCGTGTCGGCGTAGTCGGCCGCCTCGTTGGCGCCGTCGCCGGCGTACGCCTCGATATAGGCGCGCCCGATGCGGTTGCCGAGGGCGCGCCCCGGCGCGCCGCCCTCGGACGCGTCGTCGGGGTCGTAGCCGAGCGCGCGCATCGCCGCCTCGAAGCACGCGGCCGACGGCACGCCCCCGACCGCGCCGCGGTAGCGGTGGCTCAGCACGCGCAGCGCGGCGTAGCTGAGCGCCTCGCGCCGGACCCCCTCGGCGTCGTCGACGGGGCCGACCTTCTCGCGCGCGAGATAGCCCACGGCGCCGGGCTCGAAGGCGGCCCAGGCGTCCCACAGGGCGGCCGAGAGGTGGAACAGGTTGCGGGCGTGCACGCCGGGGCGTGGCAGGTCGCGACGGATCGCCGCGAGCGCCTGCTCGTTCCACGCGCGCGCGACCGATTGGCCGGGCGCGAGCGCGTCGGGGCAGACCAGCGGCGGCTCGGGCGCGGCCGGCGCGGCGCCCGGCGAGGGCACGTCGCCGCCGAAGTGAACGACGACGCCGCCGTCGAGGCGGGGCGAGAGGACGTTGCCGCCCACGGCCCAGACGCCGCCCTTCGGATCGCGCCAGACTGCGTGCAGTGACTCGACCTGCGACAGGTCGAGTCCGTGGTCGATGGGCGCCCAGCCCCCGCCCGCCGCCCGGCGCAGCACGGAGCCGCGCTGGCCCACCGCCCAGGCCTCGCCGTCGGCCGACACGTGCACCCCTTGCAGCAAGGGCGTGGCCTCGGGCGCGCGCTCGACGAAGGGGCCGGCCCCCTCGAGCACGACGCCACGCCCCGTGCCCCCGACGGCGACCAGGTCGCCGCCCGCGCCATGCGCCGTGAACAGCCGCTCGTCGGTGCCGGTCGCCTGCACCTCGAGCGGGCCGCCGCCGCGGCTGCGCAACACGGTGCCGCGGTCGCCGACGACCCACACGTCGCCCGCGCCGTCGCCCCAGACCTTGAGCAGCGCGGGCAGTTCGCCGTCGCCGCGGCGCGGCACCGTGCGCGGCAGCGAAACCGCCTCGAAGGGCCCCTCGCCCCGGCGACGCCAGACGAACCCGTCGCGGCCGGCCGCCCCGCCGACGGCCCACACCTCGCCGCCGTCGGCGCTCGCCCACACCCCGAACGCGGTCTGCTTGCCGAGCCCGGGCGTCGGCAGGCGCTCGAAGCGCCCCCCGGCGTAGCGCAGCACCGCCCCGCCCGCGCCGGCAACGTAGACTCGCCCGTCGGCGGCGGCATGCACCCACCAGAGGTCGCCCCGGTGCCCGCTGTCGAGCCGGCGCCACGACGCGCCGTCGAAGTGCAGCACCGAGGGCCCCGCCCCCTTGTCGGCGCCGACGGCCCACACGTCGCGCTCGGACGTGCCGCCGACCGCGAGAAGGGCCCCCGCCTCGTCGCGCGCAAGGACGCGCCAGGCGGGTCGCGCGGGCGGCGGCGCCTGGCTCGGCGCGACGGGGCTCGGGGCCGGCAGCCGCCACGGCTCGGCGGACTCGCCCCCCCCGCAACCCAAGCCCATGGCCGCCGCGAGAGCCAGCGTGAACCTACGTCGTGCGCTCATGGCGCGGCTTGTACTACGGACGCTACGGTCGGCAAACGCAATTCTATTGCAATTGCACAACGCACTCATGTGGGCGGAGACGCCGCGGCGGGCAGTCGCAATTGAGTTGCGTTTACTCGCCGCGGTTGGTATCGAACGCATGCGCCGACGCCCTCCGGCGTCGATGCTCTTTCCGCCCCGAGAGGGCACCCCCTGACGCGCGCGGCGCGGCCGCGGCAAGCGCGGCGGCGGCCCCGCGCCCCCGCCCGGGCGCCCCCACGCCCACGCCGACCGCCCGGCGCGTGAAGGTACGACCCCCCATGCGCGACAAGATCAAGCTCGTCTCGTCAGCCGGCACCGGCTACTGCTATTACACCTCGAAGAACAAGCGCACGATGAGCGAGAAGCTCAAGATCAAGAAGTACGACCCCGTCGCGCGCCGGCACGTCGAGTTCACCGAAGCGAAGATCTCGCGGGGCTGACACCGTGCGACGGCCGACCTGCCGCGCCCGCCCTCGCCGCGAGGGCGCGTCGCCGTGACCGAACGTGACGAGCGCCTGCGCGCCCTCTCCCGGGGCCGGGACGAGACCGCCCGCGCCTACGACCGCTACTTCGTGCCGCGCTTCGCCCCTTGGGTGCACGCGGCGGCCGACGCCGTCGCGCGCGCCTTGTCGTTCGCGATGGCCCACGAAGACGCCACCTTCTGGGACGCCGCCGCCTCGTCGGGCCCCTTCCGCGCGCTCGCCGCGGCGCGCGACGACTTTCTACGCGCGGCGCCGGCGGGGCGTTGGTCGCAACGGCCGCGCGCGAGGTGGCTAGACGCGCGCCGGTGACGACTTGGCGGCCCCCGGCGCCTCGCCTTCAGGCCATGTCGTCGACCCCGAACCATGCCCCCGCCGCCGACCGAGCCGACGAAGGCGTTCGCTGCCCCATGCGGACGCGCGCCGCGCTCGCGGGCCCGGGCGCGGCCGGCGGAGGGGCGCCCCGGGCGCAGGCGGCGAGGGCGACCGGTGCGCTGCCCAGGGCCAAGACGGACGGCCACCGCAGCAGGGGGCATCGGCCAACCACCTCGCAACCTCTAGCGCAACCAAAATGCTTATGCAATTGTGTTGCATATGAACCCGGACGACGCACTCCCCGGCCTCGCCCCCCGCCGCCCCCCCTCGGCCGCCGCGCGCCTCGTCGGCCTGGCCCGTACGACCGCCAGCGTCGAGGCGATCGCCGACCTCGCCGCCCTCTATGACGAGGGGGTCGGCGCGTGCCTGTTGCGCCGCCGCGCCGACCCGATCGTCGAACGCTTCGTCGATTCGGCGCTCCTGCCGCGCGACGCCGAGCGGCGCCTCGTGGTCGCCGCCGACGCGCCGGCGCTCGGCGACCTGCTCGCGCCGGGCGAAGGCGCCGAGGGCCCGGGCGCCTGGCTCGACGACGTGCGCGAGCTCGTCGAGATCTTCGCCGCGCTGACGGGCGCCCCGGCGGTCGGCGTCCGCGTGCGTTCGGGCGGCGAGCCGATGTGCCCGCGCTTTCACGTCGACCGGGTGGCGGTGCGGCTCGTCTGCGCCTACGCCGGCCCGGGCACCGAGTGGCTCGACGGCGGCGACGTCGACCGCTCCCGGCTCGGCCACGCGGCGGGCGGCCTGCCCGACGAGGCGTCGGGGCTGCTGCGCGAGGGCGCGAAGGTCTGGCGCGCCGCCCCCTTCGACCTCGTGCTGCTGAAAGGCGAGGCCTGGCCCGGCAACGAGGGCCACGGCGCCGTGCACCGGTCGCCGCCCTTCTGGGGCCGGCGCGTGGTGCTGACGCTCGACGCGCTCGACTGACCCGACCCCGGCGCGGGCCGCGCCGGCGATGCACGACCCCCTTCCCCCCCTCGGGCGCGAGGCGACCATGAAGAAGATCCCCGTCACCGTCCTGACCGGCTTTCTCGGCGCGGGCAAGACCACGCTGCTCAACCGCATCTTGACCGAGGGCCACGGCCAGCGCATCGCCGTCATCGAGAACGAGTTCGGCGAGATCGGCATCGACCAGGCGCTCGTCATCAACGCCGACGAAGAAGTGTTTGAGATGAACAACGGGTGCATCTGCTGCACCGTGCGCGGCGACCTCATCCGCATCTTGGGCGCGCTCGGGCGGCGGCGCGACAAGTTCGACCGGGTCGTCGTCGAGACCACGGGCCTGGCCGACCCGGGCCCGGTGGCGCAGACGTTCTTCGTCGACGACGAGGTGCGCGAGCTCTACGCGCTCGACGGCATCGTCACGCTGGTCGACGCCAAGCACGTCGCCCTGCACCTCGAAGACTCGGCCGAGTGCAAAGAGCAGATCGCCTTCGCCGACGTGCTCGTGCTGAACAAGGCCGACCTGGCGGCGGCCGGCGAGCTCGACGCGCTCGAGCGGCGCGTGCGGGGCATGAACGCGATGGCCAAGGTCTTGCGCGCCACGGGCGCCGACGTGCCCCTCGCCGAGGTGCTCGACGTCGGCGGCTTCGACCTGGGGCGGGCGCTCGCGACGAAGCCGACCTTCCTCGAGCCCGAGTACCCGTTCGAGTGGGCGGGCACGTTCGACCTCGACGAGGGCGCGTACGAGCTCGCGCTCGACGAGGGCCCCGACGAGACCATGGCCCTCGCGGCGCTCTTCCTCGAGCCGGGCGAAGCCGCGGGCGAGCGAGACCCGGCCGAGCGGGCGGCGCGGGCCTGGTCGGCGCCGGCGACCGAAACCGACGAGGGGGGCACGGTGGCCGTCGGCGCCGCCGCCCCGCACGTCCTGCGGCTCGAGGGCGCCGGGGCCAAGCGCTTCCGGCTCGTCGCGCCGAAGGCGGGCCGCGTCGGGCTGTACACGCAGCACTTGCCGGCCGAGTTCCGGCTGCGCCTCGAGCGCGACGGCCGCCCCGTCGCCCCGGCCGCCGAGCGCGCGTTCGCCGCCGCCCACGCGCACGACGCCACCGTCCGCTCGGTGGGCATCCACCTCGAGGGCGAGGTCGACGGCGAGCGGCTGAACGCGTGGCTCTCGAAGCTGCTGCGCGAGCAGGGCGCCGACATCTTCCGCATGAAGGGCATTCTCAACCTGCGCGGCTCGCCCAACCGGTTCGTCTTCCAGGGCGTGCACATGCTCTTCGACGGCCGCGAAGGCCAGTCGTGGGGGGCCGAGGCGCGCGCGAGCGACCTCGTCTTCATCGGCCGCAACCTCGACCGCGAGGCGCTCACGCGGGGGTTCGAGCGGTGCCTGGCCTGACCGACGCGGGCGCCGCCCCGCCCGCCAAGACCGAGCTCAGGCCCCGCTGGCGCCTCGACGCGGGCGACTACGTCGCGGCCGCCGCCCTATCGCGCGACGGCGCCCGGGCGGCGATCGGCACCGGCGGCGCGGGCGCGTTGCTCGTCGTCGACGCCGAGACGGGCCGCGAAGCCTTCCGGGCCGACGCCCACCCGGGCGGCGTTCTCGCGCTCGGGTGGGCGCCCGACGGCGAGCTCGTCGCCACCGGCGGCCAGGGCGAGCGGGCGAAGGTCTGGCACGCTTCGGGCGAGCTCTGGCGCGAGCTGCCCGGCGGCGGCCCCTGGGTCGAGCACGTCGCGTGGGCGCCGGCGGGCGATCGGCTCGCCACCGCTTCGGGGCGCTTCGTACGGGTCTGGGGCCGCGGGGGCGAGCCCCTGGTCGAGGCCGGGCCGCTGGCGAGCACCGTCACCGGCCTCGCCTGGCGCGGCGACGGCGCGGCACTCGCCGCCTCGTGCTACGGCGGCGTGCACATCTGGTCGTTCGCCCAAGGCGCGGCCCCGCGACACCTGCCTTGGCAGGGCTCGCTCATCTCGCTCGCCTGGAGCCCCGACGGCAAGGTCATCGCCTGCGGCAGCCAAGACTGCTCGGTGCACTTCTGGCGTCTCGCGACCGGCCGCGATTCGGAGATGACCGGCTACCCCTTCAAGCCTCGGGCGCTCGCCTGGGACGCCCGCTCGAGCCTGCTGGCGACCGCGGGCGACGCCACCGTCACCGTCTGGGACTTCTCCGGCAAGGGCCCCGAGCGCAGCCGCCCCCTTCAACTTGCGGCCCACTCGGGGGTCTGCACGCGCCTCGCCTTCGGCCCGAGCCGGGCGGTGCTGGCGAGCGGCTCGCAAGACACGTCCGTCCTCGTCTGGGAGCCCCGACGCGGGCCGAAGCCGGTGCGCTTCGCCTTCCTCGAGGACGAGGTGACGGCCCTCGCCTGGCACCCGGCGCACCGCGGCCTGCTCGGCGCCGACGCCGCCGGCAACGCCATCTATTGGGACGTCGCGCTCGGGGGCGCGTGACGAGGCGCCCGGCGGCGCGCCGGCGCGCGCGCCGCCGTCAACGCTCGCCCGCGAATTGCCGCCGAAGCAGCAGGGCCCCCAGCGCCACGCTCGCCAGCGCCGCCGCGCGCGTCGCCCGGCCGCCCCCGCCCCACCGCCAGCTCGCCGCCCGGCCCATGGGCCAGGCCAAGGCGGCGGTGAGCGCAACCATGCCGAGCACCGTGCCGACGCCAAAGAGGGCGAGGTAGCCGAGCGCCCAGGGCCTCGAGCCGATCGTCGTGGCCACCAACACCGCGATGCCCGCCGAGCCCGCCAGGCCGTGTACGACGCCGACCACGATCGGACGCGCGACGGCGGCGGCCCTCGGGGGCGCCGCGGGGCCCGAAGCGCCGCGGCGTACGAAGTGCCACGCCCCGAGGCCGACCAGCATCACCGCGACGAGCACCTCGGCCGCCCGCTCGAACGCCGCCGGCACGCGCAAGCCTGCGCGCGCCACGGCCGGGGCCAAGTCGAGGGTGAGCACGGGTCGAGCCTAGCACCTCGACCGCGGCGCCTCCCGACTCACTTCGCCCGCAGCGCCGCGGCCCGAGCGCCGGAACCGCGGGTGGGGGGGCGCTGGGCGGCGATGAGGTTGAGCGAGTCGGGTCGCGGCGGCCCGCTGCCGCCACCGGGCCGGCGGCCGGCGCGGGCCGTCGGGCCGCGGCGACCGAGACGAACGCGATGCTCGCGCCGGGCGCGCGGGCCATCCATCAGGCCGCGGCGACCAAGACGAACGCGATGCTCGCGCCGAGCGCGAGGACCGGCAGGGCCCAGAGCAGGAACTCGAAGAGCTCTTCTTGGACGTAGGGGCCGAAGAGCCGCCGCGGCACGTTGAAGCGGAAGAAGAGAATGACCACGCCCAGCGACGCGGCCAGCGTGACGTAGTTGAGCCCGAAGAGCCGGCTGACGGTGTTGTCGCCCTGCGAGATGACGCCGTACGAAGAGTACACGGCGAAGCTGAGGCCGATGACCGAGAAGAGGCCGCCGACCGTGACGTTGGCGAGCTCGAAGGCCTCGATCTCGAACCCGTCGTCGTTCGCCTTGTTCATCCAGATGGCCAAGAGCGGAATGAGCAGCGACGCGATGAGGGGAATGAAGATGGGCGCGAAGGCCGTCGACGGCACGCGGTCGACGGCGAGCGAGGCCGTGGCGCCCGAGTACCGGTCGCCGTTCCAGCCGGCGACGGTGTTCGTCTTCAGGGTCACGAGCGAGGGCGTCCACCCGTCGAGCTCGAGGGTGCTCGCCGCGCGGCTGAACTCGACGTCGTCGCGTTGCACCTCGAGCAGCACCTCGTCGGTCGTCTCTTCGCGAATGATGACGTCGAGCGTGAGCCGCTGCCGGTCGAAGGGGAACTTCTCGGCGTCGACCTTCGCCCGGTACTTCGCCGTCGTCCGGGTGATGGTTTCGACCTCGCCGTTGGCGAAGACGCGCAGGCGCCGCCCGACGTACGGGGCGGCCTCGATGCGGTTGGTGACCTCTTCGTGCGGCGTCCAGAGGCCGGCGAGTTGCGCCTCGGCCGCCGAACCGCGGTACTCTCGGAAGGCGGGCATTCCCTCGCCGGGGGTGAAGCGCAGGCGGGGGTCGGTCCAGCGCAGGCGCACGTCGGTCGTGGCCTCGAACTCGCCCTTCGCGTCGTCGAACGACTTGAGCTCGAGGAAAAAGATCGCGACGCGCACCAGGACGGGCAGCCCCCGGGTCGTGGGGATCGTGGTCAGCTTGCGCTCGGGCGCCCCGCCCGCCTCCGCCGGGGCGCCTGCGGTCGCGGGCGGCGGCGCGCCGGGCGGCGGCGTGCCGGGCGGCGGCGGGGGCGCGGCCGGCGCGGCGCTCGCCGGCGCGG
>DASTPP010000087.1:0-15112 GCA_035762175.1 Polyangiaceae bacterium | reverse complement strand
TGCACGGCCTGCTCGCCGGCATCCGGCCCAAGGCGGGCGCCGTCCCGATGTACTCGACCGTCACGGGCGAGCTCGTCGACGGCGAGCGGCTCGTGCCCGCCTACTGGGGCAAGAACCTGCGCGACCAGGTGCGGCTGATGCCCGCCGTCGAGCGGGCCATGGCCGACGGGCACGACGTCTTCGTCGAGATCTCGCCCCACCCCGTCATCTTGCCCTCGATCGGCCAGATCGCCGGGGCGCGCGGGGCCGAAGTGACGGCGCTGCCCGCCCTGCGGCGCGACGAAGAGCGGGGCGCCTTCGCGTCCACGCTGGGCGAGCTTTACGAGCTCGGACGCCCGGTCGACTTCGCCTCGCTCTACCCGGCGGGCGGCCGCGTCGTGAGCCTGCCGGGCTACGCCTGGCAGCGCGAGCGCTACGAGTTCACCCCGGCCAAGGGGCGCGCGCGCACCGCCCGGGCGGGCAGCCACGATCTGCTCGGGGCGCGCACGCCGGTCGCCGCCGAGCGTGAGACCTACGTCTGGCCGGTCGAGCTGAGCCTCGAGGCGGCGCCCTACCTGACCGACCACCGCGTGCTCGGCTCGGTCGTCGTGCCCGGCGCCCTTTACGTCGATCTCGCCCTCTCGGCGGGCGCGCAGATCTTCGGTCAGGTGAGCCTCGAAGAGGTCGTATTCGAGCGCGTGCTACCGTTGCCCGAAGACGGCGCCCGCGAAGCGCAGGTCACGCTGACCGTGCTCGACGCCGAGCGGGCGAGCTTCACCGTCTCCACGCTCTACGACGCCGAGGGCGGCGCCCGCCCCACCTGGACGCGCCACGCGAGTGGCACGGTTCGCGCGGGCCGTGTCACGACCCCGGCGCCCCTGCCGATCGCCGAGATTCGCGCGCGCGCCCCTCGCAGGGTCGAGGGCGAGGCCTACTACCGCTTCACCTCGAGCCTGGGCATTCAGCTCGGGCCGCTCTTCCGGGGCGTCGAGCGCCTCGAGTGCAACGACACCGAAGGCCTCGCCACGGTTCGCCTCGAAGAGCCGGTGAGCGCGATGCTGTCGCGCTACACGCTGCACCCGGCCTTTCTCGACATCGTCTTTCAGGCGATGGGCGGGCCGATCTCGGGCACCGGCCTCAGCGTCGCGGCGGGCGACACCTGCCTGCCCGTTCGCCTTGAGCGCCTGCGCGTTCACGAGCCGGTGCACGCCGGCCAGCGGGTCTACAGCCACGCGAGCGTGCGCCCCGCCCAGAAGGCGGGCAGCTACCTCGCCGACATCGTGCTCCTCGCCGAGGATGGGCGGGCGCTGCTCGAGGTCGAGGGCCTGCACCTCGAGCCGGTCAACGGCGTCGGGGCGAAGGGCGCGCGCGGGGCCGCCCCGGCCGACCCGATCGACGCGCTGACCTACGGCCTCGAGTGGGTCGAGGCGCCCCGGACCGAGCGCCGTACGGCGCCCGGGGCCTGGCTCGTCGCCGGCGCGAGCGGCCCTGCCGCCGAGCTCGCCGCGGCGCTCGGGGCTCGCGGCCAGAGCGCGATCGCGCTGCCCGAGGGCGCCGACCTTGTCGCCCATGCCTTGCCCGCGCCAGACCAGCCGCTCTCGCTCGTCTACCTGGCGGGCGCGAGCGCCGACGCCGAGCAGGCCCTGGCCGACGATCGACCGGCGGCCGACGTCGAGGCGGTGGCGCGCTGGGTGCGCGCCGTCTCGAAGGCGGGCTTCCGCCAGGCCCCGCGCCTCTTTCTGGTCACCTTCGAAGCGCGCCGGGTGGTCGAGCTCGACGCGGTCAGGGGCCTGGCGCAGGCGCCGCTGCTCGGGCTCGGCGCGACGCTCCGGCATGAGCACGCCGAGCTGCGCGCGACCAGCATCGACGTGGCGCGGGCCGGCATCGGCGCCCTGGCCGACGAGCTCATCGGCGCCGACGACGAGACCGAGATTGCCCTGCGCGAGTCGCGCTGGGCCCTGAGGCTCGTCCGCGCGCCGCTCGCGCCCTCGGCGAGCCCGAAGGCGCCCGTCAGGCCTGATGGCACGTATCTCATCACGGGCGGGCTGACGGGCATCGGCCTGACCGTCGCTCGCTGGCTGGCCGAGCAGGGCGCGCGCGATCTCGTGCTGGTCGCGCGCCGCCCGCCCTCGCCCGAGGCGCGCGCCGTGATCGACGCGATCGCAGAGCGCGGCGCACGCGTTCACGTGCGGGCCTGCGACGTCACCGACCGGGCTGCCGTTTCGGCTCTCTTCGGCGAGGTGCGTCGCGAGCTGCCGCCGCTCCGGGGCGTGGCCCACTGCGCCGTCGTGCTCGACGACGCCACGCTGCTCAACCTCGACGGCGAGCGGCTGCGCAAGGTGATGGCGCCCAAGGTCGCCGGCGCGTGGAACTTGCACCGCGAGACGCGCGACCTAAGCCTCGACTTCTTTCACCTCTACTCGTCGGTCGCCTCGCTCTTCGGCTCGCCCGGGCAGGGCAACTACGCGGCCGGTAGCGCCTTTCTCGACGCGCTGGCCCACTACCGAAGGGCGGCCGGCCTGCCCGCGACCGCCATCAACTGGGGGCCCTGGGCCGAGATCGGCCTCGCCGCCGCCGACGAAAAGCGCGGCGAGCGCGTGGCCGGCCGGGGCGCGGCGAGCCTGACGCCCGAGCTCGGCCTGGCCGCCCTCGGGCGCCTGCTCGCGGCCGAGGCCCCGCCGCAGATCGGCCTGCTCTCGTTCGACCTGCGCCAATGGGCCGAGTTCTACCCGGCCGCCGCCCGCACGCCGCTCTTCGCGCGCCTCCGCGACGAGGCGGGCTCGGCGCCCGCGGCCCACGCCGCCCTGCGCGACGAGCTGCTCGCGGCGCCGGCGCCCCTGCGAAAGGGACTGCTCGAGAAGCACCTGAGCGAGCAGGTCGGCCGCGTGCTGCGGATGCCGCCCTCGCGCGTGCAGCGCCAGAAGGCCTTCAACACGATGGGCGTCGACTCGCTGATGGCGCTCGAGATCCGCAACCGGCTCGAGGGCAGCCTGGGCCTGACGCTGCCGGCGATTCTTCTCTATGCCCACCCGAGCGTGGCCGCCCTCGCGGCGCACCTGCTCACTCACCTCGAGCAAGCGGCCCCGGCCCCCGCGCCCGCCCCCGCCCTCGCCCCCGCCCCGCCCGCCGCCGCAGCCACCGCCGCGCCCGCCGTCGAGGCCATGACCGACGAGCAGGCCGAGGCCGCCCTGCTCACGCAGCTCGCCGCCCTCGGCATGAAGACCGCCCCATGACCACCGCGCCCCTCAGCCCCGTCAAGCAAGCCCTCATCGCCCTGCAGCAGATGCAGGCACGCCTCGAAGCCGCCGAGCGCGCGGTGCACGAGCCCGTCGCCGTGGTCGGCATCGGCTGCCGCTTCCCCGGAGGGGGTAGCACGCCCGAGGCCTACTGGCGCCTCTTGCGCGACGGCGTCGACGCCGTCACCGAGGTGCCCCGCGAGCGCTGGGACGTCGACGCGTACTACGACCCCGACCCGAGCAAGCCGGGCAAGACCAACGTGCGCTGGGGCAGCTTCTTGCCCAACGTTTACGACTTCGACCCGCTCTTCTTCGGCATCTCGCCGCGCGAAGCCGCCTCGATGGACCCGCAGCAGCGCCTCTTGCTCGAGGTCGCCCACGAGGCGATCGAGAACGCGGGCGTCGCGCCCTCGTCGCTCGCGGGCACGAAGACGGGCGTCTTCATGGGCATCTGCAACGGCGACCACCTGCAGACCCTGCTCGCGCGCGTCGCCACCCCCGACCTCTACACCACGACGGCCGCCGCCGACAGCATCGCGACGGGCCGCATCTCGTACCTGCTCGACCTGCGGGGCCCGAGCCTGCCCGTCGACACCGCGTGCTCGTCGTCGCTCGTGGCGGTGCACCTCGCCTGCCAGAGCCTGCGCACCGGCGAGTCGAAGCTCGCCCTCGCCGGCGGCGTCAACCTCATCTTGTCGCCCAAGGCGCTCGTCATCATGTCGCGCCTCGGCGTGCTCTCGCCCGACGGGCGCTGCCGCACCTTCGACGCGGCCGCCAACGGCTACGTGCGCGGCGAGGGCTGCGGCGTGCTCGTGCTCAAGCGCCTCGCCGACGCGCTCGCCGACGGCGACCCCGTCGTCGCCGTGATTCGCGGTACCGCCGTCAACCAAGACGGCCGGAGCAACGGCCTGACCGCGCCCAACATGGTCGCCCAGAAAGATGCGATCGAGGCCGCCCTGAACGACGCCTCCCTGAGCGCCGCCGACGTCGGCTACGTCGAGGCGCACGGCACCGGCACCCCCCTCGGCGATCCCATCGAGATCGAGGCGCTCAAGCAGACCTACGGCCGGCCCCGGCCCGACGGCAGCCGCTGCCTCGTCAGCGCCGCCAAGACCAACCTCGGCCACCTCGAGGGCGCCGCCGGCGTCGCCGGCCTCATCAAGGCCATTCTCTCGGTGAAGCACGGCGCCGTGCCCGGCAACCTGCACCAGCGCTCGCTCAACCCGCGCATCGATCTCGGCGGCACCGCGCTCGACATCCCCGCCGCGACGATGCCCTGGGCCGAGGGCCGCCCCCGCTACGCCGGCGTCAGCTCGTTCGGCCTGAGCGGCACCAACGCCCACGTCATCGTCGGCGAGCCGCCGCCGGCGAAGCCGCGCCCCGCGCCGCCCGCCGGCCGCGCCGTTCTCTTGCCCGTCTCGGCCGAGAGCGAGGCCTCGCTCGGCGCCGCCCTCGGCTCGTTGGCCGGCGAGGTCGAGCACGGGGGCACCCCCGTCGTCGATCTCGCCTTCACCGCCGGCGCCGCCCGCTCGCACTACGCGCGCCGCGTCGCGGTCGTCGGCGACTCGGCCCCCGCCCTGGCCAAGCGCCTGCGCGAGGCGCGCCCCGGACGCCCCTTCGCCGAGGCGCCCCGCGTCGCCTTCCTCTTCTCGGGCCAGGGCTCGCAGCGCGCGGGCATGGGCCGCCGCCTCTACGAGACATACCCTGCGTTCCAGCGCGCCCTCGACGCCTGCAACGAGGCGGCGGGCGGGTGGTTGCTCGACGTGATGTTCCGGGGCGACGATCTCGAACGGACGGGCAACGCCCAGCCCGCCCTCTTCGCGCTCGAGTACGCGCTCGCCGAGCTCTGGCGCTCGGTCGGGGTCGAGCCCGTCGCCCTGATGGGCCACAGCGTCGGCGAGTACGCGGCCGCCTGCGTCGCCGGCGTCTTCGAGCCGGCCGAGGCGATGGCGCTGGTGGTCGAGCGCGCGCGCCTCATGGACGCCCTGCCCCGCGAGGGCTCGATGCTCGCCGTCTTCGCCGACGAGGCCTCGGTCGTCGAGGCGGTCGCGCCGCACGCCCGCGACGTCGCCCTCGCGGCCATCAACGGCCCCACCGAGACCGTCATCTCGGGGCGCCGCGAGGTGATCGCCCGGCTCGAGGCCGAGTTCCAGGCTCGCGGCGTGAAGACGCGCGCGCTGCGCACCTCGCACGCCTTCCACTCGCCGCTGCTCGATCCGATGCTCTCCGGGCTGCGTGCCGCCGCGGCGCGGGCCCCGCACCGCTCGCCCGGGCTGCCCCTCGTCATGAACCTCACGGGCGAGCTCTTCGCCGAGGGCGTCGACTGGGCCGACTACTGGCCCCGCCACGCCCGCCAGCCCGTGCGCTTCGCCCGCGGCCTCGAGACCCTGCGCCGGCTCGGCTGCGACGCCTTCGTCGAGATCGGCCCGGGGGCGCAGCTCTGCGGCATCGGCGCGCGCGTCGTGCCCGCCAATGATGCCACCTGGTGCCCGTCGCTCAAGGCCGACCGCGACGAGGCCGAACAGTTTCTGGGCAGTGTCGGCGAGCTCTACGCCCGCGGCGCCGATCTGAACTGGGCCGCCCTCTACGAGGGCCTCTCGCCCGGGCGCGTGCGCTTGCCGACCTACGCCTTCGACCGCCGCCCCTACCTGCCCGAGCTGCGCCCCGAGGGCGCGCCCGCCAGTGCCGCCGAGCACCCGCTGCTCGGCCGCCGCGTGCGCACGGCCAAGAGCAAAGACACCATCTTCGAGGCCAGCCTCGGCGCCCGCGAGCCCGCCTACCTTGGTGACCACCGCGTCTTCGGCGACGTCGTGGCCCCAGCCGCCGCCATCGTCGAGGCCATGCGCGCCGCCGCCGACTTCGGGGGCAAGGCCGGCGCCGAGCTCGTCTCGCTCGAGCTCTACGATCTGCTTTCGCTACCGAGTGAAGGGCTGCGCGTCGTGCAAACCGTCGTCGAGCCCGCGGGCCAGATCGAGGTCTACGGCCTCGAAGGCGACGACTGGAAGCGCCACGCCCGCGCCACCCTTCGCCCGCGCTCGAGCCCGGGCGCGGCGCCCGCCTCGCTCGACGAGGCCAAGGCGCGCTGCACCAAGGCGTACCCGACCGACGAGAACGCACGGCTCGCCGCCGAACGCGGCATCGAGCTCGGCCCGGCCTTCCGCGGCCTCGTCGCGGCCCACACCGGCGAAGGCGAGGCCCTCGGCGAGGTGCGCGCGCCCGAGGGCGTCGAGGTTGCGGGCTACGGGCTCCACCCCTGCCTGCTCGACGCGTGCTTTCAGCTCGTCGCCACGCTCGTCAGCGGCGCCGACGACGCTGCCTTCGTGCCCGTCGCCATTGACCGCCTCTCGGCCCGCCGCCCGCTCGGCGATCGGGCCTTCGCCCACGCCCGCCTGCGCCCCGACTCGGGCGCGGTGCTGACGGCCGACCTGACGCTCTTCGCCCCCGACGGCGCGGCGATCGCCGAGGTCGAAGGGCTGCGCCTGCGGCGCGTCGAGGCCCGGGCGGGGCAGCTCGCGCCGGCGCGGCGCGCCTGGCTCCACCAGATCGAATGGGAGCGCGCCCCCCGCGCCGCGCTGCCTTCGCCGAGCGCGCTGGCCGAGGGCTCTGGGGTCGAAGCGCCGCCGGCGGCCGCGCACGAGTTCTCGCAAGAGCTCGATCGGCTCTGCTTCGACTACGTCGCCGAGGCGCTCGAGGGCCTGGGCTGGGGCGAGCTGCCGAGCCACGCCGGCGAAGGCGAGCTCGCGGCCCGCCTCGGCGTCGTCGCTCGCCACCGCCGGCTCTTCTCGCGCCTGCTCGAGATCGCGACCGAAGAGGGCAAGATCGAGGCTACCGGCAGCGGTTTTCGCCTCGGCCCGCTCGGCGGCGGGGCGGCGGCCGAGCGGCAACGCGAGCTCGCCGAGCGCTTTCCGCAGTACCGCATCGGGCTCGAGGTGCTGGCCGACTGCGGCCGCGCCCTCGGCGAGGTGTTGACCGGGCGGGCCGACCCGCTGGCCATTCTCTTCCCCGGCGGCTCGTCCGAGCGCATGGAGCAGATGTACGAGCAGTCGCCCCTCTTGGTCGACGCGCAACGGGCCGCCCGGCGCACGCTCGAGCGGGTGGCCTCGGGCTGGGCGGCCGCGCGGCCCCTACAGGTGCTCGAGATCGGCGGCGGCACCGGCGCGACGACCGCCCACCTCGCCGAGGTGCTTCCGGCCGATCGCACCCGCTACACCTTCACCGACGTCTCGCGCCTCTTTCTCTCGCGCGCCAAAGAGAAGTTCGGCGCCCACGGCTTCTTCGACTACCGCCTGCTCGACATCGGGCGCCCGCCGGCCGAGCAGGGCTTCGAGCGCGGCGGCTACGACGTCATCGTCGCCGCCAACGTGCTGCACGCCACGCCCGACCTGCGGCAGACGATGGCCTACGTCGCCTCGCTCTTGCGGCCCGGCGGCCTGCTCCTCTTGATGGAGGGCACCCGCCGCGAGCGCGCCGGCGATCTGACGATGGGCCTCACCGAGGGCTGGTGGCTCTTCACCGACCTCGATCTGCGCAGCTCGGGCCCCCTGCTCGACCGCCCGCGGTGGGCGAAGCTGCTCGCCGAGGCCGGCTTCGACGAGACGGCCGTCGCCTTCCCGCCGCCGGGCGCCGGCGACGCCGTGACACAGCACGACCTCTTCGTGGCACGAAAGGCGATGCGCCTCGACGGCGCGCGCTGGCTGGTCTTCGCCGACGGACGCGGCGCCGGCGACGCCCTCGCGGCCGAGCTGCGCGGGCTCGGCGCCGACGTGGTCACGGCCCGGGCCGGCGCGAGCTACCGCCGCGAAGGCGGGGCCGTCGAGCTCGATCGCCACAACCAGGAGCACTACGCCCGCCTCGCCCGCGAGCTCGCCGAAGGGCTCGACGGCGTCGCGCACCTCTGGTCGCTCGACGTCGACGACGCACTTACGGTCGAGGCGGCGCGCCGGGCGCACGAGGCCGCGTCGCGCAGCGCGCTCTGGTGGACGCAGGCCGTGCTCCGCGAGTCGAAGGGCCGGCCCGCGCACTGGCTCGTCACCCGGGGCGCGCAGCCCGCGGGCGGCACGCCGGTGCTCGCGACGCAGGCGCCGCTCTGGGGCTTGGGCCGCTCGCTCTCGCAAGAGCACCCCGAGCTCTGGGGCGGCCTCGTCGATCTGCCGCCCGGCGAGGCGCCCGACGCCGCCCTGCTCGCCGGTCAGATCGCGCTCGGCGACGGCGAAGACCAGATCGCCCTGCGCGGGGGCGAGAGGCTCGTGGCCCGCCTCGCCCCCTTCGCCGCCGACGCCGCGCAGGGTGGGGCGGCCCCGCTGCGGGCCGACGCCAGCTATCTCATCGTCGGCGGCCTGCGGGGTCTCGGTGTCGAAGTGGCACGCTGGATGGTGCAAAACGGGGCACGCCACCTGGCGCTCATCGGCCGCGGTGCCCCGGGCGAGGGGGCGGCGGCGGTCTTCGACGAGCTGCGGGCCCGGGGGGCGCGCCTCGTCATCGAGCAGGCCGACGTGACCCGGGCCGACGAGCTCGCGCGGGTCTTCCGCCGCATCGACGCCGAGCTGCCCGAGCTGCGCGGCGTCGTCCACTCGGCCGGCGTGCTCGCCGACGGGGCGCTCGCGCAGCAACCCTGGGCCGGCTTCGAGAAGGTCTTCGGGCCGAAAATTGAAGGCGCCCTGCGCCTGCATGCCCTGACGGCCGAGCGCCCGCTCGACTTCTTCGTGCTCTTCGCCTCGATGGCCTCGGTGCTCGGGCCGCCCGGCCAGGGCAACCACGCCGCCGCCAACGCCTTCGAAGACGCGCTCGCCCACGCCCGCCGCTCGCTCGGGCTGCCCGCGACCAGCATCGACTGGGGCGCCTGGGCCGAGGTGGGCGCCGCCGTCGACCGCGACGTGGTCGGGGCGATGAAGCGCCGCGGCATCGGCCCGATCGGGGTCGAGGCCGGCCTCGAGGTGCTCGACTACGCCCTGAGGGCGCAGCCCGCCCAGATCGGGGTGCTGCCCATCGACTGGGCCGCCTTCGCCGCCGCGCTCGGCCGCACGCCGCCTCTGCTCGCGCGCGTCGTCGCCCGCGCGGCCGAGGGCGCCCGGCCCCGCGACGCGCACGAGGGCGGCGCCTGCGACCGAGCCGGCTTGCTCGCGGCGGCCGAGAATGCGCGGGCACCGATGTTGCAAAGGTACCTCGCCGCGCAGGCGGGCAAGCTCTTGATGATCGAGCCGGGGCAAATTGATGCCGAGCAGCCGCTCTCGCGCCTCGGCATGGATTCATTGATTGGCATTCAGCTCAAGCACCGTATCGAGGCCGATCTCGAGGTCACCCTCCCGATCGTGACCTTGCTCGAGGGGCCGAGCGTCGCGACGCTCGCCGATCGGCTGCTGTCGCTGATGGCAGCGCCGGCCGAGGCGCCCGCGGTCGAGGCGGCGCCCGAGGCCGAGGTCGACTCGCCCGAGGCGGCCCGCCGCTTGCTTGAGCGCATCGACGAGCTGACGCCCGAGCAGGTCGAAGCGCTGCTGCAGAAGCTTTCGTTACGCAAACGGGTCTGGGGGTCAATCGCCGGGGCCGAAATCGGCCCCCGGAGGGGCCCGGTGCGCGCCACGCGCCCGGGGGAGACGATCGATGAGCGAGACAGGTAAAAACCACAAGCTTACCCCCGAAGAGCAGCGCGCGCGCCTCGCGCGGCTGCTCCAAGAGAAGGCGGCCGGCCCCCGCAGCGGCCCGCTCTCGGTGGGCCAGCAGGCCCTGTGGTTTCTCTACAAGCTGGCGCCCGAGAGCGCCGCCTACCACGTACCCTTCGTCGCCCGCGTGCGCTCGGCGGTCGACGCCGCCGCGCTGCGGCGCGCGCTAGTGCGCGTCGTCGATCGGCACCCGATCTTGCGCACCACCTACCGGGCGGCCGAGGGCGCGCCCGAGCAGCACGTGCACCCCGAGGCCGCGGCCGTCGCCTCGTTCGAGGCCGTCGACGCCTCGGCGATGCCCTGGCCCGAGCTGACCCGGCGGGCCTCCGAAGAGGCTCACAACCCCTTCGACCTCGAGCGGGGCCCGGTGATGCGCGCGCATCTGTATTCGCGCGCGCATGACGACCACCTGCTCCTGGTGCTCGCGCATCATATCGCGCTCGACTTCTGGTCCCTTCTGGTTGTCATCGACGAGCTCGGCGCGCTCTATGCCGAAGAGGCCGGGGGCCCGAAGGCCGATCTGAAGGCCTTGCGCTCGAGCTACTTCGACTTCGTGCGCCGCGAGGCCGAGATGCTCTCCGGCCCCGAGGGCGAGCGCATGCTCGCCTATTGGCGCGAGCGGCTCGGCGACGGCCCGACCCCCTTGCAGCTGCCGACCGACCGGCCGCGCCCGGCGATGCCCTCGTTCCGCGGCGCCGCGCGCCCCTTCTCGGTCAATGCTGCGACGGCCGAGCGCCTGCGCAAGATCGCGCGCGACGAGGGCACGACCCTCAACAACGTGCTCCTCGCCGCGTTCTTCGTGCTCCTGCAGCGCAGCTCGGGGCAAGACGACGTCACGGTCGGCATGCCGACGGGCGGCCGCGGCGGCGCCGAGACGGCCGACGTGGCGGGCTACTTCGTCAACCCGGTCGCGCTGCGCTGCGATCTGTCGAAGAACCCGAGCTTCCGCGAGCTCTTGCGGCAGGTGAAGGGCACGGCGCTCGGGGGCGTCGCGAACCGCGACTACCCGCTGCCCCTGCTCGTCGAGAAGCTCGCGCTGCCCCGCGACTCGAGCCGCTCGCCGCTCTTTCAGGCGGTGTTCATTCTGCAGCAGCCGCAGCGCTCCGACGGCGCCGCGGCGCTCTTGCTGGGCGGGCCCGGCGCGCGGGCCGAGCTCGGGGGCCTCCGGCTCGAGTCGGTCGATCTCGAGCAGCACGTGGCGCAGTTCGACCTCGAGCTGATGCTGATCGCGCACGGGGGCGCGCTCACCGGCACGCTGCAGTACGATACCGCGCTCTTCGACGCCGCGACCGTCGACGCGCTCTCGGCGCGCTTCGCCAACCTGCTCGGCGGCGTGGCCGAAGACCCCGCGCGGCCGATCGGCGAGCTGCCCTTTCTCGATGCGGCCGAGCGGCGGGCGCTGCTCGTCGAGTACAACGACACCGAGGTCGACTTCGGCCCCGCCAAGAAGAGCCTGCTGCACCAGGGCTTCGAGGCCTCGGCCGACCGGGCGCCCGAGGCGCTGGCGGTGGTCGGGGCCGACGGCCGGCTCAGCTACGGCGAGCTCGAGCGGCGTGCGAACCGCCTCGCGCACCACCTGCGGGCGCAGGGCGTCGGCCGGGGCTCGCTCGTGGGGGTGTGCGTCGAACGCGGGGCGGCGATGGTCGTCGCGGTGCTGGCCGTGCTCAAGGCGGGCGGGGCCTACGTGCCCCTCGACCCGGCTTACCCGCAAGACCGGCTCGCCCACATCTTGACGCACGCCGGGGCCGCGACGGTGGTCACCGAAGGGCGCGCGCTGCACCGGGTGCAGACCGAGGGCGTCGCGGCGGTCTGCCTCGACCGCGACGCCGAGGCGATCGCGCGGCAGCCGAGCACCCGCCCCGAGGCGACGGCGTCGCCGGGCGACCTCGCCTACGTCATCTACACCTCGGGCTCGACCGGCGCGCCCAAGGGCGTCGCCATCGAGCACGCGGGCGCGGTCAACACCATTCTCGACATCAACGAGCGCTTCGGCGTGGGCGAGCGAGACCGGGTGCTCGCGCTCTCGTCGCTGAGCTTCGACCTCTCGGTCTACGACATCTTCGGCCTGCTCGCCGCGGGCGGCGCCGTCGTCGTGCCGAGCCCCGAAGACGCCCGCGAGCCGCGGCACTGGCTCGAGCTGGTCGTGCGCGAGCGCGTCACCTTCTGGGACACCGTGCCGGCCCTGATGGAGATGTTCGTCGCCTACGCCAAGACGCGACCCGAGGCCGACCTCGGCGCGCTGCGCCTCGTCTTGATGAGCGGCGACTGGATCCCCCTCTCGCTGCCCGGCGAGATCCAAGCGCGCCTGCCCCGCGCCGAGATCTACAGCGGCGGCGGCGCGACCGAGGCGTCGATCTGGTCGATTCTCTTCCCCATCGAGCGGGTCGACCCCGCCTGGGAGAGCGTGCCCTACGGCCGGCCGATGGCAAACCAGCGCTTTTACGTGCTCGACGAGGCGCTCGAGCCGGCGCCGGTCGGGGTGCCGGGCGCGCTCTACATCGGCGGCGTGGGCCTCGCGCGCGAGTACTGGCGCGACCCCGAGCGCACGCGGGCGAGCTTTATCACGCACCCGCGCACGGGCGAGCGGCTCTACCGCACGGGCGACCTCGGGCGCCACAAGAAGGGCGGGGTCATCGAGTTTCTGGGGCGCAAAGACTCGCAGGTGAAGATTCGGGGCTACCGCATCGAGCTCGGCGAGATCGAGTCGGTGCTGGCGAAGCACCCGGGCCTCGAGGCGGCCGTCGTCACGGCGCACGCGCCGCCGGCGGGCCCGGGCGCGCGGCCCGACAAGCGCCTCGTCGCGTACTACGTGCCGCGCTCGACAGCGCCGGCCGAGCACGAGCTTGCCGCCTGGCTGCGCGCGAAGCTGCCCGAGTACATGGTGCCGGCGGCCTACGTGGCCCTCGAGCGCCTGCCCCTCTCGGCCAACGGCAAGGTCGATCGCGGCCGGCTGCCGGCGCCCTTCGCCCTCGGCGACGCGCGCGCCGCACACGCCCCGCCGACCAGCGAGCTCGAGAAGGCGCTCGCGCAGATCTGGGCCGAGGTCTTGGGCGTGCCCGCTGTCGGGCTCGACGACAACTTCTTCGACCTCGGCGGCCACTCGCTCTTGATGGCGCGGGTGCAGAACCGCGTGCGCGAGGCCCTCGGCCTCGAGGTGCGCATCGTGTCGCTCTTTCAGCACCCGACGGTGCGCGCGCTCGCGAAGTTTCTCGCGCCGCCGGCCGGCGGGGGCGACGCGGGCGCGCCGCTGGCGCGCTACGCCGAGCGCCGCCACGCGCGCGCCGGGCGGCGGGTGCCGGTCGCTATCATCGGCATGGCGGGGCGCTTCCCCGGGGCGGGGTCGGTCGACGAGCTTTGGGCCAACCTGCGGGCGGGCAAAGAGGGCATCACCTTCTTCGGCGACGAAGAGCTCGCCGCCGCGGGCGTGAGCCCGGCCCTGCTCGCGCGGCCCGACTACGTCAAGGCGGCCGGCGTCATCGAGGGGGCCGACACCTTCGACGCGGCCTACTTCGGCTACACGCCGCGCGACGCGCAGGGGCTCGATCCGCAGCAGGCGCTCTTGCTCGAGACGGCCGTCGAGGCGCTCGAGCACGGCGGCTACTTCGGCGAGGGCTACGAGGGCCGGGTCGGCGTCTTCGCGGGCGGCGGCATGACGACCTACCTGCTCGGGGCCCTCGCGGGCGCGCCCCAGGCGGTGGCCGGCTACGACCCCTTCGAGCTGATGATCGGCCACGACAAAGACTTTTCGACCACGCGCGTCTCGTACAAGCTGAACCTGCGGGGCCCGAGCTACGACGTCCAGACCGCCTGCTCGACCTCGCTCGCGGCGGTGCACCTCGCCTGCCAGAGCCTGCAGAGCGGCGAGTGCGACCTGGCGCTCGCGGGCGGGGTGTCGCTGACCTTCCCCGAGAAAGAGGGGTACCTCTACCGCGAGGGCGCCATCTTGTCGCCCGACGGGCACTGCCGGCCCTTCGACGCCGAGGCCCGGGGCACCGTCGGCGGCAGCGGCGTGGCGATGGTGCTGCTCAAGCCGCTCGACGCGGCGGTGGCCGACGGCGACACCATTTATGCCGTCATCAAGGGCTCGGCCGTGAACAACGACGGCTCGGGCAAGGTCACCTACACGGCGCCCTCGGTCGACGCGCAGGCCGAGGTGATCGCCGAGGCGCAGGCCGTGGCCGGGGTGCGCCCCGACGAGATCGGCTACGTCGAGGCGCACGGCACGGCGACGCCGATGGGCGACCCCATCGAGATCGCGGCGCTGACCAAGGCCTTCCGGGCGCAGACCGACAAGGCGAATTACTGCGTCGTCGGCTCGCTGAAGAGCAACCTCGGGCACCTCAACACGGCGGCCGGCGTGGCGGGCCTCATCAAGGCCGCGCTCTGCGTTTCGCAGGGCGAAATACCGCCCACCTTGCATTTCAAGGCGCCGAACCCCCAGCTCGATCTCGCCACGAGCCCCTTCAAGATCGCCTCGGCCCTGACGCCCTGGCGCGAGCCGGGCCGCAAGGCGGGCGTGAGCTCGTTCGGCATCGGCGGCACCAACGTGCACGTGGTGATCGAAGAGGCGCCGGCGGCCGAGGCCGCGCCGAGCGCCCGACCGGCGCAGCTCTTGGTGCTCTCGGCCAAGAGCGCCGACGCGCTCGAGGCGGCGACGGCCAGGCTCTCGGCGCACCTCGCCAAGAACCCCGACGCGTGCCTCGCCGACGTCGCTTACACGCTGCAGGTCGGGCGCAAGGCCCTCCCGCACCGCCGCGCGCTCGTGGCCCGCGACGCGCGCGACGCGGCCAAGGCGCTCGGCGCGCGCGACCCCTCGCGCCTGCTCGCCCAGACGGCCGAGTCGGCCCGCGAGGTGGCCTTCTTGTTCTCGGGCCAGGGCTCGCAGCACCCCGGCATGGGCCGCGGGCTCTACGAGCACGAGCCGACCTTCCGCGCCTGGGTCGACCGGGGGGCCGCGGGCCTGCCCTTCGACCTGCTCGGCGTCCTTTATGGCACGGGCAGCACGGGCGGCGCGGGCGGCGCGGGCGGCACCGGCGGTTCGGGTGACGCGAGCGACGCGGCCGAGCGGGCCTCGCGCCTGCGCCGCACCGCGCTCGCGCAGCCCGCGCTCTTCGTGATTGAGTACGCGCTCGCGCAGCTCTGGCTCGAGCGGGGCCTGCGGCCGGTCGCGATGCTCGGCCACAGCGTCGGCGAGTACGTCGCCGCGACGCTCGCCGGCGTGATGTCGTACGACGAGGCGCT
>DASTPP010000086.1:0-7865 GCA_035762175.1 Polyangiaceae bacterium | reverse complement strand
CCCCGCCGCGCCCGCCGCCCTTGGCCGCGCCGCGCGCCGGCCCCTTGGCCGCGCCGCGCGCCGACCCCTTGGCCGCGCCGCCGCGCGCGCCGCCGCTGCGCGCCCCGCCCTTGGCCGCGCCGCGCGCCGAGGCGCCCCGGGCGCTGCCGCGCTTGGCCGCGCCGCGCGCCGACGGCTTCTTCGTCGCCGCCGCGCCCTGCCCGGACGAGGTCGACCTCTTGGCCGCGCCCCGGGCGCTGCCGCGCTTGGCCGCCGCGCCCCGGGCGCTGCCGCGCTTGGCCGCGCCGCGCGCCGACGACGTCTTCGCCGCCCCGCGCCTCGTGCCGCGCTTGGCCGTCGAGGCCGTCGACGTCGTCGACTCGCCCGCCGCCTCGCCCCCGTCGCCGCCGCCCCGGCGCGCCGCGCCGCGGCCGCCCGCCTTGCGCGTCGCCGCCGCCTTCTTCGCCGCGGCGCTGCGGGCCGAGGCCGGGCGCGCGGCCGACGCGGCGCCGCCCCGGGCGCCGCCCTTTCTCGAGGACGCCGAGCCGCGGGCCTTGCTGTCGCCCCGGCCCGCGCCGCCCCGGTTGCCGCCGCCGTAGGTCTTGTTGACCGTGGCCCACGCTCGCTTCTCGGCCTCGCCCTCGGGCACGCCTCGCTTTTCGTAGCCCTCTTCGATGTGTTCGGCCTGGCGCTTCTGCTTGGGGCTGTATTTGCTCTTGTCGCCTCGTGCCATGGGTCCGTCCTCCCGCGACGGGGGTCGCGCGGCGCGCGCCGCGCGTATCTACTGACATACGTCCGTCGGTCGCGGCAAGGCAAGCGCTGAGCCGGGGGGCCGCGTCACGAAACGCGCCCCCAGACATCAGCGCGCGTGTGCGCGTTGTGCGCGGCGCGGGACGTCCCGACGTCTCCCCGGCGCGCGTTCGGGGCCCGCCGCCGGGGCGTGGTTCGGGCCTTGCACACGCGTCGACCCATGCGAGGTGGCATCCGTCTGGGCCGCCTTTTCGGAATCGACTTCATCGTCGATCTCGGTTGGCCGCTCGCGTTTCTCTTCGTCAGCTTGAACCTCGTCTACGTCTTCTCGACCTGGCACCCGGCCTGGTCGTTGCCCGCGAGGGCGGGCGTGGCGATGGTCGCGGCGCTGCTCTTTTTCGCCTCGATCCTGGCCCACGAGCTGACGCACGCGCTCGGCGCGCGCGCCTTCGGCACCCGGACGCGCAGCATCCGCCTGCTCTTCTTCGGGGGCGCCGCCGACATCGAGCACGAGCCGACCACCCCCCTGGCCGAGTTCGTCATCGCCTTCGCCGGGCCCCTCGCCAGCCTCGCCCTCGGCGTCGCCCTCTCGGTCGCCGCCTTCGCCGGCCTCGAGGCCCCGCCCGACGAGGCCGGGCGCTTCGTCGCCGCCCTCGGCCCCGCCGCCACGCTCGCCGCCTGGCTCGGCGTCAGCAACCTCGCCCTCGCCGCCTTCAATCTCTTGCCCGGCTTCCCCCTCGACGGCGGCCGCATGCTCCACGCCCTGCTCTGGGCCCTGAGCGGCAGCGCGGCACGGGCGACACAGTGGGCCGCGGGGGTGGGGCAAATGATCGCGCTCCTCCTGGTCGCCGCCGGCTGCGCCATGGCCCTCGGCACCGAGCTGCCCCTGCTCGGTTCCGGCGTCGCCGGCGGCCTCTGGCTCGCCTTCGTCGGCTGGTTCATCCACTCGGCCGCCCAACGCGCCGCCCGGCGCGCCCTCGTCCGCGACGCGCTCGAGGGCGTGCCCGTCGCCCGCCTGGTCCGCGCCCCCGTGCCCGCCGCCCCGCCCAACCTCGACCTGCGCTCGCTCGTCGAGGGCTGGCGCCGCGTCGGCGGACCGCGCCCGGTGCCCGTCGTCGCCAACGCCTCGCTCCTCGGCGTCGTGCGCCCCGAACGGGTGCGCCGCATCGACCCCTCGCTCTGGTCACGCATGACCGTGCGCGACGTCATGACCCCCCGCTCTGCCCTCACCGCCGCCGCCTCGCACGACGATCTCGACGGCGCGCTCGCCGCCCTCGCCGAGGGCGGCCTCGACGAGATGCCCGTGCTCGAGGGCGACTACTTCGTGGGCATGCTGCGCTTCGACGACATCCTGCGGTACCTCGAGCTGCAGCGCTCGCCCGCCCCGCGCCGCCCCTTCGCCCTGCCCCAGCCCGCCCCCGCCCCCGCCCCCATCGCACCGCCGAGCCCGAGCTGAGCCCCCGGGCCGGCGTGGCTCGTGCATGACTTGAAGAGGCCACCACGACCCCAACGGGAGGAGACACCCCCATGCCCATGCAACCCCCCCAGAAGCCGAACGCCCCCGAGCCCAAGAAAGAAGAGCGACCGCAGCCCCCGCAGCGCAACCTGCCCGGCGTCGTCGGCGACCCGAACCGCCCCACCGACCCGAGCCACCGCGAGTTCGAGCGCTCGCCCTCGCCGTCGCCTTCGCCCGAGTTCCAGCAACCTGACATTCCGATCGAGGTTGAACCGTCCAAGGCGTAAGGCGCCCGACGAAGCGGGGCAGGCCCCCGGCCACCCCCCCGTCGGCCGACC
Organism: Polyangiaceae bacterium; assembly: GCA_035762175.1. Taxonomy (GTDB): domain Bacteria; phylum Myxococcota_A; class Polyangia; order Polyangiales; family Polyangiaceae; genus DASTPP01. The sequence continues at coordinate 5,342 of DASTPP010000086.1, read as the reverse complement.
GCCCTTCACCCGAAGAGCCCGAGCCTGCGCTCGGGCTTGGGTTCATACCCGGGAAAGACCGCCGCCACGCTGCCCAGCTTGAACTGCGCGCGCAGCGCCTCGGCGAACACGTCGCGGTGGTCGGTGGTGGCGGGCAGATCGCGGCCCTCGTGCAGGTTCGCCGCGTCGAGGCCCTTGCCCCAGCGGGCGTAGACCTTGCGGCCGCGCACGCCGCCGCCCAGGACGAACATGACCGACCCGTGCCCGTGGTCGGTGCCGCCGGTGCCGTTCTCGCGCACCGTGCGCCCGAACTCGGTCGCGCTGATCAGGCACACCTCGCCCAGGCGCTCGCCCAGATCGGTCGCGAAGGCGGCGAGGCTGTTGCCGAAGTCGCGCAGCCGCGTCGCGAGCTGGCCCCTCGCGTTGCCCTGGCCCGCGTGCGTGTCCCAGCCGCCGCAGTCGGTGACCGCGACCTCGAGCCCGACGTCGGCGCGCAAGAGCTGGGCGACCTCGCGCAGCCGCCGCCCGAGCGGCGTCGCCGGGTAGGCCGCGCCGTTCGCCGGCCCCTCGGCCCCCGCGCGCAGCGCCTGCAGCCGCTTCGACGCCTCGAAGGCCCCGCCCGCCGTCTCGCGCAGCGATCGGTCGACCGCCTCGTCGTACATCTCGGCGAACGATCGCGCCGCCGCGTCCGACTCGGCCGCCTTGCCCTTCAGCCGGAACTCGCCCATCGACGCGAACGCCACCGCCGGCACCGGCCCGAACAGAATTCGCGGCATGCTGGGCTGCAGCGCCACCGCCCGCAAGGGCGCCCCGCCGCCCGCGGCCCGGGCCGCGAGCGCCCGGTTGAGCCAGCCGTCGGCCGTCGCCTTGACCCCGGGCGTGCCCGACTCGACGTAGTCTTGGGCGTCGAAGTGCGAGCGGGTCGGGTCCGGCGAGCCCGCCGCGTGCACGACGGCGAGCTTGCCGCCGTCGAAGAGGGGCTTGAGCGCCGCGAGCGCGGGGTGCAGGCCGAAGCGGGCGTCGAGCTTGAGGGCCGACTCGTCGCCCTTGCCCGGCGGGGCGATGGCGAGGTTCGGGCGGGCGTCGTAGTAGGCCGGCTCGGCGTAGGGCACGACGGCCGAGAGCCCGTCGAGCGCGCCGCGCTGCACGACGACGACGAGGGCCCGCGGGCGGGCGGGGGCGGCGGGTCCCTTCGCCTGCCCGAACGCGAGGCGGGTGCCGAGCAGGCTCAGGCCGGCGGCGCCCGAGAGGTTCAAGAACGAGCGACGGTTCACCATGGGGGGCGTATCGTCTTTCGAAAGGGGAGGGGGGGCCCGGCGCCTCAGCGCTTCTGAAATTCGGGCGAGCCCAGCACGAGGCCGAGGGCCTGGGGCAAGAGCGGGTGCGTCGCCGCGGGCTCTTCGTCGGCGTGGCCGGCGGCGCGCCGCCCGAGCGCCTCGACGATCGTGGCGCGGGTCGGCCCCGAGGCGGGCGCGCTCAGGAGCGAGCCCGCGACCCGGTCGACGAGCGCGCCGGCGTCGGCCGCGGGGCCCTCGCCCGCGAGGCGCGCCCGGTCGAAGGCGACGCCCGGCAGGCGACCGCCGGCCGCGTCGAGGCCGAAGTTGAGGCGGTTGATGAGCGCGCCCGCGTTCACCCAGGCGTCGGCCGTGTCGGCGAAGCCCGTCGGCGGCTGGCAGCGGTAGAGCGGCTCGCCGAGCTGCTCGACCCGCCGCACGAGGCCGGGGCCGCCGTCGTAGCTCGCCCCGAGCGCCCGGAGCGCCGAGGCCGCGAACTCGAAGGGCGTCTTGGTCTTCGCCCCTCGCGCCCCCTCGGCCCAGAACTCGGGCGACCGGAAGAGCTCGGCGTAGACCGCGGCGAGCCGCCCGTCGCTCTCGGCGAAGGCGTCGGCGAGGCGCTCGACGAGCTCGGGCGGCGGCTCGTCGGCGACGAAGCGGCGGGCGAGCTTCTTGGCGACGAAGCGCGCGGTCGAGGGGTGCGCGGCCACGACGTCGAGCACCCGCTCGCCGTCGGCCTCGCCGCCCGCGTAAATCATCGCGCCGAGCACCGCCTTCGGCTCGCGATCGTGCGCCCTCGGCCGGAACGCGAATACCGCGTCGCCGTCGGGCCGCTCCACCGTCCAGCCGGTGAAGGCCCGCGCCACCGCGCGCACGTCGTCTTGCGTGTAACCGCCGTCGACCCCGAGCGTGTGCAGCTCGAGCAGCTCGCGGGCGTAGTTCTCGTTCAGCCCCCGCGCCTTGCCCCTGCCGGCCGCGCCCTCGGCCACGCTCCGGTAGTTGTCGAGGTACACGAGCATCGCCGGGCTCCGCGCGGTCGCCCCGAGCAGATCGCGAAAGCGCCCGAAGATGCGCGGCCGAATCACGTCGCGCTCGTACGACGTGACGTACCAGCGCACCTTGTCTTTCTCGGCGAAGACGTTGAAGTGGTTGAACCAGAAGTCGACCAGCACCTCTTGCAGCTGCCGCTCGCTCGCCACCGCCCGCAGGAGCTTCTGCGCCGCGAGCTCTTGCACGATGGCCGCCGGCTTCATCTTCGGCTCGTCGGCCACCGCCGCCCCGCCCGCGCCGAGCGCGGCCATTGCCGCCGCCTTCTTCGCCGCCTTGGGGCGCGGGTAGTGCTCTTGCAACTCGGCCGTCGACATCGACAAAGAGGGTATCGAGAGCCGGGCGAGCCTCGCTTCGAAGGCGCGATCGTCGATCGACGCGGGCTCGAGCTGCCGCGCCACCCACGCGTCGACCCCGGCGCGCGCGACCGCCTCGGCCTCGCCCGGCCGCGGCCCGTAGCCCAGCCGGTTGAGCGCATGCACGGCCCGCTGCACCGCGGCCGGCTCGGGCGGGGGCAGGGGGGCGGGCGGAGGCTCGGCCTTCGTCGCCGCCGCGGCCGGGGCCGCGCGCGCCGCGGCGGGCGGGGCCTTGGCCGGGCCGCCGCCCGAGCAGCCGAGCGCGACGAAGAGGGGCGCGAGGGCGAGGGGCGCAGAGACGATGAGCTTTCGCATGGCTTGTCAAAAGGGCAGGGCGCGCGGCCCGAACGAGGCCGCGCCACGCCCCGAATCTACGCCCCGTTCGACGGACGACGCCCCCGCGTCATCGAACGCCTGACGATACTTAACAAAGGGCCCCGGACGGAAGAGGGTGTTGCGAAACGCGCCCGTTGGCTGCCCCGACTGAAGTCGGGGGCAGCGAACGCCCTTGGAAACGGCGTGCAAAGCCCTGCCGGAGGCAGGGCTCTCGCGCCGCGCGCCGCTGCGCGCGCTCGCCCGGAAGACGGAGCCCTTGGGAGCCCGGCCCCCGCCAAGGGGGCGGGCTTGACGCGCCGAACCGGGTCGAAGCCCCGCGGCACGAGCGGGCGTCCGCTGCCCCCGGCTTCCGCCGGGGGCGGCCCGTGGGCCTCGCTTTGAAACACCCTCTTTTGTGCGGGGCGCCGCTCACCGGTACGGGTGCGCCGCCTCGAGCCGCCGGTGCTCGGCGCGGTGGCCGTTGGCGCAGGGGCCGTGGCAGGGCCCGCCGCACGTCTCGCAGAGCGCGCCCTCGGTCTCGACCACGATCTTGCCGCCGCAGCCCGCGCACGCCATGCCGGCGATCTGCCCGAAGAGGGGCCCCTCGTCGCTCACGAAGCGCAGCGCCGGCAGCGCCCGCGGGCGCAGGCCGGTCGCGACGGCGCCGAGCCCCGCCGCGACGGCGTAGGGCGCGGCGAGCAAGAGCGGCGTCAGCACCGTCGACCAGGGCTCGTCGTCGAACGCCCGGATGACGCCGAGCACGGCGACGACGAGCAGCGCGACGACGGCGGCGAGCTTGCGCCCGTCGGACGTCGCCGCCAGCAGCCAGCCGCGCCCGCCGGCGCCCTCGGGCGGCCGGGGCGGCAGCGCTCGCGACAGAGGGGCCCCGTGCTCAGGCCGGACAAGCTCACGCCGGACAAGCTCACCCATCGGTAAGACCTCCTACTCGGACACGAACGGGGCCGCCGGCCTCGGCACCCGATCGGGCCGAAGGCACCCGGTCTCGCAACGGTAGCACGGGCCCTTCGCGCCGACGACCCGAACCCGCGCCCTTCCGCGCGCTCGACGCACCCGCGCGACGTCGGCGGCGGGCGACAGGGCGTGCCCGGGCGGCGGCGACATGGTGCGCCCGGGCGGCGGCATAGTGCGCCCGGCCGGCGGGCGGCTCGCTCAGCGCCGCGGGGGCGGCGACGAGACGACGCGGGCCTCGCCCGGGGTAACCTCGACGTCGAGGACCGTGGGGGCGCGCTCGCACTCCCACGTGGTGCAGTTGACGAAGAGCGTGCCCTCGTGCGCCCAGGCGCCGCCGTCTTCGTGAATGTGTCCGAAGAGGTGCACCCGCGGCCGCACCTCGGCGATGCGCGCCCGCAGGTCGTCGCAGCCGCTGCGGCCCCCCATCGACGAGCGGTCGCCGACGCCGGCCGGCGGGCCGTGCGTCACGAGCAGATCGAGCCCCGGCGGCACCCGCGCCCACTTCTCGGCCAGCGCCCGCCCCCGCGGGAGGTTAAACGCCCAATCGTAGTAGGTCGGCTGCCAGGGCGAGCCCCAGACCCGCAGGCCCCCCACCTCGGCGCCCCCGTCTTCGAGGTACAGGACGCCCGCCCCCGCCGCGAGCGCCCGCGCCTCGGCCGGCTCGCGCGCGAAGGCCCAGTCGTGGTTGCCGGCGACGAGCACCTTGAAGCGGTGCGGCAGCGAGCGCACCCAGGCGAGCCCCCGCTCGAGCTCGTCGAGCGTGCCGCCGCGGCACAGGTCGCCCGCGTGCACGAAGAGGTCGCCCTCGGGCACGCGCAGCTCGTCATGAAAGAGGTGCGTGTCGGCGACGGCGACGATGCGCATGGCCCGCCCATTCGAGCGCCAGCCAGCGCCCGGCGCAAGGGCCGCCGTGCGCCGTGCCCGCACTAAAGAGGGTGTTTCGAAACGCGCTCGCGGGCTGCCCCCGACTCACGTCGGGGGCAACGGACGCCCCTTCGTGCCGCGCGGAATCGGCGCCGATTCGGAGAGCCAAGCCCGCCCCCTCGCCGGGGGCCGGGCTCCCAAGGGCTCCGTCTTGCGGGCGAGCGCGCGAAGCGGCGCGCGGCGCGAGAGCCCTGCCTCCGGGCAGGGCTTGGACGGCCGTTTCCGCGGGCGTTCGCTGCCCCCGGCTTCAGCCGGGGGCGGCGCTTTGAAACACCCTCTAAAGTACGGGGCACGGCGTAACCCGTCCGTACGGACAGCAAAGCCCGCCCCTCGCTCTAGGGATTGGTCACTTTTTTTCCTTGCAAGGTCGCCATGGCCGCGCGCCAGCCGGCGGCCCGCGCGCGCAGCTCCTCGTAGCCGCGCCAGAGCACCTGCCAGCCCGGCCGCCCGTTGTGCGTCAGGTGCCCGCCCAGGC
>DASTPP010000085.1:0-46750 GCA_035762175.1 Polyangiaceae bacterium | reverse complement strand
CGGCCGGCACCCGCGGATCGCCGGCGGCGCGCTGCCGGTCCGGCTCGACGAGCTCACCGCGCGGCTCGATCGGTTCCGCCGCGAGGTGGCGCCGGCGTTCCGCGCCTACCGCGCGACGCGCGCCGAGATCGCCGAGCGCGAGCGGCGGCGGCTGCGGATCGACGAGCTGAAGCCGCGCGTGATGTCATCGTTCGTCCGCAACAAACTGATCGATCAGGTCTACCTGCCGCTGTGCGGCGCGAACCTCGCGAAGCAGCTCGGCGCCGCCGGCGCGGCGAAGCGCACCGACCAGATGGGCATGCTGCTGCTGATCTCGCCGCCCGGCTACGGCAAGACCACCGTCATGGAGTACGTCGCCAACCGGCTCGGCCTCGTCTTCGTCAAGGTGAACGGGCCCGCGCTCGGCCACGGCGTCACGTCGCTCGACCCGGCCGAGGCGCCGAATGCGACGGCGCGCCAGGAGGTCGACAAGATCAACCTCGCGCTCGAGATGGGCAACAACGTGATGCTCTACCTCGACGACATCCAGCACACGAACGCCGAGCTGCTGCAGAAGTTCATCTCGCTGTGCGACGGGTCGCGGCGCATCGAGGGCGTGTGGAAGGGCCGGACGCGCACCTACGACCTCCGCGGCAAGCGCTTCTGCGTGGTGATGGCGGGCAACCCCTACACCGAGGGCGGGGCGCGCTTTCGAATCCCCGACATGCTGGCGAACCGCGCCGACGTCTACAACCTCGGCGACGTCCTGCAGGGCAACGAAGAGCTCTTCGCCCTCAGCTACCTCGAGAACGCCCTCACCTCGAACCCGCTGCTCGCCCCCCTCGCCGGGCGCGACCCGGCCGACGTCGGCCGCTTCGTCCGCCTCGCGCGCGGCGAGGCCGTGCCGCCCGGCGACTTCGCGCACGGCTACTCGGCGGCCGAGGCCGACGAGCTCGCGCGCCTCTTCCGGCACCTCGTGCGGGTGCAGGCGACGCTCGCCCGCGTCAACCGCGCCTACATCGACGCGGCCGCCCAAGAAGAGGCCTTCCGCGAGGAGCCCGCGTTCAAGCTGCAGGGCAGCTACCGCAACATGAACAAGATCGCCGAGCGCGTCGTCGCCGCCATGAACGACGACGAGCTCGAGGCCCTCCTCGACGACCACTACGCCGGCGAGGCGCAGACGCTCACCGCCGGCGCCGAGCACAACCTGCTCAAGCTCGCCGAGCTGCGCGGCCGCCTGACGCCGGAGCGAGCCGAGCGCTGGCGCCAGATCAAAGACGAGTTCGTGCGCGTGCGCCGCGCCGGCGGCCCCGGCGACGACCCCGCCGCCCGCGTCGCCGGCGCCCTCGTCGGCCTCGACGACCGCCTCGCCTCGATCGCCCGCGGCCTCGCCGAGTCGGCCTCGGCCCGCCGGCCCGGCGCCGAGGCCTGGCTCGCCCCCAAGCTCGACGAGCTCGCCGGCGCCCTCGGCAAGCTCGCCCAGCGCCCCGCCCCCGAGGCCCCGCCCAAGCCCCCCTCGGCCCCGCCCCGCCCCGCCGCCGCCCCCGCCGCGGGCCCGCCGCTCGCCGACCTCGTCGCCCAGCAGACCGCCCTCATCGAGCGCACCCTCCTGCCGCTCGTGCGCGCCGCCATGCGCCCCGCGAACGGCGAGGGCGGGCCCGAGCTCGGCGAGCTCGGCGCGCGCCTCGGCGAGCTCAGCGCCTCGGTCGCCCGCATCGAGGCCCGCCTGCGCCAGGGCCTGCCCGGCGCCGAGCGCTTCGACGTGCGCTTCGGCCCCGGCGAGGCGAGCAACTTCTACCGCGGCGTGCTCGACGACGACGTGCTCCGGGGCGGCGGCGTCTTCGTCGCCACCTACGGCAAGCTGCCCCCCGTGGGCGCCTCCGTGCGGCTGCGCCTGCACTTCCCGAATGGGGCCTCGTTCGAGGCCGACGCCGCGGTCTCGTGGACCCAGGACCTCGTCGCCAACGACGGCGCCGCCCTGCAGCCCGGCTTCGGCGCCCGCCTGCTCGCGCCGCCCGCCGAGGGGCGCGCGCTCGTCGCCCAGTACACCCGCCGCGTCGAGCCGCTCTTGCGCGACGCGACCTGACCCGCCGGGCCCCGGCTCGTACCGGGTGAGTGCGCGAGATCTGCTCGCGTCAGGCCGCGGCGCGAAGGGTCAGCCGGGCCGGGGCGCGGCCGCGGCGGTACGCCCCGGGGGCGACGTGGTGCGCGCGCTTGAAGGCGCGGTTGAACGCAAACTCGGACTCGTAGCCCACCGCCGCCCCGACCCGGGCCAGGCCCCAGTCGGTCGCGCGCAGCAGCTCGGCGGCGCGCCGCATGCGGGCGTGCGAGAGGTAGCGCAGCGGCGACACGCCCTCGCTCGCGACGAAGCGCCGGGCGAAGGCCGCGCGCGACAGCCCGACCTTGCGGGCGAGCTGCGTCACCGTCCAGCGGGCGTCGAGCGCGCCGAGCATGAGGTCGATGGCCTTGCGCACCTGCGCGTCGTCGCGCGACGCCCGCTCGCCGCCCTCGGGCGCGGGCGCCGCGGGCGCGTCGTTTACGGCCAAGCCGCCGCGGATCAGGCGCAGGCGGCAGGGGGGTTCGTCGAGCCGACCCATGGCCTCAGCGTGGCGGGTCGCGCGCGCGCCGTAAAGGCCGTGCGCGGCCGCCGCGCGAATTCGAGAGCCTCGGACAAAACGTCGAGCGCCCGGGGCATGGCCGGGGCCGCCCCGAGCGCGGACACTGCGCCTCCATGAACGCCCACTTCCTGGCCGACCACCCCGAACGCGAAGGCCCCGACGGGGCGGCGCCCGCGCCGCTCGTCGAGCGCCTGCTCGCCGCGCGCACCGTGCTCGTCTTCGGCGAGATCACGCCCGCGCTCGCCGAGCGCGCCTGCGCCCAGCTGCTCTCGCTCGCCGCCGGCGGGCGCGAGCCCATCCGCGTGGTGATTTGCTCGCCCGGCGGGCACGTCGAGTCGGGCGACGCGATTCACGACGTGATTCGCTTCATCGAGCCGCCGGTGAAGATCGTCGGCACGGGCTGGGTCGCGAGCGCGGGCGCGCTCATCTTCGTCGCGGCCCCGCGCGAGCGCCGCTTCGCGCTGCCCAACACGCGCTTTCTCTTGCACGAGCCGAGCGGCGGCGTCTCGGGCGCGGTCACCGACATCGAGATCGAGGCGCGCCAGGTCGTCGCCATACGCGAGCGCCAGCAGCGCATCTTCGCCGAGGCCACCGGACAGCCGCTCGAGAAGCTCGCGCGCGAGATGAACCGCAACCACTGGCTGACGGCGACCGAGGCCGTCGAGTACGGCCTCGCGGGCCGGATCATCGGGCACGTCTCGGAGCTCGGCTGACCGCGCGCCCGCGCGCCCCCTCGTTCGAGGCCGACGCCTCGGTCTCGTGGACCCGAGGCCTCGTCGCCAACGACGGCGCCGCCCTGCAGCCCGGCTTCGCCGCCCGCTGAGGGGCGCGCGCTCGTCGCCCAGTACACCCGCCGCGTCGAGCCGCTCTTGCGCGACGCGACCTGACGCGCCATGCGTTCAGCTTGTCTCCCCTCTGACACGTCGGTGGTTCGAAAATTGCGTTCCGTGGCGAGCGGAATTATGACTTAAGGGGGGTGGAAAGATAGACTACACTGGCCCCTGCAGATGAATACCTCAGCCTCGGTCCAACTCCGCAACAACGTAACTACCTTGGGCTACGGGCCCCGAACGCTAATTTTCGTCAACGGCTTCGGGTGCGACCAGACCATCTGGCGCTTCGTGGCCCCCTCCCTCGCGAGCGACCACCACGTCGTGCTCTTCGACTACGTGGGCTCCGGCCGCGCCGACGCGTCCGCGTACGACCCGCGCCGCTACGGCTCGCTCGACGGCTACGCGCGCGACCTCGTCGAGATCGCCGAGGCGCTCGATTTGCGCGACGCCGTCCTGGTCGGGCACTCGGTCGGCTGCACGGTGGGCATCTACGCCGCGCTGCAACTTCCCAAGCGCTTCGAGCGCCTCGTGTTCGTGTGCCCCTCGCCGCGCTTTCTCGACGACCCGCCCGACTACGTCGGGGGCTTCCAGCGCTCGGACATCGAAGGGCTGCTCGAGCTGATGGACCGCAACTACCTCGGGTGGGCCGAGTCCTTCTCGGGCATGGTGCTCAAAGAGCCCGGGCTCGCGCGCGAGCTGAACGACACCTTTTGCTCCCTCGACCGCCGCGCGGCCAGCCGCTTCGCCGAGCTCACCTTCCTGTCGGACGCGCGGGCCTACCTGCCGCGCGTGCGGCAGCCCTGCCTCGTGCTCCAATGCGCGCGCGACGACATCGCGCCGACCGTCGTCGGCGAGTACGTCCGAGAGCACCTGCCGCGGAGCAAGTATGTCCTCTTGGACGCCGAGGGGCACTGCCCCCACGTGAGCCACCCGCGCGAGGTCGAGGCGCGCGTACGCGAGTACTTGCGCACGCCCCTCGAAGAGCTATGACCAAGAGCTCGATGGCGCCCGGCGGCTCGCTGTCGTTCGACGACGGGCGCATCATCCGCGCCGTGAGCGAGGCCGGCCTCGAGGTGCTCGGCCGCGCGCGGGCCGATCTGATCGGGGCGTCGCTGAGGGTGATCCTGCCGCTCCCCACGCGCGTCTTGTTCGACGCCCACCTGTGGCCGCGGCTCGCCCTGCACGGCCGGGCCGACAACGTCTACGTCACGCTGCTCGGGGCGGCCGACCGGCACATCCCCGTGCTCTTGACCGCGAAGCGCGCCACGCGCGGCGGCGTGTCGCGAACCGACTTCGACTTCGTCGTGGTGCGGCGCCGTGACCTCCTCGAGCGCGAGCTCTCCTGGGCGGCCGACGGCCCCGAAAGGCCGCCGCGCACCAAGTGACGAGGCGGCGCCGGGGCGCGTCAGGGGCTGCCCCCGGCTCAGCGCAGCTGCCGCTCGCGCCGCCGCCCCGCGAGCGGGGGCCGTCGCCCGCCCCCGTCGACCGAGAGGTCGCCCCCGAGCCGCCGCGGCCCGGTGCTCTCGGCCGGCGCCCGCGGCGCCCCCACCGGCCCGACGGACGACACGGGGTATTCGGCGACCGAGATCAGCATCTCGGCCGGAAAGGCAACCTGCCGATAAAAGTCGGCCGCCGACTCGGTGCCGAGCACGTCGAAGAGCGCGGTATGCACGAAGTCGAGCTCGGCGCCCGCGCCGGGCGCGTAGCCCGAGAGGTCTTCGGGCAGCTCGACGAGGCGCACGCCGCCGGCGCGGGCGGGGGGCGCGAACACCTGCCACCTCAGCTCGCCGCCGGGCGTCAGCCAGCCGGTGCGCACCGAAAGCATGTCGCCGAGGCCCCCCGCGACCGCGACCTGCCAGGCAACCGAGGGGCGCGCGGGGTCGGTGTCGAAGTCGGGCGTGACCGAGTCGATGAGCGCCATCACGTTCGCGGGCCAGGCGATGGCGCCCAGGGTCGAGCCCGCGGCGTTCTTTCGATAGCTGAGCAAGCGCCGCAGCCCGCCCTCGAGGGTCTGGGCGACGCTCTGGCCGAACGAGACCTTCTCGAAGAACCCGTTCGGCACCCAGAAGGTGCCCGACGAGCCGTCGCCCCCGCCCGAGGTCTCGGGCAGGTCGAAGAACGACCACCCGCCCCGCACCGCGCTCGGAAAGGCCGCGGTCGGCGCGAAGCCGGCCGGGGCGCCTTGCACCGCGAACTTGTGCTCGATGAAGTCGGTTTGGTCGACGACGACCGCGTGCTTCGCCTCGACCCCCGGCTGAAAGGGGGCGCCGACCACGGTGCCGTACGCGAGGGGCACCCCCGCCTTGTCGATCGCCACCACGAGCACGTCGTAGGCGCCGCCGCCGCACCCGGTAAACCCGGGCCGGTCGTTGACCCCGCCGGGCGCGGTGAGCGAGAACAGATCGTCGCACGAGAGCGCGACCCCGTACGCGGAGGGCTGCAGGCCGGGCGCCGACGGCGTGACCCGCACGCGCATCGGGGTGACGCCGACGCTGCCGCCGCCGCCGCCGAAGTCGACGTCGAGATCGAAGCTGCCGTCGAGGCCATAATGGGTGGACACTACCTTGTCGTCGTCGCCCGCGTACGCGACCGTGACGCTCCCCCCGGCGGGGACCTCGACGCTCGCCGCGCCGTCGGCGCCCGTCGTCGTGCGCGCGCGGAGCGCCCCCCCGCCGTCGTGCGCCAAGACGTCGACGCCCTCGACCGGCTCGGCGGACTCGCGCACGACGACGCGCTGCCGCCTCGAGCCCCCCGCCCCCGCCGCGCCCGCGCCGGCCGCGCCCGCGCCGGCCGCGCCCGCCCCCGCCTGCCCGCCGCCGCCCGTGCCCGACGCGCCGCCGGCGGACGCCCCGGCCTGGCCCTGCCCCGCCCCGCCGGGGTTCGTGTCATCATCGTCGTCGCCGCAGCCCGCGCCGAAGCAGCCGGACGCGACAACCACGCCAAGAAACGTCAGCAGGGTTCGTGCTTTCATGCGATCTCCGAATCGCTTGATGGGGGGGTGAGCCGCCCGCGCGCCGGGCGAAGTCAACCCGAGGGCGCGCCGGCTGCGGCCCCCGAGCCTTTATGCCACGACCGAGGGGGCAGGGCGCCCGAGCATTCGACGTGCCAACGCCCGAATTCGCCGCACTTCGAGCGCGCCCAGGGGCGACGCTCGGGGGGCCATGACCGCTCGATCAGGGTCGCCACTCGAGGGCTTCGGCCGGGTCGCCCTCTTAAAACGAGCTGCGCGGGCGGCCCCTTCGGGAGGGCGCGCGAAGGTGCTATCTTATCCGATCGTGTCGAGCTCTTGGCTCATGGTGCGCCGGTCCGACGGCGTCGTCTTCAAGTTCACGGGCCGGTTGAGCACGGCCGACGGCATCGCGTCGGCCCACGCGTTCGCCGAGGTGCTGGCGGTGGCGCCGACCAAGGTCCTCTGGGACTTGCGCGCCATGCAAGGGTACGAGACCGGCGCGCGCGTCGCGTGGCAGCGGGCGCTCTGGCCCCATCGGCACAACCTCGAGTCGGTCGAGGTCGTGGGCGGCGGCCCCTTCGTGCGCCTCGGCGCCATCACGCTCACGACGGCCCTCGGCGTCCCGCTCACGTTCCGCCACGAGACGCCCGACCAGCCGGGCGGCTGACGCGGTCGCGGCGCCGGCGGCGCCGTGGTACGACGAGGCGGGAGGCATGAAGCCGTCGACCGAACCCGAGTGGCTAGTCTGGGCGCGCGAGCTGCAGGCCATCGCGCAAACCGGCCTCGCCTTCACGCGCGACCCCTACGACCGCGAGCGCTACGAGGCGCTGCGCGCCCTCGCGTCGCGGGCGATGGCGGCGCACACCGGCGCCCCGGCCGAGCACATCGAGGCGCTCTTCGCCGGCGAGCGCGGCTACGCGACCCCCAAGGTCGACGTGCGCGCCGCGGTGCTCGACGCCGAGGGGCGCCTGCTCCTGGTGCGCGAGGCGGCCGACCACGACCGCTGGACGCTCCCCGGCGGCTGGGCCGACGTGAACCTGACCCCCGCCGAGAGCGCCGTCAAAGAGGTGCGCGAAGAGAGCGGCTACCACGTGCGCGTGCGCAAGCTCGCCGCCCTGTGGGACCGCGCCCGCCAGGGCCACCCCCCGAGCCCCTTCTCGTGCTGCAAGCTCTTCTACCTCTGCGATCTCGTGGGCGGCGTCGCCACGACGAGCCTCGAGACCACCGAAGTCGGCTGGTTCGCCGAAGGCGCCTTGCCCGACGATCTGTCGATCGGCCGCGTGCTCCCGGCCCAGGTGAAGCGCATGTTCGACCACGCCCGCGACCCGTCCCTGCCGACCGACTTCGAGTGACGGGCGACCCGTCGCTGCCGACCGACGTCGAGTGACGTGCGACCCGTCGCTACCGACCGACGTCGAGTGACGAGCGCCGCCCGGGCGAGCCGGCGAGAGGTGGGCGCTGCATGTCCGTCTCAGCGGGGCTCATTTGGCTTGCCCTCGGGTCGCCCGAGAGATTTGGCTTGTCCTCGGTTCGCCCGAGGGGCAACGCTGGCGGCCTCGGGGGTTCTTCGCGATGAACCAGAAGTCGATCTATCGCATCTTTTTCGGGCTGGCCCTTCTGAGCTTCGGCGCGTGCGGTGACGACGACGACGCCCCTTCCGGGGGGGCGGGCGGCGGCCACACGGGCGGCGGCGCGGGCTCGGGCGGGCGAGGCGGGCAGGGCGCCGCGGCCGGCCAAGGCGGCGGCCCCGCCGGCTCCGGGCAGGGCGGCGGCACCGCGGGCAGCGGCGGGGGCAGCGGCGGCGCCGCGGGCGACGGCGCGGGCGGCGACGGGCCGGGCGGCAGCGGGGGCGACGGGCAGGGGGGCGGCGACGGGCCGGGCGGCAGCGGCGGCGACGGGCCGGGCGGCGCCGGCGGCAGCGGTGAGGCAGGCTCCGGGCAAGCTGGCGCCGGCGGCTCCGGGCAGGCCGGTGCAGGCGGCAACGGCCAAGGCGGCAGCGCGGCGGGGTCCGGGCCCGGCGGCAGCGGGGGCGGGCAGAGCGGCAGCGGGGGCGGCGGCAATGGCGGGGGCGGCCCTCCGCCCAAGAGCGGGCGCATCTACGCCGCGAGCGCCAAGACGCCGGCCAGCGCGTACACCAACGCCACCGCGTCGTTCGCCGCCGAAGCGGTCCCCTCCCCTTGCATCGAGCTGGCCAAGGCGGGCTCCTGCCTCGCCTACCGATGCGGCACGGGGACGGCCGGCGCGACGGTGAGCGCCGGCACGGTCACCCTGGTCGGCGGCGACAAGCCCATCACCTTGCAGCCCGAAGAGGGCACGGGCTACTACCCTTTCTATTCGGATATCGCGACCGGCCTGTGGAACGGCGGCGAGACCCTGACGTTCGCGGCGAGCGGGGGCCTCGTGCCGGCGTTCCAGGGTACCCTCGTGGCGCCCAGTCAGGTGTTCGTCACCGCCCCCGCCGTCCCGGCCGGGGCCCCGCCGACCTTTACCATCGACCGAGCCTCCGACCTCCCCGTCGCCTGGGTCGGCGGGGGGTCGGGCGACGTGCAGGCCTTGTTGTCCGCGGGCCCCCCGGGCGAAACCACGCAAGTGATCTGCGACTTCGCCTCCGGCAGCGGCGCCGGGGTCGTGCCCCCGGCATTGCTCGCGCTGCTGCCGCCGGGCGACGGCTCTTTCGTGGTGTCGACCCTCTCTTGGAAGACCATCGCCGCCGGCGAATGGTCGATTTTCCTCATCGCCCAGAGCCTGGCCACGGCGACGGGCGCGCCGAGCTTCTTCTCGTTCCCCGCGGTCTTCAAGTAGCGCGCGGCGCCGCGACCGCCGCAGCGAGGGGGCGGCGTCGGCGGCGTCGCCCCGCCCCTCTGGCCCGCTCTCATCCAAGCGGCCGATGAGCCGCCCGTATCAGACCCCGCTATCGCCGCCCGGCGCGTCGCCGGGGGTCTCGCCCCCCGGGGCGGGCCCGCCGCCGGGCGCTTCACCCCCCGGGGCCGGGCCGTCGTCGCCCGGCTCGTCGGCCGGCGCGCTTCGGGAGCGGCGACGCGACTGCCCCAACGTCGGGGCGAAGTCGTCGGCGTCGCCCTCACGCCAGCGCAAGAATGACACCGCACGGCGGCAATCGTCGTACGCGTTGAAGAACAGGGTGTAGGCGCGCGCCAGCCGATCGTGCGCTTCGCTCGGGTCGCCCGAGCCGTCGGTGCCTTGCTGCCGCTGGCCGAAGGCCGTAACCAAGAGCGGGCCGAGCTCGGCGGCGCGCTCGACCTCGGCCAAGGTGACGGGCGTCTTCGACCCGATCGTCGCCCATGACGCCCGGAAGATCGCCGCCAGGGCCGCCAGATCTTGGGCCGTGTCGAGGTAGCCCGAGCCCGGGCGGATGGCCCCCACCTGCGCCGCGTCGAGGTGCCCGAAGCGCGCGAGCAACTCGGCGCTCGCGAGCAGCTTTTCGCGCAGCGGCGTCGCTTCCCGCAAGAGGGCGCGCAAGCGCGTCCCGCCTTCGCCGTTGGCGAGGGTGAGCGCGTGCGCGTAGAGCGCGGCGAAGGCATAGTCTTCGAGCTTGTCGAGCGAGTCGGCGCCGCCGGGGAGGGCGAGCATCGCGTCGCGCAGCCCCCTCAGCTTGGGCAACACGCCCACGGCGATGGCCACGGCCGCCGGCACGTAGACGTTGATGCGTCGGATCTGCTCGGGGGCCAGCGCCTCGATCGCGGGCCGGGCGCGGGCGAAGCACGCCTCGGTCGCGCGTCTAGTGGCTGGGTCGTCGTCGCCCGACGCCTCGTCGCCCCCGGCGGCCGAAGCCGAGTCGCCGTGCGAGGTCGCCGCGCCCGCGTCGACCGGAGCCTTGGCTCGCCCCGAAGCCGCGCCCTCCTTCCGCGTCGGGGGCCGGGCCGGGGCCCTGCCGCCCTTCGCGGCCGAGGCGCGCCGGGGGCTGGCGCCGCCCTTCTCGGGCGGCAGGGCAGAGAGGTTGGTGCGGGGTTTCTTCGAGGGCTTGAAGGCTTCGTTCGCGGGACGGTTCGAGGGGTTGATGGTCGCTTGCTTGGTCGTTTCGAGATTCGGCTTGGTCATGGCAGGCTCCGAGAGAAAAAAGAGATGGGTTTCGAGGCCCGCCGACCCGCACCGGCGCGGGCAGTTGGGCGCTCTTGTCTTCCCCTCGGCCAGCCGCCCGACCCGGTTGCTCACCTTTTTGATTTTTTTCTGCCCCCCTCTTTTTCGGCCTGCAGAGCCTGTCCTTTGGGGCAAACCCCCCCACGAGACGTCGCACCTCTCCCCCAGCCACCCACCCCCTCGTGAGCCCGACCAGCCCGGGCACTCGAGTGCCCCTGCCAGGCCGAGGTAGGCCCCCGGCGGGCACTCGAGTGCCCCACTCACCCCGACTCGGCGCCCGGGCAGAGCACTCGAGTGCCCCGCTCACCCCGGCCCGGTGCCCCGGCGGAGCACTCGAGTGCCTGGCTCACCCCAACCAGCGCCCGGCGAAGCACTCGAGTGCCCCCCCTCCGACTCGGATGCAGCCTCGAGGGGGCACTCGAGTGCCTCGTGCACCTCGCGAGGGGCCCGGGCGAGAGGTCGAGTTCTTGGTGCCCTCGCGCCTCGACCTCTGGGAAGAAATCGACGCCTTCGCGCAGCCCGTTTCGGGGCCTCGGGAGGGTCGTCGAGTGCTCGCGGCGGGCCGAGAGGGAGGTGAGCGTGGTCGTCGAGTGCGCTTCGCTCAGCCGTCGTAGGGCGCCGCCGGGCGAGCCGAGAGCGAGGCCCAGCGGGTGTAGCGCGGCGGCGTCGACCCCGCAGGGGCCAAGATAAGGTCGGTCAGATCTTTGTCGTCGTCCGGCGGCTTCGAGCGTCCAAATCGTAGCCCACCCGTAGTGGGGCACACAGTTGGGTCGTGGGGGGCAGAGACCATCGAAATCGTCACATTCTACTCGAGGTGCGCCGTCCACGAACGGTTGGCCCCCGCCCACGTCGCGGCGCCGCCTGGCCTCAGCCGAACGATGCCCCGTGCGAAGTGAGACCGGGCCGACGCCCCTCGCGGACGCGAACATGGCCATTCTCGACGGCGCCTGGCGGCAGAGGGGCCGCAAGGCGACGAGCCTTCGGAGCGCGCCAGGCGCCATGGTTCGGCGAGTTCGTTGCCTTGGGCCACTTCTATGCTGCCTGGTAACGTTTCCTTTTACGTCGCGAGCCTACGCGCAAACTGCTTCGCGGCGAATGTGCGACCTGCCGCCATCTGAGCAGGGCTCTCGCGGCAGTTCGGCTGAAGGGTCCAGATCGTACCGGGAGGCGGAGCCCCCCACGGCCGAAGTGTACCGGCCGAACCGGCAGGCGCAGCCCCCCACGGCCGAAGTGTACCGGCCGAACCGGCAGGCGCAGCCCCCCGGGGGCGATGGCCCCGGGGGGCACCGGAAGGCGAAGCCACCCGGTAAGGGAAGATTCAGCAACCCCGACCGGTCACCGTTTGAGGGCCTTTCGAAGGAGGAAGCCAGAGCGCTGGCTATCCAACGGCTGTGGGACAAGGCGTATCAAGCTCCACCGGAGCTGACCCGGCGTGACTTCCCGGACGATGTGTTCGAGCTGAGTTTGAAGGCGGAACGCCTCATGAATGAAGGCAAGTACAGAGCTGCATTGTGGCTGGCCCAAAGGGCGCTCTGGCTGCATGAGTCGCAGCCGGAAGCCGACAAACTGGCGATCGTAATGAACCTCGCTCTGGTGGGGACAATACACCACCGCCTAGGCCAATTTCGGCCTGCGGAGTCTTTCTTTCAGCGCGCCTTGGCGCTCGGCGAGAGCAAGCTCGGTCGAGAGCACCTCGGCGTGGCCGCTGCCCTCAACAACTTGGCCTGGCTCTATCGCGACCTGGGCGCCTACGCGCGCGCCGAACCGCTGCTTTTGCGGGCCTTGACCCTGCGCGAGCGGGCGCTCGGCCGAAGGCACCCTGACGTGGGTCAAAGCCTCGACAACCTGGCCTTGCTCTACCAAGCGCAGGGGGCGTACGCGCGCGCCGAGCCGCTCTTTTTGCGCGCATTGGCCATTCACGAGAGTCAACTCGGTCGAGAACACCCCGCCGTGGCGGCGGACCTCAACTACCTGGCAGGGCTCTACCGCGACCTGGGGGAGTACGCGCGCGCCGAACCGCTCTTTGAACGCGCCCTGCGGATCGACGAGAGAGAACTCGGCCGCGAGCACCCCAACACGGTCATCGACCTGAACGACCTGGCCGGCCTTTACCTCGAGCAAGGTGCGTACGATAAGGCCGGGCCGCTCTACCTGCGGGCGCTTCGCATCGGCGAGAAGGCTTTCGGCCAAGAGCACCCCTTGGTGGCCCCCCTGCTCAACGGCCTGGCCCTGCTCTACGAGCGGCGAGGCGCCTACGAAGAGGCCAGGCCGCTCTACCTACGGGCGCTGCGAATTCGCGAGCAGACGTTCGACCCGGAACACCCCTCAGTGGCCGACTCGCTCAACAGCTTGGCCCTACTCTACCGGGTGCGGGGTGCGTACGGAGAGGCCGAGCTACTCGTATCGCGCGCTCTCGACATTCGCAAGAGGGCGCTCGGCCAAGAACACCCCGACGTGGCCGAGGGCTTCAACGGCCTGGCCGCGGTCTACCAGGAACAGGGCGCGTACGAGCACGCCAGTCAGCTGCACGTGCACGCCCTGCGCATCCGCGAGAAGGCGCTCGGCCCCGGGCACCCCGACGTGGCCGCCTCGCTCGAGAGCCTGGCCTCGCTCTACCAGGCGCAAGGCCACCGGCAGCCCGCGCTCGCCTACGCGGCGCGGGCGGCGGCGATACGCGAACGGCACCTCGACGCCGAGCTCGGCGCCCTGCCCGAAGTTCGCAAGCGGAGGCTGCTCGAGACGGTGCGCAGTGAGGCTGACTGGCTCGCCTCCTTTCAAGCCCACGACGCGCCCGGCGACGAAGATGCGGTTCGGCTCGCGCTCGTCACGGCCCTACGGCGCAAGGGCCGCGTGCTCGACGAAACGGCGACCGCTCGCGCGGCACTACGCAGAAACTTCACGTCTGCCTTGCGGGCCGAGCTCGACGAACTCGTGGCCAAGCAGGCCGAGCTCGCCGTCTTGCAGAGTGGTGCCCGCGCCACGCAAGTCGCGATGGTGCGGGCGCTCCAGGACGAGGTCGACCGGCGCGAGACCGAGCTCGGCCGGAAGAGCGCCGCCTTCCGGGCGCAGAGTACCCCCATTACCATCAAGCGGGTGCAGGCGGCCCTGCCCGAAGACGCCGCGCTGGTCGAGTTCGTGCGCTACCGCCACTTCGACCCCAAGGGCAAAAACCACTGGAACGAAGCGCGCTACGTCGCGTACGTGCTCCGCCGCCAGGGGCCGCCGCAGTCGATACCGCTCGGCGAGGCCGCGCCGATCGAAGCCGCCATCGAGGCCGCGCGCCGTGCGCTGACCCGGCCTGTGGGCGAGGCGCGCGGGCCGCTCCGCGCGCTCGACGCGCTCATCTTCGCCCCCCTGCGCCCTGCCCTCGGCGAGACGCCGCACCTTCTCCTCGCCCCCGATGCCGTTCTACACTTGGTACCCTTCGAAGCGCTGGTCGATGAGCAAGGGAGCTACCTGCTCGAGCGCGCGCTCCTCACCTACCTCAGCAGCGGCCGCGATCTGGTCCGCCGCAGCCAGCATGCGCCCGCCCGCTCCGGCCCGCTCGTCGTCGCCGCACCCGACTATGGGCCGGGCGGCAAGCCCTTCGTCCCCTTGCCCGGCGCCACCGCCGAGGCCGAGGCCCTCCGCCGGCACTTTCCTTCGGCCTCGGTGCTTACCGGACTACGCGCCCGCAAGGACGCGCTGACCCAAGCGCACGCCCCGCTCTTCGTCCACGTCGCCACCCACGGATTCGTCCGCCGTCCGGGCGCCCCACCACCGCCGGCGCAGGGCGCCGCTTCGAGCGTGCGCCCGCGCGGCTTGCGGCTCGAGGGCTTGCCCCCGCCGCCTGATGAGGGTGACCCCGAAGGCGCGCTCGACCTGGCAGGCCTCGCTTTCGCCGGCGCCAACCGGGGGCCCGACGCGGTACTGACGGCGCGCGAGGCGGCGGGGCTCGACCTGTGGGGCACGCAGCTCGTCGTGCTCTCGGCCTGCGAGACCGGGTTGGGCCAGCTCGGCGACGGCGAGGGCGTGTACGGCCTTCGCCGAGCGCTGACGGTCGCCGGAGCAGAATCGCAGGTCGTCAGCCTCTGGAGCGTGAGCGACGCAGCCACCAGCAAGCTGATGGGCTTCTACTACGGCGAGCTGGCCGCCGGTGCCGGCCGCTCCGAGGCGCTGCGGCGGGCGCGCCTGTCGCTGCTCGCCGCCCCGGCGACGGCGCACCCGTTCTACTGGGCGGCGTTCGTGCCCTCGGGCGACTGGCGGCCGCTCGACGCCGGCGCGCTCGAAGACGCCAAGCGCGACGTGGCGGTGCACGGCGGCGCCTGCGGCTGCCGCACGGCGGGGGGCGGGGCGCCGGCGGGGGGCATGTGGGCCCCGTTGGCGCTCGGGGCGCTCATCGCGGGGGCGAGGCGGCGGGCGCGGTAGAGCGTGGGGCCGTCGCGACGGGTCTCGCGTTTGTGTGGGTTGTCGTGAAGTGTTCGCAACGCTCGAGGCGGGTTTGTGACGATTGTACCTGTCTGCCTCGCAGGGCTTCTCGAGACGCGAGGCCGAAAGGCGATGGTCTGCTCGGCAGCCCTCGGACCGCACCATCTTCGACCGAGTTGTCAGCCCGACTCTGCGAGACACGGCTCAGCCTGACGCCTGAAGCCGGTTTGCGAGCACCTACAACGTGATGGCGTGTGCGGGGAGCGTTGGGGCAAATGGAGGGCGGGTCTCGTTTCTTCGTTTCGCGTGAGAATCTGATTGCTTGTGGGCAGGCATTTGCTTTACGACTTCATCGGGCGGCACGGTACGCATGGCCGGGCGGAGGGTTTCGATGGTCGAGATCGCCCCGAATCTGCTCATCGCAGGGCGCTTCTTGCTACGGCAGCCCATCGCCCGGGGGGGCATGGGCACGGTCTGGGCCGCCGACCACGTCGAGCTGAAGGCCCCCTGCGCGCTCAAGTTCATCGAGCACGGCGGGGGCGAGGCCGAGGGGGCGTTCCGCCGTCGCTTCGTTCGCGAGGCGCGCGCCCTGGCGAGGCTGCGCAGCCCGCATATCGTGCAGGTGTTCGACGCAGGCGAGTGGCAAGGTCTGCCCTACCTTGCGATGGAGCGTTTGGAGGGCGAGACCCTCGCCAGCCGCCTCAAGCGCTCTGGCCCCTTGAGCGCGGCGCTCACGGTCGAGATCGTGGGGCAGGTGGCCCGGGCCCTCGCCGTGGTGCATGGCGCCGGCGTCGTGCATCGCGACGTGAAGCCTTCGAACCTGTTTCTGACGAGCGAGGGGGGGCGCCTCCTCGTCAAGATCGTCGACTTTGGCATCGCGAAGTACGACGGCGACGACGACGCGGGCACGCTGACGGGCACGCACGAGGTGCTTGGCACGCCCTGTTACATGAGCCCCGAGCAGTGCTGGGGGGCCAAAGGGGTCGACCATCGCACCGACCTGTGGTCGCTCGCGGTCGTCGTGTTCGAGTGCATGACCGGGCAGAGGCCGCTTCGCGGGGCCGACGTGCGCTATATCATGGGCCAGATCGGGGCCGGCCGGCTGCCGCTGCCTTCGTCCGTCTGCGGTGATCTGCCCGAGGCGTTCGACCGGTGGTGGGTGCGGGCGACCGAATATGACCCGGCCCACCGTTTCGAGAATGCGCAAGAAATGGCCGAACAGCTCGCACTCGCGCTCCTGCCCCGCGCGCCGGCGACGAGCGAGCAGAAGCCCACCTGTGGCGAGGTGAGCGCCGAAACGCTCCCCCCGAGAGAAGGGCCTCGGGCCCCTGCGCTGGGCGAGGCCGGCGAGGCCGGCAAGGCAGGCGATGCTGGCGAGGCGGGCGAGGCGGGCGAGGCGGGCGAAGCAGGCGAGACCGGCGAGGCCGTCTTGAGCAGCCCGGCGGGCGCACTCGGGCAAGGCCCCGGGCCGGCCGGGGGCGAATTGCAGACGCGCGACGTGGTGCACGATGCGCGCAATGTGGCGCCCTTGGGGGCCGAGTCGTCGGCGAGCGGCGCTGGGCCAGGCACGGGCTCGAGCGGCGCGACCGGGCCGGCGACGCGTGAGCGGGCTCTGGCCGGGCCGAAGCACTTCGAAGACACGACGCCCCCCGCCGGGACGCACACCCCGAAGCCACCCGATCGCGGGCGCATCAAGATTCTCTTCATCGAGGCGAACGCGCTCAACGAGCGCCCGCTGCGGCTCAACGATGAATACCGCGCCATGATGGCCAAGCTACGTGCTTCGCGCCATCGCGACGCCTTCGAGCTGCTACCCCCTTGCTTGGCGGCGCGGGCCGACGATTTGCAAAGTGCCCTGCTCGAGCACGAGCCCCACGTCGTCCACGTCGCGGGGCACGGGGCCGAGGGCGCCGAGCTCCTGCTGCTCGACGAACGGGGCCGGCCCGCCCCCGTGTCGACCGCGACCCTCGCCTCGCTCTTCCGGACGCTACGCGGTGACGTGCGCCTCGTCGTCTTCAACGCGTGCTTCAGCGCCGAGCATGCCGCCGCCGTCGGCGAGTTCGTCGGGCTCGCGGTCGGCATGAGGGGCGAGGTATCCGACCGGGGGGCGCGAGGGTTCGCCGCCGCCTTTTACGAGGCGCTCGGTTATGGCCGCTCGGTGCGGGCCGCCTTCGACCTGGGCGTGACGGCCGTCGAAGTGGCGAACGCCGCCCAGGGCTCTGCCCCCCGACTCGTCGAGCGTCGCAAGGGCGACGCGGCCCGCGTCTCGTTCGTCAAGCCGCCGTGGTGGCGCCGCGGCCTCGCCCCGGCGCTCTTGCTCGAGCTCGCTGCGGGCGGCGCCATCGCCCTTGCCTTGATTTTGAAGGCGTTCTGGGCCCCCCCGCTCGATTCGGCCGCTCTCGGCGCGCCGTCGTCTCCAACGCCCCTCCCCGCGTCAGCATCGGCCCTCCCCCCGCCGGGGTCGCCGCCTGAGTTGGGTCTTCAACCCGCCCCCCCTTCGCCGTGGGTGCCACTCCCCTCCCCTTCGTCTTCGCCGTCGGGGCTGCCCCCCACGGTGTCGTCTTCGCCGCCCGACTCTCTGCCGGGCATGATCTTCATCGAAGGCGCGCGTATCGAGATTGGGTCCGTCGATGTGACGGCTCGCCCCCCCGAATGCAAGACCGACGGGGGCGCTGAAGATTGTAAGAAGGGCACCTGCCCCCGCTGGGGGCGCTCGGTCGACGTCGCGAGCTTTTGGCTCGATGCGACCGAGGTGACGAACGAAGACTTCGGCCGCTGGCTCGAGGGGCGTCGGGGCGCCTGGCACCTGGCCCAGAGCGGCTCGGGCATCGTGCTTACGAACGCGACCCCTCCGGTGCCTCTCGTGCGGGCGGGCGACGAGTGCGGCGGCGGCCTCGTCGCCAAGGCGGGCGGTGTGCGAGTGGGCCCGAGCGGCCGGCGACGCCCGGCCGTCTGCATCACCTGGCAGGGCGCGAACGAGTACTGCCGTGCGATGGGCAAGCGCCTCCCCTCGAGCGCCGAATGGGAGCTCGCCGCGAAAGGCCCGCAGGCTCGACCCTTCCCCTGGGGGGCCGAGCGCCCACAGCCCGGGAGCATCGCGTTCGGCGGCCGTGCGGGCGCCAGCGACGGGCCTCGCGACGTCCCGGCCTCGGCGTTCGACCGCTCTCCCGAGGGCGTCTACGACCTTGGCAGCAACGTCGCCGAGTGGGCCAGTGACGACGACGGCGCCGGGCGCAAGGTCGTGCGCGGCGGAAGCTGGCACAGCACCAACCTCTGCAACCTCTTGAGCTCGGGCACGGCGCTGCAGCCTGCGGAGACCTACGCCCGGGACATCGGGTTTCGTTGCGCGAGCGACGCCCCTCGACGCGGCTCGAAGGAGCGGTGATTGAGGGCACCAACCTGCCGTGCGCGGACGCGCCGGCCAGCTTGAGGGGAGGCTGACCATGCCATGCGACAAGAAGAGAGTTTGGGTGCCTCGGCGAGCCAAGGCCCCCGCCCTGCTAGCGGTCATGACGTGCAGCGGCCTTCTATCTGCCGCGTGCGTCGTCGAGAGGCCGCCCCCCGCGCACGGGGGCCAGGACGCCTCGGCCGAACGGCCACCGCCGGGTGGCGCCACCCTGGCCGTCAGCGTGTCACCAGGCGGCCGTGGCATGGGGGTCGAGAGTGCGCCCTTCACCCTCGAGCTCTGGCCGAGCGTGAGCGGCTCGCAGAGCGGGCCTCTCGTCAACGAGATGTCTCTCGCCTCGGGCGACCGCGTGTACCTGTCGGCGAGCACCTCGACGGCGACACACCTCTACTTGGTCTTTTGCGATGGCGAGCGAAAGCTCACACGGTACCCGGCCTCTGGCTCAATCGTGATGCCTGAGCAAAAGCCGGGGGCCGTGCTCGGCTCGGGCAACCTGGTGCTCGACGACAACCCGGGCCGCGAGGCGCTTTACGTCATTGCCTCTCGACGGCCGCTCGATCAGGCCGACCCGCAGCTCGACAAGGCGCTCGCGACCGCGCGTCCGGGCGACGCCTCGGTCGACTGCGGCTCTCGACTCGAGCGTCTCATGGCGGGCCCCGCCTCTCCCCCTTCGACGACCCAAGCGGCGCTGCCGGCGCCCGCCACAGCGCCGCCTGCGCCGTCGAGTCCGAAGCCCCCGCGGGCGTCGGCGCACGCGCTCGAGTTCGAGCGCCCCCCGGTCACGTGCGTTCGTAACGCTCGGGCCGAAATCGTTCGCGGCATGGGGGTCGAGGGTGCCTCGGGTGATAGCGTAAAAGCCGAGTCGAACGCCGAGGGGGTCGTCGTTCTTCGCTTCGGCTTCGAGCACCGGCCGAAGCCCGCGCCGGCGCACAGAGGCGCGCCCCCGCTGCTCGCGCAGCCCTCGGCGCCGCACGTGCGGGCCTGCCGGCAGAGCCCCTAGCACTACGGCAACCGTTGCCTCACAGAGGGCGTTCGGTGGGGCCGCGCGGTCGCAACGGGCGGCGTGGCTTGCGAAAGCGACACTGGCGCGCTCGCTCGCGGCGCTCCCCGCGCCGGTGCGTCCGCTCCCGCCGGAATGCCGGCGCGCCCACGGGCGGGGCCGGCACCAAGGCGCTCCAAAGCACAGAGCAACGAACGAGACAAACTCAACGATGGCACCGAGTGCAATGCCACTTCGACGTAACGCCACGCCGCCTCGGCACTTGAAGTCGGCGCGACCAGCGTGATACGGCTGCTGGCGAGGCAAAAAGAAATGGCGAAGCGAATGTTTTTCTTTCCACTCGCCTTGGTCGGCACTCACCTACTGGCTTGCTCCGTGCAGCCGTCGCCGCCCCCGGGGGCGGCCGCCGACGAAGGGCCCGCGCCCGCGTCCGACGAGTTGAATGTGCTCACCCCCGACGAGTCGAGTGCGCCCTCGTTCGATGACTCGGGCGCGGCCTCGCACGACGAGGCGAGCGGGCCGTTCCGGCTGCGGGTTTCTCTTTACCCGTGGATCCCGGAGCCTGACGCGTTCGTCGCGTGGATAGAATCCGATTTCGAGTCCAAGAACCCTGACATCGATCTCGTGGTGCGGCCCCTGGTCCGGTCGTACGACTGGGAGCCGGGCTACGTGGCGGATTTGGCCTACGAGACGGACAAGGCCGTCGTCGCCCTGACCGACGAGGCGGGCGACGACTTTCAGCACCTCGTCGAGGTAGACACGCTGACCCTGGGCGCGCTCGCCCAGAGCGGGGCGATCGCGCCATTCCACGTGGGCGGGGTGAGCTTTCTCCCCGCGGCGAAAGAGGCCGTCCGCTGGGACGGGCGCGGCTTCGGCGTGCCGCACTGGACGTGCGGTTACTTCGTCATCTCCGAGAGCCCTTTCATTCGCAACGCGGGCAACGTGGGCGAGCTTCTCGCCGCGCTCGAGGGCGCCGGCACGCCGCGGGTCAACTTGGCCGGCGACATGGACGGGTCGTGGGACTCGGTCGCCATTTATCTGGACGCCTTCCGAGATACGTACCCCGACGCCGACCTGGGGGGCGCGCTGT
This sequence comes from Polyangiaceae bacterium, assembly GCA_035762175.1. GTDB lineage: Bacteria > Myxococcota_A > Polyangia > Polyangiales > Polyangiaceae > DASTPP01. Next base: position 26,372 of record DASTPP010000085.1, on the reverse strand, counting down.
CGCAGCCGCAGATCGACCCCGCCGTGGCCGACTACTTCCGCGACATCCGACCTGCGTGCATCAAGGACGGGGTCAACCACTGCGCGGACGACGCCGTGGACTTGTTCGCGACCGGGGGCGCGGACGCGTTGATCGGGTTCTCTGAGCGCCTGAACCCCATCCTCGCCCACCCCGGCCGGGCGGTGGGTGAGCTTCACATCGCCTCGGCGACGCTCGGGGGCGGAGACGAGCCGGCGGCGTTCGTGGACGCGCTCGTCAAGTCTTCGCGGTGCACCTCCGCGCGGTGCCGGCAGGCGGCGCGAAGGTTCGCCACTTACTACGTCTCCGACGAGGTGTTCGAGGTCTCTTTGATGGCGCTCGACGCCCAAGCCGGCGTGCCCAGGTACTTGCTACCCTCGACGAAGAGCGCGTTCAATTACGGGCTCGTCGCCCAAGATCGCCTCTACAAGCAGTTGAAGCAAGAGTTCCAAGGGGCGAGAGCGCTGCCGAACACGGGCGTCCCCGAGGCGCGTGAGGCCGGCCTGATTCGACAGCAACTGCGGGAGGCGCTCGGCCTCTAAATTCGCGGGGGCTTCGGCGACGAGGCAGGGCGGGCCGAGCCCTTCGACGCCATCGAGCTGCCGCTCGGCCCGCTCTGGCCTCGCGGAAAGCGCCGTCTCGTGCCGGGAAAGATTGTGGCGCGGGCATGGGCACCATTGGCCTCACTGGCGGCCGCCTTCGCCGGCGCCGGGGCGGGCGCGCTTCGGCGAGACGACGTAGAGCACGGCGATGGCGGCGAGCACGGCGGCGGCGCCGAGCAGGGCCTTGCGCTGGGCGAAGGCGAGCAGGGCGAGGCAGACCGCCGCGCCCGCCGCCGGCACGAACGCCGGCACCTCGAAGGCGCCCCGCGGCTCGCCCGGCCGCCGCTGCAGGCGGAAGAGCGCCACGTTGACGGTGACGAAGACGGCGAGCAAGAGCACGCTCGTCGCGTTCGCGAGCGTCGCCACCTCGCCCGCGAGGGCGAGCGCGAGCGCCGCCGCCGTCACGGCCCCGACGGCGACGTGGGGGGTGCGGCGCCCGGCGTGCACGCGCCCGAGCGCGCGCGGCAAGAGGCCCTGCCGCGCCATGCCGTAGAGCAGGCGCGAGCCGGTGATCGAATTGAGCAGCGCCGTGTTCGTCACCGCGAGCACCGCCACGGCCGTGAAGGCCGCCGGCGGCAGCCAAGGCGCCGCGCGCGCCGCCACGTCGACCAAGGGCTTCGGCGAGGCGGCGAGCTCGGCCGGCGACAGGATCGACACCGCGGTCAGCGCGACCGCGGTGTACATGAGGGCGGTCACGACGAGGGCGATGACGATGCCGCGCGGCAGCGTGCGGTGCGGCGCTTTGACCTCGTCGGCCACGTTGATGAGGTCTTCGAAGCCGATGAAGGCGTAAAACGAGAGGGCCGCCCCCCCGAGCAAGGCCGCCGGCGTGAGCGCCCCGCCGGGGTTGGCCGGCGCGGCCGCGTCGAGGTAGTCGACCGAGCCCCAGTGCTTGGCCCCGACGGCGACGATGAGCACGAGGCCGCCGGCCTCGGCGGCGGTGCAGAGCGCGTTCACCCGCGTCGACTCGCGCAGCCCCCAGAAGTTCAGGGCCCCGAGCGCCACCACGAACGCGGCCGCCAGCGCCGCCCTCGGCGCCCCGAAGGCGACCCCCTCGAGGTGGCCGGCGAGCACGCGCGAGGCCGCCGCCGTCGACGAGAGCCCCGCCGCCACCGTCGCGAGCCCGAGCAGGTAGGCGACCCAGGGCCGGCCGAAGGCCCGCTCGGCCACGTACGCCGCGCCGGCCGCGCGCGGGTAACGCGACCCGAGCGACGCGTAGGAAAGGCCCGTGGCGAGCGCGGCCAGGGCGCTCGCCAGAAAGCCCAGCCAGGCCGCGCGACCCAGGCGCCCCGCCGCCTCGCCGACCAGCCCGTAGATGCCCGCCCCGAGCAGATCGCCCACCCCGTAGATCACGAGCGCCCCGAGCCCCATCGTGCGGGCGAGCGAGGGCCCGCCGGGCGAGTCGCTCGCGGCCGCCGCCTCTGGCGCGGGGGCGGGCGTCCGGGTCGGCGTCGTCATCGGCCTTGCTTACGGTGCCGCCGCGCCCCCCGCCAGCCCGGGGGCGAGAATTCGAGCCGCCCCGGGCGTGCTCGCGCCCGCGGGGTGTGCAATCACGAGGGGCCGTGACGACCTTGAACGTGCAAATCTGGGGGCACCCCAAGTGCTCGGACACCCGCAAGGCCGAGCGCTTCTTCAAAGAGCGGGGGGTCAAGTTTCAACCGATCGATCTGACCCGCAAGGGGCCCTCGGCGGGCGAGCTGCAGAGCGTCGCCGCGCGGGTCGGCGGGCTCGCCGCCCTCGTCGACAAAGAGGGCGCGCGCTACCTCGCCAAGGGGCTCAAGTACGCCGAGCCCGCGGGCGAGCGGCTCGAGCGGCTGCTGCTCGACGACCCGCTCTTGCTCCGCACGCCGATCGTGCGAAACGGCAAAGAGGCCACCCTCGGCTTCCGCCCCGAGGTGTGGGCGGCGTGGGTCGCGCAGGCCAAGGGGGCGTGAGGCGGGCGCGAGGCCGCGGCGATGCGACCGCCGCGCGGGTCGAGGGCGGGGCGTTCGGCCGGGGCGTCGGGGGGGGCTGGCGCGGGGCCGGGGCCGCGCTAGACTTGGGGCCATGTGTCCGTTCGAGCGTCTCAAGGCCTGAGCGCCTCCGCAACCTAGCGCTCTCTTCTGCCCCGCCGCCCGTCGGCGCGCGGGGCCCGGCCTTTCACGCTCGAGACACGACCATGATTCACGTGACGCCCTACGCGGGCTTGAACGCGGTGCTCAGCCATTTGCTCGAGGGCGCGCGCGCGCTGCTCGGCGACAATTTCATCGGGGCCTATCTGCAAGGCTCGTTCGCGGTCGGCGACTTCACGCCCTACAGCGATTGCGACTTCATCATCGTCACCCGGCGCGATCTCGCCCGCGACGAGCTGCCGCCCTTCCAGGCGCTGCACGCGGCGATTCACGAGCTGCCCGAGCCCTACTGGCGCACCGGGCTCGAGGGCTCGTACGCGCCGATCGACGTGCTCTGCCGCTGGTCGACGACGCCCCGCGACCCGCCCGGCGAGCCGCGCCCCGACGACTGGGCCGACCCGGGCACCTCGGGCAGCCCGCCGCTCGCCTACCCCTTCTGGTACCTCGACCACGGGTCGAAGACGCTCGTCCGGTCGGAGCACGATAATACCCGGGTCGTGCGCTGGTGCCTGCGCGAAAAGGGCGTCGTGCTCGCGGGCCCCCACCCGCGCGAGTTCGTCGAGCCGGTCACGCCCGAGGCCCTGAAGGCCGAGGTGCGCGCGACGATGGGCCGCTGGCTCGCGACGGGCCTCGAGCCGATGCACCTCGTGGCCTTCCAGGCCTTCTGGGTGGGCCTCTTCTGCCGCATCTTGCACACCCTCGAGGTGGGCGAGGTGACCTCGAAGAAGGCCGCCATGACCTGGGCCCGGGGCGCGTTCGACCCCTCGTTCTGCGGCCTCATCGAACGGGCGCAGGCGCTCAAGAAGGGCGCGAGCGAGGCCGAGCTGCCCGCCGACCCGGCCGAGATCGCCGCCACGCGGGCCTTCGTGGCCTACGCGATGCGCGTCGCCGAGCGCCTCGGCTGACGACGAAGCGCCCGGCGCGAAGGCGAAGGGGGCGTGGGTTCCGGCGGCAGCAGAACGCGAGCCCGCGCCTTCCCTTCCCCGCCCCGCGCAGGGTTCGAACCGAGACAGGGTTGGGTTTCTTAACCTCCCCCCGAACCCCTGCCGCCCGCTGGCCCCGACGTCTCGCGAGGGTGACGGCGAGGGTAGATCGCGATAACGGCGATCGGTTACATAAGGCCCCCCCATGCGTCACCCCTTTGCCCTCGCCGCGATCACCCTCGGCTCCGCCCTCCTCTCTGCCAACGGCTGTGCCCCCGGCCCCGACCCCGACGTCGAGAAGCTCGGCACTGCCAGCGAGGCCGTCATCGTCGGCGCCTGCGGGCTCGGCGACGAAGTGCTCGCGGCGGACGTGCTGACGCCGGCGTCGATCCCCGGCCTGTCGGCATTGCAGCGCGCCCAGATCGTCCTGGCGGTCCAAGAGTCGGCGCACACCGACGTGACCACCGTCGAGGAGGCGTTCGACCGCGTCGACGAGCACCAGATAAACGCGCTCGTGCTCCGCGACAGCTGGACCAACCAGTTCTACGTCGAGATCGAGTACGGCGCGGGCGAGAACTCGTACGGCGCCGTCTTCTACTGGGGCACCGACGTGAAGGGCGCGGCCATCCACGACGGCTTCCCGGAAGAGTGCGGGCCGCTCACGTTCGACTACGACCGGGGCGACACCGCGCCCGCGTGCGGCGGCTTTCTGACCTACGTCAACGGCGCGACGTTCGGCGAGCTCGACGCGTTCCTGCCGAGCAACGTCGCGCAGGCGATCGTCGACGCGCGCGCCGCGCGCCCCTTCGACTCGGTCGCCTCCGTGGTGGCCGTCGGCGGCGTCGCCGAGACGCGGCTGCAGCAGCTGCTCTCGGCCGCGCGCGAGGCGAGCCTCGTCGGGTCGAGCTGCGGCGGCATCTACGACCAGATCGCCACGTCCGCCGGGGAGGCGGCCGCCGTGGTCGACTTCGTCAACCAGGCGAGCGAAGAAGAGCTCCACGGCGCGCTCGATTTTCTGATCAACGAGACCGTCGTCAACGCCCTCGCCTTCAACCGGCCCTTCGCGAACGCCGGCGCCATCGCCGCCACGCCCGGCGTCGGGCCGGCGACCTTCCGCGGGCTCCGCAATGCTGCCACCTTCCGCCGGCCTTTCGAAGAGCTCGTCGAGGAGGTCAACGAGATCAACCGCCCGGACGCCCAGGTCCGCCTCGATCAGCACTTCGAGTGGCGGCCGCTCGTCACCGCCCCCGGCGACGGCCTCACGGGCATGGAGTGCTTCGGCGTCGACCCCGCGCTCTTGCCCCCGGGCGCCACGAACCGCCCCTTCTTGGCCGACGTCGGCGAGGTCGTCGAGTATGTCAGCCAGTCGGTCGCGAGCGCCAACGCCTTCGGCGAGCTCGACGTCGACCCCGCCCCGGGCCTGGCCGATCTCGAGTTCCGCGGCGCCGGCGACAGCTTCTTCGGCTGCTACATCACCTACCACCCGAACCCCTGGCAGTACGACTACCAGACTTTCTTCGTCGACGCCGAGACCGGCGCGAGCGTGCTCGTCACCTTCCACTACGTCGAGTAGGCGCCCGAAGGCGAGCGTGCTCGTCACCTTCCATTACGTCGAGTAGGCGCCCGAAGGCACGCGGCCCGCGCCGAGCGGCGCGGCGGCGACCGACGTCGCCAACCGCGTCGGCACCTTCTTCGGCGGCAAGGCGGCCGGCGGGCCGCGCCGAGGGGCGCGGGCGCGCGGCCGGGCGCCCCCGGGGCAGAGGCCCCTCTCACGCGCCGGCGCGGGGCAGCGCGAGGCGCGCCAGGGTGGCGGCCGTCTGGCGGACCATCGCGTCGTAGAGGTGGCTGCGGTGGCCGGCGAGCGCGAGGTAGCCGCCGAGCGAGCAGAGGCCGGGCGCGAGCCAGGCGCACGCGCCCGCCTCGCCGGCCCAGACGACGCCGAGGCCGGCGGCGCCGAGGCCGAACAAGATTTCGAACTTCGACCACCAGAGCGCGGAGGGCCGGCGGTCGGTCGCGGCGGGGACGTCGAAGGCGGTCGGGGCAACGTGAGCGGGCGTCGTCATGGTGCCGAGAGAACCCCCGGCGGCGCGCCGTTCTTCCGGCCTCGGCGCGGTAACGCGATCGATGCTTTTCGAATAACCGCCCCTTTGCCAAGATGACAGGCGCGCTGGCCTTCCGGACATTTTGACGGCGCCCGGGGGGCGGCCCGGCCGGGCGCGCGGGCGCGGGGCCGGCGGCCGCGCCCTCGGCCCCCGCGCGGGCGGGCACCACGGCGATGGGCGGGTCGAGGCATCCTGCGCGGCCCTCGGGGCCGGCGGGGCCGACGACGGCGCCCCGAAGGGGCTCGCGTACGTTCGCCCGAGCGACTACGCTGCGTTCGTGCGCGACCCCGACGGGCACGACGTCGAGCTCGCGTGCCACCGACCCACCTAGGCCATGACGCGAAAACAAGACCACCAGCCCGGGGCCGCCTTCCACGCCGAGCGGCGCCCCGTTTACGATGGCCCGCTCGGCTGGGCCGTCAACAAGCAGGGCGCGCGAATGGCGCGCGTGCATTACGAGGCGCCGCACGAGAACCCGGCCGAGCGGGGGGCACGCCGCGGGGGCGGCAACGAGTACGCCACCTGGCTGCTCTCCGAAGAGGGGGCGCAGGCCGAGCGCATCTTCACGGCGCCGCTCGAGCTGATGATCGACGCGACGTTCGAGCCGGGCGCCGGCGTCGGGCTGCACGTGCACCGCGACACCGAAGAGGTGTACTACGTGCTCGAGGGCTCGATGACGATGACGACCGTGGGCCCCGGGGGCGAAGAGCACGAGGCGCGGCTCGGCGCCGGCGACGTGCACGTCGTCAAGCTCGGCCAGGGGCACTTCGGCGTCGCGGGGCCCGAAGGCGCGCGCGTCATCGTGGTGGGCGTTCGGGCGCGCTGAGCGGCGCCGCCCCGGGCGCGCACGGAGCGCCGAGCCGACAATCTCTTTGCCATTACGAACGTATTCGCCCGCCTCGTCCGGAAGCCAGAGCATGCGGCGTGCTAGGCGCCGCCCTGACACGGCCCCATCGGTTCGCGACGGTTGAAGTCGAGGTGCCGATGGCGCGCCGCGCGCGGCCCCTTTGCGCACGCCTTCCGGCGCAGGCCGACGCCGCGGCGGAGCAGCTTTTTTCGCGATAGGCCGGCGAGCGACGACGACCGCAGGGCTCGAGCGCGGCCCGGTCGGGCGGCGCGACCGCGGGGCGGGCGAATCGCCTCGCTCTGCGTCAAGCGCGCCACGTGGCGGCTTTGCCCTTCAGGCCGCTCGCGCCGCGCGAACGCGCCCGTCGGCGAAGGCGCGGGGGGCCGGCCCGGATGCTGCACAGCGCGCCGGTGCTTCGCCGGCCCTACCCCGGGCGCGTTCGCACCCCGGGGCCGCGGCGGCGGGCACGATACCTCGGCAATACGACGAAAGGTTTCTGCGCCATGACCACGTCTAGCTTCGTTCGCTCCGTCACGATTCCGCTCTTGGCCGCGCTCACCTGGGCTTGCTCGACCGAAGTCGACCGGTCGCCGGCCGGCGACGGCGGCGATAGGGCGGCCATCACCGAGCCGACGGGCGGGCCGGGTGACGCGTGCGGCGCGGCGGACCTCGGGGCTTGCGGCGAAGGCCGCTTCTGCCGCTTCGAGCCGGCAGACGCCTGCGGCATGGAGGGCGAGGCCGGCGAGTGCGCCCCGCGGCCGCGCTTCTGCACGCGCGAATACCGCCCGGTCTGCGGCTGCGACGGGCGCACGTACGGCAACGCGTGCGAGGCGGCCTCGGCGGGCGTGTCGGCGGCGCGCGCCGGGGCCTGCGAGCGGGCGTGCGGCGGGCCGCTCGGGCTCGAGTGCGGCGAGGGCGAGTTCTGCCAGCGGCCGCCGGGCTCGTGCGGGGCCGCGGGCATCGAGGGCGTCTGCCGCCCGCAGCCCGCGTCGTGCGACGCGCCCGACGAGCCGGTCTGCGGCTGCGACGACCACTCGTACGCGAAAAACTGCGCCGCCATGCTGGCGGGCGTCGAGGTCGAGCACGCGGGCGAGTACGAGGGGGCGGGCTGCCTCTGCGGCGGCATCGCGGGCCTGAGCTGCGGGCCCGATGAGGTGTGCGTCTACCCCGAGGGCGAGTGCTTCGTCGCCGACCTCGCGGGCAGGTGCGAGCCGGCGGGCTTTTGCACCTTCGAGTACGACCCGGTGTGCGGCTGCGACGGCCGGACGTACGGCAACCGCTGCGCGGCCCACCAGGCGGGCGCGGTGATCGCCCACCCGGGCCCCTGCGACGAGGGCGAGCCGACCGAGGCCCCGGACGGGGGCTGAGCGGCCGATGCCGGCGGCGCCGCCGGCTGGCGGCGTCGCGCGCGCGGCGGGGTGGGGAGACGCTGGTTCGAATGGCCTCGCGCCGGCGCCGGCTCCTGGTGGGCGTGTCGTTCGGGTGGCGGCGGCCGCTACCACCGGTTCGAATCGCGCCACGCCCCCACACCGCGGAGGGCCAGAGCGCGGCGCCCCGGGCGGGCCAGACGGTTCGCCGGCGACGGCGCTTGACGGCCGCGCTCGCGACGTTCGCCGTCCACCTTGCGGCCCGCCGACGACGCGCTCGCGCCCTTCGCCGCGGGCGGCGGGGCCGATTGACCGGCGCCGGCGCCTCGGATAGCGATCGACCATGACGTCGGCGCTCGCCCGCGCGGGCCACGCCCTCGGGGCGCTGCGGGCCATCCCCGAGGCGTACCAGGTTCCGAGAATCCCGGCGTCGGGGGTGCGCTTCTTCTTCGACGAGTTCTACTGCCAAGATCGCCCCGTGATCATCACCGGGGCGCTGCGCGACTGGCCCTGCTTCCGCACCTGGACGCCCGAGTACCTGAAGGGCGCGCTCGGCCAGAGGCAGCACGTCTTTCGCTACGAAGAAGGTCAGTCTCTGTCGATGGACGTGGCCGACTACCTCGACGTCGCGTTCTCGAAGAAGACGCCCGCCGAGTACGCGAGCGCCCTGCCGACGCCGCCGTCGGCGACCGAGAAGCTGCCTTACATGAGGCACTTCGGCCCGCTGCGCGGGCCGCTGCTGGCCGAGTACGAGATCGCGTCGCTCTTCCCCGAGCCCGAGGCGTTCCGGTTCAGCACGTTCTTGTTTTGCGGCGTGCCCTCGACCAAAACCAACTGCCACTACGACTGGACGCACAACTTCGTCGGCGTCGTCCGGGGGCGAAAGCACGTGACGCTCTTGCCGCCCGGCGCCGAGCGGCACATGGCCGTGAGCGACGAGCAGCGCGGCATGCTCGCGAAGGGCGACTGCGACTTCTTCGCCGACCCGCCCGGCCTCGAGCTGCGCCCCGAGGCGTGGGGCGCCGGCGGCGGGGGCCTGCCGATGCACGAGCACCCCGTCTTCAAGGGGTGCCCCGAGCTCTCGTACTCGCCGCTCGACGAGGGCGACCTCGTGTTCTTCCCGGCGTATTGGTATCATTACTTTCACAACATCGAGCCCTCGATCTCGGTCACGACGCAGACCTGCCCGATCGGGGGGTAAGCTCTGTCTGGCCAAAGCTCCCTTCGCCCGGCGGCCGATTCACGACGCGCGCCCTCGACCGGCCGCGGGCCGAACGGCGCGAACGCCCGACCGCCCGGGTCGTGGGCCCGCCGGCCCCTCGGTTTCGCTTTGCGGGCCTCGCCTCCGGCGTTACGCTGGGGCCGAGGCTGCCATGATGCCATGGTTCAAGCGGCCACTCGCGGCTCTGGCCGCGGGCTCGCTCGCGTCCGCCGCGCTCGCCGATTGCGGCTCGTCCGATGACCCCGGGGCCCCGACGGCAGGCACAGGCGGCACGGGTGGCTCGGGGGCCGCCGGGGGCCCGGGGGCTGCCGGCGGGGGCGAGGGCACCGGCGGGGGTGCGGGCGGGGCCGGGGCGGCGGGCTCGCCGGCGACGGCCTGCCCGGGGCCGGGCACCTGCGCGCTCGTCGACAAGGTCTGCTGCGGTAACGTTTGCGGCAAGCCGGCGCCGGGGGGCTACCACGCGATACCGAGCTCGGCCGTCGAAGGCTACGAAGACCAGCTCTGCCCCGACCCCTTGCCGTCGGCCTGCTTCGTCGAGTGCGCGACGCAGCTCAACCCCGATTTGCAAGCCTTCTGCGAGGGCGGCGCCTGCCAGGTCGTCGAGATCTCGAAGCACGCCCTGTCGGCTTGCCAGTCGAACGACGAGTGCGCGCTCGACTACGGCAGCTGCTGCGGGGTTTGTGGTGCGGGCGACCCGCTTCAGCTCGTCGCCGTGCGGGCCGACAAGCGCGCCGAGCTCAAGGCGCAGCTCTGCTCGCAGGGCGTGGCTTGCCCGAAGTGCATCGTGGGGTTCCCGCCAGGGTACGTCGCGACCTGCGACCAGGCCGCGGGCCACTGCGTGGTCACCCAGACGGCCACGCCGGGCCAGTGAGGGGCCGCCCCCGCGGGGGTGAGGGCCGCGCAACCGCCCCCCCGGCGTCTCTGGCGCGAGGGCAGGCGGCCCCCCTCGCGGGGCGAGCGCCCGAGAACGCAGGGGTGGGCCGAGGGACCGCCCGAGAACACGAGTCTGCGCCGAGGGACCACCCGAGAACACGAGTCTGCGCCGAGGGACCGCCCGAGACCATGGGGGCGAGCCGGAGGAGCGCCCGAGAACGCGGGCGGCGGGCGGCCGCTGGCGCCCGTCAAGGCGAATCGCTCCGCGAGACCGGCCCCGCCCGGGGGCGCTTTCGTTCGGGAGCGAAAACGTTTCGTTAAAAAATGCTCTCCAAGGGCGAAAAGTGTCCGCGCAAGAGTTCGTCGGGCACGAAAAACTGCTACCGCTTCGCCCCCCCTAGCGCGGCATCGTGGCCCCCGAAGCCCGCGCCTCCGCGCCCCACCCCGACGAGGAGAGCCCCATGGCAAGCCCCCGCCCGTATTCTCTCTGTGCCCCGGCCCCGCGCGGCCGCGCCGCGCGCGCCGTCGGCGCCTCGCTGCTCTTGCTCGCGCCGCTGCTCGCGTACTGCAACGAGCCCGCCCCCGCGGGGCCCGAGGCGCTCGCCGCCCCGGCCCGCCCCGGCCGCGACGCCCCCTCGCTGGCGTCGCTCGACGACGGGGCGCGGCGCGACGACTACGGCCGCGACAAGAAGGTGCCGGCCGACATCAAAGAGATGCTGAAAGAGATGAGCGAGGCCAACGTCGAAGACAGCGTCCGCACGCTGGTCTCGTTCGGCACCCGCAACACGCTCTCGGCGCAAGACGACCCGGCCCGCGGCATCGGCGCCGCGCGCGACTGGCTGCGCTCGCGGTTCGAGGCGATCGCGGCCACCTCGGGCGGGCGCATGACGGTCGAGCTGCAGAGCTACGTGCAGGGGGTCGCCCCGCGCATCCCCGTGCCGACCACCATCACCAACGTCGTCGCCACCCTGAAGGGCACCCAGCCCGAGTCGGTCGGCCGCACCTACGTCGTCAGCGGCCACTACGACTCGATGTGCACCGACCCCGTCAACGCCGCCTGCGACGCCCCCGGCGCCGACGACGACGCCTCGGGCGTCGCCGCCGTGCTCGAGATGGCGCGCGTCATGGCCACCCGCGACTTCGACGCCACCATCGTCTTCATGGCCGTCGCGGGCGAAGAGCAGGGCCTCTACGGCTCGACCCGCTTCGCCACCCAGGCCAAGCTCGCCGGCGTCAACGTCGCCGCCATGTTCACCAACGACATCGTCGGCAGCCCCAAGGGCGACAACGGCGAGAGCGACCCGCACGTGATACGCCTCTTCGCCGAAGGCGTGCCCACGGCCGAAACCCCCGAAGAGGCCAACACTCGGCGCTCGGTCGGCGGCGAGAACGACTCGCCCGCCCGCCAGCTCGCCCGCTTCGTCAAGGACGCCGCCGAGAACAACGCGACCGACATGAAGGTGCAGATCATTCACCGCCGCGACCGCTACCGCCGCGGCGGCGATCACATCCCCTTTTTGCAGCAGGGCTACGCCGCCGTACGCTTCACCGAGCCGCACGAAGACTACGCCCACCAGCACCAGGACGTCCGCACCGAGGGTGGCACCGTCTTCGGCGACCTGCCCGACTTCATCGACTTCGCCTACCTGACCCGCGTCGCCCGGGTCAACGCCGCCTCGCTCGCCGCCCTGGCGCGCGGCCCCTCGTCGCCCAAGAACGTGCGCATCATCACCGCCAAGCTCACCAACGACACCGAGATCGCCTGGGACGCGAACCCCGAGTCGGACCTCGCGGGCTACGAGATCGTCTACCGCGAGACCGACGAAACCCTGTGGACGGACGTCATCGAGGTCGGCAACGTCACGCGCTACACCGTGCCCCGCCTGTCGAAAGACAATTACTTCTTCGGCCTGCGCGCCGTCGACCAAGCGGGCCACAAGAGCCCCGTCACCTTCCCCCGCCCCGCCAACGAGTAGGCGACCCCCGCGAGCGAGGGGGCCCGCCCGGGCACCGGGGGCGCTACGCTCGCGGGCATGTCGTCGTTCGCTGGGCACGCGCTCGCCGCCGCTACTGCCTTCGCCCTGGCCCCGCGGCCGCGCGCCCGGCGCGACCGGGCGCTCTGGCTCGGCTGGCTCGTCGCCCTCGCCCTGGCGCCCGACCTCGACTACCTGATCCGGGCCCTCGACCGCGGGCCCGATCGGCGCCTGCGCGTCACGCACTCGCTCGCGCTCGCCGCGCTCTTGCCGGCGCTCACCGCGGCCGCGCTCTGGGCGGCGGGCGTCCGGGGCCGGGCGCTCGCGCGGCGCGGGGCGCAGGCCCTCGGGGCGGGGCTCTCGCACCTCGCGCTCGATTTGCTCGTGGGCGTCACGGCACTGCCGCTCTTGTGGCCGGCGAGCGATCGGCGCTTTCGCCTGCCCTTCGGGCTGCTGCCGAGCGCCGGGCGGCTCGAGCTTCGGAACCCGCTCTTGTACCGCAACCTGCTCCTCGAGCTCGGGGCGCTCGGGCCGCTCTCGGTGGCGCTCGCCCTGGCGCTCGGGCCGGGGCGCCCGGCGCGGCCCCGCGGCGCCCTCATCGCCGGGCTGCTCGCCGTGTCAGCGGCCTTCATGGCGGCGTCGACGGCGCTGCACCGCTGACCCCGCGCGCCGAGGCGCGGGGCGCGAGGCACGAGGCGCGGGGCGCGTGGCGCGTGGCGCGTGGCGCGGGGCGCGGGGCGCGGGGCGCGAACGACGCTGACGCGCCCCGGGCGCGCCGGGGCCCCGCTCGCGGCGAGCGCGCGAGCCCTCGCCCGGATCAGCCGAAGAGAAGGCCCCCGAGCAGCAGCGTCGTGTTGTAGGCCACGTGGGCCGTGAGCCCCGGCGCGGTCGACCCGGTGCGCGCGCGCAAGAGCGTGAAGAAAATGCCCATCGAGACGACGTACGAGAACGCGACCCAGTTGCCCTGGAGCTGCGGCAGGTGCAAAAGCCCGAACCAGGCGGCCGTGACGGCGGCGGCGACGAGCAGGCCCCAGCGCTCGGCCAGCGCGGGGAAGATGAAGCCGCGGTAATAGAGCTCTTCGACCGCCGCGATCGCGGGAAAGGTCACGAGCAGAAAGAGAAAGCCGTTGGGGGTGCTGACGATCTTGCCCACCCACTCGGACATGGGCGTGGGCGTATTGCCGATGCCCCGCACGGCGAGCTGGCCGTAGAAGAGCGCGGCCAGGGCCCCCGCCAGGCCCGCCGCGAGCACCGTGCGCGGGCGCGCGCTTGAGAGCCCGAACCCGTCGCGGAAGGGCCGGCGGTACTTGCGGCAGGCGAAGAGCCAGCACACCCCCAGCGTGATGACGGCGTCGACCGGCGCGAACCGCAGCCCCACGCTATCGTCGATCTTGCCCCCGGGGCGTAGCGCCGTCGCGACGGCGAGCGAGCCGAAGAAGAGCAGGTCGAGGCCCCAGATGATCGCCATCGCCTTGACGACGTCGCGCAGCCCGTGCGCCGCCCGCCGGGGCGGCGCCGCGAGCGCCGCGGGCTCGGGCGGGGGGGGCAGAGGCCCGGGCGGGGTCGCTGCTGGCAGCGGCGCTCGCATCGAGGCGATTCTTTCACGCCCGCAACGAAGTGCCTAGGCTCTGTCGGGCGCAACCCTCATCGCGGCAGGCGCGCGCTGACGGCGCGCACGATCGGCCGCTTGCCGTCGGCGGCGAGGCCGTCGGGGCCCGTCGGCGGCGCGAAGCGAACCTCGGCGAAGCCCGCGTCGCGGAGGGCGACCTCGGCCTCGGAGGGGCCCGCGAAGTGGAGCGTCACGTCGCCGCCGACCAAGGCCCGCAGGGCGCGGTGCAGGGCGCCGGCGGCGCGGCGGCTGCCGACGTCGTCGGAGAGGTTGAGGTCGGTCAGGTAACAGCCCCGCGGAAAGCGGGCGAGGCCGGCGGCCAGGCGCCGCCACAGATCGTCGAGCTGCGGGCGCGTGAGGTAGGGCACGAGGCCCTCGGTGACGATCGCGAGGCCGCGCGCGGGGTCGAGCGAGGCGAGCGCGGCCTCGAGCGAGCGCGGGCCGCCGTGTTCGAAGACGTCGAGGGCGACGAAGGCGTGGTTGGGCAGCGCGAGGCCGGCGCGCGCGAGCGCCGCGCGCTTGCGGGCGATCATGGCGGGCAGATCGCTCTCGACGTACGCGAGCGACGCGCCGGCGCGGGCGAAGCGCAGGCCCCGGCCCGAGAGGCCGGCGCCGAGCTCGAGCACCTGCGAGACCTCGCCCGCGTCGACGAGCGCCCGCAAGGCGTCGTCGAGCAAGCGGTGCCGCGTCAAGAGCATCTGCTCGAGGGTGCGGTGGCCGCGGCGGCGGTAGAGGGCGTTCAGGGGCGCCATGGCGCGGTAGAGCGCGCGCCCCGGCGCCGTGCTCAGGGCGCGCGGCGAGAGGCCGTTGGCGTACCAGACGGCGGCGGTAAGGTGGGCGGTCGGGCCGATGCGCTCGTTGCCGGCGGGCATGAGAGAGTATGCTTCGAAAAGGGGGGCGCCTCGGGCCTGGCGCCCCGTGATTCGGCGCGGGCTCGATCGCGGCGACGCGCCCGGCGTGGGGTGGGCCGGCCCGGGGTCGAAGAGGGTACCACGGGGCCCGGGCGCGCGCCCCGGGCGGTGGCCGCCCGCCGCGCAACCCGCCCCGCAACGCCGCGGCCGAGCCCGTTCCTGACTTCGTCACGCGCGACGGGACGCCGCCCGCCGAGTTTCGTCGCATCGCCCGCGAGCAGCTCGGGCCCGACGCCTCGGTCGAGGCGCGAGGCATGCGCGTCGAGGCCGTCGAGCCCCGCGGCGGGCGCTCGCTCAGCGCGCGGCGGTCGAGAGGGCGCGGCGCTCGCGGGCCCGCCAGGCCGCCGGGGTGAGGCCGTGGGCGCGCCGGAAGACGCGGGTGAAGTGCGTGACGTCGGCGTAGCCCACGCGCTCGGCGACCACCTCGACGATCTCGTCGGTGTGGGCGAGCCGCCGGCGGGCCTCGCTGAGGCGGCCGGCGATGATCCATGCTTGGACCGAGCGCCCCGTCGCGCGGCGCACCGCGGTGGTGAGGTGCGCGGGCGATCGGCGCAAGGCGGCGGCGACGTCGCGGAGCGAGATGGGCTCGAGGCAGCGGCGCTCGATGAAGCGGAGGGCGTCGGACACGAGGTCGGCCGGGCCGGCCGGCTGGCCCCAGGCCCCCGCCCGCGCGATCTCGGCGACGATCAGGGTGGCGAGGCTCTTCTGCACCGCGAGCCCCCCCGAGGCGACCTCGTCGGTCTCGCGCTTCAGCTCGCGAAAGAGGCTCTCGAGAAAGGGCCGGCGCCCCTCGGGGATGGTGACCGCCGCGGCGGCGCCCGAGCGCACTCGCTCGAAGGGCTCGAGCAGCGCCCCGCCGCCGTCGGCGAGCAAGCAGACCGGGCAGAGGCCGAGCGCCCACGCCTCGGGGCGCTCGAGGGCCCGGAAGCGGTGGGGCTCGCCGGCGGGGATGAGAAAGGCGTCGCCGGCGTGCAATTGCCACAAGCCCCGCTGCTCGACGGTGGCGCTGCCGCCGGTGTAGAAGACGAGCACGACGTGCTCGTGCGTCGCGGGGCGCCCGCCCGGGCATGGCCTGGCGCCCTCGTTGCGCGCGACGAAGACCGACGCCCCGCGCCCCCTGGCCGAGAGCCCCGCCACCTCGGCAAGGTCGGACGCTCGGCGGCGGGGAGGCCGGTCGCTCACGGCCAAGGTGTACCGCGCGGCCGACATCGGGGCCAGGCGGCCCGGCCCCCGGGGGCGGCCGATCGCTAACGCCCCCCGAGGTCGGCGCGCCCGCTGATGACGCCCGAGCGGGCCCCGCTCAAGAGGTCGGCGAGCGCCCGCTCGATGCCACCTGGCGCCGATTCAACGATGCGCCCGACCTCGCGCCCGCCCCGCCGCACGACCACCGTGGGCACGTAGCGCAACCCGGCTGCCTCGGCCGTGCCGCCCGGCTCGCGCTTGTCGCGGCCGACGCCGACGTAGGTGACCGAAAACGGCAAGGGGCCCCCGGCCTGATCGAAGGCCTTCCAGAGGCGTGGCACGTCGTGCCGGCTATCGGGACACCAGACGCCCAGGAAGACGACGACCTCGGCCCCCGGCGGCACCGAGCGCAGGGCGCGCGCGGCCTCGGCGTCAGGCGCGGCCTCTTCGCGCGCCTTTCGCCAGCTCTCGTGCCGCGCCTCGATGGCCGAAGGCTCGAGCGGGCCGAGGTCGTCGGCCCCTTGGGCCGGGGCGGTGGGGGCTTTGGGGGTGGGCATTGGGCTGGGGGCGCCCGCGCTGGCGCCGCCCCCGCAGGCGGCGTGCGAGAGGGCGAGGGTGAGCAAGGCGGCGGGCTTTCGCACGGCGGTCAAGAGGCCACCAGGGGCACGCTGCCGCGCCCGCGCACGCCCGAGAGGGCGCGCCACCAGGGCTCGACGCCTTCGACGCGCGCGGGCTCGACGGGCGCGCCGAGGCGGGGCATCACGAGCTCGACGCGCTGCCGGGCGCCGAGCTCGAGCAAGGTCTCGGCCGGCTCGCCCCAGGCGTGCCTGGCGAGGTTGAAGGTGCCCCGGCCTCTGAAGCGGGGCGAGGCCTGCACGCGCTCGAGCCGAAGCCCTCGCGCCGCCGCCAGTGTCGAGCGGGTCACCGGCCTGAGTCTAAAGCGCCGCCGGTAGAACGCCAGGCGCCGCCGGCCGAACGCCGCCGCGCGGGCCGCCGAGGCGCGCCTCAGCGAGCCCGGGCCGCCTCGCGGGCGGCCTCGACGTGGCGCTCGCAGGCGCGCAGGTCGGCGCGGGCGCTGGCCTCGGACACGTGCAAGAGCGCGACCCGACGCTCGACCGAGGGGCAGTACGAGCTGGCCGCCCAGAGCGTCGGGTCTTCGGTGCCGCGCAGCGGCGCCAGGTCCGTCCAGAGGCGGGCCGTCTTGTCGCCCGAGGCCGTGACGAGGCGCTGGCCGTCGGGGCTCCACTGGGCGTCGAAGACCTCGGCCTCGTGGCCGCGCAAGACGATGGGCTCGCCCGCGCCGGCGGCGTCCCAGATGCGGACGGTCTTGTCGAACGAGGCGGTGACGAGGCGGCGGCCGTCGGGGCTCCAGGCGACCGAGTAGACGGCGCCCTCGTGGCCGCGCAAAACGAGCGGCGCGCCCTGACCGTCGGCGGGGAAGACGCGCACCGCCTGGTCGGAGGACGCGGTGGCGATGCGCCGGCCGTCGGGGCTGAAGGCGGCGGAGTTGACCCAGTTCTCGTGGCCGCGCAAGGCGAGGGGCTCGCCCGCGCCGTCGGCGTTCCAGACCCGGGCGGTGCGATCCCATGAGGTGGTGACGATGCGCTTGCCGTCGGGGCTGAAGGCGGCGGAGTTGACCCGGTCCTCGTGCCCGCGCAAGACGACGGGCTCGCCCCGGCCGTCGGCGCCCCAGACGCGCGCCGTCCGGTCGTACGAGGCGGTGGCGATGCGCCGGCCGTCGGGGCCGAAGGCGGCCCAGATGACGTCGCCCTCGTGGCCGCGCAAGACCAGGGGTTTGCCCTTGCCGTCGGCGTTCCAGACGCGGGCGGTGCGGTCGTGTGACGCGGTGACGAGGCGGCGGCCGTCGGGGCTCCAGGCGGCCGAGCGGACGTAGTCTTCGTGGCCGCGCAAGACGACCGGGTCGCCCTTGCCGTCGGCGCCGAAGACGCGCGCCGTGCCGTCGAGCGACGCCGTCGCGATGCGCCGGCCGTCGGGGCTGAAGGCGGCCGACGCCACCTCGCGCTCGTGGCCGCGGAAGGCGCGCGGGTCGACCGCGCCTTCGGCGCCCCACACGCGCACCATCTTGTCGGTCGAGGCCGTGACGACGCGCTTGCCGTCGGGGCTGAACGCCGCCGAAAGTAGCCAGTTCTCGTGGCCGCGCAAGACGAGGGGCTCGCCCGAGCCGTCGGCGTTCCAGACGCGGGCGGTGCCGTCGAGCGATGCGGTGACGAGGCGCTGGCCGTCGGGGCTCCAGGCGACCGAGTAGACGGCGCCCTCGTGCCCCCGCAAGACGCGGGGCTCGCCCTTGCCGTCGGCCCGCCACAGGCGCACGGTCTTGTCCCAGGACGAGGTCGCGACGGTCTGGCCGTCGGGGCTGAAGGCGGCCGAAAAGACCCAGCCTTCGTGGCCGCGCAAGACGAGCGGCTCGCCCCGGCCGTCGGCGCCCCAGACGCGCGCCGTCTTGTCCCACGACGCCGTGACGATGCGCTTGCCGTCGGGGCTGAAGGCGGCGGAGTTGACCCGGTCGTCGTGCCCGCGCAAGACGACGGGCTCGCCCCGGCCGTCGGCGCCCCAGACGCGCGCGGTCTTGTCCGAGGACGCCGTGATGACGCGCTGGCCGTCGGGGCGGAACGCGACCGACTGCACGGGCCCCTCGTGGCCCCGCAAGACGAGCGGCTCGCCCCGGCCGTCGGCGCCCCAGACGCGCGCGGTCTTGTCGAACGAGGCGGTGGCGAGGCGGCGGCCGTCGGGGCTCCAGGCGACCGAGCTGATGCGGTCTTCGTGCCCGGACAAGACGAGCGGCGCGCCCCGGCCGTCGGCCGCCCAGACGCGCAACGCCTTGTCGGAGGTGCCGGTGGCGATGCGCCGGCCGTCGGGGCTGAAGGCGGCCGCGCGGGCCCCGTCGGAGTGCGGGAGGACGGCCGCGCTGAGCGGGCTGTGCAGCGCCACGCGCGCCAGGTCGGCCCAGCCGCGCGTGACGCCCGGCGGCTCGATCTCGCGCAGGAACGCGAGCGCGGTCGTCGGGTCGCTCGCCAAGAGCTCGCGCGCGGTGGCCATGCGCGTGGCGTTGCGGGCGGCGACGGCCTCGCGGTCGGCGCGCGCGGCCTGCCGGCTCGCCCCGACCGCGAGCACGGACACGGTCAGGGCGATCGCGCTGAGCGCGGCGATGGCGCCGAGCGTGACCCGCCGCCGCAGCCGCCGCGCGCGGTCGCAGAGGGCCACGACCGCGAGCAGGTAGCGCTCCTCGGTCTCGGTCAGCGCCTCGGGCGCGCCCGCCCCCCGCCGGGCGCGCCAGCGCTCGAGCCAGGCCCGCGCCTCCTCGGCGGCGCCCTCGCGCCAGAGCAGGCCCTCGCTCCGCCCGCTCGCCTCCCACTGCTGCGCGGCCGGCCGCAGCCGGGCCAGGAAGCGCACGTCGTGCTCGCTCTCGACCAGCCACCGCGCGAGCCTGGGCCAGTGGTCGATGAGCGACTCGTGAATGAGCTCGACGGTGGGGCCCTCGCGCTCGCCGCCGAGCTCGAGGAGCAGGAGGCGGGCGTCGGCCAGGTGCCGGACGACCCGCTCGAGCGCGTCGGCGTCTTCGGCCGGCGCGCGCAGGTCGGCGAGGCCCACCACCGCGCGCGTGCGCTCGGGGGTGACGAGGCGCACGAGCACCTGCCGGCAGAGCCGCTGGTCGGGCGGCGAGAGCCCGGCGAGCACGGCGTCGGCGTGCGCCGAGAGGGCGCCGGCGACCCCGCCGAGCCGCCCGTAGCTCTGCTCGGTCAGCAGCCGCCGCCCGCGGTCGCGCGCCTGCCAGAGCGTCGCGGCCGCGACCTGCAGGAGCGGCAGCGGGCTGCGCGTGCGCTCGAGCGCGCCCAGCACGCCCTCGACCATGGCCTCGCTCTCGAAGCGGTGGCCGGCCGCCTCGAGCGGCCGCACGAGCGCCTCGCGCAGGCCCTCGCGCGCCATCGGCCGCAGGAAGATGAGCCCGCGCGTCAGCTCGGCGATGAAGGGGCCGTCTTCGGCGACGCGGTCGAGAAAGTCGGAGCGCACGGCGAGCGCCACGCGCAGCCGCGACGAGGCGTCGTCGGCGGCGCCCTCGAGGCAGGCGACGAAGGCGGCGCGCTCGGCCCGGTCGGCGCCGAGGGTGTAGAGCTCTTCGAACTGGTCGACGAAGAGCAAGAGCCGGTGCTGCGGGCCTTGGCGGCGGCAGTGCGCGCGCAGCCGGGCGCCCAAGAGGCCGGGCCGCGCGCGCAGGGCCGAGGCGAGCGCCTCGGGGTCGCCCGCGCCCCCCGGGGCGCCCTCGCCCGCCCCCGCCGTCGCCTGCGCGAGCACGTCGGCGAGCGCCGCGAGCGGCCGGCGCCCCGGGCGCAGCACGAAGGCCTGCCAGCCCTCGCCCGAGCGCTTGAGCGCGGGGACGACGCCCGCGCGCACGAGCGACGACTTGCCCGCGCCCGAGGGCCCCGACACCGCCACGAGCGG
The DNA here is from genome assembly GCA_035762175.1 of Polyangiaceae bacterium. GTDB lineage: Bacteria > Myxococcota_A > Polyangia > Polyangiales > Polyangiaceae > DASTPP01. The sequence continues at coordinate 6,174 of DASTPP010000085.1, read as the reverse complement.
CTGGCTGCGCAGCCGGCCGAGGACGCCGGCGACCTCGCCCTCGCGCCCGAAGAAGCGCGCGGCGTCCCCCTCCTGGAAGGCCGAGAGCCCCGCGTAGGGGCTCTCGCCCTCGCCGAGCTCCAGCGTCCGGCGCCCGGGCAAGAGCGGCTCGAGCGCGGCGAGCAGCTCGTCGGCCGAGCCGAAGCGCTCGTCGCGGCGCTTCTTCAGGCAGCGGTCGATGATGGCGCCGAGCGGCCCGACGTCGGGCCGCCGGTCGCGCACGCTGGGCATGGGCAAGGTGAGGCTGCCGACCTGCGCCAGCCGGTGCACCGAAATCGGGGCGAGCGGGTGGGCGCCGGCGACCAGCCGGAACAGGAGAATGCCCACGGCCCAGAGGTCGGTGCGCGGGTCGACGCCCTCGTCGCGCCACTGCTCGGGCGCCATGTAGGGCAGCGTGCCGAGCAGCGCCCCCTGCCGGGTCAGCGCCTCGGGCTCGGCGCCCCGCCGCTCGCCGGCGGTGATGGCCGAGATCTCGCTCGCGTCGAGGCGCTTGGCGATGCCGAAGTCGAGCACCTTGATGGGGCCCGCGTCGGTCAAGAAGATGTTGGCGGGCTTCAGATCGCGGTGCACGATGCCCGAGGCGTGCGCGCAGGCGAGCGCCCGCACCACCGGCAGCATCAGCTCGACGGCGAGGGCGGGCGGCACCTGCTCGGTCGTGGCGTCGTCGAACGAGAAGGGCGCGAACGCGCTCGGCCGCTCGCGCTGGGCGAGCCAGTCGCGCAGCGTGCGGCCCTCGAGGTACTCGAGCACCATGTAGGGCTGCCCGTCGATCTCGTCCGCCTCGTAGAGCACGACGATGTTCTCGTGCTTGCAGCGCGCCGTCGCCCGCGCCTCGGCCAAGAAGCGCGCCGCCCCCTCGTCGCTATGCTTGAGCAGCACCTTGATCGCGACCAGGCGCCCGAGCCTCGTGTCCCGGGCCAAAAACACCGTCGCCATGCCCCCCCGGCCGAGCGGGCGCAAGATCTCGTAATGCTTGACGGTCGAGCCGGCCGGCCCGCTCGGGCGGTCGGGGGGCGCGGCGGCCTTCGGCGGCGCGGCCCCGGGCGCCGCCGAAGGCCGCCCCTCGGCCGGCGTCAGGCGCCGCCCCGCGGGCCGCGCGCGCCCCCGGGCGGAGGGGGCCGCGACGCCGCCGGGCGGGCTCGGCGCGAGGGCGATGTCGGGAAGTTCTAGGGTTTCAGCGTAAGAAAACCTATCGTCGTCGCTCGCCATCAAGCCGGCCCTGCCGTACCGCGATAGTAGGCGACATTGGCGCCAAGGGGGAGCAAAGAGCGCCCATTTCGGAGAAAACGCGGACGAAGTCTAGCTAGTAAGCCTAGTACCGCATTCTAGCGGCAGCAGAACGTTCCGCTGTCGTGAATGCGCCGGCGGGCGCGGGGGCCGCCGCGGCGCCGGGCGGGCGAAACGGCGGGCCCGGCCCGCGCGTTCGGGCGCGCCAAGGGCCCGACCCGCGCGTTCGGGCGCGCGAGGGGCCCGGCCCCCGATTTGAGCTACGATACGCGGGCGATCGCCGCCATGTCCGCCGCCCCGCTCAGGCTCTTGGTGTTCGACCGTACGTGCACGGGCCCCGGCTCGCAGCCCGGGTTGAGCGACATTTGGGCCGCGGGCCGCCACCTCTATCGCGCGCTCGGGCGCCTGGACGCCGCCCACGGCGTGGCCAGCTGGGCCGAGGCCCTCGACTGGCTCGGGGGCTTCGCGCCCGGCCGGCCGATCGCGGAGATACAGTATTGGGGTCACGGCCGCTGGGGCAACGTCTGGGTCGGCCGCGAGCCCCTGGGCGTGACGGCGCTCGCCCCCGGGCACGCGCACCACGAGCGGCTCGCGCGGGTGCGCGCGCGACTCTTGCCGGGCGAGCGGGGGCTCTTCTGGTTTCGCACCTGCGAGACCTTCGGCACGGCGTCGGGCCACGACTTCGCGCGGCGCTGGTCGCGCTTCTTCGGCTGCCGCGCGGCGGGGCACACGTACGTGATCGGGGCGTGGCAGAGCGGGCTGCACTCGCTGCTGCCCGGCGACGAGCCCTCGTGGCCGCTCGACGAAGGGGTGCGGCCTGGCCCCCGCGACGGGCCCGGCGACCCGTCGGGGGGCAAGGCGCTCGCGTCGCACCGGCGCGCGCCCAACACGATCACCTTTCTGCACGGGCGCGTGCCCGCGGGCTACTGAGGGCGGCGCGGCCGGCCGCCCGCTTCGTTCACGTCCAGATGCGCGTGCTCGAGAGGCCGGCGATCGAGCCGTCGGGCGCCCGGCCGACGAGGTAGACCTTCGCCTCGACCTGGCTCTCGGGGCCGGCGTAGACGAGCCAGAGCCCGGTGAGCTCGCCCGTCAGGGCCCGGGCGAGCGCCTGCCATTTGGCCAGCTCTTCGCCCTCGTAGCCGGCCTCGGCGAGCACGTAGTCGAGCCACTCGCCGCCGCTGCGGACGTCGAGCGGCTGGTCGGCCTCGAGGCCGAACGCCCGCCGCATCGCGGCCTCGTCGAAGGGCGCCCGGGGGTCGAGCGGGGCGTGGAAGGGCTCGAAGGGGTGGTCGGCCTCGCTGAGGAAGACAAGCCCTTCGGCGAGGCGGGCGAAGCGGCGGGCGAGCTCGGCGCCGCTCGCGGGCTCGCCGCCCCCGCCGGCCGGCGACGGGGCCGGCCCGAAGGCGCCCTCGGCGACCGCCCGCGCGCCGGCGGTGAGGCGGCGGCTCGCCAGCTTGCCCCAGAGGGCGCGGCGGGCGGCCGCGTCGAGGCGGCCGGAGAGCTTCGCCGCGCCGACGGCGACCTCCATCTCGCGCTTGCCCACCCGCTCGCCGTACGCCGAGCCCTGCTCGTCGGCAGCGTCGAGCACCTTCTCGAAGGCCTCGCCGGCCTTCTTCGGCAGCTCGCCGGGCGCCGGCTTCGACTTGTCATCGCTCATGAACGCTCCCTACCACCGATCGCGCGCGAGTCTACTTGCCCCGCCGCCGCGGGCGCGATCAATCGCCGGCGGAGCCCGCGCGCACCTCGAGGCTCGAGGCGTCGAGCCGCACCGCGCCGATCTGCGCCTTGACCTCGCCGCCGAGGTCCGCGTCGATGCGCAGCTTGGACGCGACGCGCGCCGGCACGCCGCCCTCGACCTTGACCTTGACCGGCAGCGCGCCCGGCACCGACGCCGCGATCGTCTGCTTCACGGGCACCGAGATCTCCTGGTCGATGGGCACGCGCGCCCGGCCGTGCACGCGCACCTCGCGCTTGAAGGGCACGTCGGCCTCGACGGGCAGCTCGAGCCGCAGGGGCAGGCGGAAGGTCGTCACCCCCACGACCATCTTGTCGCGGACGCGCACCTTCTGCCGCACCGGCACGCGCAGCTTGACCGGCACGTTCATCTTCACGGGCACCCGGACGCCCAGCACCGTCGTCGCCGTCGAGTCGATCGGCACCACGGTCTCGACGTCGATGACGTCGTCGACGAAGACGGCCGTGTCGATGGGTATTTCGAGCCGGCTCAGATCGAGCTCGCGCTCGGTCAGCACGGTGTTGACCGGCACCCGCGTGCGCACGGCGATGACCTCGTCGAGCGCGACGTTGGCCTCGAAGGGCACGTCGAAGGTCGCGCGCAGGGGCACGTCGATGCGCTGGTCGACCGCGACGGCGAAGGGCTCGAGCGAGGCCGCGCCCCGCACCTCGCCGTCGATCTTGACCTCGACCGGGTCGCGCACCGAAGCCTCGATCGACACCGGGGCGCGCAGCGCGACCGGCACGTCGCCCGGCACGCGGATGACCACGACCACGCGGCGCACCGCCCACGCCCCGAGCAGCGCCACCGCCGCGAGGGCCGCGGCGACGATCAGCACCTTTTTGGCGTTCATCGCGCGACGCGTACGCAAGGGGCGGCCGGGCGGCAAGCGGGGCCCTTCCGCCCGCGGGGCCGCGCCGGCGCGCGGGGGCGCGTCGCCGCCCGCGCCGGGGCCCGCGGGGGCGCGTCGCGGCCCGCGCCGGGGCCCGCGAGGGGCCGCGGGCGGCGACGCACCGGGTTGATTGCGAACAGCGCCCCTTGTGTTCCGCATTTCAGTGGCCGAAGATTACGTGGGGCTCGTCCACCGACGGCCCGGGGTGGCTTGTCATCACGTAAGTTGGGAGGTGTAGTCCATGGCCCCACGTCGTTGTCGCGCTCGGCTCGCGGCGCTGCTCTTCTCCGTCTTTTTCGCCGCCGGCCTGAGCCGCTCGGCGGCCGCGGCGCCTGCGTTTACGCTCTTCGAGAGCGGGCAAGTGCGCCCGCTCGCGCTCTCCCCCGACGGCAAATGGCTCTTTGCGGCGAACACGCCGGACAACCGCCTCGAAATATTCCGCGTTACGGGCAAGGGCCTCGAGCACCGCGGCTCGGTGCCGGTGGGCCTCGAGCCGGTCGCGGTGGCCGCGCGGGGCGGCGGCGAGGTGTGGGTGGTCAACCACTTGTCCGATAGCGTGAGCGTCGTCGAGGTGGGCGACGAGGGGCGGTCGGGGCGCGTGGCCCGCACGCTTTGGGTCGGCGACGAGCCGCGCGACATCGTCTTCGCGGGGCCGGGGCGGCGGCGGGCGTTCATCACGGCGGCGCACCGGGGGCAGAACAACCCCAACGATCCGCAGCTCACCACGCCCGGGGTGGGGCGCGCCGACGTCTGGGTGTTCGACGCGCACGCGCTCGGCGCCGCGCCGGGCGGCGACCCCGTCGCGATTCTTACCCTCTTCGCCGACACGCCGCGCGCGCTCGCCGCCACCCCCGACGGCAAGCGCGTCTACGCCGCGGCGTTCCACTCGGGCAACCAGACGACGACGGTCTTCGACGTCTCGGTGCCCGACGGCGGCGAGGCGGCGGGCGGCGTGCCCGGGCCGAACGTGAATTTTCAGGGCATCCAGGCGCCCGAGGTGGGCATCATCGTCAAGTTCAACGGCGCCGACTGGGTCGACGAGCTCGGCCGGGGCTGGGGCCACGCGGTCAACTTCTCGCTGCCCGACAAAGACGTCTTCGTCATCGACGCGATGGCCGACCCGCCCGCTCAGGTCGGCGGCGGCGCGGGCTTCTACCAGGGCGTCGGCACCGTGCTCTTCAACCTGGCGGTCAACCCGAAGAGCGGCAAGGTGTACGTCTCGAACACCGAGGCGCGCAACGAGCGCCGCTTCGAGGGGCCCGGCGCCTTCGCGGGCCAGAGCGCGCGGGGGCACCTGCACGAGAGCCGCATCACGGTGCTCGGCGCCGGCGGCGGCGTCTCGCCCCGGCACCTCAACAAGCACGTCGACTACGCGAGCTGCTGCGCCCCGGTGCCGAACCCCGAGAGCGTGCGCAGCCTCGCCCTGCCCCAGAGCCTGGCGGTCAGCGGCGACGGCCGCACCCTCTACGTCGCCGCCCTCGGCTCGGGCAAGGTCGGCGTCTTCGACACCGCCGAGCTCGAAGGCGACACCTTCGTGCCCGACGCGGCGAGCCACATCGCCCTGAGCGGCGGCGGGCCCACCGGCCTCGTGCTCGACGAGGCCCGCGGGCGCCTCTACGTACTCACGCGCTTCGACAACGCCATCTCGGTCGTCAGCACGGCGAGCCGCGCCGAGACGGCGCATCTCGCGATGCACAACCCCGAGCCGCCCTCGGTCGTCGCCGGCCGGCGCTTTCTCTACGACGCCTCGTTCAGCTCGAGCCACGGCGACTCGTCGTGCGCGAGCTGCCACGTCTTCGGCGACTCCGACAGCCTCGCCTGGGACTTGGGCAACCCCGACGCCGAGGTGATCGGCGCCCCGGGCCCCTTCGCCAGCGCCCTCTTCAACCTCATCACCGGCCAGCCGATGGCGCCCGAGTTCCACCCGATGAAGGGGCCGATGGCGACGCAGAGCCTGCGCGGCATGGCCAACCACGGCCCGATGCACTGGCGCGGCGACCGCACCGGCGGCAACGACGCGCCGAACGCCCAGCCCGACGGAGGCTCGTTCGACGAGCGGGCCGCGTTCAAGAAGTTTCAGGGCGGGTTCACCGAGCTACTCGGCCGCAGCGAGCCGCTGCCCGAGGCCGCCATGGACGCGTTCACCGACTTCATTCTGCAGGTGACCTACCCGCCGAACCCCCACCGCGCCCTCGACAACGGCCTGACGCCCGACCAAGCGGCCGGGCGCCAGCTCTTCGAGAGCGTCAACTGCGGCATCCCCGCGTCGGACGCGTGCCTG
>DASTPP010000084.1:0-87944 GCA_035762175.1 Polyangiaceae bacterium | reverse complement strand
CTCGGGGGGCCGCCCGGCCAGGGTGGTGCCGTAGGTGACGTCGCGGCGGCCGGCCCAGGCGCCGAGGGCCAGGGCCCAGGCGGCCTGCACGAGGGTGTTGGGGGTGACGCGGTGGCGCTTGGCCGCTTCGCCCAGCGCCCGTGTCGCCTCGACCGTGAGCGCGGTCTGCGCCTCGCCGTGCCCGACGTCGCCGGCGACCGTACGAGGCGAAAGGATGCCGAGCGGGGTGGGCAGCTCGGCGCCGGCGAGGGCGCGCCGGAAGTGGGCCTCGGCCTCGGCGAGGCCGCGCGCGCCGAGCCACGCGACGTAATCGCGGAAGAGCCGCGGCGGCTCGAGCAAGAGCGGCGAGCCCCGGCGCAGCCCGTCGTACGAGGCGAAGATCTGTCGCAAGAGGTTGGGCAGCGACCAGCCGTCGAGCAAGAGGTGGTGGTGGCTGAAGACGAAGTGGTGTGCGTCTTCGCCCGTGCGCAGCAGCCACAGCCGCAAGAGGGGGGCTTGGTCGAGCGCGAAGCCCCGGCGGCGCTCGTCGGCGAGCAGCCGCTCGAGGCGGGCGTCGAGCTCGGCGGCGGGCACGTCGCGCCAGTCTTCGACCGCGAGCGGCAGATCGACCTCGCGCAGGACCACCTGCAGGGGCTCGTCGACCCCCTCCCACTCGAACGCGGTGCGCAAGACCGGGTTCAGGCGCAGCGCCTCGCGCCAGGCGCCCGCGAAGGCCTCGACGTCGAGGCGCCCGCGCAGCTCGCCGACGAGCTGGTTGACATAGAGCCCCCCCGCCGGCTCGCCCAGCGCGTGAAAGAGCAGGCCCTTCTGCAGCGGCGTCAGGGGGTAGAGGTCTTCGATGGTATCGCTCATCGCTTCTTCTTCGCGAACTTGGCCCCCAGCGCGTCGAGCTGCGCCTGGCTGACCTTGGCCAGCGGGAAGTCGGCGGGCGCGGGCCCGGCGCCCCGGGGCGAGCGGGCGCGCCCGGCGAGCGCGCGCAGGGCGTCGAGGCAGGCGGCGGCGGCGCGGGCGACGGCTTCGCGGGGCAAGACGCCCGGGGCGAACGAGAAGACGAACTCGAGCCTGCCCCCGCGCACCGCCGCGTCGACGTTGAGCAGGTAGGGGCGCCGCGCTTCGGGGGCGCGCTGCGGGCCCGGCGAGCGCGGCGAGAGCGCGACGGGGGCGCCCGGCGGCAGGGCGCCGTCGAGCTGGCCCAGGTAGTTGAAGGCGACCTCGGCCCGCGGCAGCGCCCCGAGCGCGTCGCGCACCGACCGCTCGCGGCACAGGTAGCGCAAGAGGCCGTAGCCGATGCCTCCGCCCGGCACCGCGCGCGTCGCCGCCTTCGCCGCCAGCGCCAGCGCCTCGGCCTCGCCCCGCGCCGGCAGGAGCGCCGGGTAGAAGGCGGTGAACCACCCCACCGTGCGTGAGACGTCGATCTCGGCGAAGAGCTCGGCCCGGCCGTGCGTCTCGACGTCGACGAGGGCGAGCTCGGCCCCCGTCAACGCGCCGAGCGCGCCCGCGAGCGCGCCGAGCATCAGCTCTTGGGGCCGCGCGTCGAGCGCGCGCGTCGCGTCGTGCAGGAGCGCGCGCGTCTCGTCGGGCCCGAGCGCCGCGCGCTCTTCGGCGCCGCGACCCTCGAGGTTGTCGGCCGCGGGGCCCGACGCCGGCAGCCGCCCGGCCGAAGGCCAGGCCTGCCCGAGCCAGTACGGCAGCTCGTCGCGCAGCGCGGGCGCGTCGGCGTGCGCCGCGAGCCGCCGCGCCCAAGCCCGGAACGACGTCGTCTTCAAAGGCAGGCGCACCGCGGCCCCCGACGCGAGCCGCTCGCACGCGAGCGCGAAGTCTTCGAGCACCACCCGCCACGACACGCCGTCGACCACGAGGTGGTGGGCGGCGAAGACCAGCAAGTCTCGCTCGCCCCCGCCCCGGTGCACGAGCGCCGCCCGCAGCAGCGGGCCCCGCTCGAGATCGAGCGAGCCTTGCAGCGAGCGCAGCGCCTCGTCGAGCGCGCCCTCCCGTCGGCCCTCGGGCAGGCCCGAGAGGTCGACCCGCTCGAAGGGCGGCGCCCCCCCGGGCGGCGCGCTCTCCTGCCGCCAGCCCTCGCCCGAGGGGGCGAAGCGCAGGCGCAGCGCGTCGTGGTGCTCGAGCACGTGGCCGAGCGCGCGCTCGAGCACCGCGGCGGGCACCTCGCGCGTCAGCTCGAGCAAGAGTGACATGTTCCAATGCTGCGGGGAGGGCAGGCCCAGCTCGAAGAACCAGCGCTGCGCCGGCGTGAGCTCGACGGGCCCCCGCACCGGGCCTTGCTCGGCCTCGATCGCGACGCGCGTGCCCGCGACCTCGGCGAGCTTCGCCACCGTCGGGGCCTCGAAGATCTGCCGCGGCTTGAGCTCGATGCCGGCCTGGCGCGCGCGTACCACCACCTGAATGCTCAGGATCGAGTCGCCCCCGAGCGCGAAGAAGTCGTCGTGTACGCCCACCGCGGGCAGGGCGAGCACGTCTTTCATGATCGCGACGAGCCGCTCTTCGACCGCCGAGCGCGGCAGGGCCGCTTCGGCGCGGGCCGGGGGCGCGGGCACGCGCGCCGCGAGCGCCTTCGCGTCGACCTTGCCGTTCGGCGTGCGGGGCAGCGCGTCGAGCACCACGCACGCCGAAGGCACGAGCGCCTCGGGCAGCCGCGAGCGCAGCCAGGCCTCGATCGCGCCGGCGTCGGGCCGGGGCCCGCCCGGCGCGGGCGCGACGAAGGCGACGAGCCCGGGCCGGGCCCCGCCGGGCGCGTACGCCCCCACGAACGCCTCGTGCACCCCGGGGTGCGCCGAGAGCGCGGCCTCGATCTCGCCGGGCTCGACCCGCTGGCCGCGGACCTTCACCTGCCGGTCGACTCTCCCGAGGAACTCGAGCGCCCCGTCGCGCCGCAGCCGCACCCGATCGCCCGTGCGGTGCAGCCGCTCGCCGCCCCCGAAGGGGCTCGGCACGAAGCGCTCGGCCGTCGGCGCCGGCGCGTCGAGGTAGCCCCGCGCCACGCCCGGGCCGCCGATATAGAGCTCGCCCGGCGCGCCCCAGGGCACCGGCCGCAGCCGGCCGTCGAGCACGTACGCCCTCACGCCGGGGCCGGGCCGGCCGATCGGCACGGGCGAGCCCTCGGCGGGCGAGGTGCGGTGGGCGGTGCTCCAGATCGTCGCCTCGGTGGGGCCGTACTCGTTGTAGAGCGCCGCGCGCGGCAGCGCCTCGTGGTGCGCCAGCACGAGCGGCGCGGGGCAGGCCTCGCCGCCGACGATGACCGTGCGCAGCGACCCGAGCTGCCCCGGCGCCGCCGATTCGATCAGCGTCGCGTACACGGCGGGCACGGCCACGAGCTGTTCTGCGCCCTCGGCCTCGACGAACGCCGCGAGCCGCCGCGGGTCTTCGCGCGTCTCGGGGGCCGGGTAGCAGAGCGTGCCGCCCCCCAAGAGGGCCCAGTAGAGCCCCGCCGCCGACGCGTCGAAGGAGAAGGGCGGCAACGACAGGCAGCGCCCCGCCTCGCCGTACGTCGCGACGCGCGCCCGCGTCGACGCGAGCACGTTGCGGTGCTCGACGACGACCCCCTTCGGCCCCCCGCCCGAGCCCGACGTGAAGAGCATGTACGCGGCGCGCGCCCCGCCGGCCGTAGCAGGCCGAGCGCCCCCGTCACCGCCCGCCGCCGCAGGCCGATCGCCGCCCGCGGCCGCAGGCCAATCGCCCCCGTCGCCGCCCGCGGCCGCAGGCCGACCGCCCCCGTCGCCGCCCGCGGCCGCAGGCCGACCAGCGCCGCCGGGCCCCTCGAGCTCGTCGAAGGGCAGGGGCGCGGGCCCGAGGCCCCGCGGGCGCTCCCAGCCGCGGGGGGCGAGTGTCGCCCGCGGCCCGACGCACGCGATCAACGCCGCGAGCCGCTCGGCCGGCTGGGCCGGGTCGAGCGGCACGTACGCGCCCCCCGCCTTGAGCACGCCCAGGAACGACGCCACCGTCTCGAGGGGCCGGCCCACGACGACCGCCACGCGCGCCTCGGGGCCGACGCCCTCGGCCCGCAGCCGGCGCGCGGCGCGATCGGCGCGCGCGTCGAGCTCGCGGTACGTCAGCGCGCCCTCGCCCTCCGAGCGCACCGCGACCGCGTCGGGGCGGCGCCTCGCCTGCGCCTCGAACGCCGCCGCGAGCGACTCGACCTCGCCCTCCGGGGACGGGGCCGGCGCCTCGCCGAGCAGCTCGGACCCCTCGCCCTCGTCGAGCAGGGGCAGCTCCGAGATGGGCCGGTCGGGCGTCGCCAACGCGGCCCCGAGCAGCCGGACGAAGTGGCGCGAGAGCTGGGCCGCCGTGGCCGCGTCGAAGAGGTCGGCGTTGTACTCGAACGCGCCCTCGAGGCCGTCCGACCCCTCGAGCAGCTCGAGGGTGAGATCGAGCTTGGCGGCGCCCGTCTCGACCTCGGCCGCCCGCAGCGCCAGCCCCGGCAGCTCGACGGCCGGCGCGGGCGTGTTGTGCAGCACCAGCATGGCCTGGAAGAGCGGCGTGTGGCTCAGATCGCGCGGCACCCCGAGCGCGTCGACGACCTGCTCGAAGGGCACCTCCTGGTGGGCGAGGGCGGCGAGCGTCACGGCGCGCACGCGGCCGACCAGCTCGGCGAAGCTCGGGTCGCCCGAGAGGTCGGTGCGCAAGACCAGCGAGTTGACGAAGCAGCCGACGAGGGGCTCGAGCTCGGGGCGGCTGCGCCCGGCGACGGGGGTGCCGAGGGCGAGGTCGGTCTGGCCGCTGTAGCGGTGCAAGAGCGCCTTGAGCGCGGCCACCAGCACCACGAAGAGCGTCGCGCCCGCGCGGCGGCCGAAGGCGGCGAGGCTCGCCGAGAGCGCGGCGCCGAGCGCGACCTTCTCGCGCCCGCCGCGCTGGCCCTGCGCCGCGCCGCGCGGGCGGTCGAAGGGCAGCTCGAGCGGGGGCACGCCGCCGAGCGTGGCCTTCCAGTAGGCGAGCTCGCCCTCGAGCCCGCCGGCCTCGGCCCAGGCGCGCTGCCAGGCGGCGTAGTCGGCGTACTGCACGGGCAGCTCGGGCAGCGGCGAGGGCGCCCCGGCCCGGAAGGCCAGGTAAAGCGCTACGATTTCCGAAGCAAGAACGCCGGCCGACCAGCCGTCCGACACGACGTGGTGCAGCGTGAGCCCGAGCACGTGCTCGCCCGGCGCGACCCGCACGAGCGCGGCGCGCACGAGCGGGACCCGCGCGAGGTCGAAGGGCAGGCGGGCCTCGGCGCGCACGATCGCGGCGGCGCGCGCCTCGGCGTCCTCGGCCCCGCTGACGTCGTGGCGGGCGAGCGCGAGCGACAGCTCGGGCGCCACGATCTGCACGGGCCCCTCGGGCGTGACGGCGAAGGCGGTGCGAAGCGCCTCGTGCCGCCGCACCACCTCGTCGAGCGCCCGCCCGAGCGCGTCGGCGTCGAGCTCGCCGCTCAGCCGGAAGGCGACCGCGTTGTTGTAGGCGACGTTGCCCGGGTCGAGGTGGTCGAGGTACCAGAGCCGCTGCTGCGCGAACGAGAGCGGCAGCGGGCCCTCGCGCTCGGCGCGGCGCAGGGGCGGGGGCCCGGCCGCCGGCGCCGGGGCCGGCCGGCGCGGGCCGCGGGCCGCGTCGGCCACCAGCTCGATCGCCCCGTCGCCCCGCCGCCGCGCCCGCCGGCGCTCGCCGCCCGGGGCGCGCGCCCAGCCGACGACGCCCGCCGGCAGGGGCCGCCCGGCGTCGTCGACCACCTCGGGGCCGGCCCCTTCGCGCGCGGCGATCACCCAGCGGCCCTCGCGCGCCTCGAGCGAGCGGCCGAAGAGCGGGTCGGGCGCGACCAGATCGAGCCCGGGCGCCTCCTCGCAGAGCTTCGCCCAGGCCTCGGCCGTCGGGGGCTCGCCGCCCGCCGCGACCAGCAAGCCCGCGAGCGCGCCCCCGCGCCCGCCCCGCACCAGCGCCTCGACGATCGCCACGTCGCAGGAGAGGTGCGTCGCGCCCGCGCTCGCGATGAGGTCGGCGAGGGCGTCGAGCGCCGAACGCGCCTCGGCGATCACCTGCTCGGACCCGGCCGCCGCCCGCGCCTCGGCCCGATCGCGCAGATCGCCGAGCCGCTCGATGCCGGCGAGCGCCTCGTCGACCCCGACGCCGAAGTCGACCAGGGCCGCGATCTCGTCGACGTCGAGCCGGCGCACCCGCTCGACCATCGGCTCGCAGCCCTCGGGCGTGCCGAAGAGCCCGCCCTCTTCGAGGTAGCGCTCGAGGCCGTGCTCGACGAGCGCGTCGAGGTCCGAGGGGGCGAGCGACTCGGGCCGCAGATCGAGCCCCTGCGACGCCGCGAAGCCCCGGAAGATGTCGATCGAGCTGCGAAAGTAGCGGGCGAGGGGGCCGCGCGCGGTGCGCCGGGCGCCCTCGTCGCCTTCGCCGACGAACGCGTGCATCATCAGCGTGACGTGGCCCCGCCCCGGGCCCCGCCCGGCCCGCCGCCACGCCTCGCGGTAGACGGCGACCTTCTCGGCGAGATCGTCGAGCCGCTGGCCCATCAGGTTGGTGAGCACCCCCGCGCCGAGCTCGCCCGCCAGCCGGAAGGTCTCGGGGCTGCCCGCCGCCGTCAGCCAGAAGGGCAGCTCGGGCTGCACCGGCCGCGGGCGCAGGCGCACCTCGATCTCGTCGCCCGCGCCGTTCGTCCGGCGTAGCGCCTCGCCCCGCCAGAGCGCGAGCACGGTGCGAACGCCCTCGAGCATCGCCTCCTTGCGGCGCGCGTAGCGCTCGGGGGCGAAGACGAAGTCGTCGGCGTTCCAGCCGGACGCGAAGGACACGCCGGCCCGGCCCCCCGACAGGTTGTCGATGACCGACCACTCTTCGGCGACGCGCACCGGGTCGTGCAGCGGCAAGACCACGCTGCCCGCGCGGATGCCCACCCGCTCGGTCGCCGCGGCCAGCGCCGCGCCGATCGCGCCCGGGCTCGGGTAGAGGCCGCCGAAGGCGTGAAAGTGCCGCTCCGGCGTCCAGACCGCGTGCAGGCCCCGCCGGTCGGCCGCCTTCGCCCCCTCGAGCAGCAGCCGGTACTTGGCGCCGCCGAGCGCGTCCTCGTCGTTCGCGAAGTACGAGAGGCTGAACGCGACCGCCCGCACCGGCGCGGCCCCGAGGGGCACGAAGCGCGCGGGCGAGGGCGCCTCGGCCAGCACGATCTCGAGGCCGCGGCCGAGCGCCCAGGCCGCCTCGAGGTCGGCCGCCGCCGCGTCGGGCTCGCCGAGCGCGAGCCAGCGCCCGCCGCCCTCGCGCGGGCGCCCGAGCCGCCCGTCGAGGCCGTCGAAGAGCGCGCGCAGCTCGGCGTACGAGACGAAGCCTCCCTTCGGCGCCGCCCACGCCGGCGCGTCCGGCCGCCCATCGCGCGCCTCGAGCGGGGGGCCGCCCGCCGCCGATCGATCGACGAGCGGGGCGCCGCCGATCAGCTTCTGCCCCTCGCCCTCGAGCGCCTCGAGCGTGACGGCGCCCGCGGCCCCCGCCGGCGCGTCGAGCGGCGCCTCGACGATGACCAACGACCCTTCGAGCTCGGGCGCCGGCCCCCCGAGCCGCGCCGGATCGAGCGGCGCGTACGCCGGCCCGCCGAGCCGCGCCGGATCGAGCGGCGCGTACGCCGCCCCCGCGGCGAGCACGCCGAGCGCCGCCACCCAGCGCTCGGGCGAAGGCGGCAGCGCGACGAACACGTGTCGGCCCTCGCCCGCGCCCCGCGCCCGCAGCGCCGCGGCGACGCCCCGGGCCCGCCGGGCGAGCTCGCCGTACCGGAGCGTGCGGCCGCCCGCGCGCACCGCGACCCCCTCCGGCGAGATCTCGGCGAGCCGGGCCAGGCGAGCGAGCGGCGAGGGCGAGGTGGCGGGCGCGATCGGGGCCGCGCTCGCTTCCGGGGCCGCGCCGAGCGGCAGGGCCGAGAGCATACGCTCGGGCTCGCCCAGCGGCAGGGCCGAGAGCATACGTTCCGGCTCGCCCAGCGGCAGGGCCGAGAGCTTCCGCCCGGGCTCGGCGAGCGCGGCGGCGAGCAGCGTCTCGAGCTGGCGCATGAGGCGCGCGGCCGTCGCCGCGTCGAAGCGATCGGTGGCGTACTCGAGCCCGCCTTCGTAGCCGCCGTCTGCGGCCTCGCTGAGCGAGATCGAGAGCGCGGCGAGCGTCACGCCGAACTGCGCCGGCGCCTCGGGCACCTCGAGCACGCGCCAGCGCAGGCCCCCCGGCGTCGTGAGCTCGACGGGCCGGCCGCCGTGCAGGACGAAGAGCGCGTCGAAGAGCCGCTCGCGGCCCGGGTCTTTGCGCGGCTCGAGCTCGCGCACCAGCCACTCGTAGGGCACGTCGGCGTGGGCGTAGGCGTCGAGGGTCGTCCGCTTGACGCGCCGGGCGAGCTCGCGAAAGTCGGGGTCGCCCGAGAGGTCGGCGCGCAGGGGCAGCGCGTGGGCGACGTAACCGATGAGCGGCTCGAGCTCGCCCCGATCGCGGTTGCCGACGGGCGTGCCGACGACCACGTCGTCCGAGCCCGTCGCTCGCGAGAGCAGCGCCGCGAAGGCCGCCAGCACCGTCATGAAGGGCGTCACCCCCTCGCGCCGCCCGAAGGCGCGCGCCGCCGCGCCGAGCTCGGCCGGCAGCGCGAAGGGGTGCCGCGCGCCGCGCACGCCCCCGCCCGGGCGCCGCGGCCGATCGCTCGGCAGATCGAGCGGGCCGCCCAGCCCCTCGAGGCGCCGGCGCCAGTGCTCGGCCTGCGCCGCGAAGTCGCCCCCCGCGAGCGCGGCGCGCTGCCAGGCGGCGTAGTCGGCGTACTGCAACGCCAGCGGCGGCAGCGGCGGCTCGCCCCCCGCGACGAGCGCGCCGTAGTTGGCGGCCGCCTCGCGCACGAACGCCACCATCGAGAGCGTGTCCGAGACGACGTGGTGCACGCCGACGAGCAGCGCGTGCCGCCGGGGCCCCGCCCGCAAGAGCGTCGCGCGCAGGGGCGAGGCGCCGAGATCGAAGGGCCGCTCGGCCTCGGCCCGCGCCCGCGCCGGCCAGGCCTCGGCCGCGAGCTCTTCGCGCACGAGGCCGAAGCCCGCCCCCGACCCCACCCGCGCCTCGAAGCGCCCGCCGCGCTCGACGTACGTCGTGCGCAGGGCCTCGTGCCGCCGCGCCACCTCGCCCACCGCCCGCTCGAGCGCGTCGGCATCGAGCTCGCCCTCGAGCTCGATGGACGCCATCATGATCAACGCCGGGTTGTCGGGGTCGTGCCGGGCTAGCTCGAGCACCCGCTCTTGCACGATCGAGAGCGCCAGCGCCTCGCCCCGCGGCGCCGCCGCGAGCGGCCGCGCCCGCCCCGCGCCGCCCTCGGGCCCCGCGCCCACCCCGACCAGCGCCGCGATGCGCGCCGCGACCCCCGCCACCGTCGGCGCCTCGAAGAGCGCGCCGAGCGGGAGCTGCACCTGAAAGGCGTCGCGCAGGCGGGTCAAGAGCTGGGCCGCCATCAGCGAGTTGCCGCCCAGCTCGAGGAAGTTATCGTGCACGCCGAACTCGATCGTGCCGAGCCGCTCGCGCCAGATCTCCATCACCTGGCGTTCGATCTCGTCGCGCGGCCCCTCGGCCGTCGGGGGCGCTTCCGAGAGGGGCAGGGCCTCGCTCGGCCGTTCCGACCGTGCCGGCGCCGCGCTTGGCCGCCCCGACCCCGCCGGCGCCACGCCCGAGGGCCGCCCCGACCGCGCCGGTGCCATGCCCGGCGGGCGCGAGAGCGTCGGGGCGAGCGGCGGCGAGGGCAGCCGGCTCGGGGGGCGCGGGAACGCCACGAGCTCGCCCGGCGCCATCGACGTGCCCTCGAGCCCGCAGGGCTTGCGCTCGAAGGGGTAGGCGGGCAGCGACACGCGCTGCCGGCGTTCGTGGGCGAAGAACGCCGCCCAGTCGAGCTCGACCCCGCCCGACCAGAGCGCGCCCGCCGCCTCGAGCAGCGCCGCGTGATCGGCCTCGCCCTGCCCGCGCCGCGCGAGCGAGGCGTACGCCGACGCGCCCCCGCCGTGGTGGCGGCCGAGCGAGCTGAGCGCGCGCTCGGGCCCCGCCTCGAGCCAGAGCCGTAGGCCCCGGCCCAAGAGGGCGTCGAGCCCGTCGGCGAAGCGCACGGTCACGCGCATCTGCCGCGCCCAGTACGAGGGCTTCGTCGCGGCGTCGCCCTCGAGCCAGTCGCCGGTCGCGCTCGAGGCGAAGGGCAGAGAGGGAGGCCGCGGCGCCATGCGCGCCACCGCCCGCTCGATCTCGCCGAGCAGGGGCTCGACGTCGGGCGAATGGAACGCCTGCCGCGCCGGCAGCGCCACCGACGCGACGCCGCGCCCGCGCAGGGCGCGCTCGAGCGCCTCGATCGCCTCGGGCCGCCCGGCGGCGACGCAGCGGTCGGCGCCGTTGACCGCGGCGAGCGCGAGCCCATGCTCGGCGAGCAGGGGGGCGAGGGTCGCCTCCGAGGTGGCGACCGCCAGCATGCGCCCGGGCGGCAGGCGCGCCATGAGCCGGCCCCGCAGCGAGGCGAGCTCGAGCCCCGCCTCGAGCGAGAAGACGCCCGCCACGCAGGCCGCCGCGTACTCGCCGAAGCTGTGCCCCAGCACGGCCGCGGGCGCGACGCCCCAGCGCTGCCAGAGGCGCGAGAGCGCGTACTCGACCGCGAAGAGGGCCGGCAGCCCCAGCTCGGGGTCGAGCAGCGGGTCGGGCCCCCCGCCGCGCGGCGCCTCGCAGAGCAGCGGGCGCAGCTCGCGGGCGAGCCCGCGCTCGAGGCCTTCGAAGCACTGCTCGAGCGCCTGCCGAAAGTCGGGCTCGGCCTCCCAGAGCGCGCGCGCCATCCCGGCGTGCTGCGCCCCCTGCCCGGGGAAGAGAAACGCCACCCCGGCCCCGGCCCCGGCCGCGGGCGCCGGCCCGGGCGCGCCCGGGCGCGCCTTCGCGAGCGCCGCGGCGAGCGCCCGCGGGCTTTCGGCGACGACCGCGCGTCGGTAGGCGAAGGCCTTGCGCCCCATCGCCCGGGTGAAGGCGACGTCGGCGAGGGGCAGCTCGGGGTGCGCCTCGAGGTGCGCGGCGAGCTCTCGCTCCATGGTGGCGAGGGCCGAGGGCGTGCGCGCCGAGAGCGTCACGAGCTGCGCCGGCCGGCTCGGGGCGGGCGCGGGGCGCGGCGGGGCCTCTTCGAGCACGGCGTGCGCGTTGGTGCCGCCGATGCCAAACGAGCTGACGCCCGCGCGCCGCGGCCCCGGCGACGCGGGCCAGGGACGCAGCTCGGTGTTCACGTAGAAGGGGGCGCGCTCGAAGTCGGCCGCCGGGTTCGCCGCTTCGAAGTGCAGGCTCGGCGGCACCTCGCCCCGCCCCACCGCCAGCATCGCCTTGACCAGCCCCGCGAGCCCCGCCGCCGCGTCGAGGTGGCCGATGTTCGTCTTGACCGACCCGAGCGGGCGGCGCTCCCTCGCCGGCCCTTCGCCCCCGAAGACCCGCGCGAGCGCGGCGATCTCGATCGGATCGCCGAGGGGCGTGCCCGTGCCGTGCGCCTCGAGGTAGCCGATCGCGTCGGGCCCGAGGCCCGCGTACGCCAGCGCCTCGCGAATCACCTCGGCCTGCCCCTCGACGCTCGGCGCCGTGTAGCCCGCCTTCTGGCGCCCGTCGTTGTTCAGCGCCGTGCCGCGGATGACGGCGTGAATCACGTCGCCGTCCCTCCGCGCGTCGTCGAGCGGCTTGAGCACCACCGCCGCCGCGCCCTGCCCCAGCACCGTGCCCCGCGCCCGCCGGTCGAAGGCCCGGCAGCGGCCGTCGGGCGAGAAGATCATGCCCTCCTGGTAGAGGTAGCCCGTCTTCTGCGGCAACGCGACGCGCACCGCCCCCGCGATGGCGATGTCCGACTGGCGCAAGAGCAGGCTCTGGCAGGCGAGGTGCACGACCGCGAGCCCCGTCGAGCACGCGGTGTAGACCGAGACGCTCTCGCCCCGCAGCCCGAGCTTGAACGAGGCCTTCGTCGCCATGCTCTCGGGGCCGCTGACGCCCAGCGCCTCGAAGAGCGAGGCCGCGTCGCCCCGCACCTCGCCGAGCAGCCCGAGCGCGTGCAGCGAGGGGGCGGCCCCCGCGTAGAGCGCGATCTTGCCGCCGAACCGCTCGGGGTCGACGCCGGCGTCTTCGAGCGCGGCCCACGCGGTCTCGAGGAACACCCGCTGCTGCGGGTCCATCCACCTGGCTTCGCGCGGCGCGACGCCGAAGAAGTCGTGGTCGAAGAGGTCGGCGCCCTCGAGCACCCCGCCCGCGCGCACGAAGTCGGGGTGCGCCCGCAGCGCCTCGGGCACGAGCGGCGAGGGCTCGAGCTCGGCCTCGGAGAAGAACGAGACCGACTCGACCCCGGCGCGCAGGTTCTGCCAGAAGGTCTCGAGGTCGGGCGCGCCCGGCAGGCGCACCGAGGCGCCGATGATGGCCACCTCGTTGCCGTTGTCGCCGCCCGGGGGCGGCTCTCCCTCGCCGCCGCCGTCGCCCGAGGGCCGGTCTTGCATCTTAGCTTCCTCTCCGGCCGCGGCGCGCGAGCGCGGCCCGCCGCGCCTCCGCCCGGCTCTCGGCCCGCGCCTCCGGCTCGCCCGCCGGGGCCCGCCCCGCCCCGTCGCGGCGCAGCCGCTCGGCCAGGCCCTCGACCGTCGGGTGCTCGAACACGTGCGTGACGGGCACCTCGCGCCCCAACCTCTCGCCGAGCGAGGCGCAGACCTTCACGGCCGAGAGCGAGCTGCCCCCGAGCTCGTCGAAGAAGTGGTCGCGCGCGCCCACCTTCGCGTGCCCGAGCGCCTCGGCCCACGCCGCCGCGATCGCCCCCTCGAGCTCGTCGCGCGGCGCGACGAACGCCGCCTCGCCGCCCTCGGGCCCGGGCGGGGGCGGCAGCGCCCCGCGATCGATCTTGCCGCTCGGCAGGCGCGGCAGCGCGTCGAGCCAGACGAAGGCCGAGGGCAGCATCGACTCGGGCAGCCGCGCCCGCAGCAGCGAGCGCATCTCGCGCGACGACCGCCGCGCCCCCCCGCCGACGTACGCGACGAGCCGCGCCGCGCCGGGCGGGCCCGCCGCCAGCACCGCCGCCTCGGGCGCGCCGGTCTCTTCGCGCACGCACGCCTCGATCTCGGCCGGCTCGACGCGGTGGCCCCGCACCTTGATCTGCCGATCGACGCGCCCGAGATAGTCGAGCCTCCCGTCGGGCCGCCAGCGCGCCCGATCGCCCGTGCGGTAAAGACGCCCCCCCGGCGGCCCGAAGGGGTCGGGCACGAAGCGCTCGGCCGTCAGCCCCGGTCGGCCGAGGTAGCCGCGCGCGAGCCCCCCGCCCCCGACGCAGAGCTCGCCCGGGGCGCCCGCCGGCACCGGCTCGAGGCCCTCGTCGAGCACGTAGACGCGCGCGCCCGGCAAGGGCCGGCCGATCGACGGGGCCCGGGCCTCAGCCTCGTCGGCGCGCCCGAGCGACGCACAGACCGTGGTCTCGGTCGGCCCGTACGCGTTGATCAACGTGCGCCCCGGCGCCCAGCGCGCGGCGAGCTCCATCGGCAAGGCCTCGCCCGCCGCGACGACGAGGCGCAGGCCCGGCAGCGCGGCCTCGGGCAGCGCGGCGAGCACCGAGGGCACCAGCGTGGCGACGCTGACGCGCTCTCGCTCGACCTGCCGCACGAGCTCGGGCCCGGGCAGCATCGCCTCGGGCGGCGTCGGCACGAGGCAGGCGCCCGCGAGGTGGGCCAGCAAAACATCCCACACGGACGCGTCGAAGGCCGGCGAGGCGTGCTGCAGCACGCGGTCGGCGGGCGTAACGCCCAAGCTCTCGCCCTGCGCCGCCGCGAGCCGCGCGGCGCTACGGTGCGCGACCATGACGCCCTTCGGCCGGCCGGTCGAGCCCGAGGTGTAGATGATGTACGCGAGCGCGTCGGGCAGGGCGTGCGAGGCGAGCGCGGCTTCGGGCGCTTCGGCCGCGTCGGGCCGCCCTTCGCCCGCGCCGGGCGATCCGTGGCGCCCTTCGCCTGCGGTGGCCGCGCCGATGGGCCCCTCGCCCGCGCCAGCCTCGCCGGCAGGCCCCTCGCCCCCGTCGAGGCAGAGCAGCGGCGGCCCGAGCGCCGGCAGCCTCGTCGTCAGGCTGCGCTGCGTGACGATGAGGGCGAGCCCCGCGTCGTCGACGAGCTGGGCGAGCCTCGCCGGGGGCAGGGCAGGCTCGAGCGGAACATACACGCCGCCCGCCTTGAGCACGCCCCAGAAGGCGACGAAGGGGTCAAAGCCCCGCTCGAGGCAGACGCCGACGCGCGCTTCGGGCCTGATGCCCCGCCCGCGCAGGGTGCGGGCCAGCCGGCTCGCCCGCGCGTCGAGCTCGCGGTAGCTGAGCGACGCGCCGCCGAGCGCGAGCGCCGGGGCCTCGGGGGTCGCGGCCGCTTGCCGCTCGAAGAGGCGATGCAAGACCGGCTCGGCCGGCTCGCGCACGTCGCCGCCCGCCCACGCGAGCAACGCGCGCCGCTCGCTCTCGTCGAGCGGAGCGACCCGCCCGAGCGGCTCATCGGGCGACCCGGCGGCCGCCGCGAGCAGCGCGACGAAGTGCCGGGCCATGCGCTCGGCCGTCGCCTCGTCGAACAGATCGCTACAGTAGTCGAGCGCGCCGCCGAGCTCGGGCCCCTCGTCGGCCATCACGAGCGTCAGATCGAAGGGCGCCCCGCCCGGCTCGAGCGCCACCGACTCGAGCTCGAGGCCGCCGAAGCGACCCCGCGCCCCCCCGCGTCCGAGCGCGAAGGCGCCCAGGCCCGGGCGGTGGGGCGGCGGGCTCTGCCAGACCAGCATCGCCTGAACGATCGGCGTGCGCCCCGGGTCACGCTCCGGCGCGACCGCCTCGACCACGCGCGAAAAGGGCAGCGCCTGGTGCTCGAGCGCCCCGAGGGTCGCCGCGCGCGCCCTCCGCACGAGCTCGCGAAAGCTCTGCCCGGGGTCGACCCCGAGCCGCAGCGCGAGCGGGTTGACGAAGTAGCCCGCCGCGCGCGCCCGCCCCGGCCCCGATCGCCCCGCGCTCGGCGTGCCGACGACCACGTCGCGCTCGCCCGTCTGGCGGTACAAGAAGAAGGCGAAGGCCGCGAGCAGCGTCGAAAAGATCGTCGCCCCGCACTCGCGCGCGAGCGCCCTGACGCGCGCGGCGTCGCCCTCGCCCACCGCGAGGCG
Source organism: Polyangiaceae bacterium (assembly GCA_035762175.1). Taxonomy (GTDB): domain Bacteria; phylum Myxococcota_A; class Polyangia; order Polyangiales; family Polyangiaceae; genus DASTPP01. The sequence continues at coordinate 72,821 of DASTPP010000084.1, read as the reverse complement.
CAGCGACGCCCCCCGGAACGACTGCACCCTCGGCCGCGGCCGGTCGGTCGGCAGCTCGAGCACCGGCGGCGCCCCCGCGAGCGCCCCTCGCCAGTACCGCCGCGAGCCCTCGCTCTCTTCGCCCGCCCCGCGCCCCGCCTCGAGCGCCGCGGGCGTCGCCCCGGCCGGCGGCAGGCGCGGCTCGTCACCGCCCCGCGCCGCGTCGTAGAGCACGCCGAGCTCGCCCGAGAGCAGCCCCAGCGACCAGAAATCGGTCACCAGGTGGTGAAGGCAGAAGAGCAGCCTCGCCCCCTCGTCGCGCTCGAAGAGCACCGCCCGCAAGAGCGGCCCGCTGGCCAGATCGAAGGGCCGGCGCGCGTCTTCGTGCAGGCGCCGCTCGAGCTCGCCTTCGCCCCACCCGCGCGCATCGACGACCTGCAGCGTCGGCCCCGCGCGCGGCGCGACGCGCTCGACCGGCGCCCCCCCGCGCTCCGGAAAGCTTGCCCGCAGCGAGGGGTGCCGGTCGACCAGGGCGTCGAGCGCCCGCGCGAGCGCCCCGGCGTCGAGCGGCGAGAGCACCCGGAAGGCGCGCGCCACGTGGTACGCGGCCCCCTCGGGCGCAAAGCGCTGCAGAAACCAGAGCGCGCGCTGGCCCTCCGACGCCGGCCGCTCGATGACGCCGTCGCCCGCGGGGGCCGCGCCCTCGGCAATCCCGCCATCGCCCGGCGCCGCCCCGCCATCGCCCGGCGCCGCCCCGTCGGGCCTCGGTGCCGGCCGCTCGACGGCCGCCGCCTGCCTTGCTCGGGTAGCTGCCCCCGCCCCGAGCGCCCCCCGCCCGAGCAGCCCCGCCACCTCGCGCAAGCTCGCGCCCCGCAGCAAGAGCGTGGCCGGCACCTCGACCCCGAACGCCGCCTCGATCTCGCCTTCGAGCTCGGTCATGCGCAGCGAGTCGAGCCCGTAGCTGCTGATGGGTTCGTCGGCCGCGATCGCAGCGGCCGATACACCGAGCGCCGCCGCGAGCCGTTCGCGCAGCCAGCCGAGCGCCTCGGTGGCGTCGGCCGGCCCCTCGCGCGCCTCTTCGCCCCGCGGCTCGGCCGGGCTCTGCGACGCCGTCGCGCCCCGCCGCCCGGCCGCGTCCCGCCCGCCGCGCTCGTCGTGGCGCGCCACCGCCTCGAGCGTGCCGTCCTCGGCGCCCTGCCGGCAGGCGCGTCGGCGCACCTTGCCGCTCGACGTTCGCGGCAGGCCCCCCGGCTTGAGCAAGAGCACGACGCGGGGCGCGAGCCCGTGCCCCTCGGCCACGCGGCGCACGACCGCCGCGAGCGCCGCGCTCACCTGCGCCGCCGCGCCCGGCACGAGCTCGCACGCGACGCCGAGCCCCTCGCCTTCGTCGCCCGCCTCGCCCCCGACCGCGAAGGCCGCCGCGCCGCCCGGGCGCAGCGCCGGGTGCGCCGCCTCGACCGTGCGCTCGATGTCGTGCGGGTGGTGGTTTCGGCCCCGCACGATGATGCGATCGTCGAGGCGGCCGGTGACGAAGAGCTCGCCCCCCTGCAAGAACCCGAGATCGCCCGTGCGCAAGAACGCCCGCCCCTCGCCCCCGTGCGCGAGGCGCGCCTCGAAGCGCTCTCGGCTCTCGCCTTCGCGGCCCCAGTAGCCCGCCGCGACGCTCGGACCGCTGACCCAGATCTCTCCCTCGTGCCCCTCGGGCAGCGGCGCGCTCGTCTCGGCGTCGACCACGACGACGCGCTGCTCGCCGAGCGCGCCGCCGCAGCCGACCAGCGCCGCCCCCTCGCCCCCGGCCCCGGACGGCTCGGCGCGCCCCTCGCGCAGCGCCTCGCGCGCGAAGCGCCGCACGACCGGCGCCGCGGCGCGCGCCCCGCCGCTCACGATCAGCGTGCCCTCGGCGAGCCCGTAGCAAGGGTAAAACGCCTCGCGCCGGAAGCCCGCCGGCGCGAACGCCTCGCAGAAGCGCTCGAGCGTCGCCGCCCGCACCGGCTCGGCGCCGCAGAAGGCGACCCGCCAGCGGCTCAGATCGAGCTTCGCCCGCGCCTCGGGCGTGCTCTTGCGCACGCAGAGGTCGAACGCAAAGTCGGGCCCCCCGCTCACGGTGCCGCCCCGCTCGGACACGAGCTCGAGCCAGCGCAGCGGCCGCCGCATGAACAGAAGCGGCGTGGTCAACACCACCGGAAAACCCGCGTACGCCGGCTGCAAGATGCCGCCGATGAGCCCCATGTCGTGGTAGGGCGGCAGCCAGATGACCCCGACCGACTCGGGCGAGGTCTCGAACCCCCGTCGCACGAGCTCGACGTTGTGCAAGAGGTTCGCGTGCGTGACCATCACGCCCTTGGGCCGCCCCGTCGAGCCCGACGTGTACTGCAAGAGCGCGAGCGACGAGGCCCGCACCTCGGGCGCGCGATACGCCCCCGCCGCCCCCGGCGCGATCGCGTCGTCGGCGAGCCAGGCGAGCCCGCCGAGCTCGCCCTCCGCGCCCGGTTCGCCCTTCGGGCCCGGCCCGAGCGCCCGCGCGACCTCGGGCGTCGTCAGCGCGACGCGCGCCCCGCAATCGGCCACGAGCGCGCGCAGGTGCGGCAGCGAGCGGCCGAGCCACGTCAGGTCGGGAGGGTACGCCGGCACCGCCACGACGCCCGCGTAGAGGCAGCCCCAGAAGCTCTCGACGTAGCGCGGGCCCGGCGGGTGCAGAATCAACGCCCGGTCGCCCGGCCGCGCCATCTCGCCGAGCTGCGCGGCCACCGCGCGCGCCGCCCGATCGAGCTCGCCGTAGCTGGACGCGACCTCGCCCGACGCGCCGACGAAGCTGAAGGCTCGCGCGCCCGGGGTTTCGGCGGCGCGTCGCTGCAAGATCTCGCCGAAGCCCGAAACGTCGTGCACGCCCGCGAACTGCATCCTGTGACCGGAGGTAATGCAGAGTCGGGCTTAACTCGGCTTCCTCCATTCGTCTACCCCAACGTACCCGGCGCGGGCGGCAGCACGACGGGCTCGAGCTTGATCTCGGCCGCGGCAGGGGGTTGAGGCCGTCCGCACCCGTGTGGACTACCTTATTTTTGGCTCGAAGCCCGTCCGCACCCGCGCGGGCTGCTCTTGCAGCCCCCGAGACCAAGTCCGCACCCGTGCGGGCGACTCCGTGGCGGCTCCAGAGGTCGTTCGCACCTGCGCGGACGACGTCTTGGCGGCTCCTAGGGGCGCCCGCACCCGTGCGGACTGTGTTTGGGGCGCACAAGAGCTCGCTCGCACGGGTGCGGGCGGCCCCCGAAGGCGTTTCAAGGGGGGGCGCACCAGCGCGGGCCGCCTTCCAAAGGCGTTCAGGGCGTTCTCGCCCCCCGAGAGGGTGACCCGGGGCTCTGTCGATGCATCGGCGCTCGCGCGACGGCGTTCGGGGCCCAGAATCCGAACGCCGTCGGCGCGAGCGCGACGGCCTCAGTCGTTGCTGAGGGGCACTTCCGCAGGCACCGGCTCGGGCTCGGGGCTCTCGCCCTGCCGGCCACGCTTGCGGACGTTGTTCGCGCTGCGGAACTTCGCGAGCAGCCGCGGGTTCTTGCGCAGGGTGAAGGTGGCGGCCGCACGCACCTCGGCCATGGTCTCGGCGAGCAGGCTAGCGACCCGATCGCGCGTGTCCATCGCCGCGGCGCTGGCGCGGTCGGCGCCGCGGCGGGTGGCGAGCTGCGAGGCGAGCTCGGTGGCGAGCGCCCGGGCCCGGGCAGCCTTGACCCGGGGCTCGGTGCCCGCCTTCTCGAACGCGGCCTCGTTCCTCTCGACCACCACGGCGAGCTCGCGCAGGTCTTGCACGAGATCGTCGAGCCCGTTGCCCTCTTGCACCCTGTCGAGGGCCCCCTGCGCATCGGCATCTTTGCGCAGCACGAAGCGCGCCTCGACCATCATCTCGGCGCGCAGCTCGACCGCCTCGGCCTCGACGGCCCGCTCGGCCTCGCTGCGGCGCAAGCCACGAACCGGGTTGAGCTCGGCCTGCGCCTCGGAAAGCGCATGGGCCAGCACCGGAAGCTGGTCAATTTGCTCCGGCTCGAGCCTCTTGCCGAGCAAAACCTCACGCACCGCCTGCGCCGAAACATGCAGCGAGAGCGCCTCGGCGACCATGCGGTCGACGGGCATGGGCGGCGCATGCACGTCGCCCTCGGGCAACTCGGCAAGCCGCCCCCGGACCGACGCAAGCGCCGTCTCCGGCGGGCGCTCGTCGGGTGGTTGGCCGTCGGGCCGCTGGTCGGCGGGCCCTTGGTCGTCGGGCCCTTGGTCGTCGGGCCGCTGGTCGTCGGGAAAATCTGCTGGTTCCATCGTTCCTGTCTTTCTTCGTCGTGGGTTGGGGTTGGCATCGGGGCCGCGGGCGCCGCCGGGGCTGGGCCCCCGGGGGGCGCTGCGGTTTGGTCCCGATGTCTTCCCCTCGGACAGGGGCGGGGGGCAGTTGCGTGGGTTCTTGAAAAAAATGTGGGGGCGCCCCGCCGGCCGGGTCAGGAGGCCGGGCGACGTTCGTCCGTGCGCTCGAAAGGGCGTGACCCACCGGAGGGCCGTCCTTCGGGGCGGGCCCACCGGCCGAAGTTGGGCGGTCAGAGGCCTGCTAGGGCTCCGGCCGGACGGCGCACGCTTTAAGGAGGGCTTCCGTCGGAAGAAGGCGGCGAGTCGCTGCGTCCAGGGGGGCGGGGGCGGCTCTTGCGGGTATGGCAGAAAGCCGCGCAGCCAGACCCGCTGCCCGCGCGCGCCCGGCACGACGTTGCCCGCGAAGACCCCCGAGATTCGCACGCCGGAGCGAGCGTCCTCGACGTCGAGCGTGTCTTGCCAGAACTCCGGCGAGTACACGTTGCGGCGGGCGTCGGGCAGCGCGGTGACCTCGTAGCTCCACCAGAACATGTCCTCCTGCCGGGGGCGCTCGAGGCGGGCCGCCCTCGCGCCGTCGCGGATCACGAACCACTCGGGGGGCGGTGGGGTGCTGGCCATCACCCTCGTTTGGCGGCCGACATAACGCTCGCTACCTCATTGGCCGCCGCGCCGGGGCCCCGGCAGCGCGGTGGACAAGAGCCCGAGCTGGAAGCGAGCTTGGATGCTGGCATGTTTCCACCAGGGCCACTCGTGGCAGGGCCGGCGGACGTAGTCCGGCAGATGGACCTTGCGCGCCTGGTCGCCGACCGGGTCGAGGCACTGGCCGCCAAGCTCCAGCAGAATCTTGGTGAGATCGGCGCTCGTCGCCGGATCGAGGGACGTCGTGATTTCGACGACGCCGCCCTCGGCGGCAAAGCTGTCCAGGCCGACGTCGGACCCGACTTGGCGGCGCAGCTCTGACCTGACGGCTTCTTCGGCGAGGGGGGCCCGGGGAAGCGAAATCGAATCAAGAAGAGGCCCATCGAGATGCTCCCCGTGCCTGTAGTTGCCAGGAGTATAGGCGAGCCCGCTGCGAGGCGGGCAGGCCGCCGCGCAAGGCCGCCGAAAGGCTCGGCTCGCCCCGAACGGTCGTGACGAGGTACCTTGCGTGCGTTTTGGAAGAGAAGGGGGGCCCGAGGGCCGACCCTTCGGCGGGGTCGACCGGCCGACCTCCTGGGGCCAGAAGTCCGCGCCGACGCTAGCTGGCATGGGCTGAACCAGTGGCGATGACGAGCCGCATGGCGCGGGCGTTGGCGGCCTCGGCCGGCGTTCATTCGGTAGGGCGCCGGCGCGTTCACGCGAGCCGGCACGGGGTCATTCGTCTCCGCCCCCGCGGGCGACCTCCGCGGCGCAGTTCGTACAGCACCACTCCGGACTCTCGTCTCCGCCGGGGCGACGCACCCATTGCCCTCCGACTTCGCTGCCGCAAACGTCGCACCCAGCAAGGGCTACCTTCGCGTAGCACCACGTGGCCGAGGGCCCGAGCAGCTCGAAAAGGCTACCATGGTGCCACCGCTTCGTGCGGTCCCTGACCCACGTGAGCTTCGTGCAGGTGAACTCGGCTGCCTCCGCAAAGAGCTTGAGCTCGTCGAGATCCCATCGGCCCTTGTCGGATACTTGTGCGGGGACGCCGTTACTGACTTGAACGGCCCCGCCGCCGGGCAGGTCGTGCCATCCGTCTGTGGCGAGAATAGGCTTTCGCGCAGGCATCAAAAGCGCACCTTGATTTCAACCGCGGGCACGGCCGGCGGGTCGGCAGGGCTAGAGCGGACCGGGGGAAGGAAGACGTCGGCGGCGCCGGCAGCCCCGGAGATAGGCATGGGCATGTCGGAGATGATTCGTACGCCCGGGAGTGCCGCCCGCGTGTTCCACAGGTTCGAGGCGCAGCTCGGACAGATGGGGGCGGTGACCCCGAGGTAGAGGGTACCCGATGCGGAGCGTTCCGTGCTCATCAAGGTGTACCCGAACAGCTTGAACTCGGCGTCGGCGATCCGCTCGAATGCCTGCCCGTTTGCCCCGGGCACTTCCAGCGGCCTTAGCACGTCAGAAACGGCCTCCGCCGGGGGCGCCTGAACCCGGCCGGCGGGGGTTTCGATGGCCCGCGCGCCCGTGCCGCTGCGGTCGATCCCGCTACGGGTCGATGCCTGGAACGACTGGCCGTTGAGGTCGCCTTGCAAAGTGGCTTGCACGCCCCTGTTGCCGGCGCGGGCGGCCGCATCCGCACGCGCCGCGTCGAGTGCCGCCCTTCGCCCCGCCTGTTGCGCGGCATTTTCTGCGAAGCGCCCTCCCAGGCGGCGGCCTACCGCCTCGCCGGCCTCTTCGAGGGTTCGGACCCCCTGGCGAACGCCGGAGGCAACCGCCCTCACGGCGCCGGCGGCTCGGCTCGACGAGGTCGCCACGCGATACGCAGCGCGCGCCACGCCTTGCCCGATGGCACTGCTGACGACGCGCGCCGCCAGGCGCTGACCAACCTGCGTGCCCGCGATCAATTGGCCGACCTTCGCGAAGGTGCCGCCGAGGGCGGCCCCGACCGCCGCGGAGGCGACGACGTTGGCGGCCGTGATCGGGCGACCGTCGACGGCCGCCTCGACGACCTCTCCGACCGCCCCGGCCGCCGCGCCGGCGATGATGCCCGCCGCGACGGGGCCGAGCACGCCCCCGCTCACCGCGGTCAGGCCGACGCCGACCACGACTGCCGCGGCGAGCCCGAGGGTCTTTCCCCAGCTCCACGTACCGGTCGGGTCCGTGTAGACGAGCGGGCTGTTCCGCCCGTACACGTAAAGGTCGGGGCCGTCGACGAGCCCCGCGGGGTCGGCGCTGGACCACCTCCCCAACCAGGCAGCGTAGTAGCGCGCCCCATGGTAGTAGAGCCCCGTTTCTTCGTCCCGCTCCTTGCCCGTGTACCGGTATCGCTTGGCGCTCACTTCGGCCGCCGAGTGCGCCGCTCGCAGCGCGGTGCTGCCGTACGGGTGGTACTCCTCGTAGCCGATGACCGCCCCCGCTTCGTCGACCTCCATCGTCGATGACCCGAGGTGGCTGTCGAGCTGGTAGCGCTGCCGCGCGATCGCCACGAAGCCAGGCACGCTCGCATCGACCGTCTTCGTCTCGACGAGGGCGACGCGGCGCTCGTCGTCCATCATGTGCAGCGTCTGCCGCTCGAGCTCGGGCTGCGCCGCCCCCGCGGTGCGCTTGCGGTAGACCTCGTAGTCGCCGAGGTAGATGCGCTCTTCGACGAGGCCGCCGTGCTCGTAGACCTTGCGCACGCGCTGGCCCGAGGCGTCGTAGGCGAAGAAGACGTCGTTCCGCACGCCTGGGCCGTCCTGAAGCTGCTTCTTTACGGCCTGCAGACGATCCGCATAGTCCCACCGTAGCTCGGGCAGGTGGGGCAGGCGCGTCATGCTGCCCACATCGTCGTAGTCGTACGTCGCCGACAGGGTGCCGGGCGGGTCGCCGGCGGCGCTGGTGCGGAGCAGGCGGTTCGAGTCGGGGGCGTAGGCGTACTTGCGCGTCCAGCCGGGGACGCCGGCGGCGAGCGGCAGGTGCGCCATCTGCTCGATGTTGCCGGCGTCGTCGTAGGCGTACGTCTCACGGTAGCGAACGAGGGCCTGCAAGTCGTTCGGGTGGTCGACGCGCAAGACGGCCGAGTCGTCGCCCGAGGGCTGCAGGCCGGGATGCTCGCGGCCCTCGGCCTTGGTGAGCTGGTAGAGGGCGTCGTACTCGTAGAGGCCGTCGGCCGAGACGGCGGCGTTGCCGAACGAGACGGCGTCGGCGACGGCGACGACGTTGCCGACGGGGTCGTATTCGTAGCGAAGGTCTTGCAGCCGGGTGCCGTCGGCCGAGCGCGTCGCGCGCAGGCGGGCGAGGCGGAAGGTCTCGGGGTCGTAGGTGTACTCGGCGACGGTGCCGTTGGCATGCTCGGCGCGCTCGCGCTGGCCGCGGGCGTTGTAGTCGACGTCGGCGACGAAGGGCGTCGGGGCGGCGGCGCTCCGGATGCGCACCTCGACCTTTTCGAGCAGGTTCGCCTCGTTGTACGAGGGCCGGGTCTCGCTGCCGTCGGACATCGTGCGCGAGACTAGGCGGTTAAGCGCGTCGTAGGCAGCCTGCGTGCCGAAGGCCTCGACTTCGAGCAGCGCTTCGGCGGCGGCATCGACTTCGGCGGGCGAGGTCAGCTCGGCCAGTGGCGCCCAGTCGGGACAGTCGCGGTACTCTTTGGCCAAGCGCCGCGTGGTCTCGAGCGCGTTGCCCTTGAAGTCAAAGCGTGCGCTCGTCAGCGCGCCCCCGCCGTCGTAGACTTGGTAGGGCCGAGAGCGCAGGTTACGGGCTTCGGCCTTGGGGTGGTCTTCGCCGTAGATGGTGCGTACTACCAGCCTCTCGGGGTCGTCGCCCCGCCGGGCGAAGTGGTGCGTGGGCCGCTGGAGGGCGTCGTGGGTATTGCGGGCGGCGAAGCCCCGTTCGTCCCAGCGGCGAACGGGCTTGCCGGCCGCGTCGGCCAGGGTGCGTAGGCCGTCGGGGTCGGCGGCGACGGGCACCGCGCGGCGCAGTCCGGTGGCGTCGCGGGGGCCGGCGTCGGCGCGGACGACGCGGACGGGGCGGCCCAGAAGGTCGAAGTATTGCCGCTGAATCATGTTGTCGCGCGCGTCGGTCACCGCGAACTGGTTGCCCTCGACGTCGAGCGCGACGCGCGTCGGGCGTTTGCCCGCGGGGCCGTTGTCGGCCACGGTCAAGAAGGTACGGCCGAGCGCGTCGAGGTGCGCGACCGTCGGGGTGCCCGCGTGGGCTAGGGCGAGGGCGGCGCAGCGCTTCTCGGCGGGCGTGCCCTTTTGCTTCTTCGCCAGCCAGGGGGTGCCGGCGACGGTGTCGTTTTCGTCCCAGGTTTCTTGCCGCCAGGCGTCGAAGAGCACGAGGGCGTGCGTGCCGTTGGGCTGGTCGGTGCGAACGAGGCGGCCCAAGGGGTCGTAGCGAAGAACGGGCGTGACGCCCCCCTCGACCAGGGCCTTTTCGTCTTCGTACTCGAAGGTGTCCGAGAAGAAGGGCTCGTACTTCTTGACGGGGTTGCCCTTGTTGTCGAACACCGTGCGGCCGGTGCCGACCCAGCGCTCGGCGGCGAGGCGGGTCTCGGGCTTGCCGTCGGGGCCGAGGCGAAGGCGCCCCGCGGCGTCGCGCAGGGGTACGGGGCCGGGCTCGGCCTGCACCTTCTTCATCACCTCGCGGCCCGAGCCGTCCGAATAGGTGTAGGTCTCTTGCCAGCGGGGGTTCGAGGGGCCGTGCTGCTCGCGCGCGAGCGTGCGCACGAAGGCGGGCTGCTCGCCGCCGCTCTCTCGAAAGCGATGCAGATCGTACTCGAGCCGGGTCGTCGGGTCGTCGAGCGTGTCGCCTTCGCCCGCGCCCTCTTTGCCCATGAGGGCGGTTCTTACGACCATGCCGAGCGCGTCGAAGGCGGCGGCCACGCGGTTGCGGTTGGCGTCGGAGACGAGGGCAGGGGCGAGCGTGCGGTAGTCGTTGCCGTTCTGGGTGACGTTGCCGGCGGCGTCGCGCAGTCCTGACGTCACATGGTTGTGAAGAGGGTCTTCGACGTCGAGGGGCAGAAGGGCGTAGTCATCGTAGCGAACGAGGTGCCGCTGGCCGAAGGGGTCGAGCGCTTCGACCGGCAAGTAGAAGCGGTCGGCGTCGAAGACAGCGCGGCCCGAGGGGGCCCACCACAGCCCGTCTTGCTGTACGTAGCGGCCCTCGCCCTCGAGCATGGCCACGGTGACGCGGTCGCCGTAGGCCTGCGTGAGCAAGCCCGGCGTGAAGGCCAGGCGGTACGATTCGTGGGCGAGGGCACGCGACTCGATCTGCCCAAAGGGTAGGGGGCCGCTCAAATCGTCGCGGTAGTAGAGTCGGCGTTCGCGCTCGACCACGCGGCGCTGGAGGCCGCCCGTTGGCGTCGCTTCGTAAGGTATGTTGGCGGCCGCCGCGGCCTGCGCCTTCAGCTCGCCCGCCGAGAGAATGCCCGACGCGGGGGCCTCGAGGCCGGTCAGCTCGCTCGTCGTGGTCTCGACCGGCACGCCGATGCGGTACCAGTCGCTCTCGTCGGGCCGGTTGGCGAAGGTGTGCTCGCTGAGCGTGGCCCAGAGCCTCGCCTGCTCGGGCTCGGCGGGCGCGCGGCGGGGGTAGGCGAGGGCGGCCGAGCGGGTGACGTTGCCGAAGGCGTCGACCTCGAGAACGACCTCGTGTTGCATGCGCGGGTCGTTCGGCCGGCGCTCGTAGTGCAGGTTGATGGTGTGCCGGGGGTGAACGAAGAAGACGGCGTTTGCGCCGCCCTCGGCCGCCTGCAGCAGGCGTACTTCGTAGTCGCGCTCGGAGACCGTGTAGGGGTGGGCGGCCTCGGGCGTGCCATCTTCGGCGTAGATCTCTTGCCGTAGAATCTGGCCCCGCAGCGCGCGGGCGGCCTCGCGCTCTTCGCGCGCCGAGAGCCCGGCCGGCAGCGTCGTGTCGGGCAAGAGCGGGGCGTGGGGGTCGGCGGCGTAATACTCGCTCGTGAGGGCGAGCTCGAGGCGCTCTCGTTCGAGCCAGGCGCCGGTATGAAACCAGGTGACCGTGCGCACGGGCGGCAGGTTGAGCGCGTCGTCGTCGGGGTCGACGTCGTAGGGCAGCTCGGGGAAGAGGCCTTTGCCCTTCTCGCCGCCGAATGACTCGGCGTCCCACTGGTCGACGCGGGCGAAGCCGCGAAACTCGCGCTCGTGGCCGTCGAAGTAGCCATGGTGGTAGGCGAAGCGGGTGACCAGTCGCGAGCGGGCGATGTGGTCGACGCGCTCGACGCGCTCGAGCACCTGCACGGGGAAGGCGAGGCGCGTCAGCCAGGGACGGCCTGCGGCCTTGTCTTGCAAATAGAACTTGGTCGAGGGCGCGTAGGCGAGGCGGGTCTCGGCGCCGAGGTTGTTGACGACCGACTCGAGCAGGTGCGGCTTCTTGCCGCCCATCAGGTCGACGTAGGCGATGGGGTTCGCCTGGCGGCCGGGCAGGGGCGACGACCAGACCAGGCAGGCGGTGCCCTGGCCGAGCAGGTCGGTGACGCCCAGGCTCGAGAGCGGGTCGATGGGCGGTAGTGAGGCGAGACGGTGCGGCGCCGAGTAGGCGTTGCCGGCCTGGTTGACGTAGAGGCGCACGCCCTCGCGGCCGAGGTAGACGATGTCGCTCGGGCCCGAGCCGTCGAGATCGGCGAAGCGTACGCGCTTCGGGTCGAAGCGGTCGTGGCGATCGAAGGGCTCGGCGAGATCGAGCGTCACCTTGGGGCCGAAGCGGCCGTGGCCGAGGTTCGGCCAGTAGCAGACCTCGCCGTGACGCACGCGCACGAGGTCGACCAGGCCGTCGCCGCTCATGTCGGCGAGCTGAATGGTCTCGCTGCCGTCGGCGAAGACGAGCGAGGGTCCCTTTTGCTCGTCGCGCCCCTGGGCGATGACGACGGGGGGCTCGAAGCCCTCTTTGCCCCGCGAGCGGCACCAGACGAAGGCGTCGCGCTCGGTGAGGAGCAGGTCGGGCAGGCCGTCGCCGTCGAGATCGAGAAAGCGTAGGTTGGGGTCGCCCCAGTCGATACTTGGCAGGTTGGGCAGCGCCAGGAAGGGCGCCCAGCCTCCCTCGGGCGTGCGCTCGAAGTAGCCCGAGAGCGGGGGCGTGTACTGAACGAGATCGAGGTTGCCGTCGCCGCCCAGATCGGTGAGCTGCTGCGCGCCGCCGCCGAGCTCGGCGGGCGAAGGCAGCGAGCGCAGGAGGGCGGGCGGGCCGAGGCGCCCCTCGCCCAGGTTGGCCTTGTAGAACCAGGCTCGCTCGGTCGAGATGAGCGCGCCCGCGATGCCCTCGCCGTCGAGATCGACCCACTGCGCGCCAGCCCCTTCGACCCCGCCCGGCAGGCCCCGCAGGCTCTCCGCGTCGAGCGTGCGGAGCGTCTCATGGACGGCGGGCTTGGCGTAGCCGAGCTCGAGGGGCGGTAGCGTGGCCCGCTCGTAGGCGCTCGAGCCCGGGGCGCGCTGGTAGCCCGCCTGCGTGACCGCCCGCAGGTAGCTGACGACGGGGCCCGCTTCGTAGTCGAAGTCGGTCGAGCGCACGAGGCAGGGCGTCGGGCCGAGCTCGGCGAAGCGGTGAAACATGAGCACGCGCCGGCAGAGGCGGTAGGTGCGCACCTCGAAGGTGGCGCGGTAGCTCGAGAAGGGGTCTTGGCGAAGGGCCCAGGGCTTTGCCTCGGCCGGGGTCGGCGCCGCGTCGTCGTGCTCGCCGTAGTCGAAGACCACCTCGAAAAGCCAGTCGGCTTCGTTCGCCGGCGCCGGGGCCTCGCGGTCGGGCAGGGGCGTGCGGTTACCGTACTGAATGCGCTTGAGGTAACGCTGGGCGCTCGCCCGAAACGCGGGCGTGCCGCCCGGGCCCGTCTCGAAGCGGCTCGACTCACTCAGCTTTGTCGGGGCGACGCCCGCGCCGTCTTCGGCCTTGTAGGTGTAGCGGGCGACGTTGCCCTTGTCGTCGCGGGTCTCTTCGAGCAGCCACGAGAAGACCCGGCCCGGGTGCTCGGGGTCGGCGACGCGGGCTTCGGGGCTGCGGCCGTAGACGTTGAGCACGTTGTCGCGCGTGAGGGCGCGCCAGTGCGTATCGCCCGTCGTGCGGTGCACCCAGCGCTCGATGCGGGCGAAGAGGCCCTCGGTGCGGGGGCGGTAGCGCTGCACGCGGTAGTCGCCCCGTTCGACGGTGTCGAGGGCGGTGCCCGAGCCGCTCTTGAGGCGCACGGGCACGAGATCTTCGGCGCCCGAGAGCACGAAGGTGTCGGGCGCGCCCTCGTCACCATCGACGTAGCGGGGCAGGCCCTTGTCGGTCTTGCGGGTGACCGCCGGCGTCGAGAGCTGCCAGCCGAGGCCGAAGGGCCCGTTGCCGGCGCCCGAGTCGTAGCCGAGCGAGAGCCCCAGCTCGAAGCCCGCGCGGCCGGGCGAGGTGGCGAGCGGCACGCGGAGCGAGCCGGTGCCCGTGGCGGGGTTGGTCGAGAACGTCTCGCCGATGCCTCGCAGGGCGCCGCCGCCCTTGGGCAGGGCGATGCTGGGCAGAAGCGAGCCGGCCGAGCCGGCGGGCGCGGTCGAGGGGGCCCCCTCGGCCCCCCGGGGGCCGGCGCCTTCGCCCTTCGGGGTGGCCCCCGGCTCGCTGCGGCCGGAGGCGGGGGAGGCGGGGGGCCGAGGCCGCGGCGGCGGGCTGTCGTTCCGGTCTTGCATGGGGGCGCCTCGGAGCTCTCAGAACGACGGCTTGGCCGCGTAGGTGACGACGAGGGCGATGTTCTTGAGGTTGTCTCGAGTGAGCTTCTTCGCGTTGCCGGCGCCGAGCGGGGCGAGGTGCCACCGGAGCTTGTCTTGCGTCGGGTCTTGGCCCTTCTCGACGAGCGGCAGGTTGAGGCCGCTCTTGGCCGAGTTCGGCTTGAGCGTGACGCCGTTCAGCGCGATCGGCTGGCGGCTGACGTCGTCGAGCGGGTGCTCGGCGAGCTCGTACCGGAGGTAAACCCCGGTCACCTTCTTCTCGGACGCGCCGGGCAGGCGCAGGCGCTCGACCGCGAAGCGCATGCCCTTCGACGGATCGTTCAAGAAGGCCTGCCACTCGGCGGGGAAGTCGTAGGCGAGGTTCAAAAGGCAGGCCCGCGCCCTCGCCTTGCCGCCGATCGCGCCCTTGACCGTCTCGGCGAAGGCGTCACCGCCCGGGAGCGCGGTATACTGGAGCGTGACAATGACGTCGCCGAGCGCCTCGCGGCGGGCGCGGCCGTCGACGCCGTTGATCTCGAGGCGGAAGGTCGAGACGGCGCCCGTGCCCTCGAAGGGCAGGTAGCGCTCGTCTTGGTAGTTGAGCTGAAAGAGGCCGCTGTCGTTGACGCCCCGCGAGAGGGCCACCTGCTGGTTCGGCCGCCAGTCGACGCGCAAGACCGACGCCGGCGGGGCCTCGACGCCTTGCCCGTTGCCCGTGCCGCCCGAAGGGCCCTTCAGCAGGTAGGTCAGGGCCTTCTTGTCGGGGGCGAGCAGCGTGCGGTGGCCGAGCTGGGTGAGCGTGGCGTTGACGCTGTCGTAGGGGCCGACCACGGCCGGCAGCGAGACCGAGACCGTCTTGATCTGGCGGCAATAATGCCCGGGGAAGTCGGCGTCGAAGAGCTCTTCGGCCAGCTCGAACTCGCAGCTGCCCTTCTCTTTGAGCTTGAGCAGGGCGAGCGGGTCGAGCTGCAGCAGCGAGACGTGCTTGGTGATCTCGAGGCGGCGGCGGTTCCTGTCGCAGCTGACCTTCTCGAGCCGATCGAGGTCGAGCTGCAGCTGCTCGCCCGCGAGCAGGCCCTTGCGCAGGCTGTCCCAGTAGTGCACGCCGACGAGGCGGGCATCGCCCTCGGGCAGCCCGAGCTCGAACTGCAGCGCCCGCTGGGCCGACTTCGCGTAGTCGAGGGCGAGCTGGTAGGTCTGAAAGTAAACCGACGAGAGGCGGTCGACCATCCACTGGTAAAGTTGCTGGCTCGTGAACTTCGACCGCATGAAGGTCTCGACCGACTCGTTGTGCTTGATCTGGCGGCGCTGCACCTGCACCTCCTGGCGCGCGATCTCGACCTGAATCTCGGCGCCCTTGATCTGGCGGCCGACCTGCGCGACGTCGCCGCTCGCCAGCGCGAGCTGCAGCTCCCAGTCTTGGCGGCGGCGGTCCCAGCCGCCGAGCGTCGCGGCGAGCGAGCTGCCGAAGTTGAACCCCTCGGACACCGCCCGGAAGGCCTGCGAGAGCGCGCTCATGCTGTTGCCGATTTGCAGGCCGCCGAAGGTGATGGCGAAGGGCGAGCCCACCTGCGGCACGGGGTAGGTGACCGACGAGACGAGGCCCAGGGCGTTCGACACCTGCGCGAAGACCTGCGCCACGCCCATGAGCTCGACCTGGTCTTTTTCGTACGAAGACAGGCCCTCGTCGACCAGCTTCTGGTAGTGCGACCGGCGTGTCTCGGCGTTCTTGAGGCCTTCTTGCAGGGCGGCGAGCGACTGCCGGGCGCCGTCGAGCTGCTGGCGCTTGATCTCGAGGGTGAGCTCGAGAATGTCGTGCTCTTGCGTGTTGCGGAGCAGGGTGAGCGCCTCGGCGTCCTTCTTCTCGAGCGCCGAGAGCAGGGCGCCGCCGAGCTGGCTGACGCGGCCCGCGAGCTCGCGCGCCTTGGCCAGCAAGAAGGCGAAGCGGTAGTGCGGTACGGGCGTGTCGTAGTCGGAGAGGGCCGGCGCGACCCCGCCGCCGGCGGCGAAGGCCTGCACGAGCGCCATGACGTCGACCGGCGGCGCGAAGAGGGCGAGGGCCTGCTTGACGCCCTCGATGTTCAGCCCGTGGCGGATCTTGAACAGGCGGTCGCCGAGGCGCCCCCAGTAGTCGATGAACTGTTCGTTCTCGGGGATGTAAAAGTACGGGTTGAAGATGCTGTCGTTCGGCGTGGCGATCGGCGTGCCGGGCGGCGCGGGCGGCACGCCGTTCTCGAGCTTGAGAATTTCGTCGGTCAGCTCGGTCGTTCGCCGGTCACGAATTTCGTCGTACGAGAGCGCGTAGGGCGGGTCGAGCCGGCGCTTGCCGACCTCTTCGGGCTTCTTGCCGAGCAGGTCGGCCGCCAGCACGTAGAGCATGGTGGCCTCGCCGATGCTCTCGCGCGTATACCGCCGGAAGAGCATGTCGCCCCACTCGAGCAGGTTGTCGATGTAGCTCATCACGAACGCCTTGCGGTAGGCGATCGGTCGCATCTCGGCGAGCTGGTGCGGGTCGAAGGGGTCGTCGCGGTACGCGTCGATCTGGCGGGCGAGGGGGCCGTCGGGCGCCGGGACGGCCGGCGGCTCGAGGAAGGGGGCGAAGCGCCAGAAGAGGGTGTCGTCTTCTTTCTTGGTCGGGTCGAAGACGTACTCGTACCAGGCCTTCGCGTCTTCGAAGCGCTGGGCCCGCTTGAGCGCCTGCGCGATCAAGAAGGGTATGTGAAAGAAGATCTCCCGGTAGTAGAACCCGTTCGAGCTTTCGAAGTCGAGGCCGGGCGGGTCGCCCTTGCCCGGGTAGTCGTCGACGGAGGCGGTGTTGACGGCGATCTCGTTCGGGCCGGCGCCCTGCCCGCCGCCCGACGCGCCGACGAAGCGCGGCCACTCTTCGAGCTGCTGCGTCTCGAGCGAGAGCAGCTTTCGCACGCCGCCGGCGAAGAGGCGCCGGCCGAACTGCTCGGTCGTCTGGCTGGTCAGCCGGGTGATCTTGAAGCGCCGGCCGGGCGAGAGCATTCGCGCGTAGAAGTCGGTCGGGGGGGGCTCCCAGTTGCCGGGCAGCGGCATGGGCGTGCCAAGGGCGGGCGAGAAGGGGGGCCCGGCCAGGCGCGAGTAGAGCGTCGCGAAGGCGCGATTGTCTTCGTTCGCCCCGAAAAGAAAGGCGACGCCGTTGCGCCCGAGGGCCGCGGTCACGGTCGCGACGGCCGGCTCGTCGTCGAAGGTGCCGCCCCAGACCGCGGGGGTCTTCGGCGGCTCGCGGCGCCCTTCGGCGTCGGGGTTGGGAACGAGCGTGCTCTCATCGAACACGAGCCCGCCGAGGGCCGCGGGGTTGAAGCCCGGGTAGCTGACGCAGTGCTCTTTGCTGAACAGGTAGAGGGTGCGGCCGGGGGCGGGGCCCATGACGGCGCCGTCGACCGACGAGAGCAGCCACGAGAAGAGCGAGGGCCGGCCCCAGCGCTCGCCGAGGGGCGAGAAGAGCTGGTTCTGGGCGAGCTCGAGCGGGTTGGCCACGGCGTAGCTGCCGTCGCAGATGAGGTAAAGGCCGTGGTCGACGCCGGTGAAGGCGGCCGAGAGGCGCCCGCTGCCGGGCAGCTCGCCCAGGGTGCCGTTCGACCAGGCCTTGCTCGACCAGCTCAGAATGAGGAGCTGCCGCCGGTTGCAGACGACGACGCTCGGCGCGGGCTGCTCGACGTGGAAGACGGCGTCGATGCCGTCCCACCCGTCGACGGGGCTCGTGCCGTCTTCGGCGAGCGTGAATTGGCGCAGCTGGTCGAGGGTGAGGGGCGTGAAGCCGAGCGACCCGTCGGCGGCGGCGGTGAGCACGATGGCCAGGGGGCCCAGGTCGTTTTCGTACTTGAAGGCGCGCACGAGCACGCTGCCGTCGGCCGTCGCGTCCTGCCACGAGCGCCCCGGGGTGCCGTCGCCGACGAGCGCGGCGAAGGGGGGCGGGCCCTCGGGCGCCTCGTCGGCGTAGTGCTGCTCGATGGCGGCGTAGCCGCTCGCGGGGTACGTGAAGTGGCGCCCGTCGAGTACGAAATAGGTTCTGCCGTCGGCGGCGACGAGGGCATTTCGAACGCGCTCGTCGGAGAAGGCCGCGAGGACGCCCGTCGGCCGGCCCCAGGGCCAGGCCGGTTCGTCGACGGAGACCGGGTCGGCCCACGTCTCTTCGGCCGCCACGTAGCGGTGGTAGGTTAGCTTCGCCTCGCCGGCCGCGTTGTGCGGGGCGAAGACGAAGAGATCGCCGCCGTCGGCCGTGAACGCGGCCGAAACGGTCGGGAAGGCCCGGCCCAAGATCTGCCCGGGCACGACGGGGTCGGTGTCGGTGGGCCGGAGCAAAAAGCTGCCGCCCTTGGCCTCGAAGCAGAGCCAGGGCTCGGCGTCGTTTTCGACGTCGGAGCCCCAGTACACGATGGCGCCGAGCTGCTCGGGGTCGAGGCCCGTTTCGGTCGGGAACTGAAAGCGCTGGTCGTTGAGCGATAGACCGCCGAAGCTCCACCCGCCCCCGCCCTCGAGATCGAGCGCCGCGCTGAGCCGGCCGAGGGGCCGCGACCAGAAGAGAAAGTGGAACTTCAGGGAGATGTAGTCGGTCGCGTCGCCGCCCGACGGGACCGGGCTCACCTGCAGCCGGACGAGGTCGAGGAGGGCCGCCGGCAGCGGCGTCGACATCGGCTCGGGGTCGGAGGGGTCGTCGGGGTTGAGCCGCAGCGTCTGCGGCGGCACCCACTCGTGGTTGAAGTTGTAATACGAGAACTTGACCGTCAGCTTGACCTGCTTGACCGACGGCGACTCGGGGCCGTACTTCTTGTCGCCCGAGGTCTGAAACTCGGTCGCGTTGAAGGGCTCGGCCTCGACCCAGAACAAGAAGAGCTTGTTGAACGCGCGAACCAGCTCGACGCGCAGCGCGTTGATGGTGACGCCGACCTTCTGCCAGGGCGCCCAGTCGACCCGGTCGAACTCGTCGAGCTCGCCGAAGCGGTAGTAGTAGACGGGCGGCGAGGTGCGCGTGCGGCCGAGCATGAAGAGCGCTTCGACCTCGCGGCCGTCCTCGTTGACGCTCTTGTACTTGTAGCCGCCGACGACGCGCAGACGCGAGATGTCGTTGAACGACTCGAGGTAGCGGTGGTAGGCCTCTTCGACCGCCGCCGGCGTGATCTCGTCTTGCAGCAGCTTCTGCTCGAGCTCGATGAAGGCGGGGCTCTTCTCGGTTCGCAGCTCGGGGCGAATGTAATTCTCGGGGTAGAGAAAGACTTTCCGGTTGGCCTCCCAGATGCGGTAGTTTTTCATCCAGTGCCACCACGACTTCAGGTCGGTGACGAAGTCTTGGGGGCTGCGGTCTTCGAGGTTGACGAGCGTGCGGTGGTAGTAGAGCTGCACGCTGTTGATCGCCTCGACGATCTTCGAGGTCGAGGCCGAGGGGCTCATCTGCACGTCGGTCAAGAGGTACTCGTAGAGATCGTCGGCGTTCTTCAGGCCGAGGGGGGCGAGGACGTGCACGAGGTAGGCGACGAGCGCGTCGCGCTTGGCGGCGTTGAGGGGCTCGGCGAGCGCGGCCGAGGCGGCCGGCCATTCGCGCGCGTCGGTCGCGGCCTTGGCGAGGGCGTAGGCGAAGTCGGCGGCGGCGACGGGGTTGTCGCGGCTCGGGCCGAAGGCGGGCTGCCAGAGCTGTGACTCGAGCTTGAGAGGCGTGGTGCCGAGGCGCTCGGCCAGGCGGAAGGTGCGCGCGAGGTGGGCCACGGTGCGGCTGTCGCGGAGCGCCGCCGGATCGATCGAGAGCAGGGGCAAGAGGCCTTCGATCTCGTCCGTCGGCCACTGCGTCACCAGCGCGAGCTCGGCCTCGGGGGCCGCCGGGGCGCCGCCCCCGGGGCTCGCGAGGGGCCCGTCGAGGTACTCGACGACGGTCGAGGTCTGCGCCGAGACGTCGTCGACGAGTTGCCGATAGTCCCAAACATCGGGCAGGGTGCCGAGCTCGAAGTCGTGGCGGCCTTCGAACTTTTCGGCGATGGCGAGCGGGTAGCCGGCGTCGGGCTGCTCCAGGCGGAAGCCGGAGAGGCGGACGTGCTTCGACCCCTTGAACAGGTAGCTACGGCCCTCGAACGAGGCGGCGGCGTCGAGGTCGACGCGGAAGTCGCCGTCGCCCGCGGGCCAACGCTGGCCGAGGTCGGTGGCGATGGTCTTGGGGTAGGTCTCGTCGACGTATTCGCGGCCCGGGCCCGAGTAGATGACGTACTGCCCCTCGCAGAAGAGATAAAGATTGCCGCTGGGCGCGAGAAGGCCGGCGTCGATCGTGCGGGTCGCCTGCAGGCGGTTTTCGACCAGGCCCCAGCGGTCGACGAGGGGCCGCGAGGCCCCCGGCTCGCGGGTGTCGACGTACCGGTCGCCGGCGAAGTAGAAGCCCACGTCGCCGATCACGAGCGCCGCGCCGACGCCGTCGTCGAGCGCCGGGGCGAGGCCGGGCGCGCCGATCTCGTCCGCGTAGCCCGAGGTGATCTTCTTCGGGTACCCCTCGTCGATGTGGGTGCGATCGGCGCCCGAGTATTTGACGTACTGGTCGCCGCTGAACAGGTATAGCTTGCCCTCGGGCGAGAGCAGCGCGGCGTTGACGAAGCTCCGATCGAAGAGCTCGTTGTCGACGATGCCCCACTTCGCCTTGGGCGGGGTCAGGGCGTCGGGCGCGGCCGACGAGACGTAGAGCTGCGGGGCGGGCGGCGCGTCGGGCGGCTCGGGCGGCGGCGACGTGAAGAAGTGCAGGTCGCCGTCGAGCCCCTGGAAGGCGCCGCGCACGCCGCCGAGGAAGGGCTCGGGCGGCGCGAAGGCGCCTTCGACCTCGGCGAGGCGCGTAATGCGTAGGGGGTAGCCCTCGTCGACGACGCCGTCGTAGGGCCCGCTGTAGCGGACGTACTGATCGCCCGAGAAGACCAGCGTGACGGCGTTCGGCCCCTGGCCGAGTACGAAGCCGGCGTCGACGCGGTTGTGGGCTTGCAACTCGTTGCGGACCTTCGCCCAGTGCTCGACGAGGGGTCGAGGCTCGGGCGAGGCCCGGCTCGTGAACGAGGGCCCGGCGAAGACGTAGGTGTCGGTGGTGTCGCGCAAGATGGCGTAGCCGAGGGCCTCGAAGGTCGGGGGCAGGGTGAGGTCGAGCCCCTCGCCGGGCCAGCGCGTGGCGATGCGGCGCGGGTACCCCTCGTCGCCGTAGAAGTCGGGCGCGCCCGGCCGCAGGTCGCCGCCGTAGCGGGTGAACTGGTCGCCGCAGAAGAGGTAAAGCTTGCCGTTCTCGGCGCGGTACGCGGCGTCGACGCGCCCGAGTTGCCGGAAGCGATTGTCGACGCGCCCCCAGCGGGCGGCGACGGGCTCGCCCGCGGCCGGGCCCCCCGTGCGGACATAGGTCTGCCCCTTGAAGAGGTGAATCGCGCCGGCCGCGTCGCGAAAGAGCGCGTGGCCCTCGGGCCCGAACTCGGGCGGCAGCGCGGCGGGCAGGCCCTCGGCGCCCCACGTGGTCGCGACCGTCTTCGGGTAGCCCTCGTCGGCGTAGAAGTCGGCCTCGCCGGGCCGGAGGGCGCCCGAGTAGCGAGTGAACTGCTTGGCGCAGAAGAGGTAGGTGCGCCCGTCGGGCAGGCTGAGGGCGGCGTCGACGCGGCCGAGGTCGGTGAACTGGTTGAAGACCCGGGCGAAGCGCTCGCGCGTGGGCACGGGCGTGGTGAGCGGGCCGCCCTGCGGGGGGCGCGAGGCGCACTTGTCGCCCGAGAAAAGGTGCAGCGTGCCGTCGGGCGCGACGAAGGCGGTCTCGATGCGGGTGAAGGGCAGGTACTCGGTGAGGCCCTCGACCTTCTGGGGGCTCGACCAGCGGTAGCTACCGCCCGGGCCGTCGGCGCGGTACTCGCGCTTCCATTGCTGGGCGCCGGGGTAGTTGTAAAAGAGGCAGATTCGGGGCTTGCTCTGGAAGGTGTCGACGTAGATGGCCTCGACGACGATGAGCACGTCGTGCGGCGGGGCGTTGCCGTTCGGATTGTTGACGGCGAACCCGCGGAACCACGCGCCCTCGACGTCGTCGCCGTGCTCGATGTCTTTCGGGTAGCCCGCGTCGATCTGGGTGTAATTGCCGCCCGTGTAGCGAACGTACTTGCGGCCCCGGAACAGGTAGAGCCGTTGCGCGCCGTTGACCGTGAACGAGAGCGCGGCGTCGATGCCGGCGCGGAACTCGTCGGGCAGGTTGCCCCAGCGGTTACTTGTCGCGAGCGGGTAGCCCTCGTCGACGGACTCGTACGGCGCGCTCGAGTAGCGCACGAACTGGTCGCCGCCGAACAGGTAGGTCGTGCCCTGGGGGTCGACGAACGCGGCCTCGACCCGGCTGTTGGTCGCGATCCAGTTGCGCACGAGGGCCCAGTCTTGGGCCACGGGCCGCGTCGGGCCCGGGGCGTCGACGCGGGCGTAGTGCTGGCCGCTGAAGAAGAAGAGCTTGCCGTCGGGCGCCCGCAGCGCCTCGGTGAGGCCGGCCTCGAAGGCCGCGGGCAGGGCGAAGCCCGGGCCCTCGAGCGCCCAGTGGCCGGCGAGGCGCAGCGGGTACCCCTCGTCGACGTGCTCTTGGCCGGGGCTCGTGTAGCGGTAGAACTGGTCGCCGCTGAAGAGAAAGAGCCGTCCGTCGCCGCCGAGCATGGCGCCGTCGACGCGCCCGAGGGCCTCGATGTTGTTGCGCACGCGGGCCCAGTGGTCTTTGACCTCGCCGAGGGCCCCGTCGGGGCCGGCGAACTGGTTGCCGCCGAAGAAATAGACGTCGCCCGAGCTGCCGACGGCGACGGCCGAGACGGGCTCGGGCAGCGCGTCGGGCAGCAGGCCGACGCCTTCGCGCTGGTTCCAGTTCGGGCGGACGCGCCAGGGGTAGCTCTCGTCGACGTAGGTGTAGTCGGGGCCCGAGTAGCGAATGTACTGGTCGCCCGAGAAGAGGTAGGTGACCCCCTCGTGGTAGAAGGCCGCGTCGACGCGCTGGGCCTCGACGAAGTGGTTTCGCACGAGCCCCCAGTGCTCGCGAATGGGCCGCTTCAGGTCGGGCTCGGCCGAGCCCGCGAAGAGGCCGCCCTCGAAGGCGTAGAGGGCGCCGTCGGCGCCGGCGAGCGTGGCCCGTACGCCCCCGGGGAAGCGCCGGAGGACGCGCAGCCGCGCGTCGGCCTCGGGCAGGTTGCCGAAGGAGACCGGGTAGCTCTCGTCGACGAAGCCGTCGGCGCCGCCGGTATAGCGGATGACCTGGTCTCTGCGTACGAGATATGTGCCGTCGCCGAAGACGAAGGCCGCGTCGACGCGGTCGTCGTCGAAGACGTGGTTGAGCACGAGCCCCCAGCTCGGGCGAATCTTGGCGATCTGGTAGGGGTCGCTCGAGTGGGCGAAGTGGTTGCCAGAGAAGAAGTAGTACGAGCCGTCGGCGTCGCGGAAGGCGGCGTCGACCCCGGCCCGCATCAGGCTCGGCAGGGGCGTCAGGCCCTCGCCCTCGAACCAGGTGCGAATCGACCTCGGGTAGGTCTCGTCGACGACCGCCTCGCCGGCGAGCAGCCGCGTCGGGTCGGTGTAGCGGTAGTACTGATCGCCGCTGAAGAGAAAAAGGCGGCCCTTGTCGTCTTCGACGGCGGCGTCGATGTGTGCGTTCTCCTGAACGT
Source organism: Polyangiaceae bacterium (assembly GCA_035762175.1). Taxonomy (GTDB): domain Bacteria; phylum Myxococcota_A; class Polyangia; order Polyangiales; family Polyangiaceae; genus DASTPP01. Next base: position 49,582 of record DASTPP010000084.1, on the reverse strand, counting down.
TGTTGCGAACCCGGCCGAAGTCGGTGACCGGCTTCGCCGGCCCGGCCTGGTCGCCCGAGACGGTCACGTACTGGTCGCCGGCGCAGACGTGCAGCACGAGCCCGTCGCTCTCGTCGTCGGCGTCTCGGTCGTTGAAGGCGCAGTCGACGCCGTCGGCGAGCGCCCGAGCGCGGAAGGGCTCGGGAAAGCCGTACGCTTGCAGGAGGTCGGCGAGGGGGCCGCTCTCGAGGAGGCGGTAGTCGCTTCGCGAGAAGGTCGCGTAGCGCTGGCCGCTGACCAGGAGAAAGTCGCCTCCCGGCAGCCGGGCGAGGGCGTCGACCTTGGCCTCGGGCCCGAAGAAGCCTTCGGGCGGCTTGAGCGCCTCGGGCAGGCGCCGGTGGGCCTGCTGGTTCTTCAAGAAGACGCGCGCTTCGTCGGCCGAGAGCCCCGCCTTGCGCAGCAAGAGCGCGAGCTGCCGGAGGCGCAGGAAGCGGGACCGGAGGTAGGCATCGGAGAGCGCCGGCGCCGAGGGCGACACCCGCTTCGCCTCGAAGAGGGGCAGGGCCAGCGTGGCGAAGGTCTGCGTCGCCGACTCGTCGGGCGTGCCGAAGCTGAAGGCGAAGGCGAGCTCGGCGAGGTCGGTCGGGACGCCCAGCAGGCCCGCCAGGTTGCGCTGCCAGGTGCCCGCCTGCAGCTCGGCGAGGGCGCTCAGGCGGTCGGCGACCTCTTTGGCCTCGGCCGGTCGGTTCTCTCGGGCGCGCCGGAAGGCCTCGGCCCTGGCCGCGAGGGGGGCGAAGGCGGCCGCGAAGTTAGGCAGGGCGAGCTTCGGCGCGTTGGCCGGGTCGAGAAAGAAGTCGCGGGCGCTCGCGGCGACGCGGTATCGGGGCTGGCTAGAGCCCTCGACCGGCTCGAGGTGGCCCAGGCCGCGCAGCACCTCGAAGAGCGCCGGCACGTTCGAGGCGTCGACCTCGACCCCCTCGAAGTCGGCCACCGCGAGGGAGGGGGCGTCGACCTTCTGGGCGATCGCCGCGAAGACGGCCTCACCATGCTCCTGAAAATTCGGCATGGTGAACTTGGCCGCGTTGGCCGGGGTGGCAAAGAAGCCGTCGAGGCCTGCGGCAATGCTGTAGCGGGTCTCGATCGAGTCGCCGCGGGCCTCTTCGACTTTGTCGAGGTACCCGTGGTCGACGAGCAGCGAGAAGAGCGGCGCGGGGTCGGCGATGCCAAGGGCGCGGAAATCGCCCGGCTGCACCTCGAGCCGCTCTTCGATGCCCCGCTGCATGGCGGCGGCGAGCTCTGCCTCCGAGGGTTGCACGCGCAAGAGCGCCCGGCCGTCGTCGTCGAAGGTGGCGAGCACCCGCGCCCGGCGCAGGGCGTCGAAGACCAAGCGGGCCCCCTCGGGCGTGAGCGACCCGGTCTGCATCGCGGGCGGCGTCAGCATCGTGTCGCCGAGCGACTGGGAGAGGTCGGCGAGCGCGGCTTCGATCTCGTCGTCGGTGGCGACCTCGTCGATCGGCGTGCCGTCGTCGAGCCGCTCTCGGCTCGCGGGGTCGTCTTCGACGCAGAGGAAGGCGAGCTGGCGCACCGACAGGCCGCGCCGGTCGAGCCACGCCTCCACGCGGAGGAGCTTCTGGAGGGGGCCGAGGGCGCTGCGCGGGGGCGAGCTGGGCGCCAAAAGCGCGCCGAGGACGGGCCGGTCGGGGGGCGGGGCTGGCGGCAGGGCGGCGCCGGGGAAGGGCACCGGCACGGCGAGGTCGAAGTGGGCCGCGGTCTTCCGTTGCGCGTCGAGCAGGTCGACGAGGGTGACGAGCTCGCGCACGCCCAGCGAGAGCGCCCGCGCGAGCGCGGCGAAGCGGTAGAAGACGGAAAAATATCGGGCGACGTCGCCGTAGACGAGGGCCGGGGGCTTGGCCGGGGGCGGGAGCCCCCGCGCGGCGAGCGCGGCCTTCAGAAAGGTGTAATCGGCGCCCGATAGGCCGGCCGAAGCCTGCAGGCGGTCGTCGAGCTTGCCCAGCGCGGTCTCGGGGAGCTTGGCGATGGCCAAGACGAAGGCGTCGAGCGGCCGGTCGAAGCCGTTGTTGAAGAGCCGATCGAAGAGGTCGTTCGGGGCCTGGCCGTCGCCGCGGCCGTGGCCCTTCGGGGCGACCCAGAGGGCGCAGACCTCGTCGACGGGCAGCTCGTAGTCGGCCCCGATACCGAGGGCGATCGCGACCGACTGGAGCGCGTCCGCGTCGAGGGCGATCTCGAGCGAGGAGGGGTCTTGCGGGTCGAGGGGCTTGGCCCGGGTCGACTGCAGGAGCCAGTCGAGATCGACGAAGTCGAGCTGCAGGCGACGCGCGAGGCGGACGAAGCGCATCATGCGGTCGAGGTGCTGCGGCGTCGGCGGCGCCCCGCCTCCGTTGAGGCGAATCTTCTTCGTGGCCTCGTCGATGACGAGGTAGTTCTTGCCTTGGTTGATGAAGAAGGTCTCGGCGGCGTTGCCGACCTCTTTGCGAACCTCATCGTCGCTCAGATCTTGGGCGACGAGCCGCTTGAGCTCTTTCAGCGAGAGGCCGAGCCTCTGCTTGACGAACTCGAGGTTCGACCAGTCGATCGGCGCGGGCGGGGGGGGCGGGCCGTCCGGGTCGGGGTCGACGCCCCAGAGCTTCTCGAGCTGCGCCTCGCCGTCGTGCGCCGTCGAGAAGAGGTCGAATTCTTCGGCGCTCAAGCCGAGGCGAAGCCGGGCGGCCTCGTGACCGTCGACCTGCTCGCGGTACGCGCGGTAGATCTCGCCCGCGTCGACCCCGAGTCGTTCGAGGTAGCGCTTCAGCCGCTCGTGCGCCTCGACGAAGGGCAAGGGCGACGGGAAGATGCGGGCGGAGAGCTTGCGGTGGAGGGCCTCGGCCGGGGTCTCGGGGGGCGTGACGCTTGAAACGACCTTCGCCGCCATGACCCCGTTAGCGAGCTCGAGGTGCGGCAGCTCACCGAAGGTGCTCTTGCCGTCGAGGGGGATTTCGCCGACGTCAGGCCGTCGTTCGTGGTAGTCGTTCGCGCCCGGCGAGGCGCTGTCTTTGAGCTGCAAGAGATCGACGAGGTAGGCGGCCGGCGAGAGCACCGAGCGCGCCTCGAGGCCCTCGGCCTTGTCCATCGGCCCGAAGAGGTCGGTAAAGCTCGGCAGGGCGGCGCCCGCGGTCGTGATCGCGGCCGCGGGCGTGGTGGTCGTCAGCGGGCGGGCCGACGCGGGGGGCGCGGCCTCGTCGAAGCCGAGGGTCGAGAGCGTCTCAGTCGCCTTGGGGCCTTCGATCGTCATGGTCGCTCACCGGAACCGCGCGGCGCGGTAATGGGGTTCGTTGCACTGCACGGCGTTGATGCGGTGAAGGACGAGGTGGCTGCGGCGGGCGACCGCGCTGCGATGCACGGCCTCGCCGAGGGCGGCGGCGCCCGGGAAGAGGCCCGCCCAGCGGCGGGCGAACTCGTGCTTCGGCAGGCCGGCGATCTGCACGGCCGAGTGCAACCCGGCGCCGAGCATGGGCAGCGCGCGCGCCTCTTCGCCGGCCGGCAAGACGCGCAGCAGGCGCTGGTACGCCCGCAGGAGTTCGACGATCTCGCCCCCGTCGGCGCCGTCGCCGTGCCGCAACGCGGCTTCGGCCGGCCCCGAACCTTCGAGCGACGTGGCGCGCCAGTCGATCGCGCCCGCCCCCTCGATGACGCGCTCCAGCCTGGCCAGAGCCTCCCTCGTCACGCCCTGCGTCGTCGGCATGGTGTCTCTCTTTCGCTGACGTTGAATGTGCGACCGCACCCCGCGCCCTTCGCCGCGCGGAGCGGAGGCAAAGGTGGGCCCCGGCGTGCGGCTGAGCGCCGACGCTTCGGAGCGAAGCGGATACGATGTCGCACCCCCTAGCCCCCCAACAAGGGACAATGATTAAGGCGATCGCGGGGGCACGTCGACGACAAACTTTCGCGAAGCGGCTTGTGAGTCCTGTCCGCTTCCGTCACGTGAGGGCGTCGGCGGGACGCGCCGCCCCATCGCCCTCGTCGCGAGCGACTACGCCGTCTCGCGCTCTTGCAGGTAGCGGGTGAGCGCGTCGCGCAGGCTCGGCAGGGGCGGCGCGCGCCGGCTGCCGAGCGCGCTGTAGGCCGGGCGCGGCGCCCGCAGCCCGAGCTCGCGCGCGGGGCGGGGCTCGACGCGGCCCCCGGGCACGCCGGCGAGGTCGGCGGCCTGGCGCGCGAGGTCGGGCCAGCCGCAGGCGCCGCGGTTGGCGAGGTGGACGATGCCGCCCTCGCCTGCGAGCAGGAGGTCGAGCGTCGCGTGCGCGAGGTCGACGACGTAGGTCGGCGAGACGACGGAGTCGGCGAGGGCGAAGAAGGTCTCGCCCGCGGAGAGCGCGCGCAGGGCGTGGGTGACGAAGTTGGCGGTGTCCCAGGGGCCGAAGAAGGCGCTGGTGCGCACGACGAGCGCGCCGGGCAGGGCGGAGGCGACGAGCCGCTCGGCCTTCGCCTTGCTGCGCCCGTAGGCGTTGAGAGGCGCGGGGGCGTCGGCCTCGAGGTAGGGCTCGCGCTTCCGGCCGTCGAAGACCAGGTCGGTCGAGAAGGTGGCGAGGCGGGCTTTATGCCGCGCGCAGGCCGCGGCGAGGCGCGCGGGCCCGAGGGCGTTGGCGGCGAAGCAGGCCTCGGCGTCGGCCTCGGCGTCGTCGACGCGCACGTAGCCGGCGGCGTTCACGACGGCCCAGGGGGCCTCTTCTTCGACGGTGCGCTCGACGGCGTCGGGGTTCGACAGGTCGAGCCGCGCGCGCGTGGTGGCGACGTAGGGCAGGCCGCGCGCCTCGCAGACGCGCATGAAGGCGCGGCCGAGGGTGCCCGAGGCGCCCGTGATGAGCAGGGGGCGCTCAGCCACCGCGGCCCCGCCCGGCTCGCGCCTCGGGCGCCTCGCGGCGGAGCCCGCGGTCGTGCGCCTCGCACGCCTCGCGGCGGAGCTCGCGGTTGATCGCGTGCGCCGCCTTTGCCCCCTCGGCCGCGGCGACGACCAGCCACTGCAGGTCGCGCGACGCGTCGCCGGCGACGAAGAGCCCGGGCACGCCCGTCTCGCCGTACGAGCCGGTCTTGACCGTGCCGTTCGGCTCGAACTCGCACCCGAGCTCGGCGGCGAAGGGGGCGGCTTGCTCCTGGCCGAGGTGCAGGAAGAGCGCGCCGCACTCGACCGCCTCGCCCCCGCGCAGCACGACGCGGCGGAGGCGGCCCGCGTCGCCCTCGAGCGCGCCGAGCTCGCCCTCGTAGAGCCGCACGCCTTGGCGGGCGAGCTCCGTTCGGCCCTCGTCGCCGAGCTCGCCCTCGCCGCCGGTGAAGAGGGCGACCTCGTCGCCCCAGGTTTGGAGCCCGAGCGCGAAGTCGACCGCCGAGGGGCCGTGCGCGTAGGCCGCGAGGCGGCCGCCCGCGACCTCCCAGCCGTCGCAGTAGGGGCAGTGGTAGACGCCCGCGCCGAGCAGGGGCTCGAGGCCGGGCAGCTCGGGCACGCGGTCGCGCATGCCGGTGGCGAGCAAGAGCTTGCGGCAGCGCGCCACGCCGCCGTCGTCCGCCTCGACCTCGAAGCCGCCCTCGGCCCGGCGCACGCGGGCGACGGCGACGTCGCGCAGCTCGACCCGGTAGGGCGCGAGTTGCTCGCGCCCGACGCGCCGCAGCTCTTCGGGCGGGGCGCCGTCGCGGGTGAAGAAGCCGTGCGAGGCGCGCGAGGGGGCGTTGCGCGGCGCGCCCCGGTCGAACAGGGTGACGCGCCGCCGGCAGCGGCCCAGGACGAGGGCGGCGCTCAGGCCCGCCGGCCCGCCCCCGACGACGACGGCGTCGAACTCGGCCTCGCGCATGGCGCCCCCTCAGCCCCCGCCGCCGCGCTCGGCGCAGTGCGCCTCGAGCCAGGCGACGATGCGTCGGTTGTAGTCGACCCGGTGGCTCGGCTTGCCTCGCTCGGCGAGGTGGTGCGTGCCGCCGGGGTAGCGCACGAACTCGACCTTCGCCTTGCCCGCGCGCACGAGGGCGGCGAAGAGCTCTTCGGCCTGGCCGACGGGGCAGCGCTGGTCGTCCTCGCCCTGCAAGAGGAGCGTCGGGGTCTCGGCCGCGCCGGCGCAGCGCACGGGCGAGAGCGCGTGGTAGCGCTCGCGCACCTCGAAGGGCTCGCCCCGCATGTCGAAGGGGTCGATGTAGTAGCCGCTGTCGGAGGTGCCGAAGTGCGACTCGATCGCTTCGCGCTCGCCCCGGAACTCGCGCAGCTTCACCTCGGGCCAGGCCCGCCCCTTCGCCCACTCGTCGTTGGCGTTGAGCAGGCGCGCCTGCTCCGAGCCGTCCCAGCGCGAGGCGCCGAGCTGGCCGCAGAGGCGGAAGTCGCTCCACGCGAAGGCCAGGAGGCCCGCCCGGGGCGCGGCCGCGAGCTGCGTGATCTGCCGGTCGTCGCAGACCGCCTTGCGCACGCCCCCGCCGTCGGCCGAGACGAGGGCGACCTCGGAGAGGCTCGCGGTGGCGAGCACCACGGCGAGCTCCGAGCCGTCGGCCGACCAGGCGGGCGGAGCCGAGCGGCCGAGCGGGAAGCTCGCGATCTCGGCGTCCTCCGAGCCGACGCGCCGCTCGCCGCCGCCGTCGGCGTCGACGATCCAGAGCTGCTCGCGCGAGTCGCCCTCCTCGCTCGAGCCGTAAAAGGCGAGGCGGCGGCCGTCGGGCGGGGCCTCGGGTGCGATCGCGGCCGCGAACGCGATCGACGAGCCGTCGGGCGACCAGACCGCCGGGCCCGCGCCGGCCTTGAGGTCGGTCAGCCGCTTCGCCTCGCCGCCGTCGACGCGCAGGGCGTAGAGCTGGGCGGGGCCGCCGCCCCGGTCCGAGAGGAACGCGACGCGCGCGCCGTCCGGCGAGAAGCGCGGGCTCAGGTCGGCGTCGTCGCCGAAGGTGAGCTGGCGCGGGACGCCGCCCGCGGTCGAGATCAGCCACAGGTTCGAGACGTACGCGTCGGCGTCGGGGTCGATGCGTTGCCGCGCGTAAATGATCTGGCGGCCGTCCGGCGACAAGTCAAAGTCGGAAATAAGTTGGAAAGAAAGCAGATCGTCGGCCCCGAATCGCCCGTCCTCGCGTCGGCTCATGTCTCAACCCTCTCGCCAGCTCCGCGATCGCCCGCGCGGCGCTCGACCGCCCCGGTCCCCCCGGCGTCGGGGGGCGAGGGCGCGGTCGCGTCGCCGCGCGGGCCCGGTCTCGAGTCAAGGTAAGGTCGCCCGCGGGCGATGAACACCGATGAGGCCGGGCGCCGAGCCCGGGGCGCCCCCGGGCCCGCGCCGCCGCGGCCGTCGGGCGCGCCGGTCGCCCGCGGGACCGAACGGCGCTGGCTCAGCGGCGCTCTTGGTCCTGGTTGCGCTCCTGATTCTGGTTGCGCTCCCGATTCTGGTTGCGCTCTTGATTCTGATTGCGATTCTGGTTCATCGGTGACCCTCCTGGGGGGGTGTCCGGCGGTCTGCAACCCCGGTGCCGGGGGTGGTCGAAGCCCGCCGCGTTCGCGCCCGCGGTGGCGTCGGGTCGGGGCCCCGCGCGCGGCCGTTTGGGCCTTGCGTCGGGCCCCGCGAGCGCTCGCGCGAGCCTCGGGGGGGCCCGATGAGAGCCCGCGCTGGCTGCGGGGCGGGGTCAGGCGCGCGCCTGCCGCCGGGGCGCGGGGCGGTTTCGGCAGAGGACGAAGCGTCGCGGCGGGCTGTGCCAAGGCCGGCGCCGGCGCGTCGGCGCGAGGCGAATTGCCCCGCGCAGAAAAACGCCACAAAAAGCGCGGCGCGCGGCGTGCAGAAGGCCCCCGCGGGCCTCGGCGAAGCCCGCGCGGCCGCGGCGCGGGGCCGGCCGGCGGGCGTCTCGCGCGTCCGGACGTCCGGCGGGGCCGCGCTTGCGCTACGAAGCCGTCGATGACCCTGCGCAGCCTATCGGGCACCTTGCCGAACGTCGTCGCGTTCTGCTCGACCTTCGAGACGGGCAGCTTCACGACGGCCGCGCGCGCCCTCGGCGTCACGCCCCAGGCGACCAGCCGCAGCGTCGCCCGGCTCGAGCGGACGCTCGGCGTCACCCTCTTCCGCCGCACGACGCGCAGCTTGGCGCCGACCGAGGCGGCCCGCCGCTACTACGAGCGTTGCACCCAGGCGCTCTCGCTCTTCACGGTGGCCGAGACCGAGGTCGCCGCCGTCCGGAAGGCGCCCGAGGGCCTCGTGCGCGTGAGCGTGCCCACGACCTACGGCCACCACCGCTTCTTGCCCTCGCTCGGGGCCTTCCGCGAGATTTACCCGGGCGTCCGGCTCGAGATCAACGTGGGCAGCCGCAACGTCGACTTCGTGCGCGAGGGCTTCGACCTCGCCATCCGCATGGGCCGCGTCGCCGACGCCTCGCTCGTCGCCCGCAAGCTCGGCGACTTCGCCCTCGGCGTCTACGCCGCGCCCTCGTACCTCGCGCGCTTCGGCGTGCCGCGCACGCCGGCCGAGCTCGCCGCGCACGCCTGCGTCGCGTTCCTCCTGCCGAGCTCGGGCCGGGTCTTGCCCTGGGCCTTCGCCCCCGGCCCCAAGGCCTTCGTGCCCGACGCCGCCTACCGCTGCACCGACGACGCGCTCGGCACCATCGCGCTCGCCCGCGCGGGCGTGGGCTTGGTTCAGACCTACGACTTTCTCGTCACCGAGGACGTCGAGCGGGGGCGCCTCGTCGAGGTCCTCGCCGACTACCGGGGCCCGAGCCGCCCCTTTTCGCTCGTCTACCCGAAGGGCGTGAAGCCCTCGCCGGCGGTGCGCGCGCTCATCGACCACGTCGTCGAGGGCGCCCGGGGGCGGGCGCGGGGCGGGCGGGCGAAGGCGGGGTGAGCGGCGGCGTGCACCCCGGCCGCCGCGCTCGGCCCGCCCTCGCCCCGACGGGGCTTCGCGCCGCCCGGCCCGCCGGCCACGCGCCCGGCGCTCAGAGGCCGCTGCCGGGGTGGGTCGCGTGGCAGCCCTCGCCGCAGGCCGAGAACGACTCGCGGCCGCCGCCGACGTACATGCTCTCGACGGGGCCGTAGTTCTGCACGTGGTCGGCCGGGTAGGCCTTGTGGCACGACAGGCAGGCGGCCTTGCTCGTGCGCGCGATGCTGTCGGCCGTCTGGTGGCACGACGAGCACTGCGTGAGCGGCGCGTCGAAGCGGTTCGAGCGCGAGTGGATGAAGTGGGTGCGCACCGCGACGGGCCCCTCGTACTCGAAGCCGATCGGGGCGTGGCAGGTCGAGCAGGTGGCGCGGTCGTCGTTGGCGTGCAGCACCTTCGACAGCTCGCCGCCGCCGTTGTGGCAGCTGCCGCAGCCGCCCGTGTCGAGCTGCGCGGCGGTGGCCTGCGGCGTGCCGACCTGGATCTTGATCGTGCGCGAGACGTGGGTGTCTTCGCCCAGGTACGAGCGGCTGCCCTTCAGCGTGACGAGGTACGTGCCGGGCTGGGCGTCGGGCGGGATGGCGTACGTCCACTGGTCGCTCACCGGCTCGCCCCAGCCGGCGTGCGTCGGGTCGAAGGCGCCGCCGAAGAGGTCGTCGGCCCGGGGGAAGAACACGGCCTGCGCGAAGACGCCGTCGCGCTCCTGGGTGCCGATGGTCTGCGGGCCGTCGCCGGGGACGAGGAAGGTCGAGAGCTCGACGATGCTCCGGATGGGCTGGATGTTCTGCGCCGGGCCGATGATCTGCGCGACCATCGTGCGCTCGCGGTGCTTGCGGCGGTAGTAGACCGCGGCCGGGTCGAAGAACGCGCGGTGGTACTGAATGCCCGCGTGGTTCGGGCCGAACATGACCTCGCTGTACGAGGGCAGGCTGCCCTCGGGGTGCAGGCGGTTGCCCGCGCCGTCGCGCAGCGTGGCCCGGAAGGCGACGGCCGTGCCCGGCGCGTAGGCCCCGCTCGGCCCCGGCGGCGTCAGCGCCTCGACGTCGATGCCGAAGCCGTAGGCGTAGGGCGGGTTGACGACCGCCTCGACGGGGACCGTCCAGGCCCCCGGGCGCTCCGTCCAGCTGACGCGCAGCGCGGCCGTGGCGGCGGTGATCGTGAACGTCTTCTCGGGGTGCCGCGTGTTGCGCAGCTCGATCAGGGCCTCTTCGAGGTAGCTGCGCGCGCCCGCGCAGTCGCGGGGGGCGCGGCAGTCGTTCGTCCACTGGATCGCGCGCATGCGCCGCACGAAGAAGTCGTCCTCGAGGCGGAGCTTGCCGTCGGTGCCGACGTCGAGGGTGACCCCCGGGCCGGTCGGCGCGCCCTGGGCGTCGACGGGCTGGACGACGAGGTCGCTGCGGTCGGTCATCCACGTGGCGTCGCGGAAGAAGCGGCGGCGGGTGAAGGTGCCGTCCGGGTTCGGCAAGACCGGAAAGTCTTCGTCGGCGAGCGCCACCCCGGCCCAGTCGAGGGCGGCGAAGTCGCCCGCCGCGTCGAGCCCGCTCACCTCCTCGTCGACCATCGCCCCGACGGCCGCGCGGATATCGATTTGATTGACGAAGAAGGTTTGCCCGGCCTTCACCCGCAGCAGCGCCCCCTTGCCGTTCTCGATCTCGAGCGACAGCCCCACCCCCGATGACGACGGCTGGCCGGCCGGGGGCGCCGGTTTCGGCTTGGCGGTCGGGGCGAGCCCCTGGAAATCGACCTCGACCGAGGGGCTAGCGGTGGGCGACGGCCCCTCGCTACAGCCGGTCAGAGCCAAGACCAACGCCCAGCTAGCCAAGAGCGCTTGAGCTTGTCGAGGGGGAAGGGCCCATCGGCTGGTCGTGTTGGTCTCGTTCATTTCTCCTCCGGGCTTACTAGTGGAAGGTTCGCGCACTACGACGCAAAGGTCTGGTGCTTGCCCACAGTCTAGGTTTCGCTAGAAAATTACAAAGCGCAACAACAAAGCGACAAAAACTTCGATGTCACCATCTCTCAACCGAAAGGGCCTTTCGGCCCGACGACCTACCCATCGGCCCGCTCGCGCTCGCTGAAATCGCGGTGCGGTGGCGTAAGGCGTACTTCTCGCGCCAAAATCGAGCCTTTTTCAGCAACGCCGACGATGGCGCGCGGCGCCCGATCGTGCGCCAAAGCCAATTGCTGCTCGAAGAATGGGCGAACGAAGTACTACGACCGGCGGACGCCACAACGCGTCGAGAAGGCCGCGTTATGCGTCGCGTTGCGACGGTCTGTGTGGTGTTCTGACCGACAGAGTGGTCGCGAATCATACATCAGATATGAATGCGGCATTAGGTGGGCCCTGTGACGCCTGAAGTCAAACCCCACCCTACAGAAGCCACCCATGGGCGGGGGCGCCGTTGGGTGGGGGGGCGTCGCCTTGGGGGGCTCAGGGCAGGGCCCGGCCGGGGGAGGGGCGCGCGCGGCGGGCGAAAGGCGATAGGCTGTCTTGATGAAGGGGGGGGCGCGAGGCCCATGGTTTCGAAGATCGCGCGCTCGAGCGTTTCGATATAGCGCCGGTCGTAGGGGCTGTCGTCGAGCCCGTCGTCGAGCGCGGCGGGCCGATCGTGCTCGTCGTCGCGGCTCGCGGAGGCGGCCCCGAGGGCGACGGCGGCGACGGTGTCGACGTCGCCGCCGACGTCGACCCGTCGCGCCCGAAGGCGAGCACCTCGGCGACCGCGAGGCTCGTCTGCGTGTCGTCGGTGTCGTTTGCGGTTGAGCGGCGCCTGCGTTCGACTAGGTTCGGGGCGCGACGAGGCTCCGGATGGGTACGCGCGAAGGCAAGGCGGCGGCGAGCGGGGGCGAGGGCGAGGGCGAGGGCGGTGCCGGCGAGGCGCGCCCGGGCGCGGCCCGCGCCTCGTCGCTCGAGCTCGACGCGCGCGCGCTCGGCGAGCTCGCCGAGGCCTTCGTCGGGCTGACGAACGACTACCTGGCGCGGGGGCACGAGGGGCGGGTCTTCCCCGAGACGTCGGCCGCGGCGTTGCGGGCCGCCTTCGATCGCGCCCTGCCGGCCGAGGGCGAGCCGCTCGCGGGCCTGGTCGACGACTGCCGCGCGGTGCTGGGGGCGAGCCGCGACAACGGCCACCCGCGCATGTTCGGCTACGTCGCCTCGCCGGCCACGCCCGTCGGGGTCTACGGCTCGCTGCTGGCCGCCGCGCTCAACCAGAACGTCGTCGCGTGGCGCTCGGCGCCCGCGGCGGCGGCGGTCGAGCGCGTGGTCGTGCGCTGGCTCGCCGAGCTCGTCGGGTACGCGGGCGGGGGCGCGGGGGGGCTTTTGACGAGCGGCGGCTCGATGGCGAACCTGATGGCCTTGCTCATGGCGCTGCGCGCGAGCGCGCCCGCGGGCGAGCTTTCGCGTCGCGGCCTCTGGGGCCCGGGGCCGCCCGCGACGCTCTACGTCTCCGACCAGGTGCACTTCTCCGTGACGAAGGCCGCCGAGGTGATCGGGGTCGGGCGCGAGCAGGTGCGCGTCGTGCCCTCCGACGAGCACTTCCGCCTCGACGCCCGCGCGCTCGACGAGGCCATCGAGCGCGACGGGCGCGCGGGGCTGCGCCCCTTCTGCGTCGTCGCCAGCGCCGGCACGGTGGCGACCGGCGCGGTCGACCCGCTCGCCGCGGTGGCCGGGGTCGCGCGGCGGCGGGGGCTCTGGCTCCACGTCGACGGGGCGTACGGGGCGCTCGCCGCCGCCGTCCCGGCCAAGCGCCCCCTCTTCGCGGGCCTCGCCGAGGCCGACTCGCTCTCGCTCGATCCGCACAAGTGGCTCTACGCCCCGGTCGGCTGCGGCTGCCTGCTCGTGCGCGACCCGGCCGCCGCGCGCGCCGCGTTCGGCGGCGCGGGCGGCGGCTACGTCAAGATCCTCGAGGGCGACGCCGACGAGGCCTTCGCCTTCTGGGACTACGGCGTCGAGCTCTCGCGCCCCTTCCGCGCGCTGGGGCTCTGGCTGATGCTGCGCTACTACGGCGCGCGCCGCGTCGTCGCCGCGATCGAGGGCGACTGCGCGCTGGCCGGGCGCCTCGCCGAGCTCGTCCGGGCGGCCGACGACTTCGAGCTGCTCGCGCCCCCCGCCCTCGGCATCTGCTGCTTTCGCTACGCCCCCCCCGCCTCGCGCGCGGCGCTCGCCCGGGGCGAGGCGGGCGAGAACGCGCGGCTCGACGCCCTGAACGAGCGGCTCGTGCACCGGGTGCAGCGGGGCGGCCGCGCCTACCTGTCGAACGCCGAGCTCCGCGGGCGCGTCGCCCTGCGGGCGTCGATCACGAACTACCGCACGACGGGCGCCGACCTCGAGCGGACGCTCGAGGCGGTGCGCGAGGCGGCGCGGTCGCTCGACGAGGGGCCGACCTAAGCGCGCCTTGCGGGGGCCGACGAGATCGGCGAGCGCGGCGTCGAGCTCGGGGTGGCGGAAGGTGAAGCCGAGGTCGAGCGCCCGCCGGGGGATGACACGCTGCCCGGTCAACAGCGGCTCGGCCGCCTCGCCGAGCGCCGCCCGCAGGACGGGCGCGGGCACGCGCAAGCGCGCCGGGCGGCCGAGGGCGCGGCCGAGCGCGGCGGCGAAGTCGCCCATCGTCGCCGGGTGCGGGGCCGTGCCGTTGACGGGGCCGCGCACGCGCTCGTCGTCGACCGCCCAGAGCAGCAGCGAGACCAGATCGTCGGCGTGCACCCACGAGACGACCTGCGCGCCCGACCCGATCGGGCCGCCGGCGAAGAGCCGGAAGGCCGGCAGCATCGAGCCCAAGGCGCCGCCCTCGGGGCCGAGCGCGATGCCGATGCGCACGAGCGCCACCCGCAGCCCGAGCGCCTCGGCGCCGAGGGCCGCCGCCTCCCAGTCGGCCGTCACGTGGGCGAGAAAGTCGTCGCCCGCCGTCGCGTCTTCGGCGAGCGGCTCGTCGGGCGCGCGCGCGCCGTAGTAGCCGATGGCCGACGCGCTGACGAGCGCCCGCGGCCGCGACGACAGCCCGCCGAGCGCCTCGACCAGCCGGCGCGTGCCCACGACGCGGCTGTCGTAGATGCGCCGGCGCCGCTCGTCCGTCCAGCGGGCGCCCAGCACCGGCTCGCCCGCGAGGTTGACGACCGCGTCGGCGCCCGCGAGCGCGCCCGCCCAGGGGCCGAGCGCCTCGGGCCGCCAGGCCACGACCTCGGCGCCCGGCGGCAGGCCCGAAGGGCCTTCGCGGCGCGAGAGCACCACCGCCCGATCGCCCCGCTCGAGCAGGCACGCCACGAGGCGCCGCCCGATGAAGCCCGTGCCGCCCGTCACCACGATGGTCCGTTTCACGTGCCGACCTCCCGCCTCGTGCCCCGTCTTCTCTAGACCCTCGGCCCCGCCGGTCCAAGGGCAAACGCCCGGGGCGGCGCCGGGGGGCCGCCGCGCCGGGGCGCCGGGCGCGCGCTCAGATCGCGAGCACCTTGGCCAGCTTGAGCACGATGACGAGCACGCCCATCAGGCTCTCGCCCGCGATGAAGCCGGACGCGATCGGCACGACGAAGCTCGCCGCGAACTTCGGGCGCCGCCGCCGCACGAGCTCGGCGGCGAGCCCGCCGGCGAAGATCGAGACCGCGTTACTCCCGGGGATGACCATCGCGAGGCCCAGCCCCGACGGCGAGGGCACGTAGGGCTTGGCGGCCGCGGGGGCGAAGCGCTCGGCGAGCGCGAGCGCGGTGCCGAGGGCGTACCCGACGGCGATCGCGACCTTGGCGCTCGGGTCGAGCGCCCCGAGGCCGTTCGCGAAGGCGCGCGAGACTCCCTCCCAGACGACGCACGAGGGCGCGGGCCACTGCTCGGAGCCGAGCACGCTCGGGTCGGGGATGAGCAGGTAGAGCGCCGGCACGATGACGGTGGCGCCGACGACCACGCCGGCGAGCTGGCCGCGGAACTGCGCGCGCGGGTCGCCGCCGAGCAGCCACCCGGTCTTCAGCGTGGTGAGCAGGTCGGCCGCGTGCAGCCCGATGCCGCCGGTGACGTTGGCCGCCATGATGTTGCCCGCGAGGTTGCCCGGCGTGAGCGCGCCGAAGATGAGCTGCGTCACCGGCCCGAGCGCCTTCGTCGGCGTCACGTCGGTCTCGCCCGTCACGCGCGCGGCGATGAAGGCCATCACCACGGCCAGCGGCAGCGCGAACAGGCACGCCCAGAAGGGGATGTGAAACAGCCACACCATCAGCACCACGATGAAGGGCGAGAGCACCGCGAAGCCCGCGGGGAACCACCACGCCGGGCACTCGACCTGCTCGATCGGCTCGCCGCCCTCGGCCGGGCCCCGGCGCGCGAGGCGCGTGAGCCCGCCGAACGAGCGCGCCACGCTCCGCCAGTCGAGGGCGAACGAGGTCAGCCCCGCCGACACCAAGAGCGCCGCGCCCGGCCAGACCGTCCAGCCGACGATGGCCTTGTAGCTGACCTGCGTGATCAGGTTGCGCGCGACGAGCGAGGGCGCGAGCACGCCGTAGGTGAGCAGCCCGCCGAGCAAGAGCGACCAGGTGGTGCGGAAGCTCATCAGCCCGCCCACGCCGATCAGCACGACCTCGGTCTTCAACGCCAGCGTCCACTCGGCCGCCCGCCGGGTCGCGATCGTGATGGGCGGCGCGAGGGTGCCGGGCACGTTGAAGGGCATCCACCAGGCTTTGGCCTCGCGCAGCCAGGTCAAGAGCGCCGCGAACCCCGCCGCGCCCATCAGCGCCCGCGACTGCTGCGCCGCCTCGGCCCCGCCGCCCTCCGCGTGCAGCGTGCGGATCGTCTCCGCCGTCGCCGTGCCGGTCGGGAAGGCCACCCCCTCCTGGTTGATGAGCTGCCGCTTGATCGGGATGGCCGCGAACACCCCGAGCGCCGCGATCAGCCCGAACCACGCGACCAGCGCCAGCGTCGGCGGGCGCGCGCCGGTCGCCATCAAGAGCGCGCCGAGCGCCGCCATGTTGCCGCCCGCCGTCATGTAGCCCGCCCCCGAGGCCACCGTGGTCAGCGCGTTGTTCTCGAGCGCCGAGAGCGGCGCGCGCACCAGGCGCAGCGAGGCGAGCGCCCGGAACAGCGTGAACGCCAGGATCGCCGCCGTGATCGTCACCCCGATCGACCAACCCGTCTTGAAGAAGACGTACAGGTTCGACAGGCACATCACGACGCCGATCAGCATGCCGACCAGCACCGCCCGCCCCGTCAGCTGCGCCTCCCCGGGCCGGTAGACGGTGGCCAGCCAGCGGGTCTCGCGATCGTTCTCCAAGCTCATGCGGGGGCCTCCCGGCGCTCCATACACCAGGCGGCCGCCGCGCGCGCCGGCTCAGCGGGCCCGCCGGGCGGCGGGCAGGCCCCCCCCCGACGGGGTCGTCAAGAACTCGAACGCCGCCGCCTCGCTCGTGAACACGCGCATGCGCCGGGCCGTGTCGGGCTGCGCCAGCCGCGCGATCTGCAGCCGCCCCGCTTCGGACAACACGACGTGCGCGATCCGGCGAAAGCCGGCGTAAAACCGGGCGTGGTAGCGGCCGATCGTCTGCTCGAACGCGGGGTCGTTGCGCGGGGGCGCGAGGCGCAAATCGGAGAGCAAGGCGTACTCGGGCCGGTGGTACGACTCGACCGCCGCGAAGAGCGCCTCGTAGGCGGCTTCGAGCTCGGCCGTCGAGCCGTAGCCTACCGCCGTGCGCCGCCGGCACACCACCTTGTGGATGTCGTCGAGATCGACAAGAAAATGAGCGCTACGGTAGAGCTCGCGCACGGACCTCAAAGATAACACAAACCTCACAGCGGCCGGGGCGGAGAAACTACCGAACCCCCCTCGAACCTCCTACAAGCGCCTTCGCCTTCGGTCGTTCGCGAGCACACTGACCGAACGCCAGTCACCATAGGGAAATCCCGGCCCCCCTGCCTGCCACCGCGCAGCGAAGGTGTGTGCTAGTGTCGCACCTGGCTTGGGCGCTCATCAGGGCGAGACCATGCCGGCCGGGCGCCACCTGGGTCGACCTGCTCGCCCGTACCTTGGCCGCCGGGGCCCCTACGTTAATTGATATATTGAGATAGGGCGGCGCCGCGGTCGACCTGCCCATGGCGATGTGGGGCGCGGGCGGTCTTTGTCAGAAAACGTCGAGTCGCCCCGAAGTTCAGCCAGCGCGCGGACGCATGGGGCCCCCTCTGCGGGCGGCCGGGTTGCGCGCGTGCTGTGCCCGAGGTGGTCTACGCAATGAAAACGAATGGGCTGTTCCGCTCGCTGTGTGCCTTCGCCGGCGGCGCCGCGCTCGCCTCGTGTACGCCCTTCGACGAGGGCCACGACTTCGGCGACGGGGCCGGCGCCCCGGCCGTCGCGGGCGGCGAAGCGGCGGCGCCGGCGGCCGAGCGCGCGGGCGGCGGCGAGGGCGAGCCCTCGGCGGAGGGCGTACACGAGGCGGGCGCGCCTTAGCCCTCACTCGGCCAGCCGGGGCGCGGGCGCGAGCGGGTCGACCGGCGCGCCCTCGGCCCGGCGGCCCAGCAGGCGCCGGCGCAGCCCCTCGACGAGCGAGTAGACGACGGGCACGACGCCGAGCGTGAGCACCGTCGAGGTGACGAGGCCGCCGATGATGGTGACGGCCATGGGGGCGCGCGTCTCCGCGCCCGGGCCGGTGGCCAGCGCGGGCGGGACCATGCCAGCGATCATGGCGATCGTGGTCATCAAGATGGGCCGCAGCCGGATGGGCCCCGCCTCGAGCAGCGCGTCGCGCACCGAGCGGCCCTGCTCGCGCAGCTGGTTGGCGAACTCGACGAGCAAGATGCCGTTCTTGGTCACCAGGCCCATGAGCATGATCATGCCGATCATGGCGAACATCGACATGTACTGGCCGGTGACGAGCAGCGCGCCGATGGCGCCGATGACCGCGAAGGGCAGGGCCATCATGATGGTGAAGGGGTGGGTCAGGCTCTCGAACTGCGCGGCCAAGATGATGTAGACGAGCACGAGGCCGAGCACGAGGGCGGTCACGAAGGCGACGCCGGTCTTGCCGAGCTCGCGGCTCTGGCCCTCGAAGTCGTGCTGCACCGAGGGGGGCAGCTCGCGCCGGGCGACGCCCTCGAGGTAGGCCATGGCCTCGCTGAGGCTGTAGCCGCGCAGCTCGGCGAGCAGCGTCACCTGCCGCAGCTGCGCCTGGTGCTCGATCTGCGAGGGGCCCTCGCCGGCCTCGATCGCGGCGACGTTGCGCAGCTCGACCAGGCGCCCGCCGGGGGCGCGCACCTGCAGGGCGCCGAGCGCGTCGGGGTCGGCGAGCGTCGCGTCGGGCAGGCGCAGGCGCACGTCGTAGGTCTCGCCGCCCTCGCGGTAGTCGGCGATCTTGTCGCGGCCGAGGTAGGCGCGCAGGGTCTGGCCGACGGCGGCGGCGGGCAGGCCGAGGGCGGCGGCGCGCTCGCGGTCGAGGTTCACCTGCAGCTGCGGCTTGCCCGCGCGGTACGTCGTGTCGACGTCGGCGAAGCCCGGGTTCTCGAGCATCGCGGCGCGCACCTTCTCGGCCGAGGCGAGCACCTGCGCCCAGTCGTTGCCGCGCAGGTTGAGCTGCACGGGCTGCGAGCGGTTGCCGCCGCCGGCGATGGGCGAGTAGTCTTGCACGCTGATCTTGGTGCCGACGCGCGGGCGCAGCGACTGGCGCAGGTACTGCTTGAACTCGCCCTGCCGGTAGGCGCGCCGCTCGATCGGCGCGAGCTTGACCGAGAGGTCGCCCCGGTGCACTTCTTCTTGCGCGCCGCCGCCCGCGGTCGAGAAGACGGCGAGCACGCCCGGCACCGCCTCGATCTGGCGCGCGAGCTCGTCGAGCTGCGCCTCGGTGTCCTCGAGGCGCGAGCCGGTGGGCAGCTCGGCCGTCACCTTGACGAGGCTCTGGTCCTGCTCGGGCATGAAGGTGAACTTGAGCCCCCGGGCCAGCCCGAGCGTCAGCGCGAGCACGGCGACGGCGCCGAGCAGGGTGAGGGCGCGGTGGCCGAGCGCCCAGCCGAGCGCGCGGCGGTAGGCCGACTCGGTGGCGACCAGCGCCCGCTCGACCGCGCGCGCGGCGGCGCCCGGGCGGCCCCCCTCTTTCAGGACGCGGGCCGAGAGCGCCGGCGTCAGCGTCATCGACACGAAGTACGAGAGGAGCACGGCGGTCGCGACCGTGATGCCGAACTGGTAGAAGAAGCGCCCGACCAGGCCCTGCATGAACGCGACGGGCACGAAGACGGCCACGATGGCGCCGGTGACGGCGAGCACGGCGACCGCGATCTCGCGCGTGCCGCGGTGCGCCGCCTCGTCCGGCCGCCCGCCGCGCTCGAGGTGGCGCACGATGTTCTCGATGACCACGATGGCGTCGTCGATCAGCAGACCGATCGACAGCGTGAGCGCCAGCATCGTGATCACGTTGAACGTGAAGCCGAGCGCCTGCATCACCGCGAAGGTGCCGACCACGCTCGTCGGCAGGGCCACCGCCGACACCAGCGTCGAGCGCCAGTTGCGCAAGAAGACGAGCACGATGAGCACGGCGAGCACGCCGCCGACGACCAGGTCCTCGCGCACCGCCCCGATCGAGGCCCGAATCGGCGCCGAGTTGTCGATGACGACCTCGACCCGGCTGCCCTCGGGCAAGAGCTTGGCCACCCGGTCGAGCCCGCCCGCGACGGCGTCGGCGACCTGCACCGTGTTCGCGCCCGACTGCTTGCGCACGACGAGGCCGATGGCCGACTGGCGGCCGAGCCGGGCCGCCGAGCGCGCCTCGGCCGGGCCGTCGACCACCTCGGCCACGTCGCGCAGCCGCACCGGGCTGCCGCCCGCGCTCGCGACGACCAGGTCGCGCAGCTCGTCGACCCGCCTCGCCTCGGCCTGCAGCTTGACCGAGCGCTCGACCCCCCGCTCCGCCGTGCGCCCGCCCGGCACGTCGACGTGCTGCGCCCGCAGCGCGTCCGCCACGTCGGTGACCGCGAGGCCGTAGCCCCGCAGCCGCGTCGGGTCGACCACGACCGAGATCTCGCGCGGCCGCGCCCCGACGAGATCGACCGAGCCGACCCCGGCCATCTGCTGCAGCGCCGGCTTGACCACGTCCTCGGCCAGGCGGCTGAGCTCTTGCACGGGCAGCGCGCCGCTCATCGCCAGCGTCATGATCGGCGCCGCCCCGATGTCGAACTTCTCGACCACCGGCGCCTCGACCTCGCGCGGCAGCTTCGCCAGCGTGCCCTGCACCCGGTCGCGCACGTCCTGCGCGGCCACGTCGACGTCGCGGTCGAGGTCGAAGCGCACCACGACCTGCGAGACGTTCTCGACGTTGATCGAGCGCAGCGTGTCGACCCCCGAGAGCGTGTTGAGCGCCTCTTCGAGCGGCTCGCTCACGTTGCGCTCGACCGTCTCGGGGTCGGCGCCCGGCAGCACCGTCGTCACCGTCACGACCGGGAAGTCGACCTCGGGGAACTGGTCGACGCCGATCTTCGGGTAGGCGAAGAGCCCGAACACGAAGACCGTCGCCACCAGCATCAGCGTGAAGATGGGGCGGGTGATGAACGTGCGGATGGGGTCCACGGCGGCTCCTCCCTCAGTCGGCCAGCGCGCTCACCCGGTCGCCGGGCCTGAGCGCCCCGCTCGGGTCGAGCGCGACCCGGTCGGCGGGCCCGACCGGCCCGCGCACCAGCACCGTGCCCGGGTTGACCGGCACGGCCGTCACCTCGCGCCGCTCGACCCGGCCGTCCGCGCCGACGACCATCACGAACGACTTGTCGCCCTCGCGCCGCACCGCCGCCGCCGGCAAGAAGGGCCCCTTGATCGAGTCGGCCTGCGCGAAGTCGACCGTCACGAGCGCCCCCGGCTTGATCGCCGCGTCGCCCCCCGCGGGCACGTCGGCCAGCACCTCGATCGTGCGCGTCGCCGGGTCGATGACCGCGCCGAGCGCCCGCACCTTCGCCTCGAAGGGCGCGCCGCTCGGGCTCACCGCGCCCCGCAGCGTCTCGCCCGGCTGCGCGAAGGGCGCGAGCGCCTCGGGCAGCGTCAGCCGCACCTCGAGCCGGTCCGGGTCGACGACCGACACGATCGCCGTCGGCGGCATCGACGCCACCGTGTCGCCCGCGTTCTTGTGCTTGGCCGACACCACCCCCGCGAAGGGCGCCGCCAGCGTCGCGTCGGCGATCTGCTGCTGCGCCGCCCGCACCGCCGCCCGCGCCTGGTCGAGCTGCGCCTCGGACAGCTCGCCCGTCGTCTTCGCCCGGTCGAGCTGCGCCGGCGCCACCGCCCCGCTCTCGCTCAGCGCCGTCGTGCGCCCGAGCTCGAGCCGCGCGTTCGCCAGGTTCGCCGCCGCCAGCCGCTCGGCCGCCTGCGCGTTCTGCAACTGGATGCGCGCGTTCGTCGCGTCGAGCTGCACCAGCACCTGCCCCGCCCTCACCCGGTCGCCCACGTTGACGTCGAGCCGGGCGATCTGCGCCGTGATCTTCGAGCTCAGCGTCGCCTCGCTCTTCGAGCGCACCACGCCCGTCACCCGCGCGGCGCCCGCCTCGAGCCGGTCGCTCGGCTTGACCGTGCGCACCGAGGGCGCCGCCGCCTGCGGGGGCGCCGGCAGCTCGGCCTTGTCGCCGCCGCCGTGGCCGCAGCCGGCCGGGGCGGCGAGGAGGGCGGCGGCGGCGAGCGCGAGCGCCGCGCGGGACGTCGGGGGGCGCGACCGGGATCGTTTCATGGCTCTCGTCTTTCGGGGGCCGACCGGCGGGTCGCCCGCAGGAACAAGGTGAGCGTCAGGTCGAAGGCGCGGCCCGTGTCGCCGCCCTCGCGCAGCGCCATCGAGGCGAGCACGCGCATCGCCCCCGTCAGGAAGCGCTCGAGCTCGATCGGATCGCCCGGCTCGAGCGCCCCCTCGGCGATGCCCTCGGCGATGAGCTCGCGCGTCTGGCGCGCCAGCTCGGCGTGCACGTCGCTCTCGGCGAAGGGCTCGCGCAAGATCGCCGCCGCCGCCGCCGCGTCGCCGTCGAAAAAGCTGAAGTCGCACGCCACCCGGAAGAACGCCTCGTGTGCCGCGAGGTAGGCGTGCATCCGCCCGAAGCGCGCCCGGAAGCGCCCCTCGAAGTCGGCCGGGTCGCCCTCGCGCGGCCCGAACGCCCGCGACGCCTCGCTCATGCGCTGGCGCACCAGCTCGAGCAGCATGTCTTCTTTGCGCGTGAAATGGTTGTAGACCGTGCCCACGCCCACCCGCGCCCGCCGCGCGATGTCCTGGATGCGCGCGCCGTGAAAGCCCCGCTCCGCGAACTCACGCTCGGCCGCGTCGAGCAGCGCCGACCGGAAGAGCGCCCGCGCCTCGTCGCGCACCGTCGCCGCCCCGTCTCTCGCCCGCTCAACCCCAGCCTCGGCCGGAGCAGCTCGCCCCTCGGCGCCGGGCCTCGGGGGCGCGGGCGAGGGGGCAACAGATGTGGCCGGAGAGGCCGCTCGGGGGGGGGGTGAACGGAGATTCATTTGGCGAAGCTCGAGTCGAGGTTGCCTTATGCTACGACCGTGCCACCCGGGCGAATATGCCGCCGACGCCAAAAACGCAGGCTCGAACGATCCGCTGCCTGTCGGGTTCCACCTCTTCTGTCGGAAGGGCGGCAGGTCGAAACGAACACCTCCCAGCGGCCGCGCCTGAGCCCAGCCGAGTCGCGCGGGCTGTAGGCCAGTTGAGCAGGGGGCGCCCATCTGCCGTACCATGGGTCATGGCCATAGGTCGGTGGGTCCGACGCGGCGCGGCTGGCGGCGCGGGCCTTTTCGCGCTGATGCTGGCGTACCACCTCGTGCTGCACGGCCGAATCTCCCCCCGGCTCGGCTGCGTGATCGGCCCCGAGCAGGGCGCGCTCAACGCCCCCGCCGCCCTCGTCGAATGGATCGCGCCCAACCCCTGGGTGCAGGCGCAGCGCTACGGCGAGCTGCCGCCCCCCGAGTTCGAAGAGCCGCCCACCGCTCGCTGGAGCGCGCCGGCCTGGCTCGCCTGCGGCGCTCTCGGCTATGCCCTGCTGGGCGCGGCGCTCGGGGCCGCCCTCGGCCGGGTGGCTAGGCTCTGTCCGACGAAAGCGGACCGAGCTCGGCGCCCGAGGCGCCAGCCGGCGCGGCCTGCGGGGGTCGACAGAATCCGCCCGGAGTTCGAGGCCCCCGCAGGCCGTGCCGGCGCCGCGGATCGGGCGCCGGGCGACGGGAGCTTTCGTCGGACAGAGCCTAGGGCGAAAACTTAAGCCCCCCCCTTAAAAGAATGTCGAGGCGGCGGTCGAGGTCACATTCGCGTTTAGCCGGGGGCGCGGTAGGTTGTCGTGAGGCTACCCATCTGTATCGTCCAAGCGCCCATGACCAAGCTGCAAATCTTCCTGGCTGACGACCACCCGATCGTCCGTAGCGGGCTGCGCGGGCTGCTCGAAGCCCAGCCCGACATGGCCGTGGTCGGCGAGGCGGTCGACGGGGCGTCGGCCGTCCGGGCCGTCACCGACTTGCAGTCGGACAGGAAAGTCGACGTGGTGGTCATGGACGTATCCATGCCCGGCCTGGGCGGGGCCGAGGCGACCGAGTGGCTTCACCGCGAATGCCCCGCGGTCAAGATCGTCGCCTTGACCGCCCACGAAGAGCGCGGCTACCTGCAGCACCTGCTGGCCGCGGGGGCCAGCGGTTACGTCCTCAAGCGGGCGGCGGCCGACGATTTGGTCCGCGCGATCCGCGCGGTCGCGGCCGGCGAGAGGTACGTCGACCCCTCTTTCGAGGGCCCCCCCGCGGGCGAGCCCAGCGCCCCGCGCGCCATGGCCCCCGGCGCCGAGCTGAGCGAGCGCGAGGCCGACGTGCTACGCCGGGTCGCCCAGGGCCACACGGTCAAGCAGATCGCGGCCGCGCTCGACATCGGGGTGCGTACGGTCGAAACGTACAAAGTTCGTGGCATGGAAAAGCTCGGGCTCAAGACCCGGGCCGAACTCGTCCGCTACGCGGTGCAACGGGGCTGGCTCTCGGGCGGGTGAGCCCCCGCCCCGAGGGGCGCGGCCCGGCCGCTCACTCGGCGCCGCCCGGCTCGGCGCTCACCGCCGGCCGCGGGCGGGCCGGAAAGCGCGCCGTCTGCGGGCGCGGGCCGAGATCGATGACGCCGGCGAAGGCGAGCGCGCGCACGACGGCGTACGCCGGGTCGATCTCGAACCAGCGGGCGGCAAAATTCGGGCTCATGCCGTATTTGTGGTGATTGTTCTGAAAGAGCTCGCCCAGCGTGAGAAAGTCGAAGGGCAGCATGTTTCGCGAGCGGTCGCCGTTGTCGAAGTTCTGGTAGCCGTACTTGTGGCCGCACCAGTTGACGATGGCGCCGTGCACCGGGCCCATCACGAAGTGCACCGGCAAGAGCAGCCAGAGCCACCACGCCGTGGCGAACTGGTAATAAAAGAGCGCGTAGAGCGCGCCCCAGCCGACGCGCGCCGCCCAGTTCTGCCCGAGCCGGTCGAGCGCCGGCCACTCGGGGTAGCCGCCCAGAAAGCGCGCCTCGGGCTCTTCGCGCCGGTAGGCGTAGGCGTCGTAGCGGCGCTTGGTGTGGAGCATCATCGCCACGACGCCCCCAAAGTTGTGCGGCGAGTGCGGATCGTCGGCCGTGTCGCTGTGGGCGTGGTGCTGCCGGTGCAAGATCGCGTAGCCGCGCGGGTTCAGGTACGATGGGCCCTGGGCCACGTACGTGAGCAGTTGAAAGAAGCGCTCCCAGCCCTTGCTCATGGTGAACATCTTGTGCGCGCCGTAGCGGTGCAAGAAAAAGGTCTGGCAAAATACCGACAAGAGCCAGTGGCTCGCGAAGAAGAGCAGAACGGGGAGGGGGCCGGTTCGCATGCACGGGTCATAGCGCCGGCCTTTGCCGCGTCGTGTCATGCTTCGGTCATTGGCGCCCGCCGGCCCCGTCGCGGCGCCCGCGCACCCCGGCGCGCCGCAAGGGCCGCTTGGCCACGATGGGGCGAGCCACGATGGGGCGAGCCATGATGGGGCGAGTACTACAGTTGCACTTCCGCCCGAAACGCAGGCTCTTCGGGTGGGTAGGCCGCGAAAATGCCCTGTTTTTCGGGCGAAGAGCAACTGTAGTACTAGCCAGCATTGGGCTAGCCAGCATTGAGCTAGCCAGCATTGGGCTAGCCAGCATTGGGCTAGCCAGCATTGGGGGGGCACCCTGAGCCTGCCGCTCGGGCCGCTCGGCCGAAATCTAGGCGGCGCGCGGGGCCTGGCATTACCCTCGCGCGGTCCTTGCACCGCCGTCCCTTTCGCCTCTTCGTGGCCCTCGCTGCCTGCTGCTCGCTCGCGGGGTGCGGGCGCGACGAAGGCGCGGCGCAGGCGAGCTTTGCCAAGCGCGAGGCTGCGCCGGGCGGGCTGGCATCGGGCGAGCCTGTCGGCGGGGCCGAAGGGGGTAGCGATCGCGCCGAGCTTCGGGCGCCCGGCCCCCCGCCGGCCGAGGCGTCATCGCCCGACGCCGGGGCCGGCCGCGTGGGGCTCACGCTGCTGGCCGGCGGCGACGTGAGCTACGGGCGGCTGGTCGGGCAGCTTCTCTTGGAGGACCCGGGCCGCGAGCTCTTCGCGGCGCTGAAGCCGCTCTTGGCCACGGCCGATTTGCGCTTCGCGAACCTCGAGAGCCAGCTCAGCGATCAGGGGGGTGAGACCGAGTCGCCGCACAACCCGCTCGTGTTCACCGGGCCCCCCGAGGGGGCCGCCTCGCTCGCGCGGGCGGGCTTCGACGTCGTCTCGCTCGCGAACAACCACGCCCTCGACTACGGCCGCCGGGCGCTCTTCGAGACGATGGGGCACCTCGACCGCGCGGGCGTGCGCTACGCCGGGGCGGGGCGGAGTCGGAAGAGCGCCCACGCGCCGCTCGTCGTCGAGCGCGGGGGCTTCCGGCTGGCGCTGCTGGCCGTGACCGACATCTGGAACCACAAGCCCTTCACCAAGAACCCCGACGGCGACTTCGTCGCGGGCGCCGACGCCGACGGGCTGCCGGCGGCCGTGCGCGCGCTCAAGCGAGACAAGTCGATCGACTTCATCGCCGTCAGCTACCACGGGGGTCGCGAGTTCGTGCCCGAGCCGACCGCGCGGACGCGCCAGCTCTTGCGCGCCGCCCTCGACGCCGGCGCCGACGTGGCCATCGGCCACCACCCGCACGTCGCGCAGGGCGTCGAGTGGCGCGGCGGCAAGCCCATTCTCTATAGCCTCGGCAATCTGCTCATGCAGATGCGCGAGAGCCACCCCTGGGTCGATCGGGGGTATCTCGCGCGCATCCGGTTCGCGCGCGGCGAAGCGCCCCGGGTCGAGGCCTGCCCCTTCCGCGCCGAGGCGGGCCTGCCCCGCCCGCTCGCGGACGATCCGCAGCGGGGCCCCTCCGAGCGGCAGTTCTTCGACCGCCTCGAGGCGATCTCGAGGCCCCTCGGCGGCACGCAGATCGGGGCGCCCGGCGGCGACGGCTGCGCGCCGCTCGCCGCCCCCGACCAGGCCCCCGGGCCCGTCGCGGCGAAGGCGCGCTAGGCTCTGTCGGACGAATGCGGACCGAGTTCGGTGGCCGAGACGCACGCCGTCGGGCCGGGCGGGGGGCGAAGGAATCCGCCTGGATTTCGAGCTCCCCGCCCGGCCCGAGGGCGCCGCGGATCGGGCACCGGGCGACGGGAGCCTTCGTCCGACAGAGCCTAAAGGGGCGAACGACGTCGTTCTCTTTTCTAGGTGGCGGTCGGGGGGCGGAGAAAAGGCGCGGTACTTTCGTCGGGGCCTGAAACCCCGAGAGAAAAAGTACGGCTACTTTTTCTGGGGAGGGGGACCCCCTTGGAAAAAGTACCGGTACTTTTTTCGGCCCCTTCAGAGCCTCACAAAAAAGTACCGGTACTTTTTTCAGAGGCCCGAGCCTCACAAAAATTAGCCCGCGTACTTCTTCGGCAGGGGGTTGGGGGCTCCGGAAAAAGTACCGGTACTTTTTTGGGGGAGGGGGACCACCAGAAAAAGTAGCCGTACTTTTTTCTCCGCGTTTTTTTTGAGTTCGGTGGCCCGAACTTTGTCTTCGGTGCCAAGGGGCAGCCCGCCGCGCCCCGCCGACGTCTTGGCCGCGTCCAACGTGGTTGGTATCAGAGCAGGGTGTAGACGAGGTTCGCGCTCGTGATGGTATCGAGCTTCTCTTTGCCGGGCAGCGCGCCGTTGTCGTAGCGGCCGGTGAAGGCGAGCGACATCGACAGGTTGCCTTGAATCTTCGCCTGCGCCGCGATCGAGCCGTTGAGGCGGTAGATCTCGGTCGCGCTCTGCCCGGGCTGCCTGCCGGTGGCGGCGAGGCCCTGCAGGTACTCGAGCCCGGCCGAGAGCTTGAAGCCCGTGTCGAGGGCGAGCTCGTAGCCGGCGAAGAGCCGGGCCGAGTGCACGGTCTGCGTCTGGTCGAGCAGGGGCGCGCCGGGGACGGGCTGGCCGGCGGCGTCGAGCGGCACGCGCGCCTCTTCGCGCCGGACGTCGAAGAGCAGGTCGTAGCCGGCCTCGACCCAGAGCAGCGTGTCTTGCTGGTTGACGAAGTAGTAGCCCACGCCCGGGTCGACGTTGAGGCGCAAATCGAGGCCCTGGAAGCGGTTTCGGCGGCCCTGCGCCTGCAGAAAGAGCGCGACGTCGCCGAGGAAGCGGTCGTAGCGGGCGAGGCCCTGCACGTTCTCGACCGACGTGCGCATGGGCCCGTCGGGGGGCGCGGCCGCGCGCGCGTAGTTGAAGGCGGCCGCCGCCGAGACCTGGTCCTCGCCGCGCCGCAGGCGGAACTTGCCGCTCGACGTCACGGCCCAGAGCCGCGCGTTGCCGGTGCTGACCAAGGTGCCGGCCGCGACCGCGAGCTCGGTTGCGTCCTTGCCCTCCCGGAGGCCCTTCGCGTCCATCGCCGCGGCCTTGTCGGACGCGACGTTCGTCTCGCCCGTCGTGGCCTTCTCGTCCTTGACGGTGCTCGCCGGCACGGGGGGCGCGTCTTGCGCCGACGCCGCCGAAGGCGCGGCGAGCGCGAGGGCGGCGAGCGACGCCCGCAGAGTACGCTTCATGGCTCCTCGTTGCGCGCAAGGGGTCGCCGCACGGGGCGCCGGCGCGCGCCGCGCGACGTTATCAGGGGAGGGCGGGGCGGCCCAAAAAGCTGGCGGCCGACGCGGGAGCGAGGGCGAGCGGCTCCGGGGGGCCGGCGGCTGACGTCGCTCTGCCAAGCCCCGCCATGCCCCGCGTCGCGGGCCCGCGATCCGGGCGTGCCATCGACGGGCCCGTGAGCCGGGCGTGCCTGCGAGCCGGGCGTGCCATCGTCGGCGGGCCCGCGAGCCGGGCGTGCCGTCGTCGGCGGGTCCGCGAGGCGCGCCGAGGCCGGTTTTTCCGCTCCGCGGGGGCGCTCGGCGAGGCTCGCTGCCGAAAGCCGAGCCCGCCGCGCGGGGGCTGGGGCATAGTCTCGGCCCCTATGGTCTCGCAGGCTGACTCGAAGAGGGTGCGCGCGCGCCTCGCCCGGGCGGCGCTCGCGGCGCTGGGCGGCTGGCGCTACGTCGGCGAAGTGCCGGCGGTGAAGCAGGGGGTCTGTTTGGCCTTCCCGCACACCGACAACATGGACGGCGTGCTCTTGCTCTTGCTCGCGCAGTCGGTCGGCCTCCCCATCTCGTGGATGGTGAAAGACTCGTGGGGCCGGGGCGTGCTCGGCCCCCTGGTGCGGGGGGCGGGCGGCGTCCTCATCGACCGCTCGAAGGCGAACGGCATGGTGGGGCAGATGGTCGAGGCCTTCGCCCGGGCCGACGAGCTTTTCCTCTTCATTCCGCCCGAGGGCACGCGCGGCTACACCGACTACTGGAAGTCTGGCTTCTACCGCATCGCGATCGGCGCGAACGTGCCGGTCATGCCGGGCTTTCTCGACTACAGCACGAAGACCGGCGGCGTCGGGCCGCCCCTCGCGATGACGGGCGACGTCCGCGCCGACATGGATCGCATCCGCGCGCATTATGGGCCGAACGCGGCCGCGATGGCGAAGGACCCTCGGAAGGTCGGCCCGATCCGCCTGCGCGAAGAAGAAGCCAAGGCGCCCTGAGCCGAGCGGCGGGCGACCTGGCGCGCCCGGCGGGCCCCCCGAGCTCGCCGGCGGCTGCGACCGCAGGCCGCCCGCCGCGCGCCAGGCGCCCCCGCCGCTCGTCGTCGGCCGCCAAGTCAATTTGTTTCAACCGTTGAAACATGGGCCCCGCCGCGCGCGGGGGCGAATGTTTCAGTCGCCGAAACATTGAATTTACGGCCGAGCGTGCTTCGAACTACGCATCGCCGGAGCGCGGGCCCGGGGCGCGCGTGCGTCGCCGGCGCGGCCCGCCCGGGGCCCGGGCCCGGCCTCGGCCGACGGCATGGGCAGAGCGAGCGAGAGCAACGATGGAGCTACGAATCGACAAACTCACCAAGAGCTACGGGCCGGGCCGGCGCGCCCTCGACGAGGTCACGCTGCGCATTCCGCCCGGCATGTTCGGGCTGCTCGGGCCCAACGGCGCCGGCAAGTCGACCCTGATGCGCACGATCGCGACGCTGCAGGCGCCCGACGCGGGCGCCATCCGGCTCGGCGGGCTCGACGTGCTCGCCCGGCCCGCCGAGGTGCGCAAGCTGCTCGGCTACCTGCCCCAAGAGTTCGGGCTCTACCCCAACCTGCCCGCCGAGGCCGTGCTCGACTACTTCGCCGCGCTCAAGGGCGTGACCGCGCGGGGCGAGCGGCGCGAGCTGGTGGCGGCGCTCT
The DNA here is from genome assembly GCA_035762175.1 of Polyangiaceae bacterium. Classification (GTDB taxonomy): domain Bacteria; phylum Myxococcota_A; class Polyangia; order Polyangiales; family Polyangiaceae; genus DASTPP01. The sequence continues at coordinate 20,084 of DASTPP010000084.1, read as the reverse complement.
TGCACCAGACCAACCTCTGGGGCGCCCGCCACAAGGCCGTCGGCGGCTTCTCGGGCGGCATGAAGCAGCGGCTCGGCATCGCCATCGCGCTCGCCGGCCGGCCCAAGCTGCTCATCGTCGACGAGCCCACGGCCGGGCTCGACCCGACCGAGCGCCACCGCTTCTTGAACCTCTTGGCCGAGATCGGCGAGGACGTCATCGTCATCTTGTCGACGCACCTGGTCGAGGACGTGCGCGAGCTGTGCCGCCGCATGGCCATCTTGAACGGCGGCCGCGTCGTGCTCGAGGGCGACCCGGCGGCGGTGCTCGACGAGGTGCGCGGGCGGCTCTTCCGCAAGCGCGTGCGCAAGGCCGAGCTCGGCGACTACCGCCGGCGCTTCGAGGTCATCGCGACGCGGCTGGTGGGCGGCGACCCGGTCATCACGGTTTATAGCGAGGCGGCGCCGGGCGAGGGGTTCGTGGCGGTCGAGCCGGCCCTCGAAGACGTCTACTTTCACCGGGTCGGCGCGGCGGCGCTCGGCGAGGGCTGAGCCGATGCTGCGCGCCGTCTTCGGCTTCGAGCTCGCCTACTGGCTTCGCCGGCCGCTCACCTGGCTCTTCTTCGCGACCATCTTCTTGCTGGCGTTCTGGTCGGTGGCGTCCGAGGCGGCCTTGAAATTCGGGGCCGCGGGCGCCATTCACCGGAACGCGCCGCTCGTCATCGCGACCGCGATGGGCGGCCTGACGGCGGTCGGGCAGGCCATCACCACGGCGATCGCCGGCACCGCCGTCTTGCGCGACGCGCAGGTGGGGGCGCAAGAGTTGCTCTTCACGACGCGCGTGCGCAAGGCCGACTACCTCGGGGGGCGCTTTCTCGGCTCGCTCGCGGCGATGCTCGTGATCTACGCCGGCCTGCCGCTCGGCCTGCTGGTCGGCTCGCTGATGCCCTGGGTGCCGGCCGACGCGCTCGGCCCGGTGCGGCCCTGGCACGTCGTGCAGCCGTTCTTGGTCGTCGCGCTGCCGAACCTGCTCTTCGTCAGCGCCCTGCTCTTCGCCGTCGGCGCGCTGACGCGCAAGCCCCTCGCCGTGTACGTCACCGGCACGGTCTTGCTCGTGGCCTGGCAGATCACGCGCGAGCTCACCGGCGATCTCGACGCGCTGGGCCCGGCGGCGCTCTCCGACCCCTTCGCGCTGACCACCATCGGCGTCGCCACCCGCTACTGGAGCGTCGCCGAGAAGAACGCCCGGGTCGTGCCCTTCGCGGGCCTGCTGCTCGAGAACCGGCTGATCTGGCTGGCGGTCGCGGGCGCGCTCTTCGCGCTCGTGTCGGCGACCTTTCGCCTGCGCCTGGCGGCGGGCCCCCGCCCCGCCGCCCGCCCGCGGTCGCCCGACGCCCCGCCCGCGGCCCGGCCCGAGGTCGAGCCCGCGGTGCGGCACGACGGGGCCGCGCGCCTCGCGATGTTCGCGGCGGCGCTGCGCCTGCACCTCCGCTCGATCGTGCGCGAGGCGCCCTTTCTCGCCATCTCGTTCATCTGCGTGACCAACCTGGTCATGGCCTCGTGGTTCCGGATGCACCGGGTCGACTCGGTCACCTGGCCCGTGACCGCGACGCTGGCCCCGCTCGTGGGCGAGACGTCGCACCTCATCTTGGTGGTCATTGCCACGCTCTACGGCGGCGAGCTCGTCTTCCGCGAGCGCCAGCTGCGGGCCGCCCCGATTCACGACGCGCTGCCGGCGCCGTCGTGGGTGACCTTCGGCGCCAAGGCGGCGGCGCTCTCGCTCGCGATGGCGGCGCTGCTCGTCGTCATGGCGCTCGGCGCGATGGCGAGCCAGCTGGCGCAGGGCCACTTCGACCTGCAGCCCTGGCTCTACGCGCAGGTGCTGGGGCTCGTCGCCCTGCCGACGGCGGTCTCGCTGGCCCTCCTGGCGCTCGGGGTGCACGCGCTCGTCGACCGCAAGTTCGTCGGCCACCTCGCGCTCGTCGCGTACTACGTGCTCGTGCAGGTCGCGAGCTCGTTCGGCTTCGACCACCGCCTCTACCAGATCGGGGTCGAGCCCGGCTACACGTATTCCGACCTGAACGGCTGGGGGCCCTACCTGCCGCGGCTCGTGACGCAACAGGCCTACGGCCTCTCGGTCGCGGGGCTGGTGGCGGTCGCGGGCTGCCTCTTTCTCGCGCGCGGCGCGGCGGGGCGCCGGGGCGAGCGGGCGCGGCGGGCGGGCGCGAGGCTGCGGCAGGGCGGGTGGGCGGCGGCCGCGGCGCTCGCGCTCTCGGCGACGGCGTGGGGGGGGTACTTCTATTACAACGCCGACGTGCTCAACGCCTTCACCGAGGTGCGCGCCGCCGAGCGGCGCGTCGCCGGGCTCGAGCGCGAGTACAAGCGCTACGACGGGCTGCCGCAGCCGCGCGTCACCGGGGTCGAGCTCCGGCACGACTTCTTCCCCGAGCGGCGCGCGGCCGCCTGGCGCGGCGCGTTGACGGCCGTCAACCGCCACGGCGCGCCCATCGACACGCTCTACGTGCGCCTGCCCGACGCGCTGCCGCGGCCGCTCGACCGCTACGAGGCCGCGTCGAACACCGGCGTCGCGCTCGACGCGCTCGACTTCGACCGCGAGGCCGCCCTCGAGCGCGACGACACGGCCCAGGGCGTGCGCATCTACCGGCTCGCCCGCCCGCTCGCCCCCGGCGAGTCGCTGCGCGTCAACTTCGCCGGGCGCTTCGAGCCGCGCGGCTTTCCGAATGATGCGTTCAACAACGACGTGGCCGAGAACGGCTCGTTCATGAGCTCGAACTACCTGCCCGGCTTCGGCTACGACCCGGCAGCCGAGCTCGCCGGAGACGACGCGCGCAAGCGCAACGGCCTCGCCCCCAAGCCGCCCATGCGGCCCGCCGACGACCCGGCGGGGCGGCTCGAGAACGCGCTCCGCCGGGGCGCAGATTGGGTGACCTTCGCCGCCACCGTGTGCACCGCGCCCGATCAGACCGCCCTCGCCCCCGGCTACCTCGAGCGCGAGTGGCTCGAGGGCGGCCGGCGTTGCTACCGCTACGCGACCGACCGGCCGGTGCTGGGCTCGTACGCCGTTCTCTCGGGCCGCTACGCCGTCCGGCGAGAGACGCACCAGGGCGTCGAGCTCGCGATCTACCACCACCCCGGCCACGAGTTCGCCCTCGCGTCGATGCTGCAGGCGGCCAGGGACGGCCTCGACTACTTCGGGGCGAGCTTCGGCCCCTACCAGTTTCGGCAGTTTCGCGTCGTCGAGTTCCCCCGGTATCGGCTCTTCGCGCAGCCCTTGCCCACTACGATACCCTTCTCCGAGGGCATCGGCTTTCTTTATCGCCACGACGAGGGCGACGACGCCATCGATTACGCTTACTTCGTCACGGCCCACGAGCTCGCCCACCAGTGGTGGGGCCACCAGATCGTCGGCGCCGACGTGCGGGGCGCGACCCTGCTCTCCGAGTCGCTCGCCGAGTACTCGGCCCTCGCCCTCATCGAGCGGCGCTTCGGCCCCGAGGCGGCGCAGAAGTTCTTGCGCCGCGAGCTCGACGGCTACCTCGAGGGCCGCGGCGACGAGGCCCGGGCCGAGGTGCCGCTGCTCGCCGTCGAAGACCAGCGCTACATTCACTACCCGAAGGGCTCGCTCGCGTTCTACGCGCTGCGCGACTACATCGGCGAGGCGCGGCTGAACGGCGCCCTCGCGGCCTTCGTCGCGAGCTGGGCCTTTCGGGGCCCGCCCTACCCGACGGCGCCCGATCTGTACGCCGAGCTCGAGCGCGCCACGCCCCCCGAGCACCGGGGCGTGCTGCGCGACCTCTTTCTCGAGATGACCTTCTTCGAGAACCGGGCCGTCGCCGCCGAGGCGACGAAGCGGCCCGACGGCAGGTACGAGGTGCGGCTGACGCTGGCCCCCCGGAAGCTACGGGCCGACGGGGGCGGCGCCATGACCGAGGCGCCGCTCGACGACCTCATCGACGTCGGCGTCTTCGGCGAGCGGGTGCCGGGCCAGAAGCTCGGCAAGGCGCTCTGGGTGCAGAAGGTCAAGGCGAGCGGGCCCGAGCTCGAGGTGCGGGCGGTGGTCGACGAGGCGCCGCGCCGGGCCGGCATCGACCCCTACAACAAGCTCATCGACCGCACCCCCGAAGACAACCTGACCGACGTCGAGGCGCGAGACTGATTCGGCCCCGAGCGATCGGACGAGCGGCGGTGAACGGTCCGCGCTCGGGCGGGCATCTAGGGGCATGAAACGTCAAGCGTTGCGCCCCCGGCCGGGGGTCGCGAGGGTCACGACATTCGATGCGGCGAGCGAGCGCGGCCGCGGCGGCGCGCCGGCGGCCTCGTGCCGGCCTCGGAACGACGCGCGGGGGCGGGCGGAGGCGGCCCTGCGCTGGGCGCTCTGCCTCGTCGGGGCGGTCGCGTGCGGCGAGAGCGAGAGCGTGAAGCCCGTGCCCCTCGGCGGGCCCGCCGCCCCGCCGCCCGGGGGCGAGGTGGCGTCGCTCACGTTCTGGCAGGACGTCGCGCCCGTCTATTACAAGCGCTGCGTCGGCTGCCACCGCGAGGGCGGCATCGGGCCCTTCCGGCTCGACGACTACGCCTCGGCGAAGCGGTGGGCCGCCGCCTCGAAGGAGGCGGTGGTCGGCCGCCGCATGCCGCCCTTTCTCGCGACCGCCGACGGCAGCTGCAACCCCGTCCGCGACGCGGCGTGGCTCGACGAGGGCGAGATCGCGGCGATCGCGAGCTGGGCCGATTCGGCGATGGCCGAGGGGGCGGCGCGCGCCGACCTGCGCCCCGTCGAGCCGGCGACCATGACGGGCGACTACGAAGAGTTTCGGTCGCCCGACTTCGAGCCCCGGGTCGAGGGGGGCGCCGACCACGCCCACGACGAGTACCGCTGCTTTCTGCTCGACCCGCAGCTCGCCGCCGACCGCTTCGTCACCGGCTACGAGGTCGCGCCCGGCAACGACGCGATCGTGCACCACGTGGCCGTCTTGTCGGTCGACCCGGACGCGCCGGGGTACTTCGACGACGGGCGCACCAACCGCGAGCTGATGCGGGCCCTCGACGACGAGTCGCCCGACCGCGCGGGCTGGCCCTGCTACTCGGCCGCCGGCGACGGGGTCTCGATCGCCGGCAACCCCGTCACCTGGGCGCCGGGGCAGGGGGCCGTCACCTACCCCGACGGGCTCGGCCTGCGGGTCGCGGCGGGCCAGCAGCTCGTCATGCAGGTGCACTACAACCTGGCCGACCACGACCTCGTCGGCCAGCGCGCGCAGACCTCGGTCAAGCTTCGCCTGAGCGAGCGGGTCGAGCGCGAGGCGATCTTCGAGAACGTCGACCTGTTTCTCAGTACCATCTTCGGCGACGCCCCGGCGTCGCTGCCGCCCGGCCAGGCCTCGGCGCCCTTCGAGTGGGAGCTCGACGTCGGCGAGGCCCTCGCGGCGACGGGCGCGCCCTACCTCGATCTTTACGGCGTCTTCCCCCATATGCACGAGCGCGGCCTCTCGCTCGAGACCAGCGTCGAGCGCGCCGACGGCGCCGACGTCTGCGCGCTCGACGTGCCCCGCTGGGACTTTCACTGGCAGCTCATGTACTTCTACGACGAGCCCCTGCGCCTCGGCCCGGGCGACCGCCTGCGCACGCGCTGCACCTACGACACGCGCGGCCTCGACGCGCCGCTCACGCCCGGCTGGGGCACCGAGAACGAGATGTGCCTGTCGGGCCTCTTGCTCGCGCTGCCCCGGCCCTGACCCGCCGAGTCGCGGCGGGCCGCGCGGGCGCCGCGACCCGGCGGCGGGGGCCGCGTTCCCTTGGCGCCGCGACGCCGGCGGCGGCCGCGTTCCCTTGGCGCCGCGACCCGGGCGGCGGCCGCGCTCACTTGTTCGGCTGCGGGGTCAGGCGCAGGTAGGGCCGCAGCGCGCGGTACCCCTTGGGGAACTTCTCGGCGATGACCTTCGGATCTTGCAGCGAGGGCACGATCACGACCTCTTCGCCGTCCCGCCAGTTGGCGGGGGTGGCGACCGAGTGCGAGTCGGTGAGCTGCAGCGAGTCGATGAGGCGCAAGAGCTCGTCGAAGTTGCGGCCCGTGCTCGCCGGGTAGGTGAAGGTCGCGCGCACCTTCTTCTTCGGGTCGATGACGAAGACCGAGCGCACCGTGAGCGTGTCGCTCGCCTCGGGGTGGATCATGCCGTAGAGCGACGAGACCTTGCGGTCGACGTCGGCGAGGATGGGGTAGTTGAGCGACGCCCGCTGCGTCTCTTCGATGTCGGACGACCAGCGCCGGTGCGAGTCGACGTCGTCGACGCTCAGCGCCAGCACCTTCACCCCGCGGCGGTCGAACTCGGGCTTGATCTTGGCGACGTAGCCGAGCTCGGTCGTGCAGACGGGCGTGAAGTCTTTCGGGTGCGAGAAGAGCACGACCCACGCTTCGCCGGCCCACTCATAAAAGCGGATTCGGCCGGCCGTCGACTCTTGCTCGAAATCGGGGGCGGTGCTGCCAAGCTGCAGGCTCATGGGGCTCTCTCTCGGGTGGGGGGCAGAAGGCAGAGGCGCGAAGGCCCTGAGGCAAGCCTCTATTGTGGTGGATTTTTATCTCCTAAAATAGAAGCGTCAAGGCCTTTCGTTCGCCCCCCGCCGGGCTTGCCCGGGGCCGCCGCCCGCGCTTTGCTTCGCCCGTGACGCCGCCCATCGTGCAAGCAGGCGACCCCGTCTTGCGCCGCCCCGCCTCGCCCGTCGACCCCGGGCAGATCGGCGGCGCGGCCTTCCGCGAGCTCGTCGACCGGATGGTCGAGGCGATGCGGGCGGCGCCGGGGGTGGGGCTGGCGGCCCCGCAGATCGGCGTGCCCTGGCGCGTGCTGGTGGTCGAAGACACCGAAGAGCGCATGGCGGCCCTCTCGCCCGAGGCCCGGGCGCTGCGCGGCCGCCGCCCGGTGCCGCTGCGGGTCGTCGTCAACCCCGAGCTCGAGGTCGTCGGCCCGCGGCGCGCCACCTTCTTCGAGGGGTGCCTGAGCGTGCGGGGCTACGCGGCGCTCGTCGAGCGCGCGCACGAGGTCGTCGTGCGGGGCCTCGACGGCGAGGGCCGGCCCCTGGTCTGGCAGGCCGAGGGCTGGCCCGCGCGCATTCTGCAGCACGAGGTCGACCACCTCGACGGCACGCTCTACGTCGACCGAATGCTGACCCGCTCGCTCTGCCAAGACGGCGAGCTGAAGCGCTGGTCGGGCCGCGGCGTCGACGAGGTGCTCGCCGAGCTGGTCGACGCGGCCGCCTTGCGCCCTCGCTAGGTGGGCGTCCCGGCGGGCGCCGCCGCGGGGCGTCGCCGGGCGGGCCCGGCTCAGGGGGCGCTCAAGAAGCGCTCGAGCTCGGCCAGGACGAAGTCGGGGCGCTCTTCGACGACCCAGTGCGCGGCGTCGGCGACGACGGCCGGGGTGACGCGCTCGGCGACCCGGTCGAGGCTCTTCGCCCAGTCGGGGCCGAGGCTGTACTGGCCGGAGACCGCCAGCACGGGCATCGCGAGCCGGCCCCCGCTCGCCAGGAGGGCCTCTTGGCTCTCGGCGCCGATCTCTTGATCGCGGTAGTACTCGAAGCCGGCCCGCATGCTGCCGGGCCGAGAGTAGGTGCAGACGTAGTGGTCGATGTCTTCGGGGCCGATCGCGCCCGGCCGGCCGGAGAAGTTTTGATAGAACCAGGTGAGGTAAAGGCGCTCTCGGCCGGCGACGAGCTCTTCGGGCAGGCCTTCGACGCGCTGAAACCAGTTGAACCAGAAGGTCTGGGGCAGCGCCCGCTGGGTCGCGGCGAAGTCCTGGCTGGGCCCGCCCTCGAGCAGCGCGAGCTTGGCCACCTGGTCGCGGTGCGCGAGGGCGTAGCTGTACGCGACCGCCCCGCCCCAGTCGTGCCCCGCGAGGGAGATGCTCGGATAGCCGAGCTGCCGGGTGAGCCCGAAGACGTTCTCGGCCGCGCTCGGCGCGTCGAGCTGAAAGTCGTCGGGCACCGACGAGTCGCCGAGCCCCCGCAGGTCGGGCGCCACCACGGTGAAGCGGGCCGCGAGCGCGGGCATGAGGTTCTTCCAGCTTACCCAGGCGGCCGGCCACCCGTGCAGCAAGACCAGCGGCGGGCCCTCGCCGCCGATCATGTAGTGAACCCGCTCGCCGTCGACGTCGGCGAAGCGAGACTCGAAGCCGGCGAGCGCGTCGGCCTTGGTGCAGGCCTCGCGGGCCCCGGCGATCGGCTCCGCGCCGGGCGAAGCCTCGTCGCCGTCGCCGCCGCACCCGAGGGCGAGCAGGGGGAGAAGCAGAAAGGTTGCGTACGTCCGTCGGCTCATGGGGTCGCTCCTTGCGGCGCGCGGTGACGCGCCCCGGCCCGCGCGGTCGGCGGGCGGGGGGGCGCGCCCCGGCGTGGCGCAGAGGGTGCGTACGCCGGCGCGGCCCCGCCACGGACATCGGCGCAGCGGGGCGCTGCAGCGTTGCAGCCCGGGGGGCGCCGCCCGGCGGGGGGCGCGCGGCCGGGGGCTCGGGAGCGGGGGTCGGCCGCGGCGGCGGCGCGTCGCGCTCGCAGGGCACCACCCGTGCGGGCTCAGCCCCGCGGGCGCGCCGCTTCGTCGCGGCGCCGACCTAACACGGCGAGGCGGCCGCCTTCGATGGGCAGGGCGTGGCCGTTGATGAACGAGGCCTGGTCGGAGCAGAGCCAGACCACCGCGTCCGCGACCTCGGAGGGCTTGCCGACGCGGCCGAGGGGGATCTCGGAGATGGCCGCCGCCATGCCCTCGGGCGCCCCCCGCGAGGCCTGCTCGAAGATGGGCGTGTCGCCGATGACGCCGGGGCTCACCGCGTTCACCCTCAGCCCCTGCTTCGCGTACGCGACGGCCGCGCCCTTGGTCAGGGTCATGATGGCGTTCTTGGTCGCCCCGTAGAGCGTCGCGTAGGGGTGGCCGACGTACCCGAGGTACGACGACATGTTGACGATGGAGCCGCCGCCCTGGGCCACCATCTGCGGAATCTCGTACTTCATGCAGAGCCAGACGCTCTTCAGGTTGGCGTTGATGATGTGGTCGAAGAACGCCTCGTCGAGGTCGGCGACGGGGGCGAAGTCGCCCGCCACGCCCATGTTGTTGAACGCGCAGTCGAGCCGGCCGAAGCGATCGACGGTCTGGGCGACGAGCGCCCGCACGTCGGCGGCGACCGTGGCGTCGGCCCGGACGAAGAGCGCCTCGCCGCCCCGCCCGACGATCTCGCGCGCGACCGCGGCGCCCTCGGCCTCGCGGCGCGCCGCCACCACGACCTTCGCCCCCGCCTCGGCCAGGGCGAGGGCGCTCGCCTTGCCGATGCCCGAGCTACCCCCGACGACCAGCGCAACTCTACCCGCGAGCGAACGAGCCATTCGACCGACCTCCCTGTCACCCCCCGCCGTGCCTCGGCACTCTATCACCATCTTCCGCGCGCGGGCGCGGCGCCTCGCGCGCCCGCCGCGGCCGGGCGAACCTCACAAGCCCGCGCCCGTTCTATCGAATCGTTCTTGCGCTTATCCGTTCGGTTGGATTATTCCGTCGAGCGCGTCGAGGCCGCGCGGCTGCGCTCGCGCTCCGGCTCGGCCGCGCCGCCGGCGACGCGCCGCGCCGCCCGGCGGGCCCGCCGCCCAGGCGGCCCTCGGTCGCGGGCCTCTGGCCGCGGCCGCGGCGGCGCCCCGGGCGAGGCCGCTCGGCGCGGGGCGGTCGCCCGAGCGTTAACCCGAAATGTACAAATTAATATACGAAACGGTATATGATACGGAGGGGCGTGCTCGCGCGAAACGCTTCGCCCTGCGGGGAGGGCCTCGCCCTGATCGTGGCGACCGCCGCGGTCGCGCAAGCGGCCTGCGACGCGGGCGACGACGGCGGCGCCTCGCCCGACGCGAATGCGGCCGCGCGGACCGCGGGGGCGGGCGGCGCCCCCAACGGGCCGGGCGGCGGCGACGACCGCGGCTGATTCGCCCCGCCCGAACGCCGCCCGTCGCGCCGCGGGGGGCGGCAGGTCGCCCTCAACGCGAGGGCAAACTGGGGTAAGCTAGGGCCGGGCGGCGGCCGAGGGCGATGAACCACAACACGGACGACGGCGCTTTGGCGGGGCTCGACGCAGGCCCCGCTCCGGCCGACGCGCCCGACGTGCCCGACGTGCCCGACGCGCCCGACGCGCGCGAGACCCTCGTCAACCCCGTGCCCGCCGGCGAGGGCGGGGAGCGGAACAAGGGCGCCGCGCTCAAGCACTACGAGATCGTGCGCACGCTCGGCCAGGGCGGCATGGGCACGGTGTACCTGGCCCGCGACACCAAGCTCGGGCGCCTGGTCGCGATCAAGGTGCTGACCGAGCACAGCGAAGAGGCGGCCGTGCGCTTCCTCAGTGAGGCGCGGGCGACGGCGCGCTGCAAGCACGAGAACATCGTCGTCATTCACGAGGTCGACGAGTTCGAGGGCCTCCCCTACATGGTCTTCGAGTACCTCGAGGGCCGCACCCTGCGCGACTGGCTCGCGCGGCGCTCGACGCGCGACCCCGCCCGTCCGGCGGCCGCCGACGCCCCGACGGAGCAGCTCTCGGCGGGGCAGGCCGTCGAGCTGATGGTGCCGGTGGTGCGCGCGCTCGCGTGCGCCCACCGCACGGGCATCGTGCACCGCGATCTGAAGCCCGCCAACATCTTCTTGACCGACGCGGGCCCCATCAAGGTGCTCGACTTCGGCATCGCCAAGCGCCTCGGCGCGGGCGAGCTGTCGGCCATCACCGCCCCCGCCGAGCCGCCCGCCGACGGCGACGAGCTCACCCGGCCGGGGGCGCTGGTCGGCACGCTGCCCTACATGGCGCCCGAGCAGTGGCTGGGCGCCGAGGTCGACGCGCGCACCGACCTCTGGGCCGTCGGCATCATTCTTTACCGGCTGGTCACGGGGGAGCACCCGCTCGAGCCGCCTTCGACGTTCCAGCTCTTGCAGATCAGCGTGCTCGAGCAGCCCATGCCGAGCGTGTACCGGCGGCGCCCCGACCTCGGCCCGCTCGGCGCCGTCATCGACCGCTGCCTGAAGAAGCCGAAGGACGAGCGCTTCGGCTCCGCCGACGAGCTGCTCGCCGCGCTCGAGTCGCTCGGGCCGGGGCCCCGGGCGCCCGGGCTCGGCGAGGGCCGGAGCCCCTTCGCGGGGCTCGCCGCCTTCCAGGAGGCGGACGCGGGCCGCTTCTTCGGCCGCGAGCGCGAGGCGTCGGCGGTGCTGGGGCGGCTGCGCAGCCAGCCGCTGGTGGCCCTGGCCGGGCCCTCGGGCGCGGGCAAGTCGTCGCTCGTGCGCGCCGGCGTCATCCCCGCGCTCAAGCGGGCGCACGAGGGCATGGAGGCCTTCGTGCTGCGCCCGGGGCGCCGGCCGCTCGGGGCGCTCGGCGAGGTGCTGGCGCAGGCCGCGGCGGCCGGCGCGGGCGAGGCGGCGAGCGGGGCCGACCCCGAGGCGCTCGCCTCGGCGCTGCGCGCCCAGCCCGGCCTCTTGGGCGCCCGGCTGCGGGCGCGCTGCCGCGCCCGGGGCGCCGCGCACCGCGTCCTGTTGCTCGTCGACCAGTTCGAAGAGCTCTACACTCTGGGCGCCGGCCCGGCCGAGCGGGCCGCCTTCCTCGACTGCCTCGAGGGCGCGGCCGACGACGCGAGCTCGCCCCTGCGCGTCGTGCTCTGCGTGCGCTCCGACTTCCTCGACCGCCTCGCCGAAGACGGCCCCTTCGCGGCCGAGGCGACGCGCGGGCTCATCCTGCTGCCGCCGATGGAGCGCGAGGGCCTGCGCGACGCGCTCGTGCGGCCGGTCGAGGCCGCCGGCCACCGCTTCGAGAGCGAGGCCATGGTCGAGGGCATGCTGGCCGCGCTCGCGCACACGCGCGGGCCGCTGCCGCTCTTGCAGTTCACCGCGGCCCAGCTCTGGGAGGCGAGAGACCGGGAGCGCCGCCTCTTGACCGAGGCGAGCTACGAGCGGCTGGGGGGGGTCGCCGGCGCGCTCTCGGCGCACGCCGACGCCGTGCTGGCGGGCCTCTCGGCGCGCGAGCAGCGGCTCTGCCGCGAGGTGTTTCTGCGCCTGGTGACGCCCGAGCGCACGCGCGCGGTGGTGGGCCTCGGCGAGCTGCGCGCGCTCGCCGACGACGCCGACGCGGTCGAGCGCGTCGTGCGCCACCTCGCCGAGGCCCGCTTGGTGCTCGTCGAGCCCGGGGGCGAGCGCGAGGGCACGACCGTCGAGCTGGTGCACGAGTCGCTCATCGACCGGTGGTCCGAGCTCGCGCAGTGGCTCGACGAGGGCGAGCAGGACGCGCAATTCTTCGCCCGCCTGCGCGCCGCCGCGCAGCCCTGGGAGGCGAGCGGCGAGCCCGAGGGCCTGCTCTGGCGCGACGCCGCGGCCGAGGACGCCCGGGCCTGGCTCAAGCGCCGGCGCGCCGCGCCCGAGGTGGCCTCGGCCGGCGGCCTCGGCCGGCGCGAAGAGCGCTACCTCGCCGCCGTCGTGGCGCTCTCCGAGCGCGACCGGCGGCGCAAGCGGCAGGTCACCGCCGCCGTCTTCGCCGCGCTCAGCGCGATCGCCCTCGTCGTCTCGTACCTGGCGGTCCGGGCGAACCGCGACGCGGCGCTCGCCCGCAACGCCACCCGCATGGCCGCCGCGCGCGAGGTGCAGCCGATCGACCCGACCACCGCGCTCGCGCTCGTGCGCGAGGTCGAGCGCGAGCGCGTGCCCCGCGGCTGGGCCGACCTCGCGCGCCTGGCCCTGCAGAGCGGGGTGAGCCGCCAGGTGCTGGCCCACCCGGGCTGGGTCCGCTCGGCCGCGTTCAGCCCCGACGGCCGCCGCGTCGCCACCGCCTGCGACGACAAGACCCTGCGCGTCTTTTCGGCCGACGGCCGGGGCGAGCCGCTCGTCTTGCGCGGCCACGAGGGCCCCATCTTCTCGCTGTCGTTCGGCCCCGACGGCCGGCGCATCGCCACCGCCTCGAGCGACAAGACCGTGCGCGTCTACGACGCCGACGGCCGGGGCGAGCCCGTCGTCTTGCGCGGCCACGAGGGCGTCGTCAACGCGGCGGCCTTCAGCCCCGACGGCCGGCGGGTCGCCACGGCCTCCGGCGACAAGGCCCTGCGCGTCTTTTCGGCCGACGGCCGGGGCGAGCCGCTCGTCTTGCGCGGCCACGAGGGCGCCCTCTACTCGGTCGCGTGGAGCCCCGACGGCCGCCGCCTCGCCACCGCGTCCGAAGACAAGACGGTGCGCGTCTGGGCGGCCGAGGGCGCGGGCGAGCCGCTCGTCTTGCGCGGCCACGAGGGCATGGTCGTCTCGGTCGCCTTCAGCCCCGACGGCCAGCGCATCGTCAGCGGCTCGTACGACCGCACGGCGCGGGTCTGGGGCGAAGGCGGCGCGGGCGAGCCCGTCGTGCTGCGCGGCCACGAGGGCTGGGTGATGTCCGCCGCGTTCGGCCCCGACGGCCAGCGCGTCGTCACCGCGTCCGTCGACAAGACCGCCCGGGTCTGGCCGGCCGACGGCCGGGGCGAGCCGCTCGTCTTGCGCGGCCACGAGGGCGCGGTGCTCTCGGCCGCCTTCAGCCCCGACGGCCGGCGCCTGCTCTCGACCTCCCAGGATACGACGGTTCGGCTCTGGGACGCCGACGGCCGGGGCCTGCCGATCGTGCTGCGGGGGCACGAAGATTGGGTCCTGTCGGCGTCGTTCAGCCCCGACGGCCGGCGCCTCCTCACCGCGTCCGAAGACAAGACGGCGCGCGTGTACGACGCCAACGGCCGGGGTGAGCTGGCGGTCCTGCGCGGGCACGAGGGCCCGGTGCAGTCGGCCGCGTTCAGCCCCGACGGGCGGCGCATCGCCACGGGGTCCGACGACAAGACGGTGCGCGTCTGGGCGGCCGACGGCGCGGGCGAGCCGCTCGTCTTGCGCGGCCACGAAGACTGGGTCTTCTCGCTCGCCTGGAGCCCGGACGGGCGGCGCCTCATCAGCGGCTCGCAAGACCTGACCGCGCGCATCTGGAACGCCGACGGCGCGGGCGAGCCCGTCGTCTTGCGCGGGCACGAGGGCGCCATCCAATCGGTCGCCTTCAGCCCCGACGGCCAGCGCGTCGCCACCGGCGCGCTCGACCGCGTCGCGCGGGTCTGGCCGGCCGACGGCCGCGGCGAGCCGCTCGCCCTGCGGGGGCACGAGGCCACGGTCACCACGGTCGCGTTCAGCCCCGACGGGCGGCGCCTCGTCACCGCGTCCGAAGACAAGACGGTGCGCGTCTGGGCGGCCGACGGCGCGGGCGAGCCGCTCGTCTGGCGGGGGCACGGCGCCCTGGTCGCCGCGGCGTCGTTCAGCCCCGACGGCCGGCGCATCCTCACCGGGGGCTGGGACAAGACCGCCCGCATCTGGAGCGCCGACGGCACGGGCGAGCCGCTCGTCTTGCTCGGCCACGAGGGCGTCATCACCTCCGCCGCCTGGAGCCCCGACGGGCGGCGCATCATCACCGGCTCGCAAGACAAGACCGCGCGCGTCTGGTCCGATCTCGAGCCGCTCCGCGGGACCGACGACCCCGCGCTGTGGCTGGCCACCGCCCACTGCCTGTCGGTCGAGCGCCGCGTCGAGCTCTTGCACGTGACCGAGGCCCAGGCGCGCGCCGACGAGCGCGACTGCGAGCGGCGGGTCGAGGCCGCCCGCGCCGCGGCCCGCTGAGCCGCCCCGCGCCCCCCGCGCTCAGCGGCGGCTCGGGCCCGGCGCGCGCGCGCCGGAGGGCACGCGGGCCGCCGGCGACAGCAGCACCGGCGTCGGGTAGACCAGGCGCGACTCGTCCCTGCCTGTGCCGAGCTGGCGGCTGGTGTTCTGCCCCCAGCAGAGCACGCGCCCGTCTTCGAGCAAGGCGCAGGTGTGGCCGCCGCCGGCCACGATCTGCTCGACCCCCGACAGGGGCTCGGCGGCGCCGCCCTCGCCCGCGACGAGGCCGGGCTCGGGCGTGTTGAACACGTCGGCGCCCCGCCCGAGCTCGCCGTTGCGGTTCGACCCCCAGCAGCGCACGGTCTTGCCTTCGGTCAGCGCGCAGCTGTGCAGGCTCCCGAGGGCGAGCTGGCGAACGCCCCGCAGCGGGGTGCCGCCGGCCGTGACCTCTTCGGCCCGCTCGTGGGGGCCCCCGTCGAGGTAGGTGCCCTCGTTGCCGAGCTGGCCCTCGGCGTTGCTGCCCCAGCAGAGCACGCCCCCTTCGCCCACGATGGCGCAGCTATGGGAGCGGCCGACGGCGACGTCGCTCGCGCCGACGAGCAAGCTGTCAGCCCCCGTCGAGACCTTCGTCGCCACCGCCGCGGGCTGCTGGAGGCTGCCGGACTGGCCCGCCCCGTTCTCGCCCCAGCAAACGACCTGGTTGTCCCCCCGTACGATGGCGCAGGTGTGGTCGAAGTGCGCGGCGATTGTGGACACCGCCGCCAGCCGGTTCTGCGTCGAATCGAGCACGGGCGCGGGCGAGGGGTCGGCCGGGGGCGTCCCCTCGTCGCGACCGAGCTGCGCCGAGCTGTTGCGGCCCCAGCAGAAGACGGCCTCGTGCGCCTCGGGCGGGGCCGACGGCCCCAGCCCCGTTCGCAGGCAACCGTGGTAGCCGCCGACGCCGATCTGGGCGATGCCCGCCGCCAGCACGTCGGTCGACAAATCGACTGGCGAGACCCCGATGGGGGGCGCCTCGAGGGGCAGGCCGACTTGCCCGTAGGTGTTGTCGCCCCAGCAGGCGAGGCTGGCCTGGTCGACGTTCACGCCGAGCGCGCACGTGTGCGACGTGCCGGGCGCGACTTGCGCCGGCTGGCCCGTGAAGACCATGAGCTCGAGGCGCTCGGCCTGGTCGACCAGCGCAGGGCCCGCGATCACCGATTGACCGAAGGCGTTGTTGCCCCAGCAATAAAAGCCGCTCTCGTCGCGGGCCAGCGCGCAGGTGTGCGTGTCGCCGGCCACGAGCCCCTTCGCGAGGAGCTCGCCGCCGCCCGGCCCGCTGCCGCCCCCGCCGCCCGGGCCGCCGCCCGCCCCGCCCCCCGGGGCGCCGCCGCCGCCTGCGCCGCCCCCGCCGCCCGCCGCCCCGCCGCCCGCGCCGATCGCGCCGCCGCCGCCCGCCCCGTCGCCGTCGGCCGGGCTGAACTCGTCGAAGCCGAACACCCACTGGCAGCCGGACACGAGCACGAGCAGCGGCCCGAGCCGCCAGGGCCAGGCCGGCCGGCGCCCTAGCTGCTCGGTCATGCGCTCACCACGCCCCATTCTTAGCAGAAGCCGGGGGCGGCGAGCCAGGCCGTGAGCCGGCCCGGGCTTCGACCGCCGGGCCGCCCGCCGGGCGAAGGCGGCCGGCGCCGGCGCGCGTCCGGCGGAGCCGGCCTCGGCCGCGGGCCGGCCGCCCCGGGCCTCGTCGCGCGACGCGAGCGGGCGGGCCGTGACGTCGCGCTCCGCGCGGCGCGTGCGCGGCCGAGTTCCGTCCGCGTTTTTGCTGACAGAGCGAGCGCGTCCGGGCCACGCGCGGGCGCCAGCCCGGCGGGTCGCGGCGGTTGACACCCGCGCGACGGGGGCGCGATGATCCCGCGCCTATCCGACGGAAGGTGAGGTGGCGGCGGAGATGGCCGACGTGGTGCGCCGGAACAACGTGACCGTGCAAGGCTCCGGGGCGCTCACGTTGCTGCTGGCCCACGGCCTCGGCTGCGACCAGAACGTCTGGCACCGCGTCGCGCCGGCGCTCGCCCGCGACCACCGCGTCGTCTCGTTCGACCACGTCGGCGCCGGCCGCTCCGACCGCGCCGCCTACGACCCGGCCCGCTACGGCAGCCTCGAGGGCTACGCCCAAGACCTCGCCGAGGTCGCCCGCACGCTGGGCCCGCCGGCGCCGGTGCTCGTCGCGCACTCGATCAGCGGCACGCTCGGGCTGATGGCCTCTGCCGCCGCGCCCGGGCTCTTCGACCGCATGGTGCTCCTGGCGCCGAACCCCTGCTTCCTGAACCACCCGCCCGACTACTTCGGCGGCCTCGAGCGCTCCGACGTCGACGACTTCCTCGCCCTGATGGAGCAAAACTTCCTCGGCTGGGCCGAGGCCCTCGTCGGCATGGTCGCGCGCGACGCCGAGACGGCGCGCGCGGTGAGCGCGGGCATCTCGGCGGCCGACCCCCGCGCCCTGCGGCGCTTCGCCGAGCTCGTCTTCCACAGCGACGTGCGCGAGCTCTTGCCCCGGGTGCGCGCCCGCGCGCTCGTCGTCCAGTGCTCCGACGACGCCGTCGCCCCGCGCTCGGTCGGCGAGTTCATGTGCCGCAAGATGCCCGCCGCGACCTACCGGCTCGTCGACGTCATCGGCCACTGCCCGCAGCTGAGCCGCCCGGCGCTCGTCGAGGGCCTCGTGCGCGAGTTCGCCGCCGCCGCGTGACGACCGACGCCCTCGCCGACGCCCCGGTCGGTTGCCTCGAGGCCGACGCCGGCGCGCGCATCCTGCGGGCGAACGCCGAGGCGGCGCGCCTGCTCGGCGAGGGCCCCGGGGCGCTGCGGGGCCGGCCCCTCTCGAGCTTCTTCTCGCTCGCCGCGCGCATGTTCTTCCAGACGCACGTGATGCCGACGCTCGACCTGAAGGGCCGGGTCGACGAGCTCTACCTGGCCCTGCGCCGCACGTCCGGCGAGCCGGTGCCGGTCCTGATGAACGCCGCCCGCCGCCGGACGCCCGACGGCGGCTTCGTCGACCTCTTCGCCTTCCTGCCCACGCACCGGCGCAGTCTCTTCGAGGGCGAGCTCATCCGGGCCCGCCAGGCGGCCGAGCGCTCGGCCTCCGGCGAGCGGACGGCGCTCGAGCGCATCGACGCGATGCAGAGCCAGCTCGCCGTCGCCGAGCGCATGGCCTCGGTCGGCGCCCTCGCCGCCGGCGTCGCGCACGAGATCAACAACCCCCTCGCCTACGTGTCGGCCAACGTCGAGATGGTGGCCGAGGCCCTCGCCGCGCGCCCCGGCGCGGCCCCCCCCGAGATCGCGCCGGCCGTCGCCGAGGTGCAGCAGGGGCTCGCCCGCATCCGCGACGTCGTCAGCAGCCTGCGCAAGCTCTCGCGCGTCGACGACGAGCGCCGCGACCCGGTCGACCTCGGGCGCGTCGTCGACGTCGCGCTCAAGCTCTCCGGCCTCGAGCTGCGGCACCGCGCCCGGGTCGAGGTCGACGTCGCCGACCCGGCCCCGCGCGTGCTCGGCGACGAGGGGCGGCTCTGCCAGATCGCCGTCAACCTCCTCGTCAACGCCGCCCAGGCGCTCGCCCCCGAGCGCCGGGCCGACAACCTCGTGCGCGTCGTCGCCCGCTACGACGGCGACGAGCGCGCCGTCTTCGAGGTGCGCGACAACGGCCCCGGCGTCCCGCCCGCCCTGCAAGAGCGCGTCTTCGAGCCCTTCTTCACCACCAAGCCCGTCGGCGAAGGCACCGGCCTCGGCCTCTCCGTCTGCCACGGCATCGTCAGCTCGCTCGGCGGCGCCATCGCCCTCGAGAGCGAGCCCGGCCGGGGCGCCTGCTTCCGCGTGACCCTGCCCTGCCTGCCGCGCGGCGCCCCGCCCCCGCCCTCCGCGCCGCCCCCCGCCCCCGCGCCCGCCCCCCGGGGCACCTGCCGGCTCTTGATCGTCGACGACGAGGTGCCGCTCGCGCGCGTCTTCGCCCGCGCCCTCGGCGACTTCGACGTCACCTGCTGCTCGACCGGCCGGGCCGCCCTCGAGCGCCTCGCGGCCCAGGGCTTCGACGCCTTCGACGCCATCCTCTGCGACCTCATCATGCCCGAAATGACCGGCATGGAGCTCCACGCCGCCGTCGCCGCCGCCTCGCCCGCCGCCGCCCGCCGCATGATCTTCATGACCGGCGGCACCTTCCTCGACTCGGCCCGCGACTTCCTCGACGGCATCGACAATGTCACCCTCGTCAAACCCTTCAAGCTGGCCGAGCTGCGCCGCGCCCTCGCCACCGCCCTCGCCCGGCCCGGCCCGGCGCGCCGCGCTCCTTGAGCTCGAGGCCCCCGCCAGAAGGCGCGGCGCGGCGATCGGCTGCGCGTGACGGCCCCCGGCGCCGCGGGGGACGCGGCGGCGAGCGGCCGCGCTTGACGGCGGGGCGGGCGCGGCGCCCAATCACCCTTCAGCAGGAGGGATTCGATGACCACCGACGGTACGCAAGAGAAGCCGCTCTGGCTGCAGGGGCGCGACGCCATGCTCGAGCGCGAGCAGGGCGTCGTCTGGCGCAAGGGGCCGCCCGACTACACCCTCTCGAGGCAGACGCTGCACGCCGAGCGCACGCACCACTTCGCGCCCGACTCGCTCGAGGCCGCGGTCGAGCTCATCGTGCAGGTGTACGAGCTCGAGGTCTCGCACAAGAAAGACCCCGCCCAGTGGAACTGCCTGGTCCACGACCAGTTTCGCACGCGCACGAACGGCGGGCCCTGGTATACCGTCAAAGATATCGCCGAGAAGGGCAGCTATAACCTCTTCATCGGCGAGACGCCCTTCTACAGTGCCGCGAACGAGACGTTCGACTCGTCGACCGAGATCTTCAAGGCGGCGATGCCCGGCGGCTTCTTCTGGGAGGTGCTCGAGGTCTACTCGCCGCCGCCCGTGGTCGCGTTCCGCTGGCGCCACTGGGGCACCTTCGCCGGGCCCTACTTCGGGCACCCGCCGAGCGGCGAGCGCGTCGAGATGTTCGGCATGACCGTCGCGCGCTGCGCCGACGATCTGCGCCTGCTCGAGGTCGAGCACTTCTACGACAATAGCCTCTTTCTCAGCCAGCTCACCAAGGGCTGCCCCATCGCGCACCGCGGCCCGGCCGGCGGGCCGCCCGCCCCCTGAGCGCCGCCCCCCGCCTCTCGATCGCGGCGCCCCTGCCGCTCGCGCCCGAGCCGGCCGGCCGCCCGCCCCCTGAGCGCCCCCCCGGCGCGGCGCCGGCGCGGGGCCCGGGCTACGCCTTGGTGATCGCCACCCGGCGCGCCTCTTCGGCCGGCCGCGCGGCCTCGGGCCGCCGCCGCGAGGCCGCCTGCACGCCGAAGTAGACGCCGAGAAAGGTCACGACGCCCCAGCCGAGCACGCCGACGAGCACGAGCCCGACCTGGCCCGAGGCGTCGCGGGTCAGCGCCGCCATCTGCGTCATGGGCGGCGAGAGCTTGCTCACCTCG
>DASTPP010000083.1:0-9140 GCA_035762175.1 Polyangiaceae bacterium | reverse complement strand
CGAGGCGTCGTGGTGCCCGGCGTCGGCGGCCGCCGAGGCGTCGCGGCGCCCGGCGTCGGCGGCCTCCGAGGCGCCGCCGCCCGCCGCGCGTTCGGCGCCGGGGGGGGCGCTCGAGGCGACGCCCCCGGCCCCCGAGGCGCGCTCGTCGGAGGGGGCGCTTGGGCTCGCGACGGCGCCGACGGCGCGGGGCCCGGGCGCGGCGAAGCCCGAGGGGTCGGGCGCGTCGGGGGCCTTTCGGGCGCTCGAAGGGGGCGAAGGCGAGGCGGCGGGGGTCTCGCTCGGCGAGGCCGGGGCGGGCGGGGGCGACGAGCTCTGGGCGGCGCCGGGGGCGGCGGGGCCGGGGGGCGAGGCGTGGGGCGAGCGGGCCGACGAGCCCGAGGCGCTCGACGCGGACGCGCTCTTGGTGGGCATGGCGACGCTGGGCGGCTTCCTGGCGGTGGCGCTCTCGCTGCTCGGGCCGATGCGCGCGGTCAACGGGGCGCGCCTGGTGGTGGCGTCGGCGGGCTGCCTCTCGCTCGCGGCGCGGCTCGTCACCCGCCGGCGCGATCCGGCCGACGCGCACCCGTTGCTCTTGCTCGCGCCCGCGCTCGCCTCGTGCGCGGCGGCGGCGGCGGCCTTCTTCACCGGCAGCGCGCAGACCAACCAGGCGATTCACCTGGCGGGCGTCGCGGTCGTGACGGGGGGCCTCTTGACGGCGCTCCGGGCGCGGAGCGCGTCGGAGCTCGAAGACGAGCGGGGGTGGGTCGCGTCGGCGCTCGCGCTGCCGGGGCGGCGCGTGGTCGGGGGCGACGCCGACGTGGTGGCGGCGCACGAGCTGCGGCCGGGCGAGCTGTTGCGCGTCGGCCCGGGCGAGATCGCGCCGGCCGACCTCAACGTGACGGCGGGCTCGGCGCTCGTCTACCCCTGGCTCGGGGCGACGGCGGTGGCGCGGCGGGGCGAGGGGGCGGCGCTGGTGGCGGGGGCGCGGGTGCTCGAGGGGGCGGTGCAGGGGGTGACGACCTGGACGGGCGGCGACCGGGCGTGGGCGCGGGCGCTGCTCGACCCCGCGCGCCGGGCGGACGTGCACGCGTCGGTGGCGCGGCTCTCGCGCGTGATCGCGGCGCAGGGGGCGCTCGCGGCGGGCCTGCTCGCGGCGCTGGCGACCTTCGCCAACGGCGAGTCGTGGCTCGGCGTCGGGCTGAGCGCGATCGCGGCGTTCGGGGCGCTCGGCACGACGACGGTGGCGAGCGTCGCGAGCCTGCACGTGCTGCGGGGCGTGCTCTCGGCGGCGCGGCGGGGCATCTCGTACCAGGGCGCGCGGGCGTGGGACGAGGCGGCGCGCGCCTCGGTCGCGGTCTTCGCGGCGCGCGGCACGCTGCTCTTCGGCGAGCCGGACGTCGTCGAGGTCGAGGCGACCGGGCGCGCCTCGCCCGCGCAGGTGCTGGCCTGGGCGGCGGGGGCCGAGGCGGGCCAGGCGCACCCGCTCGCCGTGGCGGCGGTGCGGGGGGCGCGCCACCGCAACGTCACGCCCGACGCGGTGCGCAGCCCGCACCCCTTGCCGGGGCTCGGGGTGATGGCCGTCACGTCGGCGGGCGAGACGCTGTTGGTGGGCAGCCGGGCGCTGATGCTCGAGCAGCGCGTCTCGGTCGCGCTCGCCGAGGCGCGCGTGGCCGAGCTCGAGGGGCTCGGGCGCACGGTGCTGCTCGTGGCCGTCGGGGGCCGGCTCGCGGGGCTCGTGGCGCTGCAAGACGGCCTGCGCTCGGGCGCGCGGGCGGCGGTGCAGCACCTGCTCGACGTCGAGGTCGAGCCGGTCTTGCTGAGCGGCGAGGCGCGCGACACCTGCGAGACCATCGCGCGCGCGCTCGACATCGATCACGTGCGGCCCGAGGTGCTGCCGGCCGACCGGGCGGGCGAGGTGCGGCGGCTGGCCGAGGGCGGCGCGCGCGTCGCGGTCATCGGGCGGCCCGCGGCCGACGGGGCGCTGCTCGGCGCGGCCGACGTGTCGGTGGCGCTGCAGGCGGCGGGCTCGCCCTCGAACGAGTGGTCGGTGGCGATGGCGAGCGACGACGTGCGCGACGCGGCGCTCGCCGTCGCGATCGCGCACCGCACCCTGGCCGAGGCGCGGCTCGCGCTCGCGCTCGCGGTGGCGCCGGGGGTGGTGGGGGCGCTGACGGTGGCCTTCGGCCTGCTGCCGGCGGTCTTCGCGCCGCTCTCGGGCCTGGTCGGCGGCGCGGTCACGCTCTTGCACGCGCGGGGGGTGATGGCGGCGAGGCGCGAGGCCCCCCTGACGCCCTGGGACGCGCCGCTGCCGGCGGGCCCGGCGTCCGACATCGGCGGCGCTTCGCCCTGAGGGCGTCCCGCGGGCCGCGCGGGCCGCGGGCGGGCGCGCCGTTCGGGGCGAGGAAGGGCGGGGAGGGGCGGGCAGGGCCGGGGTAGGTGGTCGGGGGCGAGGGTTTGGGCTAGCCTGGCCGGGCCATGGCTTCGAGCGCCCCCGAGGACCAAATCGACCACCTGCGCGGGCTGCTGCAGGCATACATGGTCAAGAAGGGCCTGCGGTCGACCGAGCAGCGGCGGCTGATCGTCGAGACCTTCTTCCAGTCGCCGGCCCACATCACCATCGAAGAGCTGCTGGGCCAGGTGCGCGCGGCCGACCCGAAGGTGGGCTACGCCACGGTCTACCGCACGCTCAAGCTGCTCGCCGAGTGCGGCGTCGCGCACGAGCGCCGCTTCAGCGACGGCGTGACGCGCTACGAGATGGCGCTCGACGACCACCACCACGACCACCTCATCTGCCTCGAGTGCGGGGCCATCTCCGAGTTCGAAGAGCCGGGCATCGAGCGGCTGCAAGAAGAGGTGGCCGAGCGGCACGGCTTCCAGGTGCAGTGGCACAAGCACGAGCTGTACGGGGTCTGCGCCGCGTGCGCGCAGAAGAAGAGCGCGGCGCCGCGGCGCCCGAACGTCCTGTTGCGGCCGGCCGGGCCCTCGTGAGCGCCCCGACCGACGCGACGCGGGCCCGGCCGCTGCACTGGTTCGTGCGCGGCGGCACCCTGACCGCGCCCGGCGGGGCGGCGGTGCCGGTCGGGGTCGACCCGATCACCATCGGGCGCGACCCCTCGGCGAGCGTCGCCCTCGACGACCCCGAGGTGAGCGCGCTGCACTGCGAGCTGCGGGCGGGCTCGTACGGCGTGACGCTGCGCGACCTCGGCAGCAAGAACGGCACCTTCATCGGCCCGGTCCGCGTCGACGAGGTGAGCCTGACCGGCCCCTGCACGCTGCGCGTCGGGCAGACCGACGTCGTCTTCGCGCCCGCGCAGTCGAAGTCGCGCGTCGAGCTCAGCTACGAAGAGAGCTTCGGGCCCCTCGTCGGCTCGTCGCCGCCGATGCGCCGGCTCTACCAGGCGCTCGGCGCCGTCGCGCCGACCGAGCTCTCGGTGCTGGTGCTCGGCGAGACGGGCACGGGCAAAGAGCTGGTGGCGCAGGCGCTGCACGAGCACAGCCGCCGCAAGAGCGGGCCCTTCGTCGTCGTCGACTGCGGCGCGGTGCCGGCGGGGCTGGCCGAGAGCCTGCTCTTCGGCCACGAGAAGGGCAGCTTCACCGGCGCGGTCGCGCGCAAGGCGGGCGCCTTTCTCGAGGCGAACGGCGGCACGCTCTTTCTCGACGAGCTCGGCGAGCTGCCCGAAGAGGTGCAGCCCAAGCTACTACGCGCCATCGCCGAGCGCAGCGTCAAGCGCGTCGGCGGCTCGGCCTACGAGCCGGTCGACGTGCGCGTCGTCGCCGCGACGCGGCGCGACCTGCGGCGCGAGATGAACGCCGGCCGCTTCCGCAGCGACCTGTTCTTCCGGCTCGCGCAGGTGCGCCTCGAGCTGCCCCCCCTGCGCGAGCGGCGCGAAGACGCCCGCGCCCTCGCCATGCGCGCCTGCGAGCGCGTCGGCCGCCCCGACCGCGCCGCCGAGGTCGCCGACGAGCTCACCCGCCGCTTCGCCCACTACGACTGGCCGGGCAACGTGCGCGAGCTCGTCAACGTCGCGAGCGTGCTCGCCACGCTCGGCGGCAGCGCCGACGTCGACTCGCTCGAGCTGCTCTTGCCCCTCGAGGGCCGCGGCGCCCTCGAGCAGGGCGGCGCCCCGCCCGCCACCGCCTTCGCCGAGGCCAAGCGCGCCGCGGTGCTGCACTTCGAGCGGCAGTACTTCGCCGACCTCTTCAAGGCGACCGGGGGCAACATCTCCGAGATGGCGCGCCGCTCCGGCATGGAGCGCCACCACGTGCGCGCCTTCCTGCGCAAGCTCGGGCTCCTGCCGGCCGAGCGGTAGGCCCCGGACTGAAGTCCGGGGCACGGCGTCACCAAGGCGTGCCGCGCGGAATCGGGCCGATTCGGAGCGCAAAGCCCGGCCCTCGCTGGGGCCGGGCTCCCGCGGGCGTCGGCTTCCGGGCGAGCCCGCGGCAGCGGCGCGCGGCGATTGAGCCCGGCCCCAACGAGGGCCGGGCTTTGCTCTCCGTTCGCGCGGGCTACCCCGTGCCCCGTACTTCAGTGCGGGGCGCGCGCTCCGCCGCTTCCGGGCCGCATCATGAGGGCCGGGATTACTCCGGAACGGACGGGCGTCACCCTCGACCCCTCGGTGCGTTGGTTCGGAACCGACGGGCGGTAGGGTCGACCCCTCTGTGCATTGGTTCGGAACCAACGGGTAGCACTCTCGACCCCTCTCGGGGTTGGTTCCGAACCAACGGCGGGTAGGGTCGACCCCTCTCGGGGTTGGTTCCGAACCAACGCCGGGAGGGGTCGATAGTGCCCGCGTTGGTTCGGAACCAACGCGGGAGGGGTCGAGGGTGCCGCGTCGCTTCGGCGCGGCGCCCCCCGCGCTTCGTTCGGGGGCCGAGAATTGGCCTTCGCGCTCGGGCCTCTGCTAGCCGGGAGTGGCCCTCGATGCTCCCCCCGACTCGCACGAGCCCGCCGCCCGCTCGCCCCTTCGCCCGCGCCCTGCCGCTCGCCGCGCCCGCCGCCTTCGGCGCCCTGGTGGTGCTCGACGCCGCGTCGCCCTTCGGGCCCGCCGCGGCGCTCGGGGCGGCCGTGGCCTGGGCGCTCTGGTCGTACGCGCGGCTCGGGGCGCGGCGGCGCGACGGGGGGGCGCGGCGCCCCTGGATCGATCTCGAGCTCGCCTGGCTCGCCCTCGCCGGCGTCGGGGCGGCGCTCGTGCGGGCCGAGGGCGGCTTCGACGGCCTCGCGCAGGGGGCGCTCTTTCTCGTCGTCGCCCTGAGCGCGCTGCTCAGCGAGACGCGGGTCGCGCTCGCCGCCACGGCCGGGCTGCTCGGGCTCGAGGGCGCGCTGCGGGCCGCGCTCGGCCAGGGCTCGGCCGCGGCGCTCGCCTGGCACGGCGCGCTCGCCCTCGCCTTCGTCGGCGTGCAGCGCCTCTTTCTCGGCGCCGAGGTGGGCCGCTTGCGCGCCGAGGCGGGCCAGCGCCTCGAGGACGAGCGGCGGCGCCTGCACGACGCGGCGCGCGACTTCCGGCTGCTCGCGTCCGAGGCGCCGAGCGGCGGGGCCGCCGCCGCGGCCGGCGGGGGCGCGGGCGAGCCCGAGGGCGACGGCGAGCGGAGGCTGCGCGCGGGCGTCGAGGAGATCCACGAGGCGGTGCTCTCGGGGCTCGGGCTCGCGCGCCACGCGCTCGGGGCGCAGACGCTGATGTTGCTGTGGCTGAACGAGGCGGGCACGCACCTGCGCGTCGCGGGGGCCTCGAGCGAGGTCGAGGGCCTGCTCGAGGGGCCCTTCGGCGCGCGCGACGGGCTCTACGGCGCGGCGATGGCCGAGGGCGCGCTCGTGACGCTGGGACCGCTCAGCGCGACCGCCCTCTTGCCGCACTACGCGGGGGCGGGGGCGGCCGGCTCGGTCTGCCTGACGCCGGTGCGCGACGGCGGGCGGGTGCGCGGGCTCGTCGTCGCCGACCGGCGCGAGGCGCGGCCCTTCGACGCCCGCGAGCAGGCCGTGCTCGCCGAGGCGGCGCGGCACGCCGCGCGCGTCATCCGCAACGAGCGGCTCTTCTTGCAGCTCGAGCGCGAGAAGGCCGAGCAGGGCAAGCTCTACCGGGCGGCCGAGGCGCTCGGGGCCGCGGCCGGCGAAGACGAGGTGCTCGAGGCGGCGGTCAAGGGCGCGCGCGACGTGGCGCGGCCCGACTTCGCCGCGATCACCGTGTACGACGAGAAGTCGGGCGGCCACGAGGTGCGCGCCGCGCTCGGCGAGGGCGGCGCCGCGGCGGGCGCGCGCTTCGGGGCGAACGGCGGCCTGGTCGACGCGGCGGTGCGCAGCGGCCAGCCCCTGCCCTACCGGGGCGAGGCCGAGGGGCGGCGGCACGTCGTCTTCGGGCCCGAGCTGCCCTCGCCCGCCTGGGCGAGCGTGCTCGTCGTGCCGCTCACGCTGCGCGAGGGGGCGCTCGGCTCGCTGGTGGTCGGCGCGCGCCGGCGGGGCGCCTTCGGCGACGCGGTGCGGCCGGCGCTCGAGGCGCTCGCGCGGCACGTCGCCGTCAGCCTCGCCGACGCGCGCAACGTGCGCAAGCTCGAGGAGCTCGCGACGACCGACGGGCTGACGGGCCTGCTCAACAAGCGCGCGCTGCTCGAGGCCGCCGAGAGCAAGCTCGCCGCCGCCGCGCGCTTCGGCCGCCCGCTCAGCGTCGTCGTCGCCGACATCGACCACTTCAAGAAGGTCAACGACGTGCACGGCCACGACGTCGGCGACCTCGTCATCAAGGGGCTCGGCGCCGTCTTCGCCCGCGTCAAGCGCAGCACCGACTCGGTCGCGCGCTTCGGGGGAGAAGAGTTCGTCGCGCTCTGCGAGCAGACCGACGGGCCCGGCGCCCTGCTGCTGGCCGAGCGCATTCGCGAGGAGCTCAAGCGGACGAGCTTCTCGACGCCCGCGGGCCCGCTCCAGGTCACCTGCTCGGTGGGCGTCGCCACCTTCCCCGCCGCCGGCCGCGACTGGGACGCGCTCTTCAAGGCCGCCGACGAGGCGCTCTACGCCTCCAAGCGCGGCGGCCGCGACCGCTCGACCCTCTGGACGCCGCGCTCGCGGGCGGCCTGAGGGGCCCCGGCCCCGGCGCCCCCGACCCCGCCCGCGGCGCCGTCGCCCCGGCGCGGGCGGCGTCGGCCGGTCGCGGCGCGGCTGCGTAGGGCGTCGAACGGTCGCGGCGCCGCTGCGTAGGACT
Organism: Polyangiaceae bacterium; assembly: GCA_035762175.1. Taxonomy (GTDB): domain Bacteria; phylum Myxococcota_A; class Polyangia; order Polyangiales; family Polyangiaceae; genus DASTPP01. The sequence continues at coordinate 1,974 of DASTPP010000083.1, read as the reverse complement.
TCGGACGGTCGGGCGCGGCCGCGTACGACGTTGGCCGGTCGCGGCGCGGCTGCGTAGGGCGTCGGCCGGTCGTGGTGCGGCCGCGTAGGGCGTCGAACGGTCGCGGCGCCGCCGCGTAGGGCGTCGGCCGATCGCGGCGCGGCCGCGTACGGACGTCGCCGGCTGGTTGCGGCGTGACTGGACGCAGCCGGCGGGGGCGGCCGGCCGGTGCGAGGGCACTTACGCACCGGCCGGCAGCGAGCTTCGCGCGCCGCCGACGTCGGGCGAGGCGGCGGGTTTTTTCTTAGCGAGCGGGCCACTGTTTGCTTGCGCCGCGTGGCGAAGCAAGCGAACAGTGCGAGCGCCGAGGCACGCCGGGCGTGAGCGCTCGGGCCCCCGCTTTCGACGTCGGTCGGGCGGGGGCGGCCCTTCGTCTGCCGACGCTGAACAGATGACGGGCCAGAGGGTACCTACAGCCGCACGGGCGGCCGTGAACGGGCGCTCGCGCGGGCGGCAAGGCGCCGAGGCTAGGGCCTCGGCGCCGCGCGGCCGCCAGAGCATCGCTAGGAGGACGTGGGCATGGGCCAGTTGAGCGACTACGTTGTCTTCAAGGACGAAGGGCTGAAAGCGCGTTTCGCGCACAAGAAGATCCCCATTGATACGCTCTTCGAGGCGTACTTCGACGGGGCGCTCGACATCCCCGGCGACATTTACGAGCTCTTGCGCGACCGGCACGCCGTCGTCGAGCACAAGTTCACCCCCGCCCACGTGCGCTACTTTCTGACGCGCTTCGTGCCCGAGTTCACCGTGCACTCGAAGCAGCTCGACGAGAAGCTGGTGCGCTGGCACTACGACCGCGGCAACGACTTCTTCTCGGCCTTCCTCGGGCCGCGCATGGTCTACACCTCGGGCTTCTTCACCGACGCGTCGCAGTCGGTCGAGCAGGGCCAAGACCAAAAGATGGACCTGGTGTGCCGCAAGCTGATGTTGAAGCCGGGCGAGACCCTGCTCGACGTCGGCTGCGGCTGGGGCACGCTCGCGCTCTACGCGGCCAAGCACTACGGCGTCAAGAGCACCGGCGTGACGCTGAGCCGCAACCAGGCCGACTACGGCAACGAGCAGATCGCCAAGGCGGGCCTGTCGGACCGGGCGAAAATTCTCTGCGTCGACTACCGCGACACCCCCGGCGGCCCCTACGACAAGGTCGTCAGCCTCGAGATGGTCGAGCACGTCGGGGTCAAGAACCTCGGCGCCTACTACAAGAAGATCTACGACCTCTTGTCCGACAAGGGGCTCTTCTGCCTGCAGTGGACGGGGCTGCGCCGCCAGTCGAACATCGAAGACCTGGTCTGGGGCCTCTTCATGGCCAAGTACATCTTCGCCGGGGCCGACGCGAGCCTGCCCGCCGCGCCCATGATCGGCGCGATGGAGAAGGCCGGCTTCGAGATTCACAGCGTCGAGAACGTCAGCATTCACTACCACTTCACGATCAAGAAGTGGCACGACAACTGGCTGCGCCACCGGGACGAGATCGTCAAGGCCTACGGCGAGCGCTGGTACCGCATCTGGCACGTCTTCTTGGCGTGGGCCACGACGATCGCGGCGCAGGGTTCGGCGGCGTGCTTCCAGGTGCTCTCGAACAAGAACCTGAACGACTTCGACCGCACCGTGTGGATCGGCGCCGCCTCGCTCGGCGAGCGCGAGCTCGCCGCGCGCCCCGAGGTCCGGCCCGCCCCCGGCGCCGACGCGTCCGCGCGCACGAACGGCCACGGCGCCCACGCCTCCGGCAGCGAAGCCGAGTGAGCCGCCGCGGCCGGCCGCGCGCCGCGGCGGCCGGCCTTCCTGCCGGCGGGGGGCGGGCCGCCCCCGGCTGAAGCCCAATGCCGTTCACGTAGCGGCCGGCGAGAGGTTTCGCGCGACAAAAGGAGGGGGGGCGGCGAAGGTAGGGGTGTGAGGACCCAACCCAGCCGCCCCCTGCTCTTGTTCGACGCGCCG
>DASTPP010000082.1:0-37085 GCA_035762175.1 Polyangiaceae bacterium | reverse complement strand
GACCCGACCCAGTTGCGGGGCATCAAGAAGACGGCGCCCTACTTCCACGACAACAGCGCGGCGACGCTGCTGGACGTGCTCAACCACTACAACCTGCTGTTCACCGTCACGAACACGCCGACCGTCCCGACGGCCGAGTTCAACGGCCTCATCGCGTACCTCAACCGGCTCTGAGCCGGCGGGCGCGGCGGCCCTCCGCGCGGCGGGGCGCGCGGGGGCGGGGCGCGACGGCGGGCGCCGCGGGCGAGCGCGCGGCCGTCGGCGCGATCAGGCCGCCTCGGACTTCGCCACCGCGGGGGCGGCGGCCGCGGGGGCGGGGCGGCCGTAGGTCAGCGTGCGCCAGAGCCATTCGGCGGGGCCCTGGCGGAAGCGGCGGAGCCAGGCGGTGCTGAGGGCGATCTGCGTGGCCCAGAGGGCGAGGGCGATGCCCTGGAGCGCGACGATGCCGACGCGGCCGTAGAGCCCGGCGCCGTAGGCGTAAAAGAGCGAGGTGCAGACGGCGCTCTGCATCAGGTAGTTGGTGAGCGCCATGCGCCCGGCCGGGGCCAGGCGCGCGAGCGAGGGCCCCCAGCGCGGCGACAGGCAGGCGAGCACGACGACGGCGGCGTAGGCGAGCATCAGGGTGGGCCGGCTGATGCGGTAGGCGAGCCCGGTGGCCATGTCGAGCAGCGGCGGGGGGCTCTTGCCGCCGCTCATGACGAGCACGGCGAAGAGCGCGCCGGAGACGAGCCCGACGAGCGCGCAGAGGGCGGCGGCCCGGCGCCAGCCGCGCCGCAGTTCGGCCGCGCGCTCGAGCAGGCGCTCGCGCCCGACGAAGAGGCCGAGGAGCATGGTCGTCAGCAGCGACAAGTACGACGACGCCCGGCGGTGCGGCTCGCGCCCGTAGTCTTCGGCGAGCGCCTGCGTGCGGTGGCGCACGACGTCGGCGTAGGAGCCCGCGCCGTAGGCCGCCGCGCCCTCGGCCTGGAGCTGCGCGACGCGCGCCGCCCTCGCCTCGCGCTCTTCGGCGCGGCCCTGGGCGTCGGCGGTGGCGGCCCGGTAGGCGCCGAGGGCCTCGGGCACGAGGGCGGTCGCGACGACGAGGGCGGCGAGCCCGCGGCGCGACACGCGCCGCACGGCGAGCAGCACGAGGCCGAGCAGCGCGTAGGTGTGCAAGATGTCGCCGTCCCAGACGAGCAGCGCGTGCGCGGCGCCGAACGCGAAGAGCGCGGCGAGCCGGCGCAGGTACGTGCGCGCCGCCCCGGGCCCGCCGGCCTCGAGCCGCCGCATCTGGACGGCGAAGCCGACGCCGAAGGCGAAGGTGAAGAGCGAGTTGGCCTTGCCCGAGACGAGCATGGCGACGAGCCCGCCGGCGAGCCGGTCGTACCAGGCGGAGAAGTTGGCGAGCGGGTCGCCGACCCTCGGCATGCTGTGGGCGATGAAGACGATGTTCACCGACAGAATGCCCAGGAGCGCGACGGCGCGCAGCACGTCGAGCGAGAGCAACCGTTCTTCGGGCGCGACGGGGCCGAGGGACCGCATGGCCGGCTGACGCTACCGCACGCGCCCGCGGCCCGCGAGCATTCTCTCGGCGGGGCGCCCCGCCCGGCGCGCGGCCGGCGGACAGCGGCGCTGAAAAAGCACGCCGTCGCTCGCCCGGCCCGCGCCCCGCCCGGGCGGCTCAAGCGTCGACGTCGGGCGCGGCGGCTTCGCCCCGCAGCGGCTCGCGCAAGACCATGCGGATGGGCCGGTCGGGGGCGTACGAGATGCCCTTGAGCACCGCGCGGGGCGCGGGCCCGGGGACGGGCGCGAGCCGCGCGCGCGAGAAGGCGGTGCCGAGCACGACCTTCATTTCGTAGAGCCCGAAGGCCGCCCCCAGGCAGCGCCGGACGCCGCCGCCGAAGGGCGCGAACTCGTGCGGCGCGTAGGACCGGTCGAGGAAGCGCTGCGGCCGGAAGCGCTCGGGGTCGGGGTAGACGTCGGGGTTCATGTGCAGCAGCGCGACGCCGACGCTCACGCTCGTGCCCTTCGGCAGCTCGACGCCGCGGACGCTGGCCGACTCGCTCAGCTGCCGCGCCACGACGGGCACGTTCGGGTGGCGGCGCAGGGCCTCCTGGGCGAGGGCCCCGACGTAGGGCAGGGCCGAGAGCGCCTCGGGCGTCGCGTCGGCGCCGAGCGGCTCGAGCTCGGCGCGTAGCGCGTCGCCCACCGAGTCGTCGTTGAGGGCGAAATGAAAGGCCCAGGCGAGCCCGAGCGCCACGGTCTCGTGGCCGGCGACGAGCAGCGTGCAGAGCGCGTCGTGCAGCGCCTCGTCGGAGAGGCCGCCGCCGTCGGGGTAGCGCGCCTCGACGAGCAGGCTCAAGATGTCTTCGCGGCCGGCCCCGCCCTCGCGCCGCCGCCCCGCGATCTCTTCGAGCAAGAGGGCCCGCACCCGCTCGCGCGCGCGGGTGAAGCGCTTCCAGCCGGTGAGCCCGAGCAGGTCGCGCCGCAGCGGCGGCACGAGCGCCAGCGGCACCGTGTAGCTGTGGAGCAGGTCGGAGATGGCCCCGTGCAGGGCGGCGCGGCGCTCGGGGCTGCGGACCCCGAAGATGACCCGGAGGATGACCTGCAAGGCCAGCGCGTGGGTGAACGCTTGCGCCTCGACGGGCTCGCCGACCTTCCAGCGGCGCATCTCGGCCAGGGTCAGCGCCTGGATTTGCGGGCCGTACGCGCGCATCCGCTCGGCCAGAAAGAGCGGGGTCATCAGCCTGCGCTCGCGGCGGTGGCGGTCGCCCTTCATCAAGAAGATCGAGCCCGACCCGAGGATCGGCTCGAGGGGGTTCGGCCCCTGCGGCTCGCAGACCGTGTTCGGCATGGCGAAGACGTCGCGGACCCCCTCGGGGTGGCCCGTGATGACGATGCGGCCGAGGCCGAACAGGGGCACGACGAACGGGTCGCCTTGCCGGGCCTGGCACTCGGCGAGGTACCTTATGAGGTGGGGGCCGGCCACCAGGCCCCGCAGGCGCGAGAAGGGCTGCGGCGGGGCCAGGGCGGCGACGCCCTTCGGCTCGGTCGACGGGCTCATGGCGCCCCCCGCCCGCAGCCCCGGGCCCCGGCGAAGCGGCCGACGGCGTGCCGACCGCCGGGCGCGCCCTTGTGAACCAGATGGCGCATGGCGCGGCATGTTGCAAGCCCGTGCGCCCCGCCGTCAAGGGAGCCCGCGCCGCCCGACCCGAGCGCCCGACGCCTCCGGCGAGGGGCGCGGGCCGCCGGCTCGGCGCGCCGGCGCCCCGGCCGGCGCCCATGAGCCGACGCGGGGGCCCGCGCGCGGCCGACGCCCCGGGCCCGAGCCCGCAGCGCCCGACCGTTCGGGGGAGCCGAAGCCCCTCGGGCGCGGGCTTCGATGGCTGGAGCTCGCCGCGAATTTACGGTATCGTCCCCGCCGGAGATCGCAAGATGAAGAAGCTAGCCCTTTTGGTCCTGGTCCTCGCCGCGTCGGGCAGCTCGTTCGTAAGCTGTTCGCTCGTGGTCGAGCCGACGGCCCGCCAGTGCTCGAACGACGCCGACTGTGCGGCGATGGGCCCTCAGTTCGAGGGCACGTTCTGCAACGAGCGCTTCGTCTGCCAGAATAGCGAGTCGTATTGCCGGAACAACCAAGACTGCCTGACGCGGACGCAGCGCGACAACGTCGTCTGCCGCCTGTCCGACAACACCTGCGTCGACCTCCTGACGGCCGAGTGCCCCAAGCTGCTCGCCGACCAGGGCGATCTCGCGAAGGACCCGGTCGTCTTCGCCCACCTCGGCCTGACGAGCGTCGCGGCCCCCTTCGTCGCCGCCGAGCGCGCCCTCGACATGGCCCGCCAAGAGTGGGCGAGAACCACCCAGGGCGTCCCCGGGGCCTCGCCGCCGCGGCCCGTGGTCACCATCGCCTGCGACATCGATTACGTGAGCTCCGAGCAGTACAAGCGCGCCATCGACCACGTCGTCGACAACGTGCAGGTGCCCCTCATCTTCGGCCCCTACCCCAACAGCTGGGGCGCGTACCTTCTGCCCAAGGCCATCGCGACGGGCACCGTGTTCATCTCGGCGGGCTTCGAGACCGTCCTCGAGAACGTCGACCGCAAGTACATCCTCTTCCGCCACGGCTTCGGCCCGAAGAACGACGCGCGGGCCGCGTCGCTGCTCTTCGAACAGATCTACGGCCCGAAGATCCGCGCCGAGCGGGGGCTGCCGCCGGACGCGCCGCTCAAGCTCGCCCTCGTCTACAACGGCAGCGGCTTCGGCCGCACCATCGCCGAGCAGGACGCGGCCGAGCTCACGCTCAACGGCAAGCCCGCGCTCCAGAACAGCAGCGAGCACTTCCGCCAGATCAGCTACGGCGACCCGGCCGCGCCCGACTTCCAGGCGACCTTCGGCGAGGCCCTCGTCGCGCTCGGCCAGTTCAAGCCCGACTTCTTCGTCACCGCCGGCGGCGGCAAAGAGCTCGCCGACATCGTCACCGAGTACGAGAAGGCCAACCCGGGCATCACCCACTACGTCGCGTCGGCCGCCGTCGAGGAGCAGGTCTTCCTCGAGACCATCGACACGAGCACGACCGCGATGCGCGAGCGCTTCTTCATCCTCGTGACGCAGCCCTCGAACAGCGACCCGAACTTCGCCAAGTTCACCAACTCGTTCCGGGGCATCTACAAGGACACCCCCGAGGCGGCCGACGTCATGGCCGCCGGCGCCGCCAACTACGACGAGTACTACCTCGCCATGTACGCGCTCGCGGGCAACCTCGGCCGCCCCGTCACGGGCCGCAACCTCGGCGAGATCATCCTGAACCGCCTGAGCGGCCGGGGCGCGAGCGTGGCCGAGGTGGGGATGGGCCCGGGGTCGATCCTCGGCGGCGTGCAGCGCCTCAGCGTCGGCGACAGCATCCTCTACCGCGGCGCCCTCGGCCCCTCGAGCTTCGACGAGGAGGGCGACACCAGCCCGCCCATCCAGGTCCTCTGCGTCTCGGGCGACCGGACGCTGTCGAATCGCTACATCGAGACGGGCATTTCGTACGACACGGCGGCGCAGAAGCTCCAAGGCTCGAACAGCTGCTTCTGAGCCCGGCGACGCCGCGCGCGGGTTGAGCCCCGGCGGGGGGGGCAGCTCCGGTGCGGGCGGCCCCGGCGGGGGGGGCAGCTCCGGGGCGGGCGGCCCCGGCGGGGGCGACCTGCCAAGGCGCCCCGGGGCCGGCCGCGCGCCCCCGGGCGCCGTCGCCCCGGCCTACACCACGCGGACGCGGGGCACGCCGCGCGCGCCCTTGTCCTGGCCCTCGGCCGGCTCGACGACGTCCGAGGGCAGAATGGAGGGCCTCAGGCGGTCGATGCGAGGCGCGTGCTTGGGCAGGAAGGGCACGAAGGGCGGCATCTCTTCTTGCGCGATGCGCAGCTCGAGGACGCCCGGCCGGTCGGAGGCCGACGCGAAGTAGTCTTCGACGCAGCGGTGTAGCTCGCGAACGCTCTGGGCGGCGCCGACCCAGAGCGCGTCGGGGCCCGCGAGGCCGCGCGCGACGCCGGCGACGTCGAGCGCGGCGTAGCGCACGCACTCGAAGCGCGACTCGAAGAGGAGCTGCTGGCGGATGGCGCACATGCCGTGCATGTTGTTGTTGAACACGACGAACAGCACGGGCAGCCGCAGGTCGACGGCGGTATGCACCTCGAAGCCCGTCATGAGGAAGGCGCCGTCGCCGGCGAAGACGACGGTGCGCGTGCCCGGCGGCGAGCCGAGCTGGGCGCCGACGGCGCCGGCGATGGCGTAGCCCATGCCGCCCATGCCGAGGGCGATGGTCGAGCTGACGCTCGGCTCGACGTCGAGGTAGTGCAGGGCGGCGGCCGCGCAGTTGCCGGCGTCGTAGACGATGTGCCCGGCGCGCGGGGTGTACGCGTTCAAGACGGCGAGCGCGTCGCTCTGCAGGAGCGAGCCGCGCATGCCCGAGGGGGGCCCGCCGCCGTCGATGGGGGCGGCGAGCGAGGGGGCGAAGTACGAGCGGCGGTAGTCGCGGGGGGGGCTCTTGTAGAAGGGGGCCTCGCCCCAGAGCTCGAGCAGGGTGCGGAAGGCGACGCCGGCATCGGCGCGCAGCACGCGCATGGGCGGCGAGCCATCGGAGCGGTAGGGGGCGAGGCCGCGCTCGAGCTCGCCGGGGTCGACCGTGACCGCGACGATGCGCTTGCCGCCGAGGTCGGCCTGCGACGAGAGGGGGCCGCGGCTCATCACGTCCATGCCGGCGCCGGCGACGATCAGCAGGTCGGCTCGCTCGCGCAGGTAGTCGTGCACCGACGGGTGCCCGGCGGCGCCCACCATGCCGAGGTAGAGCAGGTCGTCGTTGGGGAACTCGCCCCGCGCCGACATCGTCGTCGCGACCGGGATGCGCAAGGCGCGGGCGAAGTCGCCGACGGCGGCCGGGTCGCTCGAGCGGCGCACGCCTTGGCCGTAGATCAGCACCGGGCGGCGCGCCGCGCGCACCTCGTCGAGCACCGCCTTCGCCGTCGACCGGTGGACGGGGCCGGGGCGCGCCGCCGCCTGCGCCGCCTGCGCCACCTCCTCGGGCGAGCCCGCGGGCACCTCGGCCTCGTACAGGTCGCGCGGGATGAGCAGGGCGGAGGGGCCCTTGCGGTCGGAGCACGCGGCGACGACGGCTTGGGTGAGCGCGCGCCAGAAGTCTTCGGGGCGCGTGAGCAGGTGGGTGTACTTGGTCATCGCGCCGAAGAGCGCGACGGCGTTGACGCTGCGCCCGATGCCGGACGAGTCCTGGAAGGCGCCGCGGCCCGCGAGCGACAGCGGCGGCTGGCCGATGAGGGCGAGCAGCGGCACCGACTCGGCGTACGACTCGGCGACGCCCACCGCCAGGTTCATCATGCCGCCGCCCGAGGTCGCGCAGCAGACGCCGAGCGTGCGGTGGACCCGCGCGCGCGCGTCGGCCATGAAGGCCGCGCCCACCTCCGAGCGCGTCAGCACCGACTCGATCCGCCGCCGGCCGCGCCGGTGGATGGCGTCGTGCACGTGCTCGATGTTCGCGCCGCTCACGCCGAACACGTACCCGACGTCGAGCGCGATGAGCGCGTCGACGAGCGCGTCGACGAGCTTCACGACCCGCCCGCGCGCGCGCGCGGCGCCTTCACCCGAACCGCTGAAAGCATTGCCATAGTCTCCGAGGGGTTTCGAAATCTTCGACGGTGAGCGCGCCGCGGGGGGGGGTCACCCCGAAGGCGCCGGCGAGCTCCCGGCCGAGCCGGGCGAGCTGCATGCTGTCGAGCAGCCCCAGGCGCAGCAGCTCGGTGTCCGGCGTCAGCGGCTCGCGCAGCGCCCCCCGCTCGCGCGCGACGAAGGCCTCGATGAGCGCCAGCGTCGCCTCGAGCGAGCGCGCTTCGGGGGCCGCCGTCACGCGCCCGCCCCCGGCTCGGGCACGGCGACGACGGGCGGCGGCGGCCCGAAGCGGCCCTGCAGGTAGAGCGCCCGGTTGTCGGGGCGCGCCAGCTTGCCCGCGGTCGACTTGCGCAGCACGCCGCGCGGGGCGAGCTTGACGTCGGCCAGGTCGACGTCGGCGAAGCGCACCACCGCCTCGCGCAGGCGCGCCGCGAGCGCGGGCCAGTCGGCCTCCGGCAGGTCGCTCTCGGCGAGCAGCACCGCGCCCTCGGTGCCGCGCGACGGCACCGACACCCCGAAGCACACCGTGCGCCCCGCGTGCACGCCCGGCACCTCGTTCGCCACCTTCTCGACGTCCTGCGAGTAGACGTTGCGCCCGCCGACGATGATGAGATCTTTCGAGCGCCCGCTGACGTAGACGTGCCCCTCGTCGTCGAGGTAGCCGATGTCGCCCGTGTCGTAGAACCCGTCGGCGTCGAACAGGTTCTGGTTCAGGTCGTCGCGCCGGAAGTAGCCCCCGAACAGGAACGGCGTGCGCACGAACACCCGCCCCGCCCGGCCCGGCGGCAGCCGCTCGCCGCCCGGCCCGAGGACGCGCATCTCGCAGCCGCGCGACATCGTGCCGTTGCTCACGTGCACCAGCACGTTCTCGGCCGGCTCGCCCTCGCCCGCCGGCACCGCCTCGTGCCGCTCGCGCCATGCCGACTTGAGGATGCGGTGGAACTTGAGCGGCACCCCCGGCCCCGACGAGGTGATGCCCGCCACGCTCTCGGCCATGCCGTAGCCGGCCTGCAGCGCCTCGCGCCGGAAGCCCGCGACCTCGAAGCGGCGACTGAACGCCAACATGTCGGCCGCGCTCGGCGGCTCGCCCCCCGACCACACCCCCCGCAGCATCGACAGGTCGTAGCGGCCCGGGTCGGCGACCGAGGCGGCGAGCAGGGCGAAGGCGAAGTTCGGCATGTACGAGATCGTCCCGCGATGCTCGTGGATCGCCTCGAGCTGCAGCTCGGGGTCGGCCACCCACTCGAACGTCGACAGCGACACCGTCGGGATGCCCGCGAACATCGGGATGATGAAGCAGTTGAACAGCCCGAGGTCGTGGTAGAGCGGCAGCCAGCTCACCACCACGTCCCGCTCGTCGACCCCCATCCGCTCGATCGTCACCTCGGCGTACCGCGCCACCATGCCGTGCGTCAGCTGCACGCCCTTCGGGACCCCCGTCGTGCCCGACGAGTGCTGCAGCAGCATCCTGTCGCCCTCGCCCGGCTCGTGCGGCGAAGGCGCGCCCCCCGGGCCCGCCGCGGCGAGCTCGGGGTAGGTCACCACCCCCACCTTGATCGGCCAGCTCGACGCGTCGATCGCCGCCGAGAGCGCCAAGAGCTTCGCGTCCAGGTACGTGAGAAGGTACGAGAGGCGCGACCAGTACGTCTGCTTGTCGATGCGCACCGAGGGCTCGGCCAAGAACACCGGCGTCGCCCCCACCCAGAGCGCCCCGAGCCACGCGCCGTACACGCCCACGTCGTGCCCCCCCATCAGCGCCACGATGTCGCCCGGCCCGACCCCCCTCGCCCGGTAGAACGCCGCGGCCCGCCGCGCGTCCTCGGCCACCTGACCGAACGCCCGCGCCCCGCCGCCCCGGCGCCGCGAGAAGAGCCGAACACAATCGCGCTCGGGCACCCGCTCGGCGTGACGAAGGACCGTCGAAAGCAAGTTCAACATCGTCGGTCGGCTCCTGCCTCCCCCCCGAACTTTACAGCAAAGGCACCCCCCACCTTAGCTTGGTTACGGCCTTCTTCGCAACGCCTCTTCATCGCCCTTTCAGCGCCTTGTCTTGCTTGTATACTGATAAGGTTTTTTTGTTTCACTTTTCCAGCCCCGCCAGAGCTGCGCGCCCGGGCCGCCGAGCGCCGCGGCCGGCGCGGCGCTCGGCCCGCGGCTTGCCTTAGCACGGCGCCCCCCGACCCGCCGCCCCGCGACGAAACCGCACGCCCCTCCGTCGCCGATCGCGGCGGCAACTTCGGGCGCGCGGCCCCCGGGGCCGGGCCCCCGCCGCTCATGCGGGCGCGATGCGCAGGTGCAGCTCGCGCAACCCCCGCACCCCGAACCACTCGAGCCAGCGCACCTCGCGGCCCTCGGCCAGCTCGAAGCGATCGGAGCGCCGGAGCAGCGCCCGGAACGCGATCTGCCCCTCCATGCGGGCGAGCGGGGCGCCCGGGCAGAAGTGAATGCCGAAGCCGAACCCGATGTGCCGGTTGGGCGCCCGCCGCACGTCGAGCCGCTCGGGGTCGGGAAACTCGGCCGGGTCGCGGTTCGCCGCGTTCAGCATGGGGAAGACGAGGTCGCCGGCGGCGAAGCGCGCGCCGCGGAACTCGAGCGGCTCCTTGACGACGCGGCGGATGGTCTGGATGGGCCCGTCGTAGCGCAGCAGCTCTTCGACCGCCGAGTCGACGAGCGCGGGGTCGGCCCGCAAGAGCTCGAGCTGATCGCGGTTGCGCAGCAGCGCGAGCGCGCCGTTGCCGAGCAGGTGCGTCGTCGTCGAGTGCGCCGCGAACAGCAAGAGGGCGCAGGTCGCGACGAGCTCGTCTTGGGTGAGCCGGTCGCCGCCCTCGCTCGCCGCCATCAGCTGGCTGAGCAGGTCGTCGCCGGGCGACGCGCGCCGCGCCGCCACCGCCTCGCGGAAGTACTCGTTCATCGCCGCGACGCCGCGCGCGGCCGCGTAGTACGATTCGGACGGCTTCTTCGGCAGGCCGATGAAGGTCGAGATGGCGTCCGACCAGGCTTGAATCCGCTCGAGGTCGTCGCGGCCGAGGCCCAACATGTCGCAGATGACCATGGCCGGCAGCGGGTACGCGAAGTCGCCGATCAGCTCGATCTCGCCGCCCGGGCGCCGCGCGAGCAGCTCGTCGACGCAAGCCTCGACCCGGCCCCGCAGGTGCGCGATCGCGCGCTGCGTGAAGGCCTTGTTGAACAGGCCCCGGATGCGCGTGTGGTCCGGCGGGTCGGAAAACACCGTCCACGAGCGCAGCGTGCGCCAGAGCTCGCCCATCTGCTCTCGCTTCTCGGGCGGGAGGTTGGCGATGAAGGGCGTGATGCGGTCGGACGAGAGGCGCGGCTCGCGCAGCGCCGCGACGCAGTCGTCGTAGCGGGTCAGCATCCAGCCGCCGAGCGGCTCGCAGAAGAACACGGGGCTCTTCTCGCGGAGCTCGCGGAAGACGGGGAAGGGGTCGGCACGCACCTCGGGCCGCGCGGGGTCGAAGAGCGGCGGCCCCGGGGCGTTCGACGTGGGTGCCTTCGAGCGTTCGTCCACCGGTCGTTTACCTCCGCGCCCTCGCTCGCCTTGTCTTAAAAGACGCCGGGCCGCACGCAAGCACGCTATTACCGCTTGCCCCCAATTACTAGCCTTCTTCGCTCGCCCCCCCCCCACGCTACTGAAACCGAGCCCCCCCTTCTTTCGAGCCCCGCGGCCCGACCCCGACGGCGCGCCCGCCCGAGCCACCGCCGCCCGCCCTCCCGGCCGCGCGAACGCCCGCCACCGCCACGAAAAGCTCGAGTTTTACCGTCGGCGGAAACCGCCTAATCTAGATTACACGCCGGGCCCCCTTCGGCCGTTGCCGACGCCTGCTGCCCCCCCCGGTTGCCACCCTCTTCTAAAGTACGTCTCGATGCGGCGAAATCTCCCCAAGTCTGATTATGCAACATTTGAACCACCCATGTAGAATTGGGTGGCGCACCCCAGCCCCTGACCCGGCGGCCGATCTCAAAACGTAACCTCCGTGACGCATTGGGTGGCGCACCCCAGCCCCTGACCCGGCGGCCGATCTCAAAACGTAACCTCCGTGACGCTCCGCGCTCGTGCCGTCCACGGCCTGGCGGTCCGAGCGGGGGGTTCGCCGACCACCTCCGGGGCCGCGGCTGCCACCCGACCAGCGCGGGGCGCTGGCACGATCCTGATCCAGGCGGCGGCGGGCCTGGCGCGCGCTCCGGGCGGATGCCCTGCGGTTCGAGACCTCCTGCCGCCCCTGGGGGGCGCCCCCGCGCCTGAACGTCGGCCGTTTTCTGCCTCCCGGGGGCCGACTTCCCGAGCCGCCGGAGGCGAGTGGGTGCCCGCTGCGCACGCCAGGCCCGCCGCCGCCTCGATCCGGGCGCCCGGGCGGGCTTTCCACTTCGGCCTTGCCCGCCGGCGCGCCCGCGCGATAGCGTAGTGAAAACGAAGGGCCCTGACTTGAAGCAGCGGCCCGCTTCCTCGGGCGGGCGGCCGCACGAGGTTCCCTCTCCCCCGCAAGCGGCCTCGGCGCCCGCGCCCCGCGGGCCCTCGCCCCAGGGCCGAGGTCGACCGGCCGCGGAGCTACGCGCGCGATGCCCAAGGCACAGATCGTCGACGTCGTAAATTTCATGCCCGAGCGTGTCGTCGTCAATCGCGATTTGGTCGGCGACGAGATCACCTCGGTCAACTCGAACCCCTTCTTCGAGGGCATCGAAGAGCGGCGCTTCGCCTCGCCCGACTACTCGACCGTCGACCTCGCCGCGCGGGCCCTCGGCCGGCTGCTCGAGCGCACGGGCGTGCGCGCCGAGTCGCTCGACCTGCTGCTCTGCTCGTGCGTGCTCGCCGACGAGCTCGGCTCGGGCACGGCGCCGGCGATCCAGCACCGGGTCGGGGCGCGCAACGCCACGGCGATGAACTTCGACACCGGCTGCACGTCGTACCTGTCGGGGCTCGGCGTCGCGCGCGCCTTCGTCGAGGCGGGGCTCTACGAGCGGGTGGCCGTCGTCACGGCGACTAACTTCATCTCGCGCCTGCCCGAGTACCAGCGCAAGCGCCAGTCGTGGGTGCTCGGCGACGGCGCCTCGGCCACGCTCGTCGCCCGGGGCGACTCGTCCTTCGCCGGGGCCCACGAGCGGGCGCACGGCGAGCACTGCGGCATCCTGCAGGTCGCGCCGGAGGCGGTCGGGGGCGTGCGCAAAGACTATTGGCAGCCCGGCTGCGGCCCGCTCGGGGTCACCTTCTCGATCGACATGCTCGAGACGCTCCAGCACAACGCGCTCACGCTGCTGCCCGACGCGGTCGGGCGCGCCCTCGCGGCGGCCGGGCTCGGCCCCGACGACGTGTCGATGCTCTTGACCCACCAGCCGAGCAGCCACTTCATCGCCGAGTGGCGGCGGCGCATCGGCGTCGGCCCCCCGCGCGTGCACGACACGCTCGCCAAGTACGGCAACCTGTTCCAGAGCTCGATCCCCGTCACGCTCGCCGACGCCCTCGAGCTCGGCAAGGTCCGGCGGGGCGACGTGCTGGCGCTCGGGTCGTTCTCGAACGGCGGCGACCTGGTCAGCGCCCTCGCCCTGCGCTGGGTCTGAGCGCGGCGCCGCGCGCCGACGCGCGGCCCGCCCGCACCCGGGCGCCCGCGCCAGCGGGGCCCTGACAGACGTGGACGCCGCCGGCGAGAGCGCGCGTCCGATTTGCACGGGAGAACGCCATGACGACCGAAAAAGAGCCCCACGACCGCTCGGCCATTGCCACGTGCGGGGTGCAGCCGAAAGACGTCGAGGGCATCATCAACATCGACAACACGCCCTTCATCAAGGACGCGATGTCGCCCGAAGCCGTCGCCTTCCGCGAGGCGCAGAAGCGCGACGTCTACCCCCACCAGGAGATGTTCGGCGAGCACTGCACGATCATGGAGTACATCGAGTGCCCGGTCGAAATGGCGTACGACTACGTCTCGAACATCTACAGCCTCGAAGAGTACGCGGTCACCCTGCGCGACTTCCGCCACCTCGGCGGCGGCGTCTACCGCGGCATCGACTACAGCGGCCCGGCGCCCATTTACATGCGCATCGAGGCGCACCCGGGCCCCCGCACGGTCGACCACCTGTGCGCCTGGGACCAGGGCATCGACCTCTGGATGCGCTACTACTATCGCTTCATCGACGCCAAGCTCGCCATGAACAAGCCGGGCACGGTCATGCTCTGGACGAACTTCCGGCACACGTACTACAGCTCGGACTCGCCCGCGCCGCCCTACATCGACGAGGCGCGCAAGCGCACCGACCGCCCCTGGGTCGGCGCGTATTGGGACATCTTCTACCCCGCCCACAAGATCGAGGCGCAGAACCTCAAGAAGATCCTCGAGGCGAGGTTCCGGGCGTACGAGGCGTCGCGCCCCGTGCGCTGAGCCGCGACGGCGCCGCCCCGCCACCCGCGCCCCGTGCGCTGAGCCGCGACGGCACCGCCCCGCCACCCGCGCCCCGTGCGCCGAGCCGCGACGGCGCCGCCCGGCCACCCGGCCCCGGCCCGATCGGGCCAGGGGCGCCATGGCGCCCCACCCCTGCGCGAGAAGGGCCCGCCCGGGCCGTCGCGAAACGCACGCCCGGCCCACGCCTTCGGTCGTCGCCGGCGCCTCGCGGCGACCGCACTGCGAGCGGCTCGGCGTCAGGTCCACGTGACGAGAGCGAGGGGGAGAGCGGCCCGCGGCGCGCCATCTGGCCGGGGTGCGTGCCCTCGACCCCCGCCCCGAGCGCCCTGCGCCGCCGTCGTTTTTCCACGGCGGCCCGCCTTCCGCGGGCCTCGCCCCAAGCCCCGCCGGCGGCCCTACCGAGGCCGCTTGGCGCACGGCCTACCCCGGTTCTCGACCGGGTCGAGTACCGCCTCAGTTGCCGCAGAGCGCGTCGCGCAGCGACGCCGCACGGCGCGCGAGCTCGTCGTTCTCGGGGTTGGCCGGATCGTTCAGGAAGCGCGAGAGCCGGGCCGCCCCCTCGTCGAAGGGCGAGATGTGGAAGTTCTCGGTGCGCAGCTCTTGCCGCGACTGGTGGCAGCCGTCGCAGGTGCTGTTGGCGAAGGCGTTGCGCAGCGTTTCGTCGACGCCGGGCACGACCCAAGGCGCCGTGATCTGGGCGAAGGCGCCCTCGAGATCTTTCGGGATCGTATGCTGGCCGAGGAGGATGGCCTCGCGGTTCGCCCGGACGAAGTCGGCGAGCGCCTGCGTGCCGTTGACCGACTTGTCGGGCGTGCGCGCGGTGGCCGCGAGCTGCAGGCCCCCGCTGCTGAGGAGGAACTCGCGCATGTCCCACTGCCAGTCGAACTCTACCTCGTTCGTGCGAATCTGGTTGAGCCAGCTGAGCTCGCCGTTCGCCGGGCGCGCGACGACCTGCGCGTAGAGCGACTCGAGATCGTTCAGGAACGCGCCGTCGTAGGTCGCGTGCGCGCCGAGCTGGTGCCAGCGTTCGGCCCAGTAGCGCGCGGTGCGGCCCTCGTCGGACGGGTTTCGGTACTCGATGCCGACCGTCATGCGCAGCGGCGGCGAGGCCGGATCGTCGCCGGGGCCGCGGGTCGCGGCGAAGACGAAGCGCGACTCGCCGGCGGTGGCGGCGGCTTCGGTCAGGCGCAGGTCGATGCGGTTCGTAAGCGCAATGAGGCGGAAGGGCGCCTTCGCCATGTCGAGCGTGCGGGCCGTGCAGTTCGTGCACGTGCTGTCACAGCCGTTCTCGGGCGTCTCGAGCAGCCAGGGGCAGAGCAGGACCTCGTCCGCCCTGGGCCGCGACGGCACCGTGAAGCGGTTGAACCGCGTCTGCGAGTCGTACGTGCCCACCCACGCCTGGACGAAGTCGGACGGGCTGATGCCGGGGGGCACCATTTTCTCGATGAGGTGCCGGAAGCTCCACGGGCCGTTGGCGTCGTTGCGCGCGCGCGCGTCGCCGATGACCGAGGGCTCGACGATGACGAGCTCTTTGAAGCGGTCGACGGGCAGCCCCGCGCAGGGGCTCGCCACCGGCTGCTGGTTCGAGGAGGCGGGGTCGTCCCCGCCGCAGCTTGCGAGCGAGAGGGCGACAAAGACTTGCAAGCACCGGGAGATGATGGTTTGGCCCATAGCTACAATTGACCTAGCGTACGAAGTGAGAAAGATACGGGAGCGCCCCGAGGGCGTCAACGAGCATCTTTCAAGGGCCGAAGGCGCCGGTTCGCCCCCCCGAGCGCAATTTTACGCCCGCGCCACAGCCCGAACGCCCGCTTCGGCCCCCCGAAGAGCGGCGACGGGGCCCTTGGGCGCATCGACGCCTGCGCGCAAGGGCGGGCCAGAGCTCAAGCGGCCGGGGGCGGCGGCCGGGCGAGCGTCAGAAGGAGCCAGAGACCCCGAAGCCCGCGGGCCGCAAGCCGACGCTGAGCGTTCGCGCGGCCGAGGGCGCGCTCTGGTCCGAGTTCGGGCCCCCGGCACGCTCGTGCTCTTTGCCCCACTTAATGGTGTAATAAAGGGAGAGGGCGCCGGCGGCCACGGCGCCGACGGTCAGCACGTCGGCGGTGATGCCGAGGACGCGCGTGGTCGAGCCGCGCGACTCGAGGTCGTCGGGGTCGGCCTCGGGCTTGGCGCGGGCGTCTTCGAGCTTCGAGTCGGACTGCAAGGTCAAATAGCCGGTCACGCCAGCGCCGATCGCGAGCGCGGCGGTCGCCGCCCAGCCGCCCCAGGGCACGCGGCGCGGGGGCTTGTCGACGATCAAGACCGTGCGCGTCTCGGCGAGATCGAGGCGAATGTCCGCGACGCTCGAGCCGGCCACCTGCACGACGCGGCTAGCGGGGACGCGGCCGGCCTTGGTGGCGCTGACCTTGCGGTTGCCGGGGTTGACGCGGACGGGGCCGGTCAGGGGGGTGCGCCCGATGAGCACGTCGTCGACGGAGATCTCGGCGCCCGCCACGTTGGCCGTCACGTTGAGGCTGCCGACGCGCGATTTGAGCGACTCGATCTCGCGGGTGACCTCGGCGCGGCGGCTCTCTTCGATGTTCAGGCCGCCCTCGGCCAGGTAGCGCTCGAAGCTGTTGAGGGCGCTCGCGTAGTCGACGAGCTGCCGGTGAACGAGGCCCAAGTTGTAAAGAATTTTGAAAGAAGGGACGAGATCGTACGCCTTTTGGAACTCGACGCGCGCGCCGTCGTACGCGCCCTCGTCGAAAAGCTTGAGGCCGCGGTCGTAATGGGCGCGGGCCTCGTTCAGGCGCTCGGCGCTCGGTTGACCCGCCGGCGCGGGCTGGGGCTGGGGCTGGGGGCGGGGCTGCGCGGCGGCCGGCGACGCGGCAAGGAACGACGCGAGGACCAACCATCGGGTGGCGAAGGGTCGTGAGCGCATGTATCACTACCAGTTGGCCGGACACCTTACCCGGCCGCACGGCGTGACACTACCACAGAGTCCGAGCGCGGCGAAAGATTGGCGCTCGGGCCCCCTCCCCGCGGCCGCCTTGGCCCATCCGTCGTTGCTGGCGCCGACCGCGAGGCAAGCGAGCTCGAGGTCGGCCCGGCTCGCCTTCGGCGCCCCGAGCCGGCTTCGGCGCCGGCGCGCCGGCCTCGCCGCGTACGACGCTTTGCCCGCCCCGTGGCGGAAGCGATCTACACGTCGTCCGTGCCCATGCGGGCGGCGGCGATCACCAGGGGCTTTCGCGATCGAGCTTGGGCGCCGGCGGCTTGGGCGGCTTGGGCGCCGGCGGCTCGTGCGCGGGCGGCGGCGGCGGCGGCGGCGGCGCGGTCGCCGTCGTCGCCCCGGCCGCGGGCTGCTGGGGCCTGCCCCCGTCGCGCGGCCGCGGCGGCGGCGACGGCGCGCTGACCTCGCGCTGCAGGTTCAGCGTGACGACCTGCTCTTGCACGTCGTACGCGACGAGCTTCACCTCGCCCCGGTAGCCCGGCGCCTCGGCGCGCACGCGGTGCAGCTGGCCGTCGCGCATGAAGGCGGCCGAGGCCGGGTTCGACGAGAGGGGAACCTCGTCGATGAAGAGCTGGGCCTGCGCGGGGCTGGCCGCCACGAGCACGCGCGTCAGCGGCGTCGAGGGCACGGGCGCCGCGACCGACGAGGGCGCCGAGGGGGGCGGCCTCGCCTGCGCCACCGACGACGCCGTCGACGCGGTCGACGCCGCCTCGGGGCGCAACGAGGGCCACAGGCCCACGCCGCCGGCGACCACGAGCCCGCCCGCGGCGCCGAGCGCCCAGGGCCAGACGGGCCGCCGGCGCCGCTGCGCCAGCTGCTCGGGCGAGGCCGAGACGAGCGTCGGCGCGGGCGGCAGCCCGGAGTTGGTCGACGTGAGCGTGAACCCGCGCCGGCCCGTGAAGGACGGCAGGCTCGAGTGCGCGCCGCCCGGGCTCGACAGCGCGTCGACGTCGCGCGTCGAGCCCTCGGTGAGCGTCGGCAGATCGCTCAGCGCCGCCCCGCTCAGCGAGCGCTCGGACGAGGGGGGCGTGCGCTGCAGCGCCAGCTCGATCGCCGTGCGCGTCTGCGCCCGCCGCTCGGCGAAGGCCTCGGCCACGTAAGCCGCGAGCTCGCGCGGCTTGACCTCTTGCCGGTTCGATTCGAGATACGCGTCGAGCTCTTCGGCGAAGGCCGCCGCCGTCGGCATGCGGTCGGCCGGGTCGGCCGCGAGCGCCCGGTCGCACAGCGCCGCGAGCGCCTCGGGCGCGTCGGGCACGACCGAGCGCAGCGTCGGCACCTCGCCCGCCGACAGCCGCTGGAAGACCTCGATGTGCGAGAGGCCGTCCCAGAGCCGGCGCCGCGCCGCCGCCTGCCAGAGCATCACCCCGAGCGCGAACACGTCCGACCGCCGGTCGGCCGGCGCCCCCTTCTCGAAGCGCTCGGGGGCCATGTACTCGACCTTGCCCTTGAGCATGCCCGTGCGCGTCTGCTGCGCCGAGTCGGCCGCCTTGGCGATGCCGAAGTCGAGCACCTTGAACTGCCCCTGGTCGGTCACGAAGATGTTGTGCGGGCTGATGTCGCGGTGCACGACCCCGAGCGGCCGCCCGTCGTAGTCGCAGAGCTCGTGCGCGTAGTGCAGCCCCTGCGCCGCGTCGACCAGCACCCGCGCGTACAAGCCGAAGGGCAGGCCCCCCCGCCGCGCCGCCCAGCGCACCACCGTCTCGAGCGACTGGCCCTCGAGGTACTCCATCGCCATGAAGTAGTGCTCGCCGTCGAAGCCCACCTCGTTGATCTGCACCACGTTCGGGTGGTTGAGCCGCGCCGACAGCCGCGCCTCTTCGAGGAACATGTTCAGAAACTCGGGGTCTTCGGCGAGCGCGGGCAAGAGCCGCTTGATGACGTGAAACTTCTGCATGCCCCCCGGCCCCGACGCCACCGCGAGGTAGACCCGGCTCATGCCGCCGCTGCCGATCTCGAGAATCGGACGGTACCGCTTCGTCGCCCTCTCGACCCCCATCGGCAGCGTGGGTTCCGACATCTCCATCGTATGAGGCATCTTAGCGGGCGAAGGTGCCGATTCAAATGCACTTCTGGGCCCCCGGGGCCGCCCGAGGCGCCCCGACCCGCCCCCGCGCCCGGCGCCTCGTCGCCCGACCGAAACGCCCCGACCCGCCCCCGCGCCCCGCGCCTCGTCGCCCGACCGAAACGCCCCCGCGCCTCGTCGCCCGACCGAAACGCCCCCGCGGCCCGCGCCTCGTCGCCCGACCGAAACGCCCCCGCGCCCCGCGGCCGCACCCCGAACTCGGGCCTTGCCGCCCGCCCCGCCCCCGGGGCGCCCGCCCGCCGGACGCGGGCGCCGACCCCGGACCGACCGCCCCGCCGCCCGAACGAACTGCCGCGGCGGCGCGCCCCCTCGGAGCGAGCCCCCCGCCCCCGGGCGGCCCCCCGCCGGCTAAAAGAGCCGGCGCAGCGTGCTCGTCGCCTTGTTGATGTGCTGCAGGTGCTTGTCGGCGTTCGGCCCGGTCGCGTTGTAAAGGTAGACCCAGAGCAGCTTGTTCGGCGTGCCCGTGTCGACCGTCGCGTAATAGATCTTGCCGTCGACGCCCGAGCGCATCTTGCACGTGCCGCCCGCCTTGTTCGCGTTGAACTCGCCGACCTTGCCGGGCGTCTGGCCGCCGTCCCATTTGATGTTGCGCAGGTCGAACTGGTCGGCAATCTGCTCGATGCGATCGGTCGCCTCGCCCGACTTGGTGTACTGCACGATGCCGAGCATCGCCTGCCCGTCCATCGCCCGGAACTTCAGCCACCCCTTGTCGTTGTAGTTCGCCCACCCCGCCGGCGCGTCGAACTGCGCCTTCGCCTCGGCGATGCGCACGGTCTGCCCCGTCTCGCCCACCTTGGGCTGGTTCGGGTTGCTCGTCACCAAGGGCGGGGGCGACGAATCGCCCTTGTCTTTCTTGAGCAGGTTGCCACAGCAGCCCGTCGCCCCAACGCCCGCTACGAGCGCCGCCACCAACCAGCCCACACGTCGGTCGACCATCGTCTCCCTCCCGCCTCGTTCGGCGCCCGCGCGCCACTCTGCTGCCCCGGAGGCGAGCGTACGCACGGTCTCGTGTAAATACCCCTTCGCCCCCCCCGATGGAAGCCGCGAGCGCCGGCGCCCGCCGGAAGCCGCCCGCCAAGGCCCAGGCCGAGCTCTGGCGGGCGCCCCGAAGGCCACCGCCCCCTCGCGAGGGCGTTGCGAAACAACGGGGCGGCATTCTGCCCCCGAGTGAACTCGGGGGCAGCGAACGCCCCCTCGTGCCGCACGGCGTCGGCGCCGATTCGGAGAGCAAAGCCCGCCCCCTCGCCGGGGGCCGGGCTCGCTCGGGCATCGGGCCCCCGGGCGAGCGCGCGAACGCGACGCATTGGCCGACCGGGCGAGCTCGCGTCGGCGGCTCGCGACGGGCGAGCTCGCGTCGGCGGCTCGCGACGGGCGAGCCCTGCCTCCGGCAGGGCTTGGACGGGCGTTTGCGAGGGCGTTCGCTGCCCCCGACGTAAGGAGGGGGCCCGGCGCCGACTCAGCGCTGCGTGATGAGCTCGACGCGGCGGTTGTTGGCCCGCCCCTCGACCGTCTTGTTGTCGGCGGCCGGGCGCGCCGAGCCCATGGCCATGACGTTGATGCGCTCGGACGCCACGCCCTTCGACACGAGGTAGTCGCGCACCACCTCGGCGCGCCGCCGCGACAGGTCGCCCTTCTTCTCTTTGGCCGAGTTGTCGGTGTGGCCCTCGACCGTGATGCGAATGTGCTCGTTCTCTTTGAGGGTCTGGGCGGCCTGGTTCAGGCGCTCTTGCGCGATCGGCGTCAGCATCGACTCGCCCGCCCCGAAGAGCACGCTGCCGGTGACGGTGACGTCGTTCTTTCGCTGGCGCTCTTTCTCGGCGGCGATGCGCGCGGCGTTCTCGGTCGAGTCGCGCGCCGCGCGCTCGGCCTGCTCGCGCGCGGCCTGCTCGCGGGCGAGCTGGTCGCGCGTCTTCGACAGCTCGCCCTGGTTGGCGCTCTCGATCTGCGAGAGCTTCTGCTGCAGGTCGGCCCGCGCCTGGTCGCGGACCTTGTCGGACGAGCTGATGCCGGCGCGCGCCTCGGCCAGCTCGGCCTTGCGCTGCGCGACGTACGACAGGTCTTTGGTGTTCGGCGAGTCGGCGTCATCTTGGAACGCCCGCTCGGCCTGGTCGAGCGCCGTCTTCGCCTCGTGCAGCGCCGTCGGCACGAACTTCGTCGCGTCGCCGGACTCGGAGGCGCGCTTGTAGGCGGCGCGCGCGTCGACCAGCTCGCGCGGCGGCGCCGACGCCCCGCAGGCGGTCGCGAGGGCGAGCGAGAGCGCCGCGGCCGGGGCCCGGACGAGGCGCGAAAGGGTGCGGGTCGGCATGGCGCTCATTTCTTCTTCGGCGTCACGATGATCTCGACGCGCCGGTTGTTCGCCCGCCCCTCGGGGCTCTTGTTGTCGGCGATGGGCCGGTCGGGCCCGTAGCCGACCGCCGACACGCGCTCGGACGGCAGCCCCCGGCTCACCAGAAAGTCGCGCACCGAGCGGGCCCGGTTCTGCGACAGCTCTTGGTTCGCCGAGGCCGAGCCGAGCGAGTCGGTGTGGCCCTCGACCACGATGGTGGCGTCTTCTTGCTCTTTCAGCGCCTGCGCCACCTGCGTCAGTTTCTCCTGGGCGATGGGCAAAAGCTCCCACTTGCCCGAGGCGAAGAGCACCCCGCCCGAGAGCGTGATGACCGTGCCGCGCGCCTCTTCTTTCACGGCGGCGATGCGGGCGAGGTTGTCCATCGCCTCCTTCGCCCGCCGCTCGGCCTCGGCCCGCGCCGCCTTCTCGCGCCCGAGCGACTCTTTCGTCTGCGCCAGCTCGGTCTGCGTGCGCTGCGCGTTCGCCAGCCGCGCCTGCTGCGCGTCGGCCATCGCCTGGTCGCGCTGCTGCACCGCCGCCGCGTCGTTCGCCAGCGCCTCGGCGTGCTCGGCCTTGCGCTGCGCGACGTACGAGAGGTCCTTGGTCTTGTCCGAGTCGCCGTCGTCGCGGAACGACGCCTCGGCCTGGTCGAGCGCCGTCTTCGCCCCGTGCAGCTCGGCCGGCACGTACTTCAAGGGCGGCCCGGCCTCGGCCCGCTTGTAGGCGGCGCGCGCGTCGACCAGCTCGCGCGGCGGCGCGCCCGCCCCGCACCCGGACGCCCCGAGCAGCGCCGCGGCGAGCGCCACCGCCCCGCCCCGCTTCGCATGGTGTCCAATCATGGCTGCCTCCTTGCGCACGCTCACTTGCCCTGCTGCAGCGAGCGCAGCTGCTCGAGCGCCTTCTCGGCCTCGCCCTTGCTCTTCTTCTCCCGCGCCAGCGCCAGCGCGAGCTCGGCGTCCGACTGAGCGCGCATCAGCACCGTCTCGGCGCGCTCGTTGTCGCCTTCCTTGCTCAGCGCCTTCGCCTGCTCGAGCTGCTCTTGCGCCAGCCGGAGGTGCAACGCCGCCTTGGGCTCGTCCGGCGCGCCCATCTCGCGCGCCGCCCGGATCGCCGCCTCGCTCGAAGCCATCTTCTCAACCGGCACCGGCGACGAGCCGCAACCAAGCGCGACGAACGCCAGCGCCCAACCGAGTGTCGTAGGTCGAAGGTCCATGGTCCTCCTCGGACAAGGGAACAACGCGGCCACCTTAGCATTACCCGAGCCCGCACGGCGAAAACCTGCCAACCCCGCCCCCCCCTCGGCGAGCCCCCTCACCCCTGACCCCTCGCCCGAGGGGAGACGGGGCGGGCCCGCCCCCGCCCTTCAAGCGCCCCCCGCGCCGGCCGTTGCCCCCGGCAAACCCCCTCCCGGGGCCTCCGCCCCCGGGCGCCCCGAGCCCACCAGGAAGCGCATCCTCGCCCTGCGCGTCGAGGCCCGGCGCCTCGACCGCGCCGCCGCGCTCTTGCTCCGCTCGCTGCTCGAAACGGCCTGGGAGTCCGAGGCCCGTATGGTCGTGCTCGACCTGTCCGAGGTCGTCTCGATCGACAGCCTGGGCATCTCGGCGCTCGTCGCCGAGCAGCGCCGCCGCCCACCCGGCGCCCGTATCACCCTCTGTGCGCCGAGCGAATACGTGCGCGACATGCTCGAGGTCACCACGCTCTTTCGCGTCTTCGACATCTTCTCTGACGTCGAGGCCGCCCGGGCCGCGCTGCAGGTCGAGCCGACGGCCCCCGACTGAAGTCGGGGGCAGCGAACGCCCTTGGAAACGGCGCGCAAAGCCCTGCCGGAGGCAGGGCTCCCGCGCCGCGAGCCGCTTCGCAAAGCTCGCCCGGGTAGCGTGGCCGCTCGCCCGGGTAGCGCTGCCGCTCGCCGCGCTCGCCGCGCTCGCCCGGGTGGCGTTGCCGCTCGCCGCTCGCCCGGGTGGCCGCTCGCCGCTCGCCCGGGTGGCTCTGCCGCTCGCCGCTCGCCCGGGGGCCGGAGCCCTCCCGAGCCCAGCCCCCGCCGAGGGGGCGGGCTTTGCTCGCCGAATCGGTGTCGAAGCCGCGCGGCACGAGAGGGCGTCCGCTGCCCCCGACTTGAGTCGGGGGTACGCTTGAACGAGCCCCCCCCACCTGGGCAGCCTCAACCCCGCCTTACCAAAGCCCTCCCCCCGCTCTCTGAAGAAGCCCCCCACCGACCCTAGCCTTGCCTTCGTCTGGTTCGGCCCCAGAATTTGCCGGGTACGGAGGCCTTGCGGCAAGGGGGCGGGCTTGCCTTTCGGGGGTGCCTCATCTGCGGGTGGCCCGTATTTGCCTGGTTTATGCCGGTTTTTTCGGCTACCAGGCCGGGGGGGCGGCCTCGCTACGGTGGGGGCGGCCTCGCCAAGCTGGGGGCTGCCCTCTCCGATGGCCAAGTTGAGCGTCTTTCAGAAGGCCGAGCGGGCCCTGCGCCTGCTCGTCGGGCTCCGAAACCCGCGCATCGCGGCAGCGCTCAAGGCGCACGGCTTTCGCGACCGCGATCTCGACGAGGGCTGGGCGCTCTTGCGGGGCCTGGGCGTCGAGACGCTCGAGCGGGTGCCGACCCCGCCCCCGAAGGGCGAGGGGCTCAACGCCACGCGCGGGCTCGACGCGTGGGAGAATAAGTGGTTCCCCATCGCGTCGGCGACGCTCGCGCGGCGCGTGCCCGAGGGGCGGGCGTGGCTCTTTCATGACCTGTCGCAGGCCTCGGGCCATGGGGCGATCATTTCGGTCAGCACCTTCCTCGATCGCTACGAGCGGCTCGCGGTGCCCAAGGCCGAGGGCGGGCTCGGGGCGCTCGGCGAGGGGGTGCGGGCGCTCTTGGCCGAGCGGGGCCTGAACGAGGGCGCGATCGCCGAGGCGAAGGCGCTGCTCCGTGAGCTCAAGACCCTGCCGGGCGGCGGGGGGGGCCCGAGCGCCGAGGCCGAGCGGGCGTCGCTCGCCGAGGCCGAGGCGGCGCTCTGGGCGTGGTGCCTCGAGTGGGGGGCGGTGGCGAGGGCGGCGATCCGCGAGCGCGACTTGCTCCGGCAGCTCGGCTTTTTGCGGGCGGGCTCGGGGGGCTCGGCCGAGGGCGACGATGAGGGGGGTGAGCGGCAGGGGGCGAAGCGAAGGGCGGGGCGGGCTCTCACCCCTCGCCCCTCTCCCGAGGGAGGGGAGAAGCGGGCGGAGACACGGGGGCGGGGCTGAGTGCAGCGCCGTCTTCGGCGTCGTCGTCCGCGAGGGGGGGAAGCGGGCGGAGACACGGGGGCGGGGCTGAGAGCGGCGCTGGCAGAGCGAGTGGTTCGAACGCCTGGCGGGGAAGCGGGCGGAGACACGGGGGCGGGGCTGAGAGGGGGCGGCGGTCAGCCCCTCGGCGTTCTGTCCGACGGCGGTCAGCATGATGACCGAGGTCTGCTCGAGCAGGCCGAGCTCGCCCATGGGGCCGAGCAGCTCGAGGCCGTCCATACCCGGCCTGCGAACGTCGATGGTGGCAAGGTTGCCGTTGAGCAGCGCCTCGCGGATGGCGGCGCGCACGAGCGTGCCCTCGAAGCCCTCTCCGAGGCGGGCGACCACCCGCGTGGCGTCGCGCGCGACGTTTCCGAGGCAGGCGACCACCCGCGTGGCGTCGCACGCGACTTTGTCGACGTGGGCGGGAAAGAAGAAGCGACGTTGCACCCTCGATGGAGAACGCACTGCGGGGGGAGAATTTTACAAATTCCCCCCCCGGTCGCGCCGACGTTTGAGCGCGCGGCGGGCGGCGGCCGGGGTAAGGTGCCCGGCCATGTACACCCTTTATGCTGCGGGCACCCCGAACGGGCGCAAAGTGCCCATCTTGCTCGAAGAGCTCGGCGTACCGTACGAGCTGCGCAAGGTCGACATCGGCAAGGGCGAGCAGAACGACGCGACGTTTCGCGCGCTGAACCCGAACGGCAAGATCCCCGTGTTGGTGGACGACGACGGGCCGGAGGGCAAGCCGCTGACGGTGTTCGAGTCGGGGGCGATCATGATTTACCTCGCCGAGAAAGAGCGGAGCGAGCTCTTGCCGGCGGCGGGGGCGGAGCGGTACGCGGTCTTGCAGTGGCTGATGTTCCAGATGGCGGCGGTGGGGCCGATGTTCGGCCAGCTCGGGCACTTCGCCGTCGCCGCGCCCGAGCGCATCGCGTACGCGACCGAGCGCTTCCGGAACGAGGTCAAGCGGCTCTACGGCGTGATGGACGTGCAGCTCGGCGGGGACGAGTACCTGGCGGGCGGCTACTCGATCGCGGACGTGGCGACGTACCCGTGGGCGCTCGCGCACACGTTCTTGAAGCTCGATCTCGAGCCCTACCCCAACGTGAAGCGCTGGCTCGACGCGGTCGGGGCGAGGCCGGCGGTCCTGCGGGGCATGAAGGCGGTTTAGCCCGCGCGAGGGCGAGGTCGGGGCGGGGGGCTTCGGCCGGGCTTGACAGGGGGCGCGGGGTTGACCATAACGCGCGTCCCCGCGTCCCTCAGGCACGGACGGCCCGAGCGCAGAGCTTTCGGGCGGCCTGGTAGGGGCGACGGACGAGGAGCCTAGGGTCATGCCGAAGATGAAATCGAACCGCGCTGCCAAGAAGCGCTTCCGGATCTCGGGTTCGGGGCGGGTGCGGCGCTCGAAGGCGGGCGGCAGCCACTGCCTGAGCAACAAGAGCCGCACGCGCCTGCGCCGGCTCCGGGCGAACGACATGGTCGACGGCAGCTTCGAGAAGCGCGTCAAGATCATGCTTCCTTACGGCTGAGTCGAGAGGGCAACCAGATGCCGCGCGCAAAACGTGGGTTCAAGGCTCGTCGCCGTCGCAACCGCATGCTGAAGCATGCCGAGGGCTTTTACAGCGCCAGGAGCCGCCTCTTCGGGGTGGCGGCCGAGGCGGTGCGCAACGCCTGGCAGTACGCGTACATCGGGCGCAAGCTGCGCAAGCGTGACTTCCGCCGCTTGTGGATCGCGCGCATCAACGCCGGCGCGCGGGCGAACGGGTCGACCTATTCGCGCCTCATCGCCGGGCTGAAGAAGGCCTCGGTGCAGCTCGACCGCAAGATCTTGGCCGACCTGGCGATCGCCGACCCGGCCGCGTTCGCGTCGATCGCGAAGCTCGCGTCGGGCGCTCCGTCCTGACGTAACGAACGCGCCCGCCGCCGCCGAGCCCCTGCCGGCGGCAGGCGCGGCGCCGGGCCGGTGGCGCGGGGCGCGCACGAGGCCACGCGTGACGAGCCTTCGCCTTCCTTCCGCCTTCCGCCCGCTCGCCCGGCCCCTCGGGCTCGTCGCCCTGACGGCGATCGTGGTGCGCGGGTGCGCGCCCGAGCCGCCCGAGCCGAGCGTCGCGGGGGTGGCGCGCTTTCTGGGGCGCGCGGCGGGGGGCGAGGTGGCGCCGGGCGAGTTCGTCTGGGAGGCGGGCGGCTCGTTCCTCGAAGAGGCGCTCTTCGGGCGGCGGGTGCTCTTTCTCGCGTCGCGGGCGCCGGGCGAGCCGCGCGATCTGTACCGGGCGCGGGTGCGGCTCTCGCTCGAGGGGCGGCCGGTCTCGGTCGCGTCGCTCGTCAACTTGACGTCGACGCCGCTCGGCGACGAGTCATCGCTGACGGGCGACGGCCCGGTGGCGCGGCGCTACGCGGCGTACTCGCTCGTCGCGTACGGGGCGGTCTCGACGGTGACGCTACTCGATCTCGCGGGCGACGGCGGGGTCATCGACGCGCAAGGCGCGCTCGACGTCGCGCTCGGGGGGCTGACGAACCTGTTCGGCACGGGCTCGTGGTCGGGGGTGGGCCGTACCGATGTCTCGCTCGAGCACCCGGTGCCCTCGCTGCGCCTGTCGTTCCGGCCCGATGCGGCGCTGGCGGTGGCGCTGCCGGGGGCGCCGCCCTTCGAGGTGCGCGCGAGCGAGCGGCGGGCGCCGGGGGCGACGCCGGCGCTGGTGCAGGCGGTGCCGCACCTGCGAAAGCCGCCGATCTTGTGGGCGGTCGACACGGTGCGCGGGTTCGTGGGGCCGGGGCCGATCGCGTGGCTCGAGGACCGCTTCTTCGGGGCGCGCGACGCCGTGCGGCGGGCGCGCTACGGGGCGTTCGGGCCGCGCGCGCCGGTGGCGGTGGCGGCGGCCGCCGAGGCCTCGGCGCCCGCGGGGGTCGAGGCGCCGCCGCCCTCGCCGCCGCTCGACGCGTCGGGCGCGGGCGCGGGCGACGACGAGGGGCAGTGGCCGCCCGCGAAGCTGCCCTCGATCTGGCGCGAGGGCGAGGCGGGCGAGGGCGAATGGGAGGCGGTGCGCCTGCCCTTTCTCAAGCCGCTGCCGGGCGCGCAGGGCGAGGCGCCGCCCTACTTCTACAAGACCTGGATCGCGCCGGACCAGCAGCGGCCGTACGCGAAGGTGCTGGTCGTGGCGATGGACACGCGCCAGCTCGAGCTCGGCATGGAGGGCGGGGTCGAGGACCCGAAGCCGCTGACGGGGGCGCCGTCGAAGGGGCGGATCCCCCGGGAGCCCGACGTGTTGTCGCGGGTGGTCGGCGCCTTCAACGGGGCGTTCAAGACGACGCACGGGGCGTACGGCATGATGGTCGATCGGCGCGTGCTCTTGCCGCCGAAGCCGGACGCCGCGACGCTCGCGGTGACCGACGCGGGCCGGGTCGGCATGGGCTCGTGGCGCACGGGCGAGGCGGTGCCGCCCGAGATGGTGTCGTTCCGGCAGAATTTGGACCCGCTCGTCGAGGACGGGACGCTGAACCCGTCGAAGCGCACGATCTGGGGCTTTCAGCTCGCGGGCACGAGCGTGCTGACCGAGCGCTCGGGCGTGTGCGTGACGCGCGCGGGGCACCTCTTCTACCTGTGGGGCGACGACCTGTCGGGGCCGACGCTGGGCAAGGCGATGATTCAGTCGGGCTGCGCCTACGGGATGCACCTCGACATGAACCCGCACCACACGGGCTTCGTGTTTCTGAACGTGCGCGACGCGTCGAAGCGGCAGTACGACACGCGCCTGCTCACGCCGCAGATGAGCATCTTGCCCGAGCGGTACCTCGAGTGGTCGCCGAAAGACTTCTTTTACGTGATGCTGCGGCCCTTCGGCGCGCCGGCGGCGGCCGCGGGGGGCGAGGGCGCGGGCGCGACGGGGCTCGCCTGGTCGGTCGACGGGGGCGCGCAGCCGGCGCCCTCGTGGCTGCCGGCGGTGTACGAAGCGTCGGCCGAGGCGGGCGGGGGGCGGGTGCACCTTTACGCCTTCGATCGGGGGCGGGTCAGCTTTCGGGTGCGGGCCGGGCGGGGCGAGGGCAACGGGGGCGAGGGGGCGGCGCGCGAGCTCGATCGCGACGAGTCGCGGCGGGTGCTGGCCGCCTTCGGGCTCGGGCCGACGCGATCGGGGCGTCCGCTCGGGCTGATGGTGGGGGGGCAGCGGGCGATCGCGTTCCGGGGCCGGCAGGGCGTGCTCTCGATCGACGGCGAGGGGCGGCTGCGGGTGGGCTCGGCGCCGGCGGACGAGCGGGCGGTCGACGCGGCGGAGCTGCCGATCGTGCTGAGCGGGGGGCGTCCGACGCCGCTGGCCGACGAGGCGGGGCCGTCGCGCGAACGGGCGGCGATCTGCGCGCGGGGCGAGCACGTGGTCGTGGCGCACGGGCCGGGCGAGAGCGATCGGGCGGTGGCCGAGGCGCTGGCGACGGCGGGGTGCGCGGAGGGGCTCGCGCTCGATCGGGGCGGGCACGAGGCGGCGTGGCTGCAGCGCAGCGGCACCGAGGTGGGGGCGGGCGTTTCGCGGGGCGAGGCGCCGGTGCTTTACGCGGTGGCGACGCCGTTCAAGCCGCGCGGGTTCGTCTGGAAGTTAGGGGCGGCGGGCGGCGGCCCCCGACTGAAGTCGGGGGCAACGAACGCCCTCGCGTGCCGCGCGGCATCGAGCCGATTCGGCGCGCAAAGTCCGACCCTCGCTGGGGCCGGACTCCCACGGGCTTCGTCTTCTGGGCGAGCGAGCGAACGCCGCGGGCCGAGCGTGACGCCCGGGCGAGCGAGCGAACGCCGCGGGCCGAGCGTGACGCCCGGGCGAGCGAGCGAAGCCGCTCGCTTCGCGGGAGCCCTGCCTCCGGCAGGGCTTTGACGGCCGTTCCCGAAGGCGTTCGTTG
This sequence comes from Polyangiaceae bacterium, assembly GCA_035762175.1. GTDB lineage: Bacteria > Myxococcota_A > Polyangia > Polyangiales > Polyangiaceae > DASTPP01. The sequence continues at coordinate 8,022 of DASTPP010000082.1, read as the reverse complement.
CCCCCGACTTCAGTCGGGGGCCGCGCCGGCTGGTCTTAGCGGCCCTGGGGGCGGGCTTCGAGCTTGGCGAGGCGGGCGCGCAGCTCGCGCAGCTCGGTGCGCAGGCCTTCGAGCTCGTCGCGCAGGGGGGCGAGGTCGGGGCGCGAGGAGGAGGAGAGCTCGGTGTGGGCCTCGCGCAGGCGGCGGCGGACGCGGGCGTCGCCTTCGCGGTCGAGGGCGCGGGTGAGGGCGGGCTGGGCGTGCTGGTCGCCGAGCTCGCCGAGGGAGATGGCGGCGTCGTTGCGGACGTGCGGGTCGACGTCGTCGAGCAGGGCCTCGAGCACCTCGCGGGTGCGGCGGTCGGGGCCGAAGGCGGCGAGGGCGCGCGCGGCGGCGCGGCGGGCGCGGGGGGGTTGGCCGTAGCGGGTGCGCAGGAGCAGGTGGGGCACGGCGCGCTCGTCGCGCAGCTTGGCCAGGCCGTCGATGGCGCCGGCGCGGACGAGCTCGGCCCAGGAGGGGCGGTCGAGCAGCTCGACGAGCACGTCGAAGGCGAGCGGCTGGCGCGTGGCGCCGAGGGCGCGGGCGGCCTCGGCCTCGACGGAGTAGCTCTCGTCGCCGAGGGCGAGGGGGCGCAGGGCCTCGGCCGCCTCGGGGCGCTGGAAGGCGCCGAGGGCGGCGGCGACGGCGCGGCGCACCTTGGGGTGGGCGAGGTGGGTCGAGGCGCAGAGGGCGGCGAGGGCCTCGGGCGAGCGCAGGGCGCCGAGCGCGGCGGCGGCCTCGGCGCGCACGCCCCAGAAGGCGCCGTCGTGGTGCAGGGCGGCGCGCAAGGCCTCGTGCGTCGCGGGGTCGTCGTGGCGGGCGAGGGACTGGGCGGCGAGCCAGCGGCCGCGGGCGGTGGGGGCGCCGGCGAGCTGGTTGCGCGAGAGGTCGGCGGGCAGCTCGGCCTTGAGCTCGCCGAGGATGCGGTGGCGGGGGTCGACGACGACGAAGGCGGGGCGCACGCGGCAGGGCAGGGCGAAGGTCTCTTCGGGGCGCTCGACGCGCAGGCACTCGCGCCGGGGGGGGCCGCCGCCGCCGTCGGCGACGTCGAGCTCGAGCGCGAGCGAGAAGGGCGCCCCGCCCGCGGCGACCGTCTGCTTGACGTGGACGAGCAGGAGGGCCGACTCGGGGTCGTGCTCGACGCGCGCCGAGAGCTCGGGGTGGCCGGGGCGCTCGACCCACTGCTCGAAGAAGCGCTCGAGGCTCTTGCCGCTCGCGTCCTCGAGGGCGCGGCAGAGGTCGCGCGTCTCGACGAGGCCGAAGGCGTGGCGGCGCAGGTACTCGCCGACGCCGCGCCAGAAGGGCTCGTCGCCGAGCTCGCGGCGCAGGAGGTGCAGGACGAGCCCGCCCTTCTCGTAGAGGTGGCGGTCGAAGAGGTCGACGGGCGCGTCGTACTCGCGGCAGACGAGGGGGCGGCGGTAGCGGCCGCGGGCCTCGGCGAGGTAGTTCTCTTGGTCGGCCTTCAGGCCGTAGTCGTACTCGTCGGGGCCGAGCCGCCGCTCGCGATCGAGGTGCTCGAAGAAGGTGGCGAAGCCCTCGTTCAGCCAGCCGTGCTGCCAGTCGCGGCAGGTGACGTAGTCGCCGAACCACTGGTGGGCGAGCTCGTGGGCGACGAGGTCTTCGGCGGTGTTGTCGAGGCGGGCGCGGTCGTCGAGCAGGGCGTGCTCGTAGAGCGTGGTGGCGCTCGTGTTCTCCATGCCGCCGAAGACGAAGTCGCTGACGACGGCCTGGGCGTACTTCTCCCAGGGGAAGGGCGTGCCGGTGAGGGCGGCGAAGTGGCGGAGCATCTTCGGCGTCTCGCCGAGCGAGAGCTCGGCGTCGCGCTCGCGGCCCTTGGGCACCCAGTACGAGACGGGCACGCCCTCGGCCTCGCCGGCCTCGAGCACGGCGAACTCGCCGGCGACGAGCGTGAGCAGGTAGGCGGCGTGGGGGCGCTCGGTCTTCCAGTGGAAGGTGTCGCCGCCCGCCCCCCGCGCGTGGGCGACGAGGCGGCCGTTCGAGAGGGCGCCCCAGCCCGGGGGCACGCGCACCTTGAGCTCGGTCGTCTGCTTGACGTTGGGCCGGTCGACGCAGGGGGCCCAGTGGCGGGCGTCCTCGTCTTGGCACTGCGTCCAGACTTGGCGCGGCCGGTCGCGCACGTGCTCGTCGGGGGCGAGAAAATAGAGCCCGCGGCGCGGGGTGCAGCGGTAGTGCACCTCGACGACGACGTCGCGCGGGCCCTGGGCGGGCACGGCGACCGAGAGCGTCTCGCCGTCGTAGACGTGCTCGGCGGGCCGCGGGCCCTCGCCGGACTCGACCGTGACGGGGCCGAGGGCGAAGCCGACGGCGTCGAGCCGCAGCCAGCGGGCGGCCGGGTCGACGCGCTCGAAGCGCAGGGCGGCGCGGCCCTCGATCGAGCGGCGCTCGACGTCGAGGGCGAGGTCGAGGCTCAGGTGGCGGGGCAGGAAGGGCCGGTCGCGCTCGAAGTGCCGGCCCGAGCCCGGCAGGGCGAAGGGGCGCGGCGCGGCGCCGAGGCGGGCGGCCGAGCAGCCGCAGCGGAGGAAGGCGTGGCGTTCGCGGGTCATCGTTTCGTGGGGGCGGCCACGTTTGCCTTCGGCGCGCGCGGGCGCAAGCGAAACCGCCGGCCCGGCACCGCCCCCTCGCGCGGGCGAAAGCGGCGGCCCGCGGCCCGCGGCCTGGTACACTGGGCGCGCGGGCGTGGACGCCGACGAGACTGCGGTCATTTTGCGGGGCAGCGTCCTGCGCGTCACCTTCGAGAACGAGGCGACCGGCTACCGCGTGCTGCGCGTCGCGCGCGACGACGGGCGGCTCGAGACCGTGGTGGGCGTCTTCGCGCGCGTCACCCCCGGCGCCGAGGTGCACGTGCGGGGCCGGCGCGAGGCCGACGCGCGCTTCGGCCCGCGGGTGGTGGCCGACGCGGTGACGGTGCTGACGCCGACCACGCTCGTCGGCCTCGAGCGCTTCCTCGGCTCGGGCGTGGTCAAGGGCGTGGGCCCGGTGCTCGCCCGGCGCATCGTCGAGCAGTTCGGCGAGGGCGCGCTCGCGGCGCTCGACGAGGGGGGCGGGCGGCTCGCCGAGGTGCGGGGCATCGGCCCGAAGACGGCGCTCGCGCTCGGGCGCGCGTGGGCCGAGCGGCGCGCGGCGAGCGACGCGCTCATGTTCCTGCGCGGGCACGGGCTGACGGCGTCGATGGCGCACCGGCTCTTCCAGCGCTTCGGCGCGCGCACCGTCGACGCGGTGCGGGCGCGCCCCTTCCGGCTCGCCGACGAGCTGCCCGGGCTCGGCTTCGCCGCGACCGACCGCATCGCGCGCGCCCTCGGCGCCGACCGGCGCGACCCCGAGCGGCTCGAGGCGGCGGCGCTGCACGCGCTCGCGGCGGCGACCGAGGCGGGGCACACCTCGGTGCCGCGCGAGGCGCTCGTGCGCGAGGCGGCGGCGCTCGCGGGCGAGGCCCCCGAGGCGCTCTCCGGCGCGCTCGACCGGGTCGCGCTCGCGTCGCGCGCGGTCGTCGAGCCGTCGGCCGGGGGCGAGCGCGTCACGACGCCCGCGCTCTTTCACGCCGAGGAGGGCCTCGCCCGCGCCCTCGCCCGCCTGCTCGCCGCGCCCGCCCCGCCGCTCGGCGACCCGGCGCTCGCGGCCGCCGCCTTCGAGCGGGCGGCGGGCCTGCGCCTGGCCGGGGCCCAGGCGCGCGCGGTCGAGGCCGCCTCGCGCCACAAGGTGCTCGTTTTGACCGGCGGCCCCGGCGTCGGCAAGACCACGCTCGTGCGCGCGCTGCTCGCGCTCTACGGCCGCGCGAACCTGCGCGCCGGGCTCGCCGCCCCGACGGGCCGCGCCGCCAAGCGCCTCGCGGAGGCGACCGGCCGCGAGGCCTCGACGCTGCACCGGCTGCTCGAGGTCGACCCGCGCTCGGGCGCCTTCCTGCGAAACCGCGGCCGGCCGCTCGAGCTCGGGGCGCTCGTCGTCGACGAGGCGTCGATGCTCGACGTCGAGCTCGCGCGCGCCCTCTGCGAGGCGCTGCCCGACCGGGCGCGGCTCGTGCTCGTCGGCGACGTCGACCAGCTGCCGAGCGTCGGCCCGGGCGCCGTCCTGCGCGACCTCTTGCGCAGCGGCCTGGTGCCCTCGGTGCGGCTCGACCAGGTCTTCCGCCAGGCGGGCGGCGGGCTCATCCTCGATAATGCCCACCGCATCCGGGCGGGCGAGCCGCCGCTGACGAGCGAGGGCCCGGAGGGCGACTTCTTCGTCGTCGCCCGGCGCGACCCGGACGGGGCCCGCAAGACGGTGCGCGACCTGGTCTGCCGGCACCTGCCGCGCGCGTTCGGGCTCGACCCGCGGCGCGAGGTGCAGGTGCTGACGCCGATGAACAAGGGGGCCGCGGGCGTGCTGGCGCTCAACGACGAGTTGCAGCAGGCGCTCAACCCCGAGGGCCCGGGCCTGCGCCGGGGGCCGCGCCTTTGGCGCGTCGGCGACAAGGTGATGCAGACGAAGAACGACTACGAGCGCGACGTCTACAACGGCGACATCGGCTTCGTCGCGGCGGTCGACGAGCGCGGGGCGCGGCTCTCGGTGCGCCTCGACGACCGGCTCGTCTCGTACGGCGAAGAGCGGCTCGACGATCTCGCGCTCGCCTACGCCGTCAGCATCCACAAGAGCCAGGGCAGCGAGTACCCGGCCGTCGTGGTGCCCTGGCTGCGGCAGCACTACGCCTTGCTCTCGCGCAACCTGCTCTACACGGCCGTGACCCGCGGCAAGCGCCTCGTCGTGCTGGTCGCCGACCCCGAGGCCATCGCGCTCGCGCTCGCCGAGGGCCGCCAGGACGAGCGGCAGACCGCGCTCGCCGGGCGGCTGCGCGCCGCGCTCGAGCGGGCGGCCGGGGGCGGCGAGGGCCTGCCCCCGGGGCCGGGGCTCAGAGCGAGAAGCTCTTCTTGACGGTGATGGGCGGGCCCGCGAACGCGGGCACCTTGGCCGCGCGGAACTTGCCCGCCACGCACGCGCCGACGGGGGTGCCGGCGAAGGGCGGGCCCTCGACCACCGCGCTCGAGACGACGCCCGAGGGGGCGAAGGTGACCGCGACGCGCCCGAGGCCCGAAGGCCCGTCGGCCTTCTTGCACGCGGAGACGCCGCCCGAGGCGCTGCTGAGCGCGGCCGACGCGGCCCCGCGGTCGAAGGGCGCGGTGCCCCCCGGCGCCGCGGCCGCCGCGGCCGCCGCCGCCGCGGCCTTGCCCTCGGCCGCCTTCTTCTCTTGCTCGGCCCGGCGCTGCTCGGCCTCTTTTCGCTCGGCCTCTTCGCGCTCGCGCCGCTTCTTGCCGGACTCTTCGTCGCGCTTTCGCGCCTCGGCCGGGCGGGGCGCCGCGGCGGCCGCCTCGGGCCGCGCCGCCGCGGCGGCCGGTGCCGCGCCCTCGTCGGCCTTGGGCGCCTCGGCCGGAGCCGCCTCGGGGGCCGCCGGCGCGACCTCGGCCGCCTTCGGCGCGTCGGCCGCGGGCTCGGGCGCGGGCGCGGGCTCGGCCGCGGGCGGGGGCGCCTCGCGCGCCGCGGCCGTGTCGGCCTTGGCCTTGGCGGCCGTCGCCGTGGCGGCCTCTTTTTCGGCGTCGGAGGGGCCGCCGAGCGCGCTCACGCCGATCGCGCCGAGCAGCAGGAGCCCGACCCCGCCCGCCGCAAAGGGCGCCCAGCGCGGCAGCTTCGAGCGCGGCGCGCTCGGCTGCGTCGCCGCCGCGGCGATGGGCGGCGCCTCGGCGTCGCGCGCGGTGCCGCCGGAGCTCGGGGCCGGCTCGGCCGCCGCGGCGGGGGCCGGGGGCGGCTCGGGCGCGGGCGGCTCGGGCGGCGCCGGGGGCGCCTCGAGCGGGGGCGGCGCGAGCAAGGGCGAGGTGAGCGAGGGGCCGCCGAAGAGCGGCCCCGACAGGCCCATGTTCATCAGATCGTCGACCCGGTCTTCGCGCTTCTCTTCTTTCTTCGGGCCCTTGCTGTGCATCGTCGACAGGATGCGCATGTCGATCATGCCCGACGCCTCGGCGTCGGAGGTGATGACGCCGGGCGCGGCGGGGGCCGCCGCCGCCTCCGGCGCCTTCGCCTCGGCCGGCGCCGCCGGGGCGCTCTTCTTCGGCGTCGCGCTCAGGGCGGCGACCGAGAAGAGGACCGAATCGTCGTTGCGCGAGCCGCTCAGCGAGGCGTTGACCCGATCGTCGTAGGCCGAGCGCCCCGGGGCGGGGGCCCCCGCGCGCGGCGAGAGCGCCGGCTCGGCCGCCGCCCGGCGCGAGCCCGGCGACGACGAGGGGCCGAAGAGGCCCTCGCCCGCCGATCGCGGCGAGGCCGACGCCGCGCCCGCGCGCGACGAGAACGGCGCCGCGCCCGCGCGCGACGAGAACGGAGCGGCCTCGACCCCGGGCCGCTGGGACACCGGCGCCGAGCCCGCCGAGAGCGGCGTCGCCTCGCCGCCCGCCGCGCGCGGCGACAGGGGCGTCGCCTCCGAGCGCAGCGCGGGCGAGGCGGCCTGGGGCGCGGCCGCGCCCGGGGTTTTGGGCGTGGCCCCCCCCTCGCCGAAGAGGTCGACGTTGGGGCTGCTGGTGACCGCCCGCCGCGCCCGCTCGGCCGGCGCGAGCGCCGCGGGGTCGGCCACCGGGACCGCCGTCACCTCGACCCCGGGCTCGGGCGCGCCCGAGACGATGCGCTTGGCCTCTTCGAGCTCGCTCAAGGGCAGCCAGTCGCCCATGCCGTCTTTCCAGAGGTAACTGTCGTCGTGCACCGTGCCCTCGCGGTAGAGCTCCGCGAGTTGCTCGGGCGTGACCGGCTTCTGTTCGCCGTCGTCGAGCAGCACCGTCCAGGTGGGCTCGGCGGGGGCCGCGCCCCCGGCCGCGTTGAGGGCGCCGACGGCGATGCTCGCGCCGCACTTCTTGCACTTGACCCGCACCGAGCGCCCCTGCAAGCGCTCGTCGGCGATCGCGTACTTGGCCCCGCAGCCGTCGCACGTTACTCGCATTCTGCCGCCTTCGCTTTCCGTCTCGTAGAGGAACGACACGCCGGGGCCCGAGCCCGAGGTGTTCGGCGTAGTCTACGTGGACGCGCCGCCTTCGGCTAGGGCGGCGTCGGCCCCGGCCGGAGCTTCCGTCCCGCTCGCGGGGCGCCCCGCGCCGCGGCCGGCCGGGCCCCTCGGGCCCCGGCGCCGGGCGGCGCGCTCAGAGCGCGGCGCCGAAGCGGGCGGCGAGCTCGGCGCGCGAGGCGACCCCGAGCTTTCGGTACAGCGAGCTGATCTGATTGGCCACCGTCCGCGGCGAGGTGCCGCGCGCGTCGGCGATCTCGGCGTTGCTCTTGCCGGCCAAGAGCTCGCGCAAGACGACGCGCTCGGCGTCCGTCAGCTGCTCGGGCAGGGCGGCGGCCGCGACGGGGAAGCTCAGCACGAGGTACTGCTCTTCCTTGTCGACAAACTTGTAGGCCCGCAGCCCCGAGGGCGGCGCCGGGCCGCGCTCGTCCGGGGCGACCGGCTCGACCGGGGGCCGCCGCCGGGCCCCGCGACCGCGCGCGCGCGGGGCGGCCATCATCGCCCCCCCCGCCGCCGCTCGAGCGGCATCAGCCGGGGCAGCTCCATGCGCGAGCGGACCCCGAGCTTGGCCATCGCCTGCGCCAGGTACGTCGCCACGGTCGACTCGGCGAGCCCGAGCTCGTGCGCGATCTGCTTGTTGGCGAGGCCCTCGGCCACGAGCTGCGCGACCTGCCACTGGCGCGACGACAGGCCCTGCCGGACGCCGTGCCCGTAGCGCCGCGCCACCAGGAAGCGCCGCCCGTCGTCGTCGAAGTGGTCGACCAGAAACCAGTTGCCGGTCCAGAAGTCGCTCCAGAGCTGCACCGAGCTGCGCCGGTCGGGCGCCGCCCGCAGCCGCACGAGCGTCATCACCTTCGACCGCAGCGTCGACCCCGCCCGCGCCGCCGTCGGCGCCGGCGCGACGCGGCCCGCGGCCGGGCGCGCGGCGGCCGGGCGCGCGGCGGCCGGCCGCGGCGAGGCGCGCACGCTGGGGG
>DASTPP010000081.1:0-8343 GCA_035762175.1 Polyangiaceae bacterium | reverse complement strand
CGCCAGCGGCGGCGCCTTGGTCGCCCACCCGCCCTCGCCCGCGCCCATCTCGCCCACCGACAGGTCGGGCGCGCGCAGCGTGCCCTCGCCCAGCACGTGCCCGACGTCGGTGCCGATCTCGGTCACCGACGGGTCGCTCGCCAGCGTCAGGGGGCCGAGCGCGTGCGGGCCGCCGTGCTTGAACTGGGCCGGGGCGCAATAGACGGCCCGCCCCTCGCTCAGCTCGTAGCGGTCGCCCTCGCGCACCTGGTCGATGCGCGTCGGCAGGGGGCCTGCGTCGTGGGGCCAGCGCGGCTGCGTCATGCGGCTCGAGCGTAGCACGACGGGGCCCGTCGGGGGCTCAGGGCGCGCCGCCGTCGAGCGCCTCGCGCGCCCAGGCGGCGGGCAGGGCGCGCCGCCGCTCGCCCTTCGCTTCGCCGCGCGCCTCGGCCCGCTCGGCCAGGCCGCGCGCCCGGCCCCCGAGCTCGGCCGGGGCCGCCCGATCAGGGCGTGATGCTGGGCACGGCGTCTTGCAGGCGGTCTTCGGCGGCGAGCAAGAACTTGGCGATGGCGTCCATCAGCTCGTCGAAGCGCTGGCGGTTGAAGCCCGAGCGCGACATCAACCAGTCGACGTGGGGGGGGCCGCCGAGCGGGTCGCGATCTTTGCCGAAGTGGCCGACGACGTCGAGGTGGTCGCCGAGGCCGACCCAGAGCACATCGCCGCGGATCTGCGAGCGCAGCGGCACGACGCCGTCGCTGGCGGCGGGCGGGGGCAGGGCGGTCAAGAAGCGGCGCAGGGTGCGGTCGGCCTCGTCGCCCGGGGGGCCGCAGGGGTAGGTGGCGTTCTCGAGGGCGGTGAGGCGGTGCAGGGCGCCGAAGACGATGGCCGACAGATCGCTCCAGGGGGTGAGGGCGGCGCGGGCCCAGTGAATGACGCTCGGCTGCGGGACGTACGAGGCCGTCGCGGCGTAGGCGACCTCGACGTTGTCTTCGACGCCGGCTTGAAAAAGGTCCATCGCCTCGGGCGACAGTTGAATGATGGCGCCCTGGTCGGCGCGGAGCAGGCGCAGGTAGGCGCGCAGCTCGTCGCTCGAGGCGTCGTCGAGCAGGCGCACGAGGCGCTCGACGAGGCGCTCGAAGAGCTCGAGCTCGATGCCGACGAGGCGGTCGATGCGGCCGAAGGCGGCGATGAGGGCCGAGCCGAGGGCGAGCGGGGGGGCGCCGAGGCGCAGGACGACGAAGGTGAGGGCCGAGATGGCGGCGAGCAGCCGGTGGCCCGAGACGGTGGCGAAGAACGAGGCGAGGGGGGTGCCGTAGTGCGGCGTGTTCATCGACACGACCGAGCGCAGGCGGTGGCCCCAGGCGCGCGGGCGCGGGTCGCCCGAGACGTTGACCGAGGGCGAGGCGATGAGGCGGGCGTCGAGGCCGCCGGTCGAGTGGCCGACGAGGTGAATGGGCCCGTCGCCGTCGGCGCGCTGGTCGATGAGCTCGGCGAGGCGCGCGGCCCGGCGGCGCACCGACGAGGTCGGGTGGGCGTCGACGAGGTGAAAGCACGCCTCGCGCCCGGCGTCGCGGAAGCGCCGGCCGAGGCCGGCTTCGATGTGGCAGAAGTAGTCGTACGAGCCGAGGCGCGAGAAGCCGAAGAGGCCCGGCGAGAGGAAGATGTGCGAGTGGGCGGCCATGCGGCTGGGCTTGCCTACCGCGTTTTCGGCCCGGCGTGGGGCGCGGGGTGGGGGGGGCCGGCTCGGGATCGTCCGGGGGCCCGCGACCCGCCGCCGCGCGCGGGGCGCCGCGGCCCGGGCAGGGCCTTGCCCAGGCGCTGCACCTCGCCCGCCGCCGCGCGCGGGGCGCCGCGGCCCTTGCGCTCGGCGCCCAGGCCGGTAGGGTTTGGCCCGCCTTGGCCGAGCGACCCCTCCTTCTTTTGACCAATGACGATGGTTACCAGGCCGAGGGGCTGCGCGCGTTGCGCGCGGCGCTCGAGGCGATCGGCGAGGTCATCGTCGTCGCCCCCGAGACCGAGCAGAGCGCGACGAGCCACTCGCTGTCGCTGCACCGCCCGCTCCGGCTGCGCCGCGTCGAGCCCGGGCTCTTCGCGCTCGACGGCACGCCGGCCGACTGCGTCTACGTCGCGCTCAACGGCCGATCGGGGGCGCTGCCGCGGCGGCCCGACCTGGTGGTGAGCGGCCTGAACCACGGGGTCAACCTCGGCTACGACGTGTTCTACTCGGGCACCGTCGGCGCGGCGCGCGAGGCGGCGCTGCGGGGCGTGCGGGCGCTCGCGACCTCGGCCGACACCCGCGCCTCGCGCCCGGCGGCCGCCGCGCTCGCCGCCGACGTCGCCCGCGCCCTGCTCGCGCAGCCGCGGCAGCAGGTGACGCCCCTGCTCAACCTGAACGTGCCCCCGGGCGAGGGGCCCTGGCCGCTGCGCACGACGGTGCTCGGCTCGCGCGTCTACGACGACGAGGTCACCGTCGCCTTCGACCCCCGGGGCCGCGAATACTTGTGGATCGGCGGCGGCGGCGTCACCCACCCCGAGGCCCTCGGCGCCGACACCGAGGCCTACGACGCGGGCGAGGCGAGCCTGACGCCCCTCGTGCTCGATCTGACCGCCTTCGGCCAGACCGACGCGTGCCGCTCGCTCGTCGCCTCGATCGCCGCGCGCCCCCTGGGCCCGGGGCGCTGAGGCGGCGGGGGCCGCGGGGCGACAGAAAAGCGAAGCTCGGCGCCCGGGCGCGGGCCCGAATGTGGTAAACCGAGGTGCGCGATGCCCAGACCGCCGTCGAACCGACCGCCGGGGTCGAAGACGCCCCGCCCGCCCGCCCGCCCGGCGCCCACCCCCCGCGGCCTGCCCCGCGGCGCCGCCGCCGCGGCGCGCGAGGCCCCGGGCTCCGGCGAAGGCCGCTTCGCCTACGCGCGCGGGCTCTTGCGCAACGTGCCCGACTTTCCGAAGCCGGGCATCTTGTTCAAAGACATCACCCCCCTGCTCGCCGACCCGAAGGGCTTTCACATGGTGCTCGACGCGCTCGCCGAGCACTTCATCGCCGACCACGTCGACGTCATCGCCGGCATCGAGGCGCGCGGCTTCATCTTCGGCGGCGCGCTCGCCGCCCGCCTGAACGCGAGCTTCGTGCCGCTGCGCAAGCCGGGCAAGCTGCCCGCCGAGACCGATCGCGTCGCCTACGATCTCGAGTACGGCAGCGCCGCGCTCGAGATCCACGTCGACTCGATCGAGAGCGGCGCCAAGGTCGTCGTGGTCGACGATCTGCTCGCCACCGGCGGCACCGCGCTCGCCGCCGGCGAGCTCGTGCGGCGGCAGGGCGGCTTCGTCTCGGCGTACGCGTTCGTGGTCGAGCTCGACTTCCTCGGCGGCCGGGCGCGCCTCGGGCCGACGCCGGTCGTGTCGCTGCTCCGCTTCGGCGAGGGCGACTGAGCGGCGCTGCTCCGCTTCGGCGAGGGCGACTGAGAGGCGCGCGCCCCCGCGCTCGCTCGGGGGCGGCCCGCCGGCGTCAGCGCCTGAGCCACCGCTTCGGCAGCGCGCGGCCGAGCGAGGCGAGGGCGCCGAGGCGCGCGGCGAGCTCGGCGGCGCCGGCGGCGCGGGCGAAGGCGCGGGCGAGCGCGCGCCAGGCGGCCGAGTAGGGGAAGCCGGCGAGCCCGACGTACGCGCGCCGGCCGCCGCGCACGACGAGCCTCGCCCGCGTCAGCTCGGCCAGCGTGCGGTGCGCGCCCGCGCCCGGGCCGGGGCCGGCCCAGGGCAGGGCGGCGAGCGCGGCGGGCGAGGCGAGCTCGTCGAGCGTGACGACGGGCGCGTCGACCCTTCGGGCGAGCGCCTCGGCGCGCCGGCGGTCGCCCGACCAGACGCTCACGAAGCCGAAGGGGCGCAGCGGCCCGAGCGCCGCGAGCGCGGCCTCGGGATCGTCGAGGGCGACGAGGGCGAAGGGGCCCCCGGGCGGCTGCGCGGCGAGCGCGGACGGCTCGAGCCGGCGCGGGCGGGCGCCCTCGGCGAGGCCCGGCGCCCCGCCCGCGGGCGCGGCGGCGGCGGCGGAGGCCTCGAGCCGGGCGGCGAGCGGCTCGAGCAGGCCCCGCGCGACGAAGGCGAAGCGCAAGGGGGAGCCGCGCATCGCGCCCGAGACGGCGGCCCAGGCGAGCGCGTCGGCGGCGCGCCCGAGGTCGGCGCCCTCGAGCACGAAGGCGACGCCGGGCGAGCGCGCGCGGGCGAAGCAGGGCGTCGCCGCCGACGCGCAGAGCCCGAGCCAGGGCTGCACCTCGTCGGCGCGGCCCTCGACGACGACGGCGTCGACCGCGTCGAGGAAGGGCCCGTCGAGTTCGGCCTCGGGGCCGAGCACCGTGACGAGCCCCGGGGGCACCACGCGCTCGAAGAGCGACTCGACGAGCTCCGCGGTGCGCAGCGAGCGGGCCGAGGGGCGCAGGACGACGGCGTTGCCCGCCATCAGCGCGGGCACGGCCGTGCCGAGCGCCGAGGCGAGCGGGTCGGCGTCGGACGGCACGACGCCCAGCACGCCCCGGGGCTCGCGGTAGACGAGCGCCCGCCGCCCCGCGAAGGGCGGGGGGCCGATGGGCACCTCGTCGGGCTCGAGCCCCTCGGCGAGCAGATCGCGCCAGCGCTCGACGGCCTCGGCGCAGGGCAAGACCTCGTGCCAGAGCACCTCTTCGGGCAGCTTGCCCACCTCGCCGGCGACCAGCTCGGCGCTCGCCTCGGCGTTGGCCAGCAGGCGGCGCCGGACCCCGGCGACGTCGCGGGCCCGCCGCCAGGCGGGCAGCTCGGCCCAGGGGCCCTGGGCGCGCCGCGCGGCCGCGAGCCGCTCTTCGCCCTTTCGGGCCGGCGCCGAGTCGGGCGGCGGCGGGGCCGAGGGCGGCCAGGAGAGGGCGGAGGCGAGGGGCGGCGAGGGCGCCCGGGCGAATGGGGCGTCACCCATGACCACTTGACGCTATCATGGAGCGTGTGACCCAGGTCGCCCCTCGGCTGCCCTCTTCGCCCGGCATCAACGAGCAGCGCATCGAGCAGCTCGGCGCCATCACGCTCTTTCGCGGGCTGACGCCCGAGGCGCTCGCGCTCATCGCGCACGTCGCTCAAGAAGAAGAGTACGCCAAGAACGACGTCATCTTTCGGCACGGCGACATCGGCGACAAGCTCTACCTGATTCTCGAAGGCAAGGTGCGCATCAGCCGCGAGGTGCCGGGCATGGGCGAAGAGGCCCTCGCCGTCTTCGGCCCCGGCGCCGTCTTCGGCGAGATGTCGCTGCTCGACGACGCCCCCCGCAGCGCCGACGCCCGCGTGCACGAGCGCTGCCGCCTGCTCACCATCGCCAAAGACGGCTTCGACGATCTGCTCTTTTTGCACAAAGACCTCGCCTACGAGGTCTTGTGGAACGTGGTGCGTCTTCTGACCGGCCGCCTGCGCGAGACCAACGACAAGCTCACCTTCTTGTCGGTGACGGGCAAGTTCTAGCGGGGCCGGCCCGCACGCTGCCCCCGAGTGAACTCGGGGGCAGCCACCGCCCTGTCGTGCCGCGCGACCTCGGCGCCGGTTCGGAGAGCAAAGCCCGCCCCCTCGATGGGGGCAGGGCTCTCTCGGGCTCCGGCCCCCGGGCGAGCCTGCGCCAGCGGCTCGCCTCGCGGGAGCCCTGCCTCCGGCAGGGCTTGGACGGCCGTTTCCGCGGGCGTTCGTTGCCCCCGACTTCAGTCGGGGGCGCCCCTCAGGGCCCCATCTCGAGCACTTTGAGCTCGGCGACGTTGACCTTGTTCACGCGCGTGGGGCCGCCGGGGCCGCCGGTGTAGTACTCGAAGTGCTTCAGGTCGCTCATGTTGCCCGAGGCGGCGTCTTCGCGCAGCACGATCGTGTAGGCGACGCCGGCCTGCAGGGTGGCGGGCACGAAGCTCGAGTCGCGGAAGTTCGTCCAGCCGTTGGTGTGCGGCATCGAGAGCTGCCCGCTCGCCACGACCTGATCGCCCTGCCGCACCTCGAGCGCCTTGACGCCGCCGGTGATGCCGGTCGTCTCGTTGTGGTTGCCGTTGGCGGCGCGCGCCTGCACGAGGTAGCGGCCCGTGCGCGCCGGCGTGAACGAGACGACGCGCAGGGTGTCGGGGGGGTTGCCCCAGTCTTGGTAGTAGGGGAAGGCGCCCCCGGTGACGAGCTGGCCGCCGACGGCCTGCAGGCTCTGGGCGCCGAAGGTCTGCACGCGCGCGTTGGCCGGGCCGAAGTAGCACTGGGGCTGGGCGTGCTGCGAGGCGTTGCCCGAGGCGACGAAGACGGCCTCGACGGTGTAGCAGTAGCTGGTGGTCGCGTGGGCCTCGCTCGCGGGGTCGACCCAGGTGGTGGTCGTGCCGGGCAGGTTCTCGGCGACGCGCACGCCGTCGCGGTAGACGTTGAAGGTGACGTCCGCGGGGCTCTCGCCCACGACCCACTTGAGCGAGAGCCGGCCGGCGCCGGCGTCGAGCGCGGGCGCGGCCGCGATCGGCGTGCGGGGCCCGTAGTAGTGGCGGTAGTTGGCGCCGGTGACCTGGGCGGTGTCGAATAGCGTGATGGTCGCGGCGGGCCCGGCGGCCGGGCCGAGCTCGATCTCGAAGACGTTCTCGCCCGCGGCGAGCTCGGACGCGTCGACGAAGGCGTCGCCGAGCTCGCGCCCGCCGAGCTCGACCGAGCGCACCTCGAGCAGGCCCGCGCCGGCGGCGTCGGCGGCGGGCAGGCGCACCCGGGCCGAGAGGCGCTTGCCCTTGTAGGGCAGGTTGCTGATGGCGATCGAGTCGGCGCCGCCGAAGAGCGACGAGCGCAGGCCCGCCGTCAGCTTCGGCCGGAAGCGCACGCCGGTCTGCGAGGCCTCGAGGCCGAAGACCAGCTCGTGCACGACGCCGACGTAGCCGGCGACGCTCCAGAGTTGGCGCTGCGAGTTGACCACGGGGCCCGAGTAGGGGCCGTCGGAGACGTTGTTCGAGCCCGTGACGGCCTCGAAGTTCTCCATGTGCGAGAGGTTCAGGGCCGCGCCGCGCATGAGCGACGCGACGGCGTTCTCGATCGCGGGGGCGTTGCCCGCCTTGGCCGCCGCCTTGGCCCAGAACGCGGTGACGAAGGGCCAGATCGCGCGGTTGTGGTAGATGGGCGTGTTCTGCTGCTGCGGCCAGATGACCGGCGCGCCCTTCGGCAGGTGCGGGTAGCGCGCGACGATCGTCGGCGCCTGCTCGGGCGTCGCCACGTCGAAGAGGACCGCGAGGGCCTCGCCGAGCAGGTCGAAGCGCTGGGTCGGGGCCTGGTCGAGCGTCGTGGTGAGGAACGACGAGTAGAGGCCCCGGCCCTCCAGCCAGAGCCTCGCCCGCAGCGCCGAGCGCACGCCTTCGGCCCAGCCGGCGTACTTCGTCGCGGCCGCCGCGTCGCCCTTCTCGGTCGCGAGCTTCGCGGCCACGTCGAGCAGCGCGAGGTGCCCGACGTTGGTGCCGAGCGCCTTGCTCATGCCGATGTGCACGACGTCGTCGCGCGTCCAGTCGGGGTAGGTCTGCTCGCGCCAGTCGAGGAAGCTCTGCTCGCCCCGGTACAGGCCGTCGGCCGCGTCCCAGACGACCAGCCGGTCGCGCTCGGCGGTGTTGACGATGGCGTCGTAGGCGAGGTCTCGAAAGGCCGTGCGCGCCTCGCCCTCGAGGTACTTCAGGGCCTCCCAGGCGCCCATCGCCCAGACGACGCGGTCGCTCGAGATGGGCCAGCTGCCGCCGGTGCCGGTGTCCTGCACGATCTCGCGCTTGGCGCCGTCGCCGCGGCGCGGGCTCGTCTTGAACGTGAGCGAGTTGACCGCCCGCGTCGGGTCGAGCAGCCCGAGGCCGAGCGCGACCGAGTACGAGGTGTCGCGGGTCCAGACGTACTTCCACTTGAGGCCCGTCTCGAAGCAGCCGCCCGGGTCGCAGGCGATGCCCTGCCCGTTGTTGAACGAGCCGTCGGAGATGGCGTCGACCGAGTTCTGGCGCGCCTCTTCGATCGCGAGCGCGTAGAGCGCGTCGAACATCGCGTGGCCGGTGCGCACGACGGGCGCGCCCGCCTCCTCGCGGACGCTGCGGGGGTTGCCCGGCGTGTCGTCGCGCAGCGGGCCGTTGGTCGTGAGCACGTAGGTCCGCGCGCAGCTCGCCGCGTCCTGCACCGCGACCGTGCCCCGCAGCATGCCGTCCTCGAGCGCCTCGCCGAGGGCCGTGCCCGGCCCGGTCGCCTGCAGGCAGGTGGCGGCCTGCCCGCCCGCGCCGCCCGCGCCCGCCGCGCCACCCGCGCCCGCCGTGCCGCCCGCGCCCGCCGTGCCGCCCACGCCCGCCGTGCCGCCCGCGCCGGCCGCGCCACCCGCGCCGCCCGTGCCCGCCACGCCCGCCGCGCCG
>DASTPP010000080.1:0-53166 GCA_035762175.1 Polyangiaceae bacterium | reverse complement strand
CCGGGCCCTCGCCGGCGCCCTCCGGCGCTTCTTCGCCCTGCGGTGCGCCCGGCGCCTGCACCTCTTCTTCGGCGCCGGGAGGCCGGCGTGAGCCCCGCGGACGCGGCGCTCGAGCGGGCGCTCGGGGCCCTCGCCGAGGTCGCGGCCACGGCGAGCGAGGCGCTCGGCGAGGTCGTGGGCGTGCGCTTCGCCGAGGCCGACGCCCAGGACGGCGGCGGCTACGAGGCCCTGCTCTACGGCGCCGACGACCGGCTCGCCTCCGACAAGCTCATCGGCGCGGGCGGCACGCGCTCGGAGGCCCTCGCCTCGCTCGGCGACAAGCTCGCCGCGCTGCTCGACCGCCTGGCCGACCAGAAGCGCCGGGCGGCGGCCGACGTGCGAAGGGCGGTGGGCCTGTGAGGGCCCTCGACGGGCGGCTCGAGGCCCTTCGCGACCTCGCCCGCGACTACGACCGGGTGCGCTCGCGGCTCGGGTGCACGGCGCCCGTGCGCTCGCTCGCGGCCGAGATGCGCGACGCGGCGGCCCGCCTCTCGCACGACTTCGCGCGCCTGCCTCCCTTCCGCCTCCCGCAGGCCCTCTGCTACTCGGCGGTGCGGCTCTACCTCGCCGCGCCCGACCGCGAGGCCTTCCTGCGCGCCACCCAGGGCAAGCTCGAGAGCGCCCTGCGGACCGCCGACGCGCTCGCCCCGTCGGCCATGGCCGCCTGCGCCCGCTCGGCCATCCGCCGCCCCCTCGTCGGGCCCACCGACGAAGAGGCGGCCGCCCGCGTCGTCGCGCTCCTGCTCGCCGGGCTCGACGGCCTCGGGGCCGCTACGGAAAGCGAGGCGGCGGAGTGATGGCCCGCTACGAGGTCTTCGCCGAGGTCGCGGGGGCGCTGGCGCGCCTCGGCAGCTTTGAAACCGACTCGCCCGAGGCCGCCGCCGAGGCCGCGCTGCTCGGGCGCTACGGGCCCGCGCGCCCCTCCATGGCGCCCTCGCGGGTCGAAGTCGCCCGGCGCGACGGCGTCACCGTGCGGCCCGCCGTCGTGCTCGAGGTCGACGAGTGGGAGTGGGAGCCGGCGCGCATCTTCTTCAAGCAGGGCGGCGCGCCCGCCCCGGCCGACCTCGCCGGCCGGGCCGTCGCCGGCCTCGCCCGGGCCCGAAAGGCCCTCGCCCGCCTCGCCGAGGGCTCGGGCCCCGAGGCCCGCCAGGCGCGGGGCCTCGTCGCCGAGATCGACGAGCTCGGCGCCCGGGCCGGCGCGCTCGCGCTCGACCTCGCCGCCCGGAAGGACGTGGCGTCGTGAGGGCCGCATGGTCGAGGGAGGCGGGCCTCGCGCATCTACGCGAGCTCGAGCGCCGCGTCGACGAGGACGGCGGCGCCGCAATCCTTACGCCCCGCGGCCTCGTCGTCGCGGTGACGGGTCGCAAGGTCTCGTCCCGCAAAAACCGAGACGAGGCCCGGGCCATGCTCGGCTCGCGACGCGGGTGGTCCGGGCGCGAGAGCGCGACGCGCGGGGCCGTCCTCGTGTACGGCGGCGAGCGGCCGCCGGACGACTTCTTTAAAGACTTCGGCGGGCGCCTCCGGAGCCTCACCGAGACGACCCGACACATCAACCCGCACGGGCCGGCGTCGGTGTCCATGGTCGGGGTCAACATGTGGGGCGAGCGCATCGAGGGGGACGACCTCTTCCTCGCCCCCTGGGGCGCCCTCGTCTTCGAGTCGCTCGGCTGGCGCCGGGCCCAATGCCCGCCCGACGTCGACCCGCTCGACGTCGCCTGGTACCCGCCGGCGAAGGACGGTTCGCCTTGATCGCGCCCGCCTGCCAGCGCTGGCGCGGGGGGCGCGACAGCTACCGCCCCGCCCGCGAGGTCATCGACACGCGCCGCTACGAGGTCGCGCCCATCGCCACCGACCGCGAGGCGAGGGCCTTCGTCGAGGCGCACCACTACAGCGGGAGCTACCCGGCGGCGCGGGCGCGCTTCGGGCTCTACCGCCGCGGGGGCGAGCTCGCCGGCGTCGCCGTCGTCAGCCACCCGATGCGGGAGGGCGTGCTCTCGTGCCTGCCCGGCCGGGGCCTCGAGCGCGCCGAGCTCGGGCGCTTCGTCCTGCTCGACGGCGTCGAGGCGAACGGGGAGACGTGGTTCCTCGCGCGCGTCTTCGAGCTGCTGCGCCGCTCGGGGTTCGTCGCGCTCGTCAGCCACTCGGACCCCTGCCCCCGCACGAGCGCCGCGGGCGCCGTCGTCTTCGGCGGCCACGTCGGCACCATCTACCAGGCGCACAACGCGGCCTACCTCGGCCGGGCGACGCCCCGCACGCAGCGCGTCTTGCCCGACGGGACGGTGCTCAGCGCCCGGGCGCTCTCGAAGGTCCGGGCCGGCGAGCGCGGCCGCCGCTACGCCGCCGAGCTGCTCGAGCGGCACGGCGCGTGGCCCCTCGGGGCCGCCGGCGTCGTCGACCCCGCCCAGTGGCTGCGGCTGTGGGTGCCGTGGGTGACGCGCCCGCTGCGCAACCCGGGCCCCCACCGCTACGCGTGGGGGCTCACCGGGGCGGCCAAAAAGCACCTGCCCTCGTCGCTGCCCTACCCCAAGCTCGCGCCCCCGCCGGCGGAAGCGAGGGCCGCGTGAAACCGGAACGCGCACGCCTCGGCGTCTCGGTGTCGCTCGACCTGCCGAGCGCGAACGCGGGCCGCGTGCTCGCCCTGCTCGGGGCGCGGGGCGGGCGGGCGCGGGCGTTCGACCTCGCCCGGGCCCTCTCGGCCGAGGTGGGCCTTCAGGTCTCGCTCTCGGCGCTCGCGCCGACGCTCGCCTGGCTCGAGGGCCACCGCCTCGCCGAGGCCTCGGGCTCGGGCTGGCGCGTCACGACGCGCGGGCAAAACCGCCTCCGGTGGCTGCCCCTGTTGCGCGCCATCGCCGAGCGCGGGCCGCTCCCGGCGGGGAGCGACGACGAGGGCACCGACCGGCGCATGCGGGCCGCCGCGCGCGCGGGCCTCGTCGCCCCGGCGGGGGAGGCCCCGAGCGGCCGCACCGTCTGGGCCCTGACCCCCGAGGGCCTCGCCGTGCTCGAGACGCTCGACGCCCCGCCGGCCGAAGAAAGGAAAGGCGCGTGAAGCCCGAGACCGTCGAGGTGACGTTCTTTCACCCCGAGATGCCGCCCGACCGCGGCCCGAGGGCGCGCGCCTTCCGCCTCGCCGCCGAGTGGATGGGGGCCCGGGACGGCCTCTCGCCCCGACACGTGCTCGACCGGCACCCCTTCGCCGTCGCCGTGTTCGCCCTGCGCCTCTTCGGCGACGACCTCGCGACGACGTATGGCCCGGTCGACGCACTCCTGCGGCTCGTCGCGATCGGCCTCGTCGCCTCGTACGAGCCGCTCGGCGGGCACCGCTACCTGGCGACGCTGCGGCCCGAGCACGAGCGCCGCGCCTTCGCCCGGGCGACCTGCCCCTGCCCTCGCTGCGAGGCCCGCCGGGCCCGGAGCCCGAAGAACTGACCCGCCGCGGATGTTCGGCCTCGATTACACACAAGCCCCTTGCGTCAAAGCCTACCGGGGCGGCGGCGTCGACTGGCACGCCCTTTCGTGGCAGGCGCAGGCCATCTTCCGGGCCCTGTGGATCGAGGCCGGGCCGAGCGGCTCGGTCGCCGTCGGCGAGCTCGGCGCCGAGGCCGCCGTCGCGGGCCTGACGGGCGTCCCGCTCCCCGTCGTCAAAAAGCACTTCCCCGCGCTCGTCGCGTCTCGCGCCGTGACGGTCGCGGGCGGTCTCGTCACGATTCGTGACTTCGACGCCGCCCAGGACGCCGCGCAGAGCCCCGCCGCGCGAAAGAGGGCCCAACGCGAGCGAGACGCGGCCAAGTCACGATTCGTGACGGAATGTCCCACGCCGGTCACGACTCGTGACGTACCCCCCGGGGTCGCGTCACGAGTCGTGACGAAAGGTCACGTCGGCGTCACGAATCGTGACGGCACGGACGTTGCTCTTAAAGAGAAGAGAGAAGAGAATTTCACACACACACAGGGCGCGGGCACGCATGCACACGCGAGCGCGCACGAGGGCGGCACGAGCGACCCCCTCGCGGCCGAGCTCTTGACCGAGCTGCAGAGCCACCCCCCGCTCGCTGACGTCGCCACGCCCCGTCTCGCCGCGCAGCTCGCCGGCGCCGCCGCCACGTCCGGCAAGAAGCCCGAGTGGCTCAAGGCCGCCATCGCCGACGCCGCCCGCGACGCCGGCACGCAGGCCGCCGTCGGGCACCCGCTGCACACGCCCGAGCTCGCCAAGCTCGTCGGCCGCTACTGCGCCCGCGCCTCGCCCGAGCGGCCGCCGAACGGCCGCCCCCCGGGCCGCGCCGACCCGCCGCCCGCGCAGGCCCTGCCGCGCCCCTTCGCCCCGCCGCCCGACGCCGCCCGCGCCCGCTACGAGGCGCGCGCCCAGACCCGAAAGCCAGCCGCCGAATGACCGACCCGAAGCAAGAGCCCGAAGCCCCCCCCGCCGAGCCCGAGCCCGCCCCCGAGCGCCCCCCGGCGCCGGTCGTCGAGCTGCCCCGCCGCCCGGGCCCCCGCGTCCCGCCGCACGCCGTCGAGTCGGAAGCCGCCCTCGTCGCCGACGTGCTGCTCGGCGGGGCCGAGGCGCTCTCGCGCGTCCGCGGCCTCGTCGCGCCGAAGGACTTCTTCGACCCGAGGCTCGCCGCGGCCTTCGAGGCGGCCTTCGCGCTCGAGGCCGAGGGCTCGCCCGTCGACCCGGTGGCGGCCGCCACGTGGCTGCGCGACCAGGGGCGGCCCGGCGCCCGGGTGGCCGGCGAACTCGCGCACCTCCTCGCCGGGTCCGGCCTCGTCGGCGACGTCGAAGGGCACGCGCGCGCCGTCCGCGGCCGGGCCCTCTTGCGCGAGGGCATCCGGGCCTGCCAGCGGCTCGAAGGCGAGGCGTACCGGGCGCGCGACGCGGGCGACTGGCTCGCGTACGCGGCCGCGGAGCTGCAGGCCCTCGAGCTCGAGGGGCGCTCGGCCGACCTCGACGACGGCCCCGGGCCCTTCGACGACGCCCTCGCGGCCTACGACCGCGCGGCCGACGCGGGCGGCGACGTCGACGGCCTGCAGACCGGGTTCTTCGACCTCGACTACCGCGCGGGCCTGCTCAAGCCCGAGGCGCTCGTCATCGTCGCCGGCAGGCCCGGCATGGGCAAGAGCTCGCTCGCCGGCGCCATCGCCGCCAACGTCGCCTCGCGCCAGGGGGGCGGCCCCGAGGCCGTGCTCTTCGCCACGCTCGAGATGCCCCGGCGCGAGATCGCCGGCCGCATGGCGTGCGCCGAGGCGCGGGTCGACGCGAAGGCGGCCGAGCGGGGCGAGCTCACCGCGGACGAGTCGCACGCCCTGCGGCAGGCCTTCGGCTTCCTCCGGGCCTTGCCCTTCGGTTGGCTCGACGAGGCGGGGGCGAGCGTGGCGCAGGTCGAGGCGGCGGCGCGGGCGCTCCGCTCGCGCGCCGCCCGCCGGTCGGGGCGCCTCGCGCTCGTCGTCGTCGACTACCTGCAGCTCTGCAAGGGCCGGGGCGACAACCGCGAGCAGGAGGTGGCGTCGGTCAGCCGCGACCTCAAGGCGATGGCGAAGCGTTTGAAGGCGCCCGTCGTCGCGCTCGCGCAGCTCAACCGCGCCGTCGAGGGCCGGTCGACCAAGCGCCCCGTCCTCTCGGACCTGCGCGAGTCGGGCGCCATCGAGCAGGACGCCGACCGCGTGCTCTTCCTGCACCGCCCCGACTACTACGACCCCGACGAGCGGCCCGGCGAGTGCGAGGTCATCATCGCGAAGAACCGCGGGGGGCCGACGGGCGACGTCACCCTGCGCTTCGACGCGACGTGCACCCGCTTCGACAGCCTCGAGCGGAGGGCGTCATGAAGCAAGTATCCCTGCTCGGCGGCGCCGACCTCGCCCCGACGCCGAAGGACCTGGGCGATCTGCCGCCGGTCGCCTACACGCGCAAGGGCGTCGCGCTCTCGCCCTGCGGCCTCTACCGCTACCGCCTCGAGCGTCGGTGGGGGCCCGGCGACGTGGTGACGTTCTGCATGCTCAACCCGAGCGTGGCCGACTCCTCGAAGGACGACCCGACGGTCAAGAAGTGCGTCGGGTTCGCCCGCCGCTGGGGGTGCGGCTCGCTCGTCGTCGTCAACCTGTTCGCCTACCGCGCGACCGACCCGGACGCCCTCGACCTCGCGAGGGAGGGCGGGCGCGACGTCGTGGGGCCCGAGAACGACGCGCACCTGCGCCGCGCGTTCGCCGAGGCGGCCCTCGGGGGCCGCATCGTCGCCGCGTGGGGCGCGCACGAGACGTGGGGCCGGGCCCGGGAGGTCACGCTCTTCGGCGGGCCCTTCGAGGCCCTGCGCATCACCAAGAAGGGCGCGCCCGAGCACCCGCTCTACGTGCCCTACGACGTCACCCCCATGCCCTTCGGGTTGCCCTGATGGCGCGCCGATGGTCCGACCTCGCCGGGCGCGCCCTCGGCGCCCTCGTCGCCGGCGCCGTCATGGCCGGGCTCTGGGGCCCGGCCACGCGGGCGCTCGAGCGCTTCGACCGGGCGACGCGGGGGTGGCTCGACCCGCTCCTCGATCGAGCGCAGGGGCGCCACGGGGGCCGCCGTGGCTGACGAGATGGTCTTTCGCGTGGCGTGCTCGTTCGGCGGGGGCGGCGGCGGGGCCTTGGGCTTCGCCCGGGCGCGCGCCCGGCTCTTCGGCGTCGGGGCGCGCTTCGACCTCGCCGGCGGCTTCGACAAGGACGCCTACGCCTGCCGCGCCTTCGAGTACCTGACGGGCGCCCCGCAGGCGAACCTCGACGCGCGCGAGCTGACGCCGTCGACGCTGCGCGAGCTCTTCGGCGAGTCGGCCCCCTTCGCCGTCTTCGGCTCGCCGCCGTGCCAGGGCGCGAGCCGGCTGCTCAGCGAGAAGAAGAGCCGGGAGGCGAAGTACGTCGCGCTGAACGAGCTCGTCCTCGAGCACACGCGCCTCGTCCTCGACGCGTGGCCCGGCCGGGGGCCGGCGCTGATTCTCTACGAGAACGTGCCGAGCATCACGTCCCGGGCGAAGGGCGTGCTCGCCGAGGTGCGCCGGCTGCTCACGCGCGCCGGCTACGTGCTGCAGGACGGCTACCACGAGTGCCGCTTCGTCGGGGGCCTCGCCCAGTGGCGCAAGAGGTGGTTCTGCCTCGCCCGCGACCCCCGCCAGGTGCCGGCCTACGTGTACCTGCCGCCGCAGCTGCCCGGCAAGGTCTGCGGCGACGTGCTCTCGCCGCTGCCGCCACCCGGCTCGCCCGAGGGCGGGCCGATGCACCGGCTGCCCGCGATCAGCTTCCTCAACTGGCTGAGGTTGTGGGCCATCCCGCCCGGCGGCGACTGGCGCGACCTTCTGCCCGACGACGGCACGCCGCGCCGGGCCCGCTTCCGCCGCCACCACGTGCAGGCCTGGGGCGAGCCGTCGTCCACCGTCGGCGGCAGCGGGTCGAACGGCCCTTGCGCCGTCGCCGTGCCGCTCGCGCTCAACCTCTCGGGCCAGGCGCATCACAACCTCTACCGCGTTACGGGCCCGGGCGAGCCCTCGGGCACCGTGACGGGCGCGAGGCGCCCCGGCCAAGGGGCGCCGTCGTACGCGCAGCCGCTCGGCCGCGAGTGGTTCAAGGGCGCGCTCGGCGTGCTCGCCCCGGGCGAGGCGGCCGGCACCGTCAGCGGCAACGCCTGGCCCATGTCGGGCCGCTACTCGGTCGCGGCGCCGGTGCCGCTCGCGCCCGCGAAGGCCTGCTTCGACAAGGCCTACGCCGTGCTCCGCCGGGACGAGCCGAGCCACGCCGTCGCCGGCACCTCGGCCGTCGGCTGCGGCACCTACGCCGTCGCCGACGAGCTGCCCCTCGGCTGCGCCCCACGGGCGGGGGCCTACGGCGTCGTCCGCCCCGACGAGGCGTCGCCGGCGGTGAGCGCGTCGGCGTGCATCGACAACGGCGCCGTCGCCTACGCCGACCCGCGCCCCGCGCCCCCGCCCTTCGTCGTCGTGCCCTTCGGGGAGGCGCGCCGCATCGCGGGCGGCGAGGTGCCCGTGCCCTTCGCCCTCGTCGACCCCTCGGCGCCGGGCGAGCCGCTCGCGATCGTCGACGACCTGCGCCGGCCCCCGTTCCGCTGGGCGGGCTCGGGCAAGCGACGCCGGCGCGAGCCCGTGCCGGTCGTGCTCGTCACGGCGGGCGGGGCGTGGCACCGGCCGCTCACCACCTTGGAGCTCGCGCGCCTGCAAGACCTGCCGGCCGAGCACGGGGGCAAGGCGCTCGACTTCGGCGGGGGGAGCACCGACCAGCGAGGCCTCATCGGCAACATGGTGCCGCCCGGCGCCGCCCGGGCCATCGCCGAGCAGGCCCTGCTCGCCGGCGTCGCGTCGGCCAACGGCGGGTTCTTCCTCACCGACGGGGGCCGGGGCATCTGGGTCGAGCCCGAGCGCCGCGCGCTCCTCGAGGCCCTCGGCGTGCGGCGCGTGCGCCCCGGCGACCTCGCGAAGGTGAAGGGCGAGCCGGTCATCCTCGACGACGGGGCGAGGCGGCTCGGGCCGAAGGCGCGCCCCAGGAAGGGTCGCGACCTCGGGGCGCTGCTCGGCATGCTCCGGGCCGCGCGGGCCGGCTCGGCGCGCGGGGAGGGCGCCGGCCGTGGCTAGGCCGGCCTACGTCGTCGCGAACGACAACGCGGGCCCGAGGCCGCTGCTCACGACCGCCGAGGCGGCGCGCTACTGCGGCTTCAAGACGGCGGGCGCCCTGCGCAAGGCGCACCTCGAGCGGCGCGTCTTGCCGGCGGGCCGGCGCGGGGGCACGGGCACGTGGATGTGGCGCGTTCAGGACCTCGACGCGTTTCTGTGCGGGCTCCGGCCCGGGGAGAGGGCGCATGCCGACGGAGTGGGTCAGGAAGTACAACACGTGGGTCGCGAGGGAGCCGGTCAGGCCGGGCATCTTCAAGCGCCGGGACGGGGGCTACTTCCTGCACCGCAAGGTGACCGACCCGGCGAGCGGCCGCCGGCGCGAGTTCACCCTGAGCCTGCCGGGCGCGGACCTCGCGACGGCCGAGGCGACGATGGCCCGCGAGGTCGAGAGGCGGCGCGAGGGCACGGCGGGCCCCGACCCGGCGAAGACGCGCTTCAAAGAATACGCCGCGTCGCTCTTCGAGCGAAAGGCCGACGCGGGGGAGCTCAAGAGTAGCCAGTCGGTCGGCAAGTGGGCGCGCGCGCTCGAGCGCCACCTCGTGCCCGCCTTCGGCGACGTCTTCCTCACGCGCCTGAAGGCCCCGCAGGTCGAGGCCTGGAAGGCGCGCGTGCTCACCTCCCCGCGCGAGCCCACGCCCCGGCAGAGGGCGGCCTGGGAGCTCGAAGACCGGCGCGCGGAGGCCGAAGGCCGGCCGCCGCCGAAGAGGGCGCCCCTGCCCCCGCCCGAGCCGACGAGCGTCAACACCTGGCTCTCGGTCTTGCGCGTCATCATGACGACGGCGGCGAACGAATTCGAATGGCCCCGCGACCCGCTCGCGTCGGTCAAGCCCGTCGACACCTCGGCCCACCGGCCGTACACCGAGGAGGAGCCCAACTCACTCACGCCCGACGAGGCCCGGCGCTTTCTCGACAAGATGGCCGAGCTCTACCCGCAGCATTTCGCCATGACGCTGCTCGGGTTCGCGACCGGCATGCGCCCCTCGCAGATGCGCCCCCTGCGCCGCTCGGGCCCGACGCCCGACGTGCTCTGGGCGCAGCACATCTTGCTCGTGCGCCGCAGCCAGACCGACGGCGAGGCGCTCGAGAAGACGAAGACCGCCCGCGACCAGCGCCTGCACCTGCCGCTCGAGCTGGTGCAGCTGCTGCGCTGGCACGTCGACCGGCTCCCGAGCGGGCCGCAGCACGAGTCGGACCTCCTGTTCCCCTCGGAGACCGGGGGCTTCCGCTCCCGGTCGTGCCTCGACAAGCCCTTCCGGGCCGTGGCGCGGGCCATCGGCCTCAAAAAGAAGGTCACGCCCCGGGGCATGCGCCGGACCTACCAAGACCTGATGCGCGCCGCGAACGTCGAGGGCGTCGTCGTGCGAGCCATCTCGGGGCACGCCACGGCCAGGATGCAGGAGCACTACTCGACCGTGAGCCCGACCGAGATGCGCGGCGCCCTGCTCCGCCTCGTCGCCTCGGTGGGCGCCCCCGGGCAGCTCGAGCGCCTCGCCGGCCTCGAGGGGCCGCACCTTCGGGGGGCACGCTTCGACGAGGGCGAGCGGCGCCGGCGGTTCACCCCGCGAAAGCACCGGCCGCCCGGGGCGGTGGAGCACGGACCCGAGGACGCCGCCCCGGTGGAGCATTCGGTGGAGCACGGCGCCGAAGGGGGCGCCATGGCCGGCGAAACGCCGCCTAAGTTGGCGGTTTTATGGTGGGCGCAGCAGGATTTGAACCTGCGACTTCGTCCGTGTGAAGGACGCACTCTACCGCTGAGTTATGCGCCCGGCCTTGGGCCGTTTCGGAGGCGGAAGCTAGCACCTGGGCTCGAGCGCTGTCAACGCGGTGCTTTGCGCCCGTACGACGACTTGGCCCAGCCCTTCACGCTGCCCTGGCGCGGGGGCGCCTTGCCCGGCGCCACGGCCTTGCGGGGGCGGGCGAGCGAGGGGCCGCGCCCGGCGGCCTGCGGGGCGGCGGGACGGCCCTCGCGCCGCCGGTCGGGGCGATCGGACGAGGAGCCTTCGCGCCGCCGGTCGGGGCGATCGGACGAAGGGCCGCCGCGGGCGTCGGCCTGGCGGCCGGGGCGTGGGGCGGGACCTCGGCCGCGCGGTGTGGGCGTGGCGGCCTCGGGGGGCGATGCGGAGGCACCTTCGGCCCGCGAGGGCGAGGTGTCGCCGGTCGGCGAGGGCTGGGCTTTGCTGGCCGGCGAGGGCTGGGCTTCGCTGGCCGGCGGGGCCTCGGCGCGCTCGGCCGCCTCGGGCGCGGCGTCGGCGGCCAGGCGCGGCTCGTCGCCGCCGAGCAAGTGGTAGCGTAGGCGCTTCCACAGGGGGTCGACGCCCTCGCGGGTGACCGACGAGAAGCCGATGACGCCGACGCCGGCGCGCTTGAGCTTGGCGAGGGCGCCGTGGCGCTGGGCGAGCGGCAGCTTGTCGATCTTGGTCGCGACGAGCACGACGCCCGGCTCGGGCCGCGTCGCCTGCGAGGGCTGGCGCAGGAACTCGAGCAGCTCTTCTTCTTCGCCTTCGAGGCCGCGGCGCACGTCGACGAGCAGCACGACCGCGCGCAGCGGCGCCCGCTCGAGCAGGTAGCGCTCGAGCAGCGGGCCCCAGGCGGCCCGCTCGGCCTTCGAGCGCTTGGCGTAGCCGTAGCCGGGCAGGTCGACGAGCTGGAAGTTCAGATCGTCGGCGGTGCGGATGTGAAAGAAGTTGATCGAGCGGGTGCAGCCCGGCGTCGAGCTCGTGCGGGCGAGGGCCTTGCGCGCGACGAGCGTGTTGATGAGGCTCGACTTGCCCACGTTCGAGCGGCCCGCGAAGGCGACCTCGGGCAGCGTCGGGGGCAGGAACGCGCCGCCCGGGCCCACCGCCGCCAGAAACTGCGCTTCGACCACGTTCGTCATGGCGGGGTTGTAGCGCATTCTGGGGTGCGTTCCCCGCGGGGGGGGGTCGCGGGCGGCGGGGCCGGCGTCTTTAGCGCCCCGCCCGGCGGCCGAGGCGGCGGCGGAGGCCGGCGGCGAGGGGCTCGAGCTCGGGGCTCTTGAGGCCCCAGGCGGCGAGGAGGAAGAGGGCGCCGAAGGCCGAGCCGCCGAGCGCGGCGGGCACGAGGCGGCCGAGCGCGGTGGGGGGCGAGACGGCCTGGGCCCAGGTCGCCGCGCCCCAGCCGCCGAGGGCGGCGAAGGCCGAGGCGAGCGCGGTGCGGCCCGCCGAGCGGGCGACCTCGGACCAGGAGCCCGGGGGCAGCTTGCGCGCGAGCCAGAGGGCGAGCCCGAGCAGTTGCACGAGGCTCGAGCCGGCGACGGCGAGGCTGACGCCGACGTGGCCGTAGGCGGGCACGAGCGCCCAGGCGATGGCGACGAGGGCGCCGAGGTCGACGATCGAGACGACGACGGGCGTGCGCGTGTCGCCGAGGGCGAAGTAGACGGCGACGAGCTGGCGCACGGCGGCGACGGCCCAGACGGCGGTGCCCTGCGCGGCGAGGGCGCGCGCGGTCTCGGCGGCGTCGCCCGCGCGGAACGCGCCGCGCTGAAAGAGCGCGACGACGACGGGGCCCGAGAGCGCGACGAGCAGCGCGCTGACGGGCAGCGCGACGAAGAGCGAGAGGCGCAGCGCGTAGGCGGAGGTCTTGGCGAGCTCGCGCCGGTCGCCCTGCGCGGCGAGCGAGGCGAGCGAGGGCAACGTCGCCGCCTGCAGCGCCATCGTGAAGATGCCCTGCGGGAAGTCGCAGAGCCGCTGCGCCCACGAGAAGTAGCTCTGCGCGCCCTCGCCGAGCTCGGAGAGCAGGCGGCGGCAGACGACGAGGTCGACGTAGTAGACGCCGAGGCCGAGCGTCATGGGGGCGAGGCGCGCGAGCACGAGCCGGACCCGGGGGTCGCGCGCGTCGAAGCCCGGGCGGCCGAGGTAGCCGATGGCGCGCAGCGAGGGCAGCTGCGCGGCCGCCTGCAGCGCCCCCCCGAGCAGCGCGCCCCAGACGAGCGCGAGGGCCGGGTCGAGGCCCGCGCGCTCGAGGGGGCCGGCGAGCGCGAAGGTCGTGACGAGAAAGGCGACGTTGAGCAGCGCCGGGGCGACCGCGGCGACCGCGAAGCGCCGGTGCGTGTGCAGGGCCGCCATGCCGAGGGCGGCCGCGTTCATGAAGAGCACGTAGGGGAAGACCCAGCGCGTCAGCGCGACCGCGCGCTCGAACTGCCCCGGCCGCGCGCGCAGGCCGTGCGCGAAGAGGTCGACCAAGAGGGGCGCCGCGGCGACCCCGGCCGCGGTGACGAGCGCCGTCAGCACGAGCGATAGCCCGCGGATGTTGGCGAAGAACGCCTTCGCCTGCGCCTCGCCCCCGCGCTCGCGCGCCTCGGCGAGCACGGGCACGACCGAGCTCGAGACGGCCCCCTCGGCGAGCAGCTGCCGCAGCATGTTCGGCAGCAGGAACGCCACCCAGAACGCGTCGGTGGCCGCCACGGGGTAGACCGCCGTCATCGCCATGTCGCGCCCGAGGCCGAGCACGCGCGAGGCGAGCGTGCCCGCGCCGACGACGCCCGCCCGCCGCGCGATCGCGCGCCGCTCGCCCTCGGCGCCCGCCGCCCTCGCCGCCCCCTCCCCCGCCCCGGCCGCCACCGCGCTCGCCGACGCCCCCGCGGTCGCTGCAACGCTCGCTGCCACCCCCGCCGTCGCTGCCGCGTCCGCCGCCCCCTCCGGCCCCGCCGCCGGCGCCGTCGCGCTCGCCTCCGCCCCCGCGCCCGCGCTCACCGCCCCGCCCGCGCCGCTCTCGGCGTCGCCCTGCGCGCCCGGCGCCTCGCGCCCTTCGGCCCGATCACCCTCGCCGCCGGCGCCCTTCGTCCCGCCGCCCTCGGCCCCTTCGCCTCGGCCGCTCGTTCCGCTCACAGGGCGGCGCTAGCACGGCTGGGGCGGCGGCGGCGTGGAGCTTTGGGGGCCCGGCGGCGGCGCCCCCGCGCGCCCCGGCGCGCGGCCGCCCGGGGGCCTCATTGCCTGGGCAGCGTGGGCCGCTCGGCGGGGTCGCCGCCGGCGAGCCCCTCGGCGAGCTCGCAGAGCGAGCGCAGGTAGCGGAAGGAGTAGAGGCCGCCGTCGTGCAGATCGCCCCAGGTGATCTGCAGCGCGTAGTTGCCCACGGTCTTGATGTCGCGCACCTCGAGGTTGCCGCCCTCGACGAACGCGATGGTGCCGCTATGACCTTGGCAGCCGGCGCAGGGGCAATAGCCGCGCAAGAGCTCGTGCGGGATCTTGCCGACGTAGCCGTCGGCCCAGTGGATTTCGAAGGTGCGCGCGCCGCGCGGGGCGCGCACGCGCACCGGCTTTACGGACAAGACGTGGTCGGGCATGGATCTCGTCGGGCCCCTGGGGCGTCGGCTCAGTATAGCGCGCCCCCCGGCGGGGCTCGCGCTCAGCGGCCGCGCTCGCCCTCGGCCCCGCCCCGATCGTCGGCGCGGCGGGGCGGCGGGGCCGCGTGCGCGCGCAGGGCCTCTTCGACCCAGCCGAGCGCGTCGGCCGCCTCGCCCGGGCCGAGGGCGCCGTCGTCGCCGGCGAGGCAGCGCTCGACGCGCGCCCGCGCGTCGGCGCCCAGCCGGAAGGGCCCGCCCCCGCAGGCCCGGCACACGAGCCCGCCGAGGGCCGGGTCGAGCATGGCGGCGCGGTCGGGCTCGCAGGCCTTGCCGCAGCGGACGCAGGCGCCGAACGAGAGGCCGTAGCCGAGCGCGCGCAAGAGGCGCAGGCCCGCGCCCGCGAGGCGCGCCTCGGGGCTCACGGGGTCGGACGGATCGTCGAGCCGGTCGAGCAGGGCGACGAGCAGGGCCCAGAGCTCGGGCTCGGGCGCGCGCACGGGCGTCGCCTGCCGGGCCCAGCGCAGGGCGCGCCCGGCGGCCTCGAGCCGCTCGAGATCGGCGACGAGGCGCAGCCGGGCCCGGTCGATGCGCGCCTCGCGCACGTGCAAGAGCTCGCCGCCGCCGCCCCCGCTCGCCTCGTCGACGGTGACGTCGAGCGTGTGCATCGCGTCGACCTGCATCGCGCGCCGGCGGCCGCCGCGGCGGGCGTTGCGCGCGAGGCCCGAGGCGCGCCCGAGGTCGCGGAAGAAGAACGTGTAGACGGCGTCGGCCTCGCCGTAGGGCACCGCCCGCAAGAGCAGGGCGGGGCCGCGGTGGCGGGTCTGGACCGAGCGCGTCGGCCGCCGGAAGGTGCTCACGCGGCGTGGTCGCTGGCCCGGGCCGCCGCGGGCGGCGCGGCTAGGCCCAAGGGGTGAGCGCGGCGGGGGCGCGCTCGGAGATCTCTTGGGGCAGATCGTTGCCGCGGGGCTTGAGCACGATGCTGAGGGCGACCGTGAAGAGCACGAGCAGCACGACGAAGGCGATGGCGACGCCGAAGCGCTTCTTCGACGCCTTCTGGATGGGCGACATGACCGGCAGCGGCGTCACGTAGACCGAGCGCCGGCACGCGGTGTAGCGCGCGAGCACGTCGTCGACGGGCAGCGCGACCGCGCGGGCGTAGGCCCGCAAGAACCCGCGCACGAAGACTTCGCCGGGCAGGTCGTCGAAATGGTCGTTCTCGAGGCGTTCGAGGGAAGCGATGGGGATGCGCGTGGCCCGCGAGACCTCTTCGACGCTCATGGCCCGCGCCTCGCGACGCTTTCTCAGGTACTTGCCGATTGACTCCATTCGTGACTCTCCAGGTCGCGCCGCGCATCACCGGGGGCGATGCGAAGGCCCGCGAAGGCGGCCGGCGCAAGGCGCCCGGCCGAGCGACGAGGCACGAACGGCCGCGGGGCCCGAGGGCCGCCGCGGACACGTCGCGTCGCCAACAAAATTTCGCCCGCCTCTCGGGCGCGCCGCCGCGCCCCCGTGCGAGCTCGCCGGACGCCCCGCGCCGGGCCGCCCCGCGGCCCGCGCTCGAGCGAGTTCGTGAACCATTCTGCCCCCGGCGCGAGGCGAAATGGCGCCGCCGACCCCTGGCCCGGGGTTCGTTACTGCGCAGCGGAACGCGTCGCGACCTCGCATAGGGGCACAGCCAAAAACGACAAGACGGCCCGCCCCGAGTACTTCACGTGTCACGTCACGTCAACGCGTAATTTGCCGCTGCGGCGAAGCATCTGCTACACCGGCGAGGGGCATACGACCTGGGCGCCCGCTCACAGCCACAGGTCGACCGCACTTTTTGGCTCGAATCTACAACGCGCTTCGAGCCTTGCTTTGACACGCGGGGGGGCGTCGGGCAACGACAAAGGCCCCGGCGAGAAGCCCCTACATCGTGGCCCGAGGCCCTTCGCGATACCGATCGGGTCACCCGCGCGGACCGGCCCGCCGGCGCTCAGAACGAGAGGCGCAGCGAGGCGCCGCCGGGCTTGAGCCCGAGCTCGAGCGAGCGCGCGCTCGCCGACGGCGCCGGCGACTTCGGCGAGGGGCGCAGGGCGAAGTAGAGCGTCACGCCGCCGGCGAGCAGCGTGGCGGCGCCGAGCACGTCGGCGGTGACGGCGAAGGCGCGCGCGCGCGCGCGCGCGTCGTCGATCGCCTCGTCGTCAGTGCCCTCGAACGCGTCGTCGAGCGAGCGGCGCTCTTGCAGCGCGAGCACGCCGGTGACGGCGGTGCCGACGCCGAGCGCGCCGGTGGCCGCGAGGGCGACCCAGAAGGGCACGCGCGAGGGCCCGCCCGACGCGTCAGCCTGGTCGGCGCGCGGCCCGGGCGCGGGCCGAGGCCCGGGCTCGGGCGAGGCGAGCGCGAGCGCGACGCGCTTCTTGTCGCCGCCGACCAGCTCGACGACGCGCGAGGCGGGCGGCGAGGGCGGCTTGACCGCGCCGATCTTGCGCACCCCCGCGCTCACCAGGACGGGCGACTCGAGCGGCGAGAGGCCGACCGACACGTCGTCGACGAAGATCTCGGCGCCGGGCACGTTGACCTCGATCTCGACGAACGCGACGCGCGCCCGCAACCGCCGGATCTCGGCCTGCACCTGCGCGCGCCGCTCGGCGTCGATCTCGGCGCCCCCCTCGGCGAGGTAGCGCTCGAAGGCGCGCAGGGCCCCGGCGTAGTCTTGCAGGCCGTTGTTCGCCTGCCCGATGTTGTAAAGAATGCGGTAGCTCGGCGCGGTCTCGTACGAGCGCTTGAACTCGGCGAGGGCCGCCCGGTAGTCGCCCTCCTTGAAGAACTCGACGCCGCGCTGAAAGTGCCCGCGCCCCTCCTCTTGGGCCGAGGGCGCGGGCTTCGGTTCTTGCGCCCGCGCCGGGCCCGCCCCCGCGAGCCCGGCGGCGAGCAGCGCCGCCACCATTCGCCGGAGCCCGCTCATGACGCCACCATTTGCCGGGGCCCGCTCATTTCGCGTAGGGGTCGCCCTCGTCGACCTGCAGGTGCGGCCGCGTCCTCGTGCCCTCGCGCTCGGGCAGGTGCGCGCCGGGCTCGGGCCGCGCCGGCGGCGCGGGCCCCGGCGCGGGGGCGGGCCGGGCGACGGCGCCGCCGCCGCGGCAGCGCAGCGCGAATGTGAGCGCCACGTCCTCGGCGAAGCTGACGAGCCGCTCTTGCTTGTCGCAGCCCGGCGCCGACACGCTCACTCGGTGCAGCGTGGGATCGTGCGGCACGATGCCCCGGAAGGGGTTCTGCCCGAGCAGCTGCCCGTCGAGGTAGACCTTCGCGTCGCCGGGCTTGGTCGTGATCGAGAGCTGCACGGCGGCCGCGGCGAGCGCCGTCGCCGCGGCCGAGGCCGTGGCGAGCGGCGCGGCGGCGCTCGCGGGCGCGCCGGGCGCCTCGCCGGCGCCGGCCCCGTGGCCGCCGCCCTGCGGCGCGAGGGCCCGGGCGAGGGCGACGGCGCCGAGCGCGAAGACGCCGAGCCCCGCGGCGAGCGCCGCGGCGCGGCCCGCGCGCGAGGGGGGCGGGCCGGCGGGCGCCTGCGAGGCGGGCGCGCCCGAGGGGGGGCCGCCCGCGCCGTAGGGGCGCGAGGGCGGCGCCGGCCACTCGCCGCCCGAGGCGGCCGCCTGCGCGGCCCCGAGCGGCACGATGTGCACCGGCACCGACGCGTCGACCGTCGAGGCCGTCATGAACGAGGGCAGCATCGAGGGCGAGCGCAGCTCGCCCGTGTCGCGCGCCGACCGGAGCTCCTGGTCGACCAGCGCCCGGATCTTCGCCCGCTCTTCGGCGAAGTGCTCGCCGGCGAGCGCGCCGAGGGCCTCGGCGCCCGCGGGCGCGCCGACCGAGGCGAGGTACGCGAGCAGGTCGTCGCGGAACGCCTTGGCCGTCGGGTAGCGGTCGGCCGGGTCGAAGGCGACCGCGCGGCTGCAGATGTCGGCGAGCGCCGCCGGCACCTCGGCCCCGAGCTCGTCGACGCTCGGCCAGCCGCCCGCCGCCCGCTTGTAGAGCACGACCGAGTCGGCCATGCCGAGCGTCAGCCGCCGGCCCGCCAGCGCCTCCCAGAGCATGACGCCGACCGAGAAGAGGTCGGCGCGCCGGTCGGTCTCGGTGAGCGTGATCTGCTCGGGCGCGATGTAGCCGGCCTTGCCCTTGACCACGCCGGCGCGCGTGACGGCGACCGAGCCCGAGGCCTTGGCGATGCCGAAGTCCATCAGCTTGACCTGCCCGTCGTAGGTGACGAACACGTTCTGCGGGCTGACGTCGCGGTGCACGATGCCGAGGGGCTGGCCGTCGTAGTCGCGCAGCTCGTGCGCGTAGTGCAGCCCCGCGAGCGTCTCGACCAGCGCCTGCAGGTGCGCGTTCAGCGGGAAGGTCGCCCGCCCGACCCGCGACAGCAGCTGGTGCAGCGGCTGGCCGTCGAGGTACTCCATCGCGATGATCGGCCGGCCCTCGTGCTCGGCGAACTCGTACGTCTGCACGATGTTCGGGTGGCTGAGCCGCGCCGCCAGCCGCACCTCGTCGAGGAACATCGCCCGGAACTCTTCGTCGCACGCCAGCTCGGGCCGCAGCTGCTTGATGACGAAGAGCTTGGCGACGGCGGCCGGGCCCCGCACCAGCGCCAGGTACACCTGCGCCATGCCGCCTTCGCCCAGG
Organism: Polyangiaceae bacterium; assembly: GCA_035762175.1. Lineage (GTDB taxonomy): Bacteria > Myxococcota_A > Polyangia > Polyangiales > Polyangiaceae > DASTPP01. The sequence goes on along the minus strand of DASTPP010000080.1, from coordinate 34,533 downwards.
CGCGCGATGAGCCGGTAGCGGCCGAGCTGCGGCAGGGGGCCTTCGGGCTGCGGCTCGCTCACGGGCTCGGCTCCGCCACGGCGAAGGAGACGTGGCCCGGGCGCACCAGCACGCTCACGTTGGTGATGGTCTGCCCCGTCTCGACGACGTAGGCCCGGAACGAGACGAAGCGGGCCGGCAGGTTGACGTACCCCCCCCCGCCCACCACCGCGTCGGTCGAGGTCGCGGTGCCGAGGGGCACGCGGTTGACCAGGTAGAAGGGCAGCGTGTTCGGCAGGACCGACTCGGTCTCGAAGCGCACCCCCGCCGCCGGCCGCCCGTCGCAGTCGACGACGTAGAGCAGCACGTCGCCGGCCGCCGGATCGCGCGAGGCGCCGTTGGCCACGGCCAACCCTTCGAGCGTCGCGGGCGTGCCCAGGCTCACGTAGGGGCCCCGGCCGCCCGCGCCCCGCCGGATGTACGAGACCTGCGGGTAATAGAGCGAGTTCGCGTAGCCCGCGAGCGAGACCTCGGCGTAGCCGTCGAAGCTGTCGGGCACCGTCCACGAGAGGTACCCCTCGCCGTCGGCGGTCTGCGGCGTCGAGAAGGGCGCGCTGCAGGTGCTGTCGTTCCGACCGCAGAGCCGGGCGGTCGCCCCCGCAAGGCCCAGGTTCGACGCGATGTCGCGCACCTGCAGCTCGAAGGGCACCATCGCCCCCGTCGGCCTCGGGATCTCGACCCGCCCGAGGCACGCCCAGGGCCCCGTCGGCACCGCCTCGACCGGGCGGCAGCGCTCGTCGATGCAGCGCACCCCTGCCTCGAGGCCGCGCTCGACGCACTCGCCGTCCGTCCGACACTGCGCCTCGTCGAGGTCGAGCAGCCACTGGCACCCGCCGGCCAGCAGGCACGCCGCGGCCAGGCCCGAAACCCGGGCCGCCACCGTCGAAGCTGCTGGTTTTCTCGTGGCCGATGACCTCACAGCGCCCTCTGCCGCCTCAAAGGGGCCCCGGCCGGCGCCCGGGGCCCCGCCGCCCTCGTAGCGCCCCAGCACGGGCCCGGACCTCACAGCGTCGCACCTTTCGAACTGACGTACCTAGAGGTTGTTGGGCTTATAAATGCCTGTGCCTCGGCACTTCAACCGACATTTTGCAACACTTTTACGCCCAGGGCGAGCGATTGACCAGTCGTCGAAAGCCTACAAGGGCCCGTACATGTAGGCCCAGCCGCGCCGGGCGCCGTAACTGGCTCAGCTCGCGTCATGGCGGGTCGCCAGCGAGCCGAGCTCTGCCGCGTCATGCCGGGCAGGCCCCTCGCCCCGGGGCAGGTCGGGCGACCAAGCCGCAGGCTTAATTTAGGGTGCCGGCGCGTCTTCTTCGGCGCCGCCGCCGCGGATCTGATCTTTCATACCCAATAGCCCGTAGAGTCGACGCAGTGCGTCGAGATCGAGAATCTCGAGCTGCTCGTCGACCACGCGCACGTAATGCCCCTCGCGCAGCCGCTGCACGCCGCGCTTGACGGCGTCGACGTCGAGTCCGACGCGGGTTGAAAGTTCCATCGGGGAGACGGCCACGAGGAGCGGGCCGTTGCCCGTCACCTGGCCCGGGGGCGCCTGCTGGGCGGCCTTGATGAGGGCGGCGACGATCTTCGACTGCGCGTCGCGCAGCATCATCAGCTCGATCTGGTCTTCGGCGTCGCGCAGCCGGCGCACGAGCTGCTGCACGAGGCGCCCGGCGACGGCGGGGTACATCTCGAGCAGGTGCTGGAAGGTGCCCTGGTCGAGGGCGAGCGCGGCGCCGTCGCTCAGGGCGATGGCGGTCGACGAGCGGGCCGCGCCGGGAATCAGCGCCGACTCGCCGAAGAGATCGCCGGGGCGCAGCACCATGAGGCTGCGCTCGACGGCCCGGATGCGCTTGATGAGCCGGACGCGGCCCTCCTGCAGGAGGAAGGCCTCGGTGCCCAAGTCGCCCTCCCGGAAGAGCGCGTCGCCCGCGGAGAACATGCGCCCGTAGCGGGCCATCAGCCGCTCGCGCTCGAGGGGGCCGAGTTCGTCCATGGCCGGCACTCTACAGCGTTCTTCCGGCCGGTCGATAGCGCCGGACGCGGCGGGTCGGCCCGGGGGCGCGCGGCAGAGGCGCGCCGGCTCGCCGCGGCGGGCGGCGGGGGGCGCGCGGGCTCGCCGCGGCGGTCGTCGGGGCGCGCGGGCTCGCCGCGGCGGTCGTCGGGGCGCCCGCGGGCTCGCCGCGCCGGTCGCCGTGGGCCACCGGCGTCAGGCCCGGGCGGGCCGGGGGGGCGTCGCGTTCGGCGGCCGGACGTAGAGAGGTTCTGTCGGGAGGGGGTCGCCACCGCGCGCGAGAAGGGCGGCGGCGAGGGCCGCGATCGCGAGCGCCGGCGGGTGGGCGGGGCCCGCGGCGGCGGCCGGGTCGACGAGCGGCGCGCCCGAGCCGACGAGGGTGCGCGGCCCGGGCAGCGAGCCGACCCAGCGCCGCGCCTCGTCGAGCGAGAGAAGGCGCGGCGGCTCGGCCGGCTCGAGCCAGTCGCCGGCCCGGTAGGCCGCGGCGAAGGCCTCGTCGCGGCGCGCGTCGAGCAGGGCGACGACGAGCCCCGCGCCCGCGCCCGAGGCCGCCGCGAGCGCCGCGAGGCCGCTGACGCCGACGACGCGCACGCCGCCCGCGAAGCCGAGCGCCTTGGCCGTGGTGACGCCCACGCGCAGCCCCGAAAACGAGCCCGGCCCCACCCCGACGGCGATGGCCGAGAGGCCCCCGAGCCCGAGCCCCGTGCCCCTGAAGAGGGCGTCGATCGCCGGCAAGAGCCGCTCGGCGTGGCCCGGCTCGGCGTCGTAGTCGTGCGCGGCGAGGGCCTCGAGCCGGCCGCCCTCGCCCGCGCGCGCGAGCGCGACGCTGCCCCGATCGGTCGAGGTGTCGAGGGCGAGCAGGGTCGCTTCGGAGGCCATCGGGCGGCGCCCGGGCCTATACCCGGGGCGCGGCGCTCCGTCGAGCGCGGGGGGCGGCCGGGCGGCCCCGTCGACGAAGCGCCCGCGGCGCGCCCCAGCGGGCCGAAGTGTCTCTATACTGGGCCACCCCCCGCCGGCCCGCCCGCGGGGGGGCACCAGCCATGGGCAACGTCTTCGGCCACCTCTTCCGCGTCACCACCTTCGGCGAGTCCCACGGCCCGAGCCTCGGCGCCGTCGTCGACGGCTGCCCCGCGCAGCTCGCCCTCAGCGAGGCCGACCTGCAGCCCGACCTCGACCGGCGCGCGCCCGGCCAGAGCCGGCTCGTCACGCAGCGAAAAGAGTCGGACACCGTGCGCATCGTGAGCGGCGTCTACGAGGGCCAGACCCTCGGCACGCCCATCGGCCTGCTCATCGCCAACGAAGACATGCGCCCCGGCGACTACCGCGAGATGCGCGACAAGTACCGCCCGAGCCACGCCGACTACACCTACGACGCCAAGTACGGGCGGCGCGACTTCCGCGGCGGCGGCCGGTCGAGCGCCCGCGAGACCGCCGCGCGCGTCGCCTCCGGCGCCATCGCCCGCAAGCTCTTGCGCGAGCGGTACGGCGTCGAGGTGGTCGCGTGGGTCTCGAAGGTGGGCGCCGTCGAGGCCGCGTGCGACGTCGATCGGGTCGAGGCCGCCGAGGTCGAGCGCACCCCCGTGCGCTGCCCCGAGCCCGGCGCGGCCGCCGCCATGATCGAAGAGATCGAGCGGGCCCGCAAGGCGGGCGACTCGATCGGGGGCGTCGTCACCTGCGTCGCGCGCGGCTGCCCCGCCGGCTGGGGCGAGCCCGTCTTCGACCGCCTCGAGGCCGACCTCGCCAAGGCGATGCTGAGCCTGCCCGCCTCGAAGGGCTTCGAGGTGGGCTCGGGCTTCGCCGGCGCCGCCATGCGCGGCTCCGAGCACAACGACGCCTTCTACATGGAGGGCGCGCGCGTGCGCACCCGCACCAACCGCTCGGGCGGCGTGCAGGGCGGCATCAGCAACGGCGAGCCCGTCTACTTCCGCGTCGCGTTCAAGCCGACCGCCACCATCCTGCGCGAGCAGGAGACCGTCGACCGCTTCGGCGCCGGCACGACGCTGGCCGCCCGGGGGCGCCACGACCCCTGCGTCCTGCCCCGCGCGGTGCCGGTCGTCGAGGCGATGGCGCTGCTCGTGCTCGCCGACCACGCCCTGCGCCACGAGGCGCGGCGCCCCCGCTGACCCGGGCGGCACCGCTACGGCATTCGTCGCCGAAGCGAAAGCCCAGGGGCCCGCCGCCGCCCTCACTCGACGATCGCTCGAACCTGCGCGATCGCCGCCCCGCCCCGCGCGTCCCGCAGTACGACCCACAAGGTTTGGGGGCCGGGCGCCTCGGGCAACTGCCAAACGTTCACGCTCTCGGTCGCCGGGTCAGCCTCGTCGCGGCCCGTCGAGGCCACGTCGAGGCGACCGCCGCTCACGAACCACGAGAGGCGCATCGATTCGCGGCGCTCTCGCAGATCGCGCAAGGTCGGGTCCCACCAGAGGTAGGTCTCGGCGTCGTCGGCCGTCCAGCGGGCGCGCACGGTGACGCGGCCGATCTCGCGAGGTAGCGCGTCCCAGGCGAGCGCCCGGCCGCCGGCCTCGACCTCGAGGGCCGGAGGGGCGGGGTTGCGGTTCGGGCGGTAGCCCGCCGCGAACGCTCGCGCGACGTCGGCGGGCGCCGAAGGCAGGCCGCACGCCACCCGCTGCGGGTGCGCCCAGACCTCGCCGAAGGCCCGGACGAGAATGGGCTGAAAGAAGCCGCCGGTCGGGTCGGGGTCGCGAGGCCTCGCGCCGCCGGGGGGCGGGTCGGGGCCGAAGCGAACGCAGGCGTCGGCGGGCATGGCGCCGCGGGCGACGGCGCCGTCCCAAGAGAGGGGCGAGCCGGGCTCGAGCAAGCAAGCGAGGCCGACGACGTTGTCTTCGGCGGGCGGCTTGGGGCTCTGGCAGAACGACCAGGCGAGCTCCCCCGCGGGCTGCCCCTCGGGGGCGGCGATGAGGGGGCGCAGCGTCAAGGCCTCGCCGGGGCGCGCCTCCGCCGGCTCGGCGACGACGGCGAGCAAGCGCTGGCCCTCGACCAGGCCAGGCCGCTCGTCGAAGGCCGGGCGGCAGGCGCACGCGAGCGACGCGCCGAGGAGGGCAAAGCGGCGGGCGCGCGGGGCGTCGCGACGAGCAACCCGGGCGACGCGGCGTGGTCGGGAGGCGCGGGCGGCGGGGGCGGTCATTGCTCGAGCTCGGCGCCGAAGACGGCGAGGGTCGGTAGCCCGCTGAAGTACGCCTTGGCGCGGAAGTCGCGGGCGTAGACGATCTCTTCGGCGTTCGCGCGGGCGGTCACGTTGATGACGTCGAGGTAGAGGCGCAGCGCGGCGCCGGCGCCGAGCGAGAAGGCCCGGTCGACGCGCAGATCGAGCTGGGCGAAGGGCGGCAGGCGCACCGAGTTCGGCGCGCCGAAGACCGGCTGGTGCCGGCCCGAGCGCAGATCGACGAAGGCCCCCACGACGGGCGTGCGGGGGGCGCCGCTCGCGTAGCGGGCGCGCGCGCTCAGCGTCCAGGGCCCGAGCTCGCGGCCGAGCGAGGCGGCAACGACGACGGGCCGGTCGTGGTCGGAGAGGCGGGCGGCGAGCCCGGGCGCGTTCGTGCGCTCGCTGCGCGAGAGCGTCGCCGAGAGCCAGCCGAACCACTCGCCCGCGGGGCGCCGGCGCAGGAGCCAGCTCGCGCCGTAGGCCCGCCCGCGGCCGCCCGGCTCGAGCAGGCGCGCGACCTCGGGCGACGCCGCGGGCGGGCGGGCCGCGAGGCCGTCAATCCACTTGACGAACCCGAGGGCCTCGAGCTGGAAGTCGCCGAGCGCGAGGCGCTCGCCGGCGGCGAGCTGGGTGGCCGAGGCGAGCCCGAGGCGGGGGTTGCCGAAGGTGGCGCCCAGGTCTTCGGGGGCGGGCGGCTGGTGGTAGCGGCCGCCCGCGGCGAAGGCCTCGAGCGGGCCCGCGACGGCGTAGCGCAGGGCGAGGCGGGGCTCGGCCGCGGCGACGAGCGACGAGTCGCCGACGGGCGGGGCGCGCCCGACCTCGGGCCGCAGGCGCTCGACCTCGAGGAGGTAGGCGTCGACGCGCAGCGCGGGCGCGAGGCGCAGGCGCCCGAGGGCGAGATCGAGCGCGGCGTAGGGCGCGACGCCGAGCTGGCTGGTGCGGTAGGCGTCGACGTCGTACGCGTCGCCGGGCGGCTCGCCGAACGCGTAGGGGTCGCCCTCGCGGGGGGGGCGCGAGGGCGAGCCGGCGCGCTCGACCCGGGTCGCCGCGCCGCTCGCGTCGAGGCCGAGGGCGAGCTTCGCTTGCGCGCCGAGCGGCGCCGCGTACTCGGCCCGGGCGCCGTAGCGCAGGGAGCGCAGGGCGAGGCGCGAGGGCGGGCCGAACCCGAACGAGGCCTCGAGCGATCGCTCGTCGCGCCCGACGAAGGGCGTCAGCGCGACGCTCGCGCCGTCGGGCAGCGAGCGCTCGTAGCGCACGAACACGCGATCGAACGACGAACGGCGGCGGTCGCCGCGGCGCGCCGACGGGTCGTCGCCCCCGACCGAGCGCCGGAACTCGTCGCGCGACGAGAGCAGCGTGGCGCGCAGGCCCTCGCCCGCGCGCAACCGGGCGGCCGCCTGCGCCTGCCAGTCGGCGTAGCGGGGCACGACCAAGAGCTCGCCCGCCTCGTCGGCCCCCAGGGCCGGCAGCAGCCGGTCGACCCACCCGTAGCGCCCCGAGGCCGCGACGGCGACGCCGCGTCCGAGCGGCGCCGAGGCGTAGGCGCGCCCGTCGAGCGCGTCGGCGCCGACGCGGAGGTGGGGCCGATCGACGGACGGCCCTTCGGTCGTCAGGCGCACGACGCCCCCGAGCGCCCGCCCGTACTCGGGCCCGTAGGCGCCGGGCGCCGCCCGCAGATCGCGGACGAGGCCCGCGGGCACGATCGAGCGCACCCCGTCGCCGTGGTAGAGCGCGGGCACCTCGACGCCGTCGACGAAGACGCGCGTCTCGCCGGGCGCCCCGCCCCACGCGATGAGCTCTCCCTCGCCGGGGCCGCCCCGCCCGAAGCCCGGCAGCGACTGCAGCGCCTTCGCCGGGTCGCCCTGGGTGCCCGCCCCCCGCGCGGCGTCGGCCCCGCCGAGCACGATCTCGGTCGGCGCCCGGCGCGACGGCGCGGAGCGCACGACGACCTCGTCGGCCGCCGCGGGCTCCCCCGCCGCCCGGGGCGCCGCGCCGCCGGCGCCCTGCGCCGCGAGCGCGCCGGCCCACGTCGCCTGCGCCGCGAGCGCGCCCGCCAACGCCGCCCGCCGGGCGGTGGCCCGGGCCGCCGGCCTCATGGCAGGTCGAACTCGAGGGCGAGCACGCCGGCGCCGCGGCCGTGCTCGAAGCGCGTCGCCGCGGGCGTGCTCGTGCCGCTCGCCCCGGCGACACGCTCGCCGCCGAAGCGCGCCTCGACGCCCCAGCGCGCGAGGGGCTCGGCGCAGAGCGAGAAGGCGTCGACGCGCACGACGTAGCGGCCCCGCGGCGGCTCGGCGCGCCAGACGACGTGCTCGGCGCGGCGCCCGTCGATGCGGCACTGCGCGTTCGAGTCGGCGTCGAGCACGCCCCCCGCGCGCCACGCGTCGGGGTCGGGCGGCGAGCCCGCGGGCCGCTGCCACGAGTTGACGTTGCCCTTGTAGATCTCGACGCCCTCGGGGGTCACGACGTGCAGATCGAGATCGCTGTCGGCGTCCCAGTAGAGCGAGACGACGAGCGCGCCCTCGGGCGCCGGGGCGTTCGCGATCGTGAGCGCGCTGCGCGAAGGCGGGCCGAAGCGCCCCGCGGCGTCGACCGCCCACGTGACGAGCGCGTTCGGCCCCGGCGCGACGTCGGCCGAGAACGAGAGCGAGACAGCGAAGCTCGGCGAGTCGGGCGCCTCGGGCTCGGCCGGCCCCGCGGGCAAGAGCCAGTAGCCGCGGTCGCCCTCGAGCGCGATGGCGACCGCGGTCGCGCCCGGGGCGAGCTGGCCCGAAAACGACTTGCCCTGGAAGCCCGCGCGGAACGTCGTCTGCGTCAGGAACGCCGCCTCGACCGCCGGCCCCTCGCCCGCCTCCGGCGGGGCCCCCCGCGCGAAGCTCGCCCCCTCGACGCGCAAGAGCGCGTCGGCGCCGGGGTCGGCCGAGACGCCGCCCCCGCAGCCCGGCGCGAGCGCGAGCGCGACGAGGGCCGGCGGCGCGAGCGCCCTCAAAAGCGCACCTCGCCCCGCAGCGTGACGGCGTCGTCGCGCAGCGTCGTCGGGGCCCCGCTCGCGGCCCGCCCGAGCGGGTTGCGCTGGTGGTCGTATTGCCAGACGAGCCGCACCGGCTCGAAGCGCGCGGCGACCGCGAGCGCCCAGGTCGCGTAGAGGGGGTCGGTCGGCACGATCGACACGCCCGCCTGCCGCCGCGCGTCGGCGTCGGGGTCGTAGGCGTCGTAGCGCAGCGCGATCTGCACGTTCGGGCCGACCTCTTGCGAGGCCCCGATCTGCCAGCCAATCTCGCGCAGATCGCGGCCCGCCGCGACCGGGTCGGCCGGCTCGAGCCCGCGGTCGAGGTTCTCGGCCCGCACGATCTCGGCGCGCAGCACGAGCGCGCCGAGCGAGGGCACCTCGACCCGCAGGCGCAGATCGGCCCCCAGCGCCGAGCGTCCGAACCCGCGCGAGGGGCGCGCGGGCGCGCCCGGCAGCACCGAGAGCTCGGAGGTCTCGACGAGGCCGTTCTCGTTGCCGTCGACCCAGTTCAGCGTATCTTTGGTGGCTGGCGAGCCCGCCGAGAGCCCCCGCCCGGCGAGCCACGACACGCCGCCGCGCGCCCGGACGCCCGGGGCCACCTCGACGTCGACGCCGACGCGCCCGACCAGATCTTTCGAGCGGGTGGGGTCGCGACCGCCGAAGCCCGGCGCGTCGAGCGGCTCGCCGTTCTGCAAGGCGATCGCGGCCCGGAGAAAGCGCCACGCCGCGTCGACCCCGACGCCGAGATCGCGGGCGCCGGCGAAGAGCGCCCGCGACGCGGTGCTGCGCTCGAGCCAGGGGCGCGCCGTGGCCGGCTCGCTCGTGTCGAACCCGAAGGGCACCCGGAAGAGCCCGAGCGTCGCCATCACCATCGCCGGCGGCTCGCCGCCCGCCTCGGGCGCGGCCACGTCGCCCCGCAGCCCCGTGTCGGGCGTCGAAAAGGGGCGCCCGCGCGGCCAGCGCCACCACAGGTTCGCCTCGAAGGGCCGCAGCGCAGGCCCCCGCAGCGTGTTCGCGTCGAGCTCGAGGCGCCCCCCGAACGCCCCCCGCTCGGCCTCGATCCGCGCCCGCGCCCGCGTCAGAACGAAGCGGTTTTCGTTGAGCGGCTCGCCGGTCGCGGGGTCGATCTCGTCGCGCGATGACTCGCGCCCGACGACCCAGTCGAGGTGCGCGAAGCCGCCCGCGCGGACCCTGGCCGGGGCGGGCTCGGCGCCGAGGGCGGGCCCGGCGGCGAGGGCGCAGGCCGCGAGCGCGGCGTAGCCGGGGCAGCGCGCCCTCACGGCGGCGGGGGCAGCGAGCCGTCGGCGTTGAGGCCCTTGAGGTTCGGCGTCCGCTTGACGCGCACGGCGTTCGTGCACGCGTTGATGATCTCGCGGTGCGTCTTCGGGTTCATGAAGCAGTCGGGCCCACCGCCCGCCGCCCCCCCGGAGCCGCCCGCGCCGCCCGCGCCCGCGGCGCCGACCGGCGCGATGGGGTTCGCCGCGGGCTCTTCGGCGCCGCAGGCCGCGATCGCGAGCGCGCCGAGCAAGGCGAGCGCCGCGGGCCGAAGCGAGCCCCCGCGCCGCGGCAAGCCGGTCGAGCGACGGGCCGCCATCATCGCGCCTCGCAGTAGCCGCGCCGGCAGACGCCCGCGGCGCAAGGCGCGGCGTCGGAGCAGGCGGGGCAAAGGGCCGACCACTCGGGCGGCGGCGAGGTCTTCAACGTCGGATCTTGCGCGGTCTCGAAGAAGCAGCCGCAGGGCGCCTCGGGCTCGTAGAGCGAGAGGTCGCCCCCGTCGAAGTCGCGGCGCACGCCCATCGCGCACTCGGGCACGAGCCCGTTGGTGGCGACGATCTCGAGCGCGTCGACGTCGAAGGGGGCCGCCGCCCCGGGCGCCGAGCGCAGCCGCACGACCGACCGGCCGCGCACGATGTCGAGGATGCGCCGCACCTTCGGGTCGACGGGCAGGCCGTCTTCGCCGACCCGGGCGATGTACTCGGTGTAGCCCCAGGGCACGTAGTGGCCGTCGCGCAGGTTGCGCTTGTCGCGCGCGCCCGGCGCCGAGTCGGGGTAGTAGGCGTAGCGCTGGCCCGCCGCCTGGTACGCGAGCAGGTCGAGCCGGTCGCGCTCTCGGTCGTACAGCTCGACGCCCAAGATGCCGATCGTCGCCGCGTCGAGCGGCGTGCCCGCCGCGCTCGCCACCCCGTTGATGACGACCGACGAGCGATCGTCTTGCCCCTCGAGCCGGAAGCCCACCCAGCGCGCCGCCGGCAAGAGCTCGGGCGCCACGTTCGCCGCCACGGTCAAGAGCGTGCTGGTGGTCGGCCCGCGCAAGAAGACCGTGGGCGTGCCCCCGGCCGGCGCGGGCTCTTCGACCCAGGGCAGCGCGCCCGCCTCGCGGCCGCGGCCCGAGAACACGAAGTACGCCTCCTCGCGCGTGATGCCGGGCACGCGCTCGAGCACGCCCTCGGGCACGACGAAGCCGTAGCCCTGCACCGGCCCCCGGAAGACGGCGACGCCCGGCGGCTGCAGGCCCCGCACGGTCTCGGAGCAGCTCGAAATGAACGTCGCCCCGACGCCCAGCGCGGGCGGCACGCCCCCCTCGGCGTTGCGGCACTGCAGCGGCGTGCCGTCCCACTCGGGGCGCTCGGCGCGCGAGGGCGCGTAGCGCATGACCTCGGTCGTGCGCTTCGCGGTGAAGAGGTTCTCGGCGAGCGTGCAGGTGCTGCGCGGCAGGTAGACGAGCGTCATCGGCTCGGCGTCGTCGCGCAGCGCGCGCCCGAGATCGCCGAGCATGCGCATCTGCGTGTCGCCCGCCTCGATGAAGACCGGGTTGGGCAGCGTCGCGCAGTCGACCTCGGGCGGGTCGACCCCTTGCGCGCGTGCCGCCGTCGCGACGAGCAGGGCGGGCGCGAGCGGGCCGAAAAAACGAACGAAAGTACGCATTCGAGCCCCTCTCACCCAGCGTCGGGGAAGGCTGTCTGCTCTAGGTTACGAAAAGGAGCTTTAGACCACGTCGAGGGACGCAACAAGTAGGCTCGACGCCCATTTTCTGACGCAAACGCAGCCCTCGCCCCATCGTTGGGCAACAATAGGCAACATCAAGGCGCTCGCGGCCCAATTTCGCGGCCGCCTGCGCCCTGCCCTCGTGGTTCAGAAAGGGGCGACGACGGCCTCTCGCGCGGCGCGGGCGACGGAGGGGCCCTCGCGGCGCGCCCGGCGGCGTTCAGGCGAGCAGATCGCCCGCCCGCCGGGCGTCGTAGCCGGCGGCCGCTTCGAGGGCGCCGCGCATCGCCGGCGAGCCGAGCAGCGAGCGCAGGCGCCGCACCTCGGGCCGCTCGAGATCGCGGGCGTAGAGCAGGAAGGCGTAGGGCTCGGAGGCGAGGGCCCGGAAGCCCAGGCCCAGGCGCGCCGCCCAGGCCCTCGTCGTCAGGCCCGCCTCGGCCTCGCCGCGGGCGAGCGCCAGCACGACGTCCTGGTGCGAGGCGTACGACGTCGCGGGCCGCCCGAACGCGGCGGGTTCGACGCCTTCGCGGCGCAGGGCGGCGTCGAGGTGGCTGCGCACGCCCGCGCTCGGGGGCCTCGTCGCGAAGGGCCCGTCCGCGAGCTCGGCGAGGCGTCGCGGCCCCCGGCCCGGGGCGAAGGCGACGCCGATGTCGCGCTCGACGACGTGCAGGCGCGCGAGCGCCGCGTCGAAGCTCGGCAGGGCGTTGGTCTCGTGAAAGCCGCAGAGCAAGACCGCGCGCCGCCGCAAGAGCTCGATGCCCGCGCCGTGATCGGCCCGCACGAAGCCGACCCACGGCCCCGGCCCCCGCCAGTGGGCATCGAGCAAGAGCTCGACGGCGACGTCGCCGTTGGCCGCCAGGTGCGCCGGCGCCTCGGCCCACCCGTCCGTCGGGGCGCCGCCCGGCGCCCCCGCCGCGCCCTCGGCCCCCCGTACGTCCGCGCCGCCCCCGCCCGCCGCGCCCTTGCTGCGGCTCGCGGGCTCGCGCGCGCGGGCCCAGGCGAGCACCGCCTCGCGATCGAACCGCCACTCGTCGCCGACGCGCCCGGCGGGCAGCCCCCGGCGCATCAGCCGGTAGACGTGCTTGGGGTGGACGCGAAGCAACTCGGCGACTTCGCGGGTCGTCAGGAGCACGGCCGCCAGTCTGCGCCCAGCGGCGCGCGGCGTCGAGTTCCGGGGGCGCGCCGTCGCGGCGCCACGCCCGACGCGGTCGCCCGGTTGGTCGCGCCGGCCCGCCGGCGGGGCCCCCCGGGCTCGAGCCGCCACGCGAGTCCGGGGCGGGCCGGCTCACCCGACCCGGTAAGGCCGCGCGCTCGCAGGCGTCGGCCGCCTCGCGCAGGCGGACGAAGCGGTGGCCGGCGGCGCCGAGCGCCGCGAGCGCCCGGTCGAAGCGCGCGAGCTTGCGCTCGGCGGGCACGCGCAGATCGATCTGAAAGCGGCCGATCGCCTCGAGCCCGTCGCGCTCGTCGAGGAAGTCGACGCCGTGCAGCTCGAGGTTGACGAAGCGCGCCCGCGCGGCGCCCCCGACGAGGCGCCCGAAGAGCGGCCCCGGCGCGAGCGCGAGCGAGGTGCCGATGAAGGGCAGGCGCAGGCGCCCGCTGACGCCGATCGGCAGCTCCCAGAGGGGCCCGGCGCCGCGGGCCCAGTAGCGCGCCCCCGGCCGGTAGGGCGCGACGGGGGCGAAGAGGGCGCGGGGGTGGTCGACGATGGCGCGCGAGCGCCGGCCGCGGAGGCGCATCGACGCGAGGGCGACGAGCTTCGCGGCGTAGTACCCCGGGCACGGGAAGACGGACGAGTCGTAGCGCAGGCCGGCCCGCGCGACCTCGCCGAGCAGCCGCTCATCGACCGCGTAGCCCGGGGCGCGAAAGCCCTCGGCGCGCGCCCCGAGCGCCTCGCCGATGCGATCGCTCGCCGCGCGCACTTGCCGCTCGAGCTCCCGCGCGGGCAGGCGCGTCAGGGCGTAGGGGTGGTCGAGCGAGTGGTTGCCGATCTCGTCGCCGCGCCGCACGAAGGGGGCGAGCGCCGAGACGTTGCCCGCGCGCGCGAGGTCGGCCCCGACGACGAAGAGCGTGAGGGGCAGCCGGCGCGCCTCGGCCCAGGCGAGGAGGCGGGGCAGCGCGCGCTCGTAGACCGCGTGCGGGTCGAAGGGCGCGCCCGGGCCGAGGCCGTGCAGGGCGGCGTAGAGCGGCGCCTCGTCGAGGTCGACGGAGACCGCCGCGAGCCGGCCGGCGGCGGCCCCCTCCCGGGCCGCGCCCGCCGGCCCCCTGTCGCGCTCGCCCTCGTCCGCGGGCGGGGGGCGAGCGCCGCGCGCCGGGGCGGCGCTCGCGGGCCCGCGGGCCGCGCCGGGCGGGCTCAACCGCCGGCGATCTTGGCCGCGACCTCGGCGGCGAAGTCTTCGGCCGGCTTCTTCGCGATGCCCTCGCCGCGCTCGAAGCGAACGAAGCGGCGCAGGGTGAGCTCGCCGCCGGCCTGGGTGCTCACCTGCTTGCGCAGGGCGTCGATGGTGCTGCCCGGGGTCATGACCGACTCTTGGTCGAGCAGGCAGATCTCCGCGTACCACTTCGACTGCTTGCCCTCGAGGATCTTGGGCCAAGCCGCCTCGGGCTTGCCCTCTTCCTTGAGCTGCGCGCGGAAGATCTCGCGCTGCTTCTCGACGTCGGCCGCGGGCACCTGGCCGCGCTCGAGGTGGAGCGGGCTCATCGAGGCGATCTGCAGCGTGACCTGCTCGGCGAAGGTGGCGACGGCGGGGTGGCTCGCGACCGCGTCGGAGGGCGCGCCGATGTCGACGATCACGGCGATCTTGCCGCCGGGCTGCGCGGGGTGCACGTACGCCTGCAGCAGGCCCGGGCCCTCGCGGTCGAGCCGCTCCCAGCGCCGCACCTGAATGTTCTCGCCGATCTTGCCGGCGATCTCCTGGCGGTGGTCTTCGAGGCTCTTGCCGACGCCGGGGGCCGGCTGCGCGCCCAGGTCGGCGCCGGCCTGGGAGGCGAGGGCGACCTCGACGGCCTTCGCGACGAAGGCCTGGAACTGCTCGTTGCGCGCGGCGAAGTCGGTCTGGATGTTGACCTCGACGACGACGCCGGTGCGCCCGTCGGGCGAGATCGCGGCCCGCACCTCGCCCTCGGTGGCGATCGCGCCCGCGCTCTTGGCGCCCTTGACGATGCCCTTCTTGATGATGAGTTCGACGGCCTTCTCCATGTCGCCGCCGGCCTCGACGAGCGCCGACTTGCAGTCGCTCATGCCGGCCTGGGTGCGATCCCGGAGCTGCTTGACCATCTGTGCCGTAACTTCCGCCATGACTCGTGTTCTCCAGTGCGCCTACGCTACGCGCGGCGTGCGCGCGCCCCGCCCGCCCGGCGCGCCCCGGGTGGCTCGGGGGCGGGCGTCGTCGGGGCGCGGGCGCGCCGCGCGCCGCGCCGAAAGAAGTGTCCGGGGCGAGCGCCGCGGCCCCCCTTCGGGGCCGGGCGCCCGCCCGCGGGGCCTCAGTTGCTCGTGCTCTCGCGCCGCGGCCCGCGGCCGCCGCGCCCCGCCGTGATGACCTCGGCCTGCGGGCGGCCGCCGCGCTGCGGCTGGTCGCCGCCGGCCTGCGCCTCGCGCCCGGCGAGCGCGTCCTTGCGGCGCTGCAGCCCCTCGACGCACGCGTCCGCGATGCGCGAGGTGATGAGCTTGATCGAGCGGATGGCGTCGTCGTTGCCGGGGATGACGTAGTCGATGACGTCGGGGTCGCAGTTGGTGTCCGTGATGGCGAGCACGGGGATGCCCAGCTTGCGCGCCTCGGCGACCGCGATCGTCTCCTGGTGCGGGTCGATGATGAAGACCGCGTGCGGCAGCGAGCCCATCGTCTTCAGGCCGCCGACGTACTTCTCGTAGCGCTCGCGCTCCTTCTCGAGGCGCGCGACCTCTTTCTTGGGCAGCTGCTCGTAGGTGCCGTCCTCGCGCATGCGCTCGAGGTTGCGCAGCCGGTCGAGGCCGCCCTTGATGGTGCGGAAGTTGGTGAGCGTGCCGCCGAGCCAGCGGTTCGTCACGAAGAACATGCCGCAGCGCTGGGCCTCCTCGGTGACGATCTCTTGGGCCTGGCGCTTGGTGCCCACGAAGAGCACGTGCCCGCCGCGCGCCACCGTCTCGGTGACGAAGTCGAAGGCGCGGCGGAACAGGCGCGCCGTCTGGTCGAGATCAATGATGTGCACGCCGTTGCGCGCCCCGTAGATGAAGGGGCGCATCTTCGGGTTCCACCGCTTGGTCTGGTGGCCGAAGTGCACCCCCGCGTCGAGCAGCGAGCGCAAGGGCAGCGGGAACTCGCGCGTGGCGCCCGGGGGCGGCGCGAGCTGCATCGACAGCACGTCCTGGTTCGGGGCCGTTCTCGGGGGGGCGGTCGTCATATCGCTCATGGTCGTCTCTCTCTCCGTCGGTTGGGCGTCCGCCCCGCGCGCGACCGACCGAGCGCCTTGGAACTGGCGCCCGGCACCGAGGCCGCCTCGCAGCGCCCGCCGCCCCGGCCCCGGACCGGCGGGGGGCGCGCCCTCGCGCCCGCGCGCGGGCCCGTCGAAGGGCCCGCCGGGGGCGGCGGAGGGGCGCCCCCGCACGGGCGCGGAGACCGAGGCGCCGAACGCCTGGGGGGCGTGGAAATACCCCCCGGGCCGTACACAACCCGGGAGGGCGCGGGAGGCTTACAGCTCTCTACCGGCCCGTCAAGCAGAAACGGGGCCTTCCCCCCCGCGTCGCCCGAGCGCGACCCGAGCCGCTCACCCCCGCGTCGCCCGAGCGCGACCCGAGCCGCTCACCCCCTCGACGGCCCGGCGCCGCCGCGGGGCACCCTCAAACCGTCGAGGTCTCGGGCCGGCGGGCGGCCCGCAAGGCCACGGCGAGCCCCGAGGCCGCGCCAGCCAGGACCGCGAGCACGAGCAGGTGCTTCCAGGCCTTGCGCGGGTGCGTCAAGAGGCGCACGACCCGCCGCGAGGTCGAGCCGGCCGGCGCGCTCGACTTGCCGAAGGCCGAGACGATCTGCGGCCCCGAGGGGCGGAACTCGATGAGGGACGAGGTGGCGAGCGGCTGAGCCGCCGCCGGCGCGGCCGGTATCGGGTAGTGCTGAAAGAGCACCGGGGCCCGCACCGCCTTCGCCTGGTCGAGCCGCTTGACGAAACGGCCGACCGCCTCGTCGGCGAGCTTTTTGTTCTCGAGCGGGTCGCCCAGGCCCGCGGCGACGATGCGCGAGCTGCGGGCGCCGACCGGCGAGGGGGGCTCCCAGTTGCCGATGGCGCGCTGAAAGTTCGGCACCACCCGCGCGAGCTCGGCGGCGACGGCGTCGGGCACGACGACCGCGCCGTCGCTGCCGCCCTCGGACGCGGCGCGCACGCGCCAGGCCGTGGCGTTCAGCCCGTTCGCCACCCACGCGAAGGCGCGCAGGCCCACGCCCGCGACGAGCGGGTCTTCGGAGCGGGCGGCGGCGAAGGTGACGCCGAGCGCCTCGTCGAAGGCGGCCGCCAGGCGCTTCGCGTCCTTGGCGGCGACGGCGGCGGCGACGTCGCGCACGAGGCCGAAGCGCAGGTACTCGAGCAGCGAGAGCGGCGACGCGAACGCGTTCGCGGCGGTCGGCGCCGCGGGCCCGCCCCCCTCGTAGCGCCACTCGACGAGCGGCAGGAGGTGGTCCTTGTCGAAGGCCTGCCGCACCACGAAGGGGGCGCCGGCCGGGGCGGGCTCGGTGCCCTGCTTGTTGGCGTTGGCCGCCGTCGCCAGGACGCGCACGGGCACGTCCGGCTGGGTCACGATGCGCAGCTCGATCGGCGCGCCCGGCAGCGCGCGCGGCCCGAAGCTCGCGAGCTGCATGCGCACCCTCGCCAAGAGCTCGGGCTCGCCCTTGGCGGGCAGATCGCCCTCGTAGACGGAGCGGAAGTTGACCGTGCGCACTTCGCCCGGCTTCAGATCGGCCACCCAGGGCTCGAGCCGCTCGGCCGCGCTACGGAACTCGGTCACCTCACCCGGCCAGCGGGTCTGCCCGTTCTCGACCAAGATCGAGGCGAAGCGGTTGCCGGCGACGCCGGAGCCGAGGCGGGCGGTCTGCGCCTGCACCGCGTCGGGCCGCACCGCGCAGAAGCCGCCCTTCACGGCCCGCACCCGGACCGCCACGTCGACGAAGGTCATCAGGCGGCGCGGGTAGGCCGTCAGCGAGAGCCCCTCGACGGCGCAGTCGAAGCCCGTCGCGCGCCCCTGGGCGGGGTGGATGACCCGCTGCGGCACGGCGACGGGGGCGCCCTGCTGGACGGGCTGCGCCGCGGCGGGGCGGACCGCGCCGAGGCCGAGGGCCAGGACCACTGCGGGCAGGGCGTAAAGCGGGCGGGACATGGGCGGCGCGCACGCTAGCGAGGTCGGGGCGGCTTTTCTACCCCCTTCTGCCGCCGCCGGCGCCGCGGCCGCCCGGCCCCACCCCGGCAAGGCCACCCCGCGGGCGCGGCCCGCGTCGCCGGGGCGTTCGCCGGCGGGCGCTTCGGGCCGCCCCGCGGGCGCGGGGGCGGCCCCGGCCCTTCGTCGGTCTCGAGAACCCGCCCGCTCGGGCGGCCGAACCCCCGCCCCGGCGCCCGCGCTAGCGGCCGACGCCCCAGACCTCGCCGGTCGCCCACGTCGCGTCGAGCAGGGCGAGCGTCGCGTGCACCACCTCTTCGGGGGTGCCGAAGCGGCCGAGGGGCGAGCGCGCCTTGAGCCGGTGGGTGCGCCGCGGGTCGGCGTCGGCCTCGGGGTCGGACACGATGCCGAGCGCGAGCGTGTTCAGGCGCACGTGCGGGGCGAGCTCGACGGCGAGCGCGCGCAGGCCCGCCTCGAGCGCGCCCTTGGCCGCCAGGTAGGCGACGTGGTGCGGGTAGGGCCGGGTGACGCCCGCGTCGCCGAGCGCCACGACGGCGCCCTGGCTGGCGCGCAGATCGTCGGCGAGCCCGGCGACGACCAGCAGCGGGGCGACGGCGTGCACCGCGAGCGTCGCCTCGACGTCCTCGCGCCGCAGGCCGTCGAGCGGCGTGTGCGGGAAGGGGCCGCAGGCGAGCACCACGTCTTCGACCCGCCGGCCGCCCTCGGCGAGCGCGCCGCGCAGCCGCTCGGGCGCCGCGGGGTCGCGCAGGTCGACGGCGAACGAGCCGTGGCGGCCCTCCGGGCCGAGGCGGGCGAGCTCGTCGAGCAGCGCGCCGAGCCTCGCCCCGTCGCGGGCGGTGACGAAGACGTCGTCGCCGCGGGCGGCGAGCGCGCGCGCGATGGCCGCGCCGAGCCGGCCCGTCGCGCCGCAGACGAGCACGCGGCGGGGCGCGCGCCGGGCCGGGGGCGGGGGCGGCGCGCTCACGGCGGGGCCCCCTCGCCCTCGTCGCCGGCGGCGGCGACGAGCTCGCCCGTCAGCACGCCGCGCTGGCCGATCAGCCGGTCGGCCAGCGCCTGCAGCCGCACCGAGGGCCCGCGCATCACGAACACCTCGAGGCAGCGCCACGCGTCGAGGTCGGCCCGCAGCGTGGCCACGACGTGCCGCCCCGCCTCGCGCGCCACGGTGCGCAGCCGCTCGGACGTGTCGCGCACGCGCGCGTCGTACACGAGCGTGACCGTGGCCACGCCCTCGCCGCCGCGCGACCAGGCGTCGCGCGTCAGGTCGGCGCGCACCAAATCGCGGATGGCCTCGGACCGGTTCTCGTAGCCGCGCCGCGCGATGCGCTCGTCGAAGCGGGCGAGCAGCGCGCGCTCCATCGCGACGCCGAAGCGGACGAGCTCGCTCATCGCCGGGGCCCCCCGCGCCGCCGCGCCCGGGCGCTCACTTGGGCGCCATGCGCAGCGCGCCGTCGAGTCGGATGGTCTCGCCGTTGAGCATGGGGTTCTCGACGACGTGCTCGACGAGCGCCGCGAACTCGTCGGGCCGGCCGAGCCGCGGCGGGAAGGGCACCTGCTGGCCGAGCGACTGGCGCGCCGCCTCGGGCAGCGCGCCGAGCAGCGGCGTGTCGAAGAGGCCCGGCGCGACGGTCACCACGCGCACGCCGAAGCGCGCGAGCTCGCGCGCGATCGGCAGCGTCATCGCCACGACGCCGCCCTTCGACGCCGCGTACGCCGCCTGCCCCACCTGGCCGTCGAAGGCCGCGACCGAGGCCGTCATCACCACGACCCCCCGCTCGCCCTCGCCGTTCGGCTCGTTGTCGGCCATCGCCGCGGCGCCGAGGCGCACGACGTTGAACATGCCGAGCAGGTTGACCTGCACCGTGCGGGCGAAGGCCTCGAGCGGCTGGGGCCCGTCCTTCGAAAGCACCCGGCCCGGGGTGCCGACGCCCGCGCAGCCGACGACCGCGCGCACCGGCCCGAAGCGCCCGCGCCCGAGCTCGAACGCCGCCCGCACCGCCGCCTCGTCCGTCACGTCGCCCGCGGCGAAGGCCGCGCCCTCGCCCAGCGCCCCCGCCAGGGCCTCGCCCGCCTCGGCCGCCCGGTCGAGCACCACCACCCGGGCCCCGCGGCCGTGCAGCCGGCGCGCGACCGCCGCCCCCAGGCCCGAGGCGCCGCCGGTGACGACGACCACGCTCCCATCGACTCGCATCGCGCCTCCGTTGCCTCCCGCCGGTCGGGGCCGAACGGCCCCGCGCCCTTATTACGCCCCTTCCCGGCCCGTCACAAGGGGCGCGCTCGGCCCCCGCAGCCCCAGGGGGGGGTATCAGCGGCGGCGGCGGGCGCGGCGCTCCTCGCGCGCCCGCCGCTCGAACTCGAGCGCTTCGGCGACGCGCTTCTCCTTCTCGACGTCCATCAGGTACGGCACGATGTGCTCGCGCCGCTCGAACTCGGTCCGGTACGCGTTCGCCTCGCGCGTCGAGTAGAAGGGCCCGACGCGCACCCGGTACCAGGTGCCGCGCCGCGACACCTGCGCGCTCTCGACGTAGGCCCGGTGCCCCCGCTCGCGCAGCGCCGTCGCGAACGCCGCCGCCTCCGGCTCCGTCCGGAACGAGCCCACCTGCAAGAGGTAGGGCCCCGGGCGCCCCGGCTCCGCCGGCGTCACGTTCTTCGGCGCCGCCGCGTCCTTGGCCAGCGTCGAGAGGGGGTCGCGCGGGTTGGTCAAGAGCGGCGAGGGGTCGGCGACGCGCTGCGCCGGCAGCGGCAGCGGCGTCAGCGGCACGGGCGCCCGGGGCGCCGAGGCCGACGGGGCCGGGGCCGAGCCCGCGCCGAGCGCGGCGAGCGCCGTGGTCGGCCGCCCCTCGTCCGACAAGATCGAGGGGAAGGTCACCTCGGCCGCCGTGACGAGCTCGCGCACCGGCGTCGCCGAGAGCGCCGGCAGCGCGTCGAGGGGCGAGCCCGGCCGCGGCGGCGGGGCTCCCGGCCGGCGCGCGAGCGCGACGGCGGCGAAGACCGCGAGGGCGCCGGCCAGGGACGCGAAGAGCGGGCCGACGAGCGGCCCCGCCCCCGGCCCGGCCGGCGCCGCCCCCCCCTCGCCCCGCCCGCTCCGCTGCTCGTCGGCACCCATCGCGCTCGCCCCTCCCGATAGCGGCGGCGCGCGCGGAGGGCCAAATTCCGCTCGAACCCCGGTTCGCACGTCGACGGCGTACGGCCGTCGTCCCGACGCGCCGCTCGTTACGAGCGGCGCGGTCGACCCCCTTCGCTCAGGCGGTGCGCCGTCGACGTGCGAACCGCTGTAACAACAGCGTCAGCACCTCGCAGCCCGTCTCGGTCACGTAGACCGTGTGCTCGAACTGGGCCGAGAGCGAGCCGTCGGCGGTCACCACCGTCCAGCCGTCGGCGAGCATGCGCACGTCGGCCCCGCCCAGGTTGACCATGGGCTCGATGGTGATGGCCATGCCCGCCCGCAGCCGCAGCCCCTCGCCGCGCCGGCCCACGTGCGGCACGTGCGGCTCGGCGTGCATCGAGCGGCCGATGCCGTGGCCGCCGAACTCGCGCACGACGCTGCAGCCCTCGCGCCGCGCCAGCGCCTCGATGGCGGCGCCCACGTCGCCGAGCCGGGCCCCCTCGCGCACCGCGGCGATGCCCGCGTCGCGGCAGCGCCGGGCGACGTCGGCGACGTGGCGCGCCTCGGGCCCGGGCTCGCCGATGAGGAAGGTGGCCGAGGTGTCGCCGTGAAAGCCCCCGAGCTCGGTCGTCACGTCGACGTTGACGATGTCGCCCGGCTCGAGCCGCTCGCGGGGGCTCGGGATGCCGTGGCACACCACGTGGTTGCGGCTCGTGCACACCGCGGCCGGAAAGCCCATATACCCGAGCTGGCTCGGCCGGCCGCCGCGGCGGGCGGTGTCTTCGCGCACGAGGGCGTCGACGTCGGAGGTGCTCATGCCGGGGCGCAGGCGCGAGCCGACGAAGGCGAGCGTCTCGGCCGCGGCGCGCCCCGCGCGGCGTAGCCCCTCGAGCTCGCGGGGGCCGAAGCGTTCGATGGCCATGATGGGCAAGAGCCTGGGCCGCGGGGGGCGGGCGCGTCCAATACCGTTTCGATCTGGCCCCGCGCGGCGGGCCGCGGCGGCCGGCGGGGCCCCCCGCGGGCCCGGGCGGCGGCACCCTCCGCGCCCACCGCGCCTCGCTCGAGGCCGGGGCCCCCCGCGGGCCCGGGCGGCGGGGGTAAACCGGCCGGCATCGGCCCTCGCCGGGGCGCCGGCCGGCGGAAATCTTGCTCGCCGCCCGCCCCTTCGACGGTACCCTGACGGCATGAGCCTGACGCAGCTTCGCTACTTCGTCGCCGTCGCCGAAGAGAAAAACGTCGGGCGGGCGGCGCGGCGCCTGCACGTCTCGCAGCCGCCGCTCAGCCGGCAGATCCGGGGGCTCGAAGACGAGCTCGGCGCCCAGCTCTTCGAGCGCACGGCGCGCGGCGTGCGCCTCCTGCCCGCGGGCGAGGTGCTGCTCGCGCACGCGCGCGACATCCTCGCCCGCGTCGAGGGGGCCGAGCGCGCGGTGCGGGGCGAGGCCGGCCCGCCCGCCGGGGGGCGGGGCGGCGGGCCGGGCTGAGCGCCGCCGCCGCGCGCTGCGAGCCGGGGGCTGAGCGCCGCCGCGTGCTAAGGTGCGGGCACGATGCGGCGATTGAATCGGCGCCCGGCGCTCGGGCCGGGCGGGGTCGGGGCGGCGGCCTTGGTCGCGCTCGTGGCGCTCGCGGGCCCGGCGCGCGCGGCGGTCTGGCCGACCGAGCCCGACCGCGTCGCGCAGCACCTCGCCTCGCCCGACCCGGCCGAGCGGCGCGCGGCCGCGCGCGAGCTCGCCGGCTTGCCCGCCACGCTCGCCGCGCCCCTCGTCAAGTCGGCGCTCACCGACCCCGACGTCGAGGTCCGGCTCGCCGCCGCGGCCGCCGCGGTCGAGCACCGGCTCGAGGGCGCCTCCGACGCGGTGGTGCCCTGGCTCAACGAGGCCGACGTCCGGCTGCGCCTCGCGGCCTGCCAGGTCATCCGGCCCGCGCCGAGCGAGCGGGCGGCGGCGGCGCTCGGGCGCGTGCTCGGCGACGGCGACGCGGGCGTCCGGCGCGCGGCCGCCCGCGCCCTCGGCAACGCCACCCACCCCGACGCGGTGCTGCCCCTGCTCGGCCACCTCGACGACGCGGTGCCCGAGGTGCGCTCGGCCGTGGTCGAGGCGCTCGCCCGCTCGGGCGACGGGCGCGCCGTGGTGCCGCTGCTCGGCAAGATCCAAGACAGCGCGCCCGAGGTGCGGCGCGCGGTCGCGCGGGCGCTCGGCGAGCTCGGCGACGCGCGGGCGACGAGCTCGCTCCTGCTCGCGCTGCGCGACCCCAACCCCGACGTGCGCATCGAGGCGCTCTCCGCCCTCGGCCAGCTCGGCGACGCGACCGCCGTGCTCGCCATCGCCCCGCTCGTCGAGCCGCCGCACCCGGCCGCGCTCCGGCGCGCCGCGCTCGCCGCGCTCGCGCGCCTCGGCACCGAGCGCGCCCTCGGCGTGCTCGCCTCCGCCCTCGCGTACGACGACGAGGCGCCGAACGGGCAAACCCCCGCCCGCGACGCGCTCGTCGCCGCCGGCCGCAAGGCCGTGCCGGTGCTGCTCGCCACCCTCGGCTCGGCCCGGTCCGAGCGCGCGCTCGCGGCCGCCGCCCTCGCGCTCGGCTCGCTCGGCGCCGCCGAGGCGCGCGAGCCCATCGCGCGCGCGCTCAAGGCCGGGGCGCTGCCGCCGGGGCCGGCCCTGCGCGCCCTCGCGCTCGTCGGCGACACGAGCGCGCTGCCCTCCGTCCTCGAGCTGCTCGCCCACCCCTCGGCCCCCGTGCGCGCCGAGGCGCGCGCCGCGGCCGAGGCCCTGCTCGACCCGAAGAGGCCCGACGGGCGCGCCGTCGACCCCATCGCCGCCCTGCTCTTCGCGCCCCAGACGCGCGCCGACGAGCGCCCCGCCCTCTTGCGCCTGCTCGGGCGCACCGGCTCGCCCCGCGCCGCCGCCCTCGTCGCCCCCTTCGTCAAGTCGAACGAGATGGCCCTGCGCCTCGCCGCGCTCGACGCGCTCGGCTCGCTCGGCCCGGCCGGCGGCCACGACCGGGCGCTGCTCGAGGCCGCCGGCGACGACGACCCCGTCGTGCGCGCCCGCGCCGCCGCCGCGCTCGGCTCGGCCGCGAGCGAGGCGACGCTCGGCGAGATCGTGCGCCGCCTCGGCTCGACCGAAGAGCAAGACCGCAGCGCCCTCGCCGCCGCCGCCGCCGCCGCCCTCGCCCGCGCCAGCTCGGCCCGCACCGCCGAGAGCGCCGCCGCCCTCGCCCCCCTCGCCGAGGGGCCGACGCGCGACGCGCTGCTCGAGGGCCTCGGCCGCATGAAGCGCCCCGAGGCGCGCGCCGCCCTCGCCCGCGCCGCCCGCTCGGCCGTGGCGGCCGACCGCCGCAAGGCCGCCGAGCTGCTCGGCGAGTCCGCGGCCGACGCGCCGCTCTTGCGCGCGCTCGCCGCCGACGCCGACGCCGGCGTGCGCGCGAGCGCCCTCTGGTCGCTCGGCCCCGTCGGCGACGCCAGCGATCTCGAGCTCGTCGCCCGGCGCCTGCGCGACGAGTCGACCGCCGTCGCCGCCAACGCCGCCTCGGCCCTCGGCACCCTCGCCGAGCGGCACGGCGCCTCGGCGCGCGCCCAGCCCCTGCTCTGCGCCGCCCTGCGCGACGGCCGATCCTACGTCCGGGCGGGCGCCCTCACCGCCCTCGCCCTTTTGCGCGCGCGCTGCGGCGACGGCTCGCCCGAGCGCGCCGCCCTCGTCTACGACGCCTCGCCCGTCGCCCGCGCCGCCGCCGCCGACCTGCTCGCCGCCCAGCCCTCGAGCGCCCCCGAGCGCGACCGCGCCGCCCTGCACCGCTGCCGCCACGACGACCCCTACGGCTCGGTCGCCGCCCGTTGCGCCCCCCGCCCCCCCCGGCCCAAGGCCGAAGGCGAGCCCGTCACCGTCCTCGTCGTGCCCGACGGCTCGACCCGCCCCCAGCCCGAGGCCCCCTTCGCCCTGCGCCTCGCCGACGGGCGCACCCGCCACGGCCTGACCGACCGCCGCGGCGCCGTCTTCGAGCGCCGCGCCCCCCGCGGCACGCTCGCGCTCGGCGTCCCCTCCCCCTCGCTGCCCTGAATCGCGCTCGGCGTCCCCTCCCCCTCGCTGCCCTGGATCCGCGCGGCGGATCGTCGGGCGCGCGCGGAGGGCGGGTGCCCTGCTGTCTGAGCCCTCCCCCGGGAGGGCGAGTTCAGGGTGCCCGAAGCGCGCGCCCGACGATCCGCCGCGCGGATCCAGGGCAGCGAGGGCCGTACCGCGCCGCAGCGCGTCGCCGACCCCCAACCAAGGCCCTGGCCGACTCAGACTTTACGCTGTGGCCCTGACGCCTCTGAGATTAAGGTGCGCGCCATGACGCTGGCCCCTTGGTCAGGCGCGCCCGCCGCCTCCCCCCCCCTGCCCCTCCGCTCGCCGTCCGTCGACCAGGTCACCGTCGACGAGCGCGCCGCCGCCCTCGGCCGCCGCAGCCTCAAGCGCGACGCCAAGATCGCCGGCCTGCGCCTCGCCGTGCGCATGTGCGATCTGACCACCCTCGAGGGCAAAGACACCCCCGAGCGCGTCCGCTCGCTCTGCGCCAAGGCGCGCCTGCCCCTCGAGCGCGATCCGAGCGTCGGCCCCGTCGCCGCCGTCTGCGTCTACCCGAACCTCGTGCCGACGGCCGTCCGCTGCCTCGCGGGCAGCGGCGTGCACATCGCCTCGGTCGCCACGGCCTTCCCGAGCGGGCAGTCGCCCCTCGAGGTCAAGCTCGACGACGTCCGGCGCGCGGTGGGCTTCGGCGCCGACGAGATCGACATGGTCATCGACCGCGGCGCCATGCTCGCCGGCGACTACGCCAAGGTCTTCGACGAGATCGCCCGCACCAAAGAGGCCTGCGGCTCGGCCCACCTCAAGGTCATCCTCGAGACCGGCGAGCTCGGCAGCTACGACGTCGTCCGGCACGCGAGCGACATCGCCATGGCCGCCGGCGCCGACTTCATCAAGACCTCGACCGGCAAGATCACCCCGGCCGCCACGCCCGCCGTGACCCTCGTGATGCTCGAGGCCATCCGCGACTTTTACTACGCCACCGGCCGCCCGATCGGCATGAAGCCCGCCGGCGGCATCCGCACCGCGAAGCAGGCGCTGCACTACCTCGTGCTCGTCAAAGAGACGCTCGGCGACGACTGGCTGACGCCCGACCGGTTCCGCTTCGGCGCGAGCGCGCTCGTCAACGACATCCTCATGCAGCTCGAAAAAGAGCGCACCGGCGCCTACCAGGGCGTCGACTACTTCTCGAAAGATTGACGCCCGCCATGACGCTCTCCCGCACCGACGACGGCACGACGACGCTCGCCGCCCCCGCGCCCGCAGGCGCGCCGCCCGCCCTGCGCTTCGGCGACGCCTGGGGCTACGCCCCCTCGCCCGAGGCGACCGACCACGTCAAGCTCCGCCCCCGCTACGACCTCTTCGTCGGCGGCGCCTTCCGCGCGCCGCGCTCGGGCCGCTACTTCGACACCCACAGCCCTTCGACCGAGAAGAAGCTCGCCGAGGTCGCCGAGGCCGACGAGGCCGACGTCGACGCCGCCGTCACGGCCGCCCGAGGCGCCTTCGAGTCGGTCTGGTCGAAGCTGCCCGGCCTCGAGCGCGGCAAGTACCTCTACCGCCTCGCCCGCCGCCTCCAAGAGAAGGCGCGCGAGTTCGCCATCGTCGAGACGCTCGACGGCGGCAAGCCCATCAAAGAGTCGCGCGACGTCGACGTGCCGCTCGCGGCCGCGCACTTCTTTTACTACGCCGGCTGGGCCGACAAGCTCGCCTACGCGGCGCCGGGCGCCCAGCCCCGCCCGCTCGGCGTCGCCGCGCAGGTGATTCCGTGGAACTTCCCGCTGCTCATGGCCGCCTGGAAGATCGCCCCCGCCCTCGCCTGCGGCAACACCGTCGTGCTCAAGAGCGCCGAGACGACCCCGCTGTCGGCCTACCTGCTCGCGCAGCTCTGCCAAGAAATCGACCTGCCCGAGGGCGTCGTCAACATCGTCTCGGGCGCCGGCAAGACCGGCGCCGCCCTCGTGCGCCACCCCGGCGTCGACAAGGTCGCCTTCACCGGCTCGACCGCCGTCGGCAAAGAGATTCAGAAGGCCCTCGCCGGCTCGCGCAAGCGCCTCACCCTCGAGCTCGGCGGCAAGGCGGCCAACATCATCTTCGCCGACGCCCCGCTCGACCAGGCCGTCGAGGGCGTCATCAACGGCATCTTCTTCAACCAGGGCCACGTCTGCTGCGCCGGCTCGCGCCTGCTCGTCGAAGAGAGCATCTTGCCCGCGCTCGTGCGCAAGCTCAAAGACCGCATGGCCACCCTGCGCGTCGGCGACCCGCTCGACAAGAACACCGACGTCGGCGCCATCAACTCGCGCGCCCAGCTCGAGCGCATCCGAGAGCTCGTCGCCTCCGGCGAGAGCGAGGGCGCCGAGCGCTTCAGCGCCCCCTGCTCCCTGCCCGAGCGCGGCTACTGGTTCGCCCCCACCATCTTCACCGGCGTCTCGACCTCGCACCGCATCGCCCGCGAAGAGATCTTCGGCCCCGTCCTCTCGGTGCTCACCTTCCGCACCCCCGACGAGGCCATCGAGAAGGCCAACAACACCTTCTACGGCCTGTCGGCCGGCGTCTGGACGGACAAGGGCGCGAAGTT
Organism: Polyangiaceae bacterium; assembly: GCA_035762175.1. GTDB lineage: Bacteria > Myxococcota_A > Polyangia > Polyangiales > Polyangiaceae > DASTPP01. Next base: position 7,240 of record DASTPP010000080.1, on the reverse strand, counting down.
CCTCTGGGCCTCGAAGAGGCTTCGCGCCGGCGTCGTCTGGGGCAACACGTTCAACAAGTTCGACCCCGCGTCGCCCTTCGGCGGCTACAAAGAGAGCGGCTTCGGCCGCGAAGGCGGCCGCTCGGGCCTCCTGCCCTACCTCGAGGTGAGGCCATGAACGACGGCCGCACGCGCAAGATGACCGCCCCCGGCGAGCCCGCCGCCCGCCCGAACGAGAGGCCCCGTACCCAAGTCCTGCCCGAGGCCGCCCACGCCCAGCCGGCCAAGCAGACCCAGCTCGAGCCCGGCCTCGCCCGCGAAGGCGCCGCCGCCGCGCGGGCCCGCGAGAGCGCCCCCGCCCCCGAAGGCCAGGCCCGCGACGGCGGCCCCGCCCTCGCCCGCGACGGCAGCCCCGAAGGCCAGGCGCGCGAGGGCGCCGCCGTCCAGGCCCGCGAGGGCGTCCCCGCCGCCCAGGCCCGCGAGGGCGTCCCCGCCGCCCAGACGCGCGACGGCGCCCCCGAAGGTAGGGCCCCGGGCCTCGCGCCGCCCCGGGGCGACGCCTCGCGCGACGCGACCCGCCCCTACCCCCTGCCGACGGCGAGGCTCCGCGTGCAGAAAACGTACAAGCTCTTCGTCGGCGGCCAGTTCGTTCGCAGCGAGTCGGGCCGCTACACCGCGCTCGCCGACGAGGGCGGCGAGACCATGGGCGCGACCGAGAACGTCCCGCGCGCCTCGCGCAAAGACGCCCGCGACGCCGTGCGCGCCGCCCTCGCCGCCCAGCCCGGCTGGGCCGGCCGCACCGCCTTCAACCGCGCCCAGATCGTCTACCGCCTCGCCGAGGTGGTCGAGAGCCGCATGGGCGAGCTCACCTGGGAGCTCGCCCGCGCCTCCGGCACCTCGCCCGAGTTCGCCCGCCGCGAGGTGGGCCTCGCCATCGACCACGTCGTCAGCGCCGCCGGCTGGTGCGACAAGTTCCAATCGCTGCTCGGCGCCGAGAACCCCGCCGCCGGGCCCTTCTTGAACGTCTCGTTCGCCGAGCCCATGGGCGTCGTCGCCGTCGTCGCCCCCGCCCTGCCCTCGCTGCTCGGCCTCGTCGACGCCCTCCTGCCGCCGCTCGTCGCCGGCAACGCCAGCGTCGTGCTCGTCAGCGAGCGCGATCCGCGCACCGCCCTCACCTTCGGCGAGTGCCTGGCCACCAGCGATCTGCCCGGCGGCGTCGTCAACCTGCTCTCGGGCCAGGTCGCCGAGGTCGCCCCCCACCTCGCCAAGCACCAAGAGGTCAACGCCCTCTCTCTGTGGACGGACGACGACGACCTCGCCCGCTCGCTCGAAGAGGCCGCCGCCGGCTCCGTCAAGCGCGTGCGCCGCTTCCTGCCTCGCCCCGCCGTCCTCGAGAGCCCGCCGCCCGGCCTCTTCGACATCGAGGCCTTCTGCGAGACCAAGACCGTCTGGCACCCGGCCGGGCGCTGATTCGGCCGGGCGAGGGCACGGCGACCTCCCGCCGGCCCGCCCCCGCCGGCCGAGCGCCGGGTCTTGGCGCGCGGCGCCGAGGGCGTCAGAGTTGCGTCGATGACCGACGAGGACCTCGAAGCGCTGGCGACCGACCTCGAGAGCGACCGCGTCGAGCGCAAGGCCAGCCTGTCGGCGGGGGACGTAAAAGAGAAGATCGGCCAGGCCATCTGCGCCTTCGCGAACGATCTGCCCGGGCACCGGCAGCCGGGCCTCGTCGTCGTGGGCATCGACGACAAGACCGCGCGCCCCACGGGCCTGAAGGTCACCGACCGGCTCTTGCTCGAGCTCGCGTCCTATCGCAGCGACGGCAACACCCTGCCGCTGCCCAACCTCACCGTCGAGCGCCGCACGGTTCGCGGGGCCGACGTCGCCGTCGTCATCGTCCAGCCGTCGAACGACCCGCCCGTGCGCTACTACGGCCAGGTCTGGGTGCGGGTCGGCCCCCGTCGCGCCGTCGCCAGCCGTGACGAAGAGCGCACGCTCGCCGAGCGGCGGCAGTCGGGCGACCTGCCTTTCGACCGGCGCGCCGCGTTCGGGGCCGACCTCGGCGCGCTCGACCTCGACTTCTTCCGCACCTCGTACCTGCCCGCCGCCGTCTCGCCCGACGTGCTCGAAGAGAACGGGCGCAGCCTCGACGAGCAACTGCGCGCCCTGCACCTGCTCGCCCCCGGGGGCGGGCCGACGCACGCGGCGCTCTTGCTCTTGGGGCGCGACCCGAGGCACTGGCTGCCCGGCGCGTACGTCCAATTCGTCCGCTACGAGGGCGACGACCTCACCTCGCCCATCCTCGACCAGAAAGAGCTCGACGGCCGCCTGCCCGACGTCTTGCGGCGCGTCGACGACCTCATCAACATCAACATTCGCATCGAAACCCGCGTCGAGGGCGCGCTCGTCGAGCAGCGCCACGCCGACTACCCCGCGGCCGCGCTGCAGCAGCTCTTGCGCAACGCCGTGCTGCACCGCACCTACGAGACGAACTCGCCCGCCTACTGGTACTGGTTCACCGACCGCGTCGAGATCCACAGCCCCGGCGGCCTCTACGGGCGCGTTACCCCAGAGAATTTCGGCACCCCGGGCGTCACCGACTACCGCAACCCCACCTTGGCCGAAGGCCTGAAGGTGTTGGGCTTCTTGCAGCGCTTCGGCATGGGCATCGCGATCGCCCGCAAGCGGTGCCAGGAGAACGACAACCCCGAGCCCGAGTTCCGCTACGATTCTCCTTCGGCCTTCCTCGCCGTCGTCCGGAGGCGGCCATGATCACCGTCGCGTTCTTCAACAACACGGGCGGCGTCGGCAAGACTTCGCTCGTCTACCACCTGGCCTGGGCGCTCTCCGACCTCAACGTCCGCGTCCTCTTGGCCGACCTCGACCCCCAGGCGAACCTGACCGCACTCTGCCTCCCGGAAGAGCGCCTCGGAGAGATCTGGTCGGCCGACGAACCGAGCCGCCAGACGATCGTCGGGGCCGTGTGCGATCTGCGTCAAGAGATCGGCGACCTGAGGGTCGTGCCCGCCGAAGCCGTCTCGAGGCGCATCGGGCTGCTCGTCGGCGACGTCGATCTGGCGACGTTCGAAGAGAAGCTCTCCGAGGCGTGGCCGAAGTGCCTCGACGGCCACGAGCCGTCTGACCGCGCGACGAGCGCGTTCTACCATGCCATCCGCGGCGCGGCCGAGGCCTGGGGCGCGCACGTCGCCCTCATCGACGTCGGGCCCAACCTCAGCGCCATCAACCGCTCGGCGCTCCTCGCGGCGGAGTGGGTCGTGACGCCGCTCAAGGCCGATCTTTTCTCGACCCGGGGCCTGCGCAGCTTCGGACCAGCGCTACGGCGCTGGCAGAGCGAGTGGTTCGAACGCCTGGCGAAGAACCCGCCGCCAGCGAGCTTCGAGCTGCCCACAGGCAAGATGGAAGCCGCCGGGTACGTCGTCGTTCAACCGAGCCTCTACGGCGACGAGGCCATCAAGGCCTACCAAACGTGGCTCGAACGACTCCCCGGCGAGTACGTGCGCGCCCTCGGGCTCCCGCCCATCAAGGGGTTCGATCCGCGGGTGCATCGCGACCCCCGTTGCCTCGCGGTCGTCAGGCACTATGGCAGCCTGGTCGCGATGGCCCGGGCAGCTCAAAAACCCATCTTTCACCTGTCGCCGGCCGACGGCGCGCTCGGCTCGCACGCCGCGGCTGCGCGCGAGGCGGGCACGAAGTTTCGAGACCTCGCTCGCCTCCTCTGCATTCACATCGGCCTCGAGCGGCCAAAGCGGACGGTCGGCGCCGCGACCTGAGCCCGGGCCCACCCGTGCTGGCCCGGGGCCTACGCCCCGCGCCCGCGCTCAGGGCCGAATCAGATCGCGCACGACCTCGATGAGCCGCCGAAAGAAGCTCGCGGGGGCCTCGGGCTCGGGCGCCTCGTCGGTCGTGAGCGCCGCGAGCGCGTCGAAGGCGCTGCGGGGCACGAACGAACCGGCGCACTCGCCGCAGCGCATGATCTCGGGGCCCTCGGGGCCCGCGTAGGGCTCGGCGTAGAGCGCCGCCTGGCACCGGGGGCAGCGCCCGCCCTCGGGCGCCGGGGCCACCAGCGCATGGGAGGGGCGGCTGAGCGGCGCGAGCTCGCGCGCGACCGGCGGAGCGTCGCCGTCGAACCAATCGAGCCAGACGCCCCGGCAGGCGGGGCAGACGTCGACGAGCGCCTCGCCCGCGGCGCGCCCGCTCATCAGCGTCGAACAGGCCGGACAGCGCGGGGCCGGCTGCCGGTAGCCTTGCGCGCCGCTCATGCCCTCACCCCCGGTGTTGCTCATGGCCCCAGCCTACCGCAGGCGCCCGACGCCCCGGTCGGGTTTTGCCACGCCCCCCGGAGGCCCGAACCGCCCCCGAAGGCCCCGGCGACGGGGCGCCGCCCGCCCCGCCCCCCCGACGGGCTTGACGTCGGACGCGTGCCCCCGAAGATGTCCCGCCCATGACCAAGCTCCACGACTTTCGCCTGCGCGACATCGACGGCAACGAGCGCGACCTCGGCGAGCTCAAGGGCAAGGTGGCCCTGCTCGTCAACGTCGCCTCGCAGTGCGGCTACACCCCGCAGTACGAGGGCCTCGAGGCGCTCTACAAGCAGCTCGGCCCCAAGGGCCTCGTCGTGCTCGGCCTGCCCTCGAACGACTTCGGCGCCCAAGAGCCCGGCACCGAGGCCGAGATCAAGTCGTTCTGCTCGACGCGCTACGGCGTCTCCTTCCCTATGTTCTCGAAGCTTCGCGTCAAGGGCGACCAGAAGCACGAGATCTACCGGTGGCTCACCGGCTCGGCCTCGCCCGCCGGCGAGGTGAAGTGGAACTTCGAAAAGTTCCTCGTCGGCAAAGACGGCCAGATCGTCGGCCGCTTCGGCTCGGGCACCGCGCCCTCGTCGGCCGAGCTCGTCGGCGCCATCGAGAAGGCGCTCGCGGCGCCCTGAGATCGGGCGGCGACCCGCGCCACCCGCGCCACCCTCCGGCGCGCCCGCGCCGATGCCACCGCGCCGACCTCCGGCGCGCCGCGCCGACCTCCGGCGCGCCCGCGCCGATGCCACCGCGCGCGCCGCGTCGACGCCACCGCGCGCGCCGCGCTCGCATCAGCGCGCCGCCTCGCTCGCCCCCACCAGCGCCTTCCACTCGGCGAAGCCCACCGACGCGGGGCTGCCCTTGATCGGCCACGCCTGCACCAGCCGCTCGACCCGCAGGCCCTTCGCCTCGATCGCGCCGAGCAGCCCCTTCGCCCGCCGCCCGACCCGCACGCCCCCGCCCGGCTTGCCGAAGAAGCCGAGATCGCCCTCGAAGAGCAGCCCCGCCCGCGGCAGGTAGAAGACGACGTACTCGTCGGTGTGCGACGAGGCCGCGCCGATGTCGTAGGCCTCGAGTCGGTTCGTCCCGTCGTCGAGCACCCACGAGCCCTCGAACGCTCGCACGCGCGCCGGCCCGGCCGGCGCTCGCGCGAGCCGATCGGGCGACCGGGTGAACGACCTCCCCGCCAGCTGCTCGGCGAAGCGCGCCCCCCCCGGCGGCGCCACCACGCTCGCCCCCGCCGCCAGAAAGGCGCGTAGCCCCCCCGTGTAGTGCGGGTGGTAGTGGCTGAAGAGCACCGACGCGATCTTCTTGCCCGGAAAGCGCGCCCCGATCGCGTCGACGAAGCGCTCGCCCAGCTCGCTCGTCAGCGGCGCCTCGATCGCCACGACCTCGCGCTTGAACTCGACGACGAGCCCCCGCACGTCCCCCGCCTCGGACACGATCTCGAACACCCCCGGCCCGATCTCACGCACGCCCAGGCCCGCCGCCCCGCCCGTCGCCGCCCCGCCGGCCCCGCCCGTCGCCGCCCCGCCGGCCCCGCCCGCCGCCTCCCCGCTGGCCGCGCCCGCCGCCTCCCCGCTGACCCCGCCCGTCGCCGCCTGAGCCGCCGCCTCGCGCGCCGACGCGACGAGCGCGCCCGCCTCGCCCGGCTTCGTCTCGACGGACAGCAGGCGCAGCTCGGCCCGAAACGACTCGTCGCGCCGGTGCTGCCGCAGCACGACCGTCTCGGGCACCCGGAGCTGCCCCCGCCAGGCGTAGCGGCCGTAGTCGACCTGATCGCGCACGTCGCCGAGGCGCGGGTGGCCATACTCGCGCTCGACCCGGGCCAGCGCGCCCGCGCCCGGCTCGAGCCAGAGCGTCGTCGCGCGCGAGGGCCCCTCCTCGGGCCGCACCCGCTCGAGCCGCCGCCCTCGCCCGTCGTCGCTGCCCCCCAAGAGCGTCAGCCGCCCGCAGCCCCCGGCCCACCGGTCGATCGCGCGGGACGGCAAGGCGGCCTCGACGAGCGCCCTCGCCTCCTGCGCCTCGAAGCCTTCGAGCGATCGGTAGGGCTCGCCCTCGTCGTCGCGCCGCACGACCTCGCTGCCCGCGAGCCAGGTCGTCTCGACGCTCGCCTTCGACCGGTCTTCGCCCTCCCAGGTCCTGAACTCGAGCCGCGTGTACGCCCCGCCGTCCGTCGTGACATGCCACTCGGCCCGGAAGGGACGCGTCTCGCCCGGGCGGCGGTAGTGCCCCTCCATCTCGAGCGTGCCCAGGTACGAAACGCGGAACGCCGCCTCGCCGTCGGCGCGCGGGCGCATGGCGCGGGCCGCCGCCCCGACGAGCGGCTCGCCCTCACCCCGCGGCGGGCACTGCGAAACCGCCCACCGCGGCTCGCCCGCCCCCCCGCAGCCGCCAACGAGCGCGCAGGCGAAGCCAAGAAGAACCAAGAAAGATCGTCGCATCGAGCCCGGGTCTCTGCTCGCATCCCCTCATGGCAGAACCCGCCCCGCGGTTACAAGCGCCGCTCGAAAAACGCCACCCCTCGTAGGCCCAGCGCCCCTCCCAGGGCAACCTCGCCTCCCCCGCACCGATCCGAGCGCGGCGCGCGGTGGCGCCGGAAACGTCCAGAGGGCGGGGGCCCCGCTGTTCGAGCCCTCCTCTCGTGCAGACGGCGGATGACGTGGCGCGCCCGGCGGCCCCGGACTCGAAGAGGGTGTTTCCAAACGAGGCCGGCGGGCCGCCCCCGGCTGAAGCCGGGGGCAACGAACGCCCGCGGAAACGGCGTGCAAAGCCCTGCCGGAGGCAGGGCTCCCGCGCCGCGCGCCGCTTCGCGCGCTCGCCCGGCAGGCGGTGCCCTTGGGAGCCCGGCCCCCGGCGAGGGGGCCTAGGGATTGGTCACTTTTTTTCCTTGCAAGGTCGCCATGGCCGCGCGCCAGCCGGCGGCCCGCGCGCGCAGCTCCTCGTAGCCG
>DASTPP010000079.1:0-17647 GCA_035762175.1 Polyangiaceae bacterium | reverse complement strand
GCCTTGGTTGAACAGCACGCCCACCTCGGCGCCGACCTCGGGGACGGCGAAGAAGCCGCAGTCCTTCGAGCCCCCGCCGCCGGTGCCGAGTGGCCAAGCCCACGCGCTGTGCGGCTCGAGGACGCCCGGGATGCAGAGGCGCACGCGCCCGAGACGTTCCGGGTCGTCGCGGTCGGTGACGTAGCCGATGTACAGGCCCAGCAGGCGGGTGTCGTGCTTCGAGAGGTCGTCGGCGAAGGGCGTTTGGGTCATCGGCGTGCTCCCTCGGGGTCGCCCGCGCCGGGCGGCTTGCCCGCCGCGCGGTACTGCGTCACCGACGCCCCCGTCTCGAGGTCGACGGCCTCGAATTCCTGCATCGCCCCGTCGCCCGGGGCGGGGGCTGCGTGCGGGTTCTTCGCCCCGCCCTGGGGCCGGCCCCGGCCGTCGGCGGCCGCCGGCGCACCCTTGCCGTCGCGCGTGAGCACGAGGTCGCAGACGTAGCCGCTGCCGCCGAGCGTGTGCTTGACCTCGCGCACGTAGTACTTGCCCGAGAGAAGGGCCGAGATGCCGCGCACCTCGACCACGGTCTTGGCCGCGAGGGTCGGGTCGCCGACGACTTGCAAGGAAAGCTTCACGGCCTCGCGCTCGGCCTTGACGAAGCGCGCGTCCGCCTCGCGCTTCGCACGACCCGCCGAGCTCGCCGAGGTCGGCGCGACGTTCGCGGTCGCGTTGCGCTTCTGGAGCGCGGTCGCGCCCGTCTCCGGGTCGACGACCTCGACGACGTCGCCGAGCGTCGCCCGGGGCGCCGAGGCCGCGTTCGACGAGGCGTCGAGCGTTTCTTTCCGGAGCGGGTCGCGCCCGCGCACGCGCGTCGCCCCCACGCGCCGCGCGAGGTCGGACTCGACGCGCACGCTCAGCACGTCTCCGGACGCGGGCCCCGCGTACCACGTGAAGACGCGCCCGGGCGGGCGTTCTTGCCGGCGGCGGTGGAAGTGCAGGCCTTGGGCATCGACGTAGAAGACGAAGTGCTCGCGCTCGGCGAGCCGCTTGAGAAAGCGCGCGTCGGTCTCGCCCGCTTGGTTGACGACGTCGTAGCGCTCCTCGGTCTCCTCGACGTCGAGCAGGGCGCCCGCGTAGCCGTACTCGGCGGCGACCTGGCGGACGACGTCCGCGCGCGTCGCATGCTCGAAGCGGCGCGTCTTCGCGCGCTGGTTCAGGAGCGCCGAGAGCGCCTGCGCCTCGAGGGTGAGGGTCGTGAAGCCCTTGACCGACTTGACGACGGCGCGCCGGGGCGGCGCCATCCGGCCCGGGTAGCCCCACGAGGCCTCGAGCAGGGCCCCTCCGAAGAGCTCCTCGCGGTCGAAGAGCGCCAAATCGAAGTTGTCGAGCTCGAGCGTCAGCTTGTCGGCCTTTTCGTCCGAGTCCTCGTAGGTGAAGCCCACGAGCCGACGCCCGAGGTCCAAGGGGGCGACGCTCGGGGCGTTTGGCGCGGCGACGAGCGACAGGCGCACGCCAGGGGCGCTTCGGTCGGACGGCGCCGTCATCCGAACTCTCTCCGACGCGCCTCGCCCAGAATCACGTCCGTCAGAACGCGCAGCGAGGGGATGTGGAGCGTTCGCCCGACCTCGAGGGCGAGGGTGGGGTCACTCACGACGACGAAATGCATATGAAGTCCCTCCGCGGATGGATGAGGTGACGGTGGCCCGCGCGGGCCACCCGCTCGATGGGCGGCGGCTCCGCGTCGATCCCCGCGGTGGCCACAGGCGCGATGGACGCATCCAGGTGCTGCTCCCAGACGGCAGCGCATCCCTGCTTCCGCTCGCGTGGACGACCCCTGCGACGACGGGGCCCGAGGCTGTTCCTCGCGTCGCGCCGCCGCGGTTCACCGCGGATGGACTTCGACGCCTGCTCCGGCTCGTCAACGGGCTCGTTGGCGGAGCGGACGGCTCGGGGAGCCGCAGGTAGGGTCTGTCCGTCGACGCGTTCGCGATCGACGAAAGGAGACCCCATGTCCCAGCTTCCGCTCTTCCCGAAAGGGTCTTCCACCCAACGCTGGCTCGAGCTGCCACCGAAGCACCGGCTTCAGCTGATCGAGCTGTACGCCCAGGCAGCTGCCCGCGCGCTGCAGGCCAACCAAGCAAGGAGTGACCATGAATCCGATCACGAACCCCAAGATCCAGCCCTGCCACCTCGAGAAGGCGGCCTGCGTTTACGTGCGCCAGTCGACGATGCACCAGGTCCGCGAGAACACGGCCAGCACGGAGCTCCAATACGGCCTGCGCGAGCGCGCCGTAAAGCTCGGTTGGGCGCGCGAGCGCGTGCAGGTCTATGACGGCGACCTCGGCGTGGGTGGCAGCGTACCGGGGCAGCGACAAAGCTTCTCTCAGCTCGTGGCCGACGTCGGCCTTGGCCGCGTCGGGATCATCCTCGGCTTCGATGTGACTCGCCTGGCGCGCAACAACGGCGATTGGTATCGGCTGCTCGACATGTGCGCGGTCTGCGACACGCTCGTCGCGGACGTCGATGGTGTTTATGATGTGTCGCTGCCCAATGACCGATTGCTGCTGGGAATGAAGGGCGCGATGTCGGAAGCCGAGCATCACCTCATCCGCACAAGGCTGACGCGGGGAATGCGCAAGCGCGCGGAGGCCGGCGAGTTCCGTACCCGCCTGCCGGTCGGCTACGACTACGACGAGGCGGGCCACGTCGTGATGACCGCGGACGAGCACGTCCGGCGCGCCATCGAACTCGTCTTCCGAACGTTCGAGCGAATTGGGTCCGCCCGCCAAGTGCACGCCTTCTTGCAGGGCGAGAAGCTGCTCCTGCCGTCGAGGCGACCCGGGGCGGCGAAGGTGACGTGGGGTCCCCCACGCTACGCGGCGGTCCACGAGTTGCTCACCAACCCGTGCTACGCCGGTGCCTACGTCTACGGCAAGACACGCCGAGTGCGGTCCATCGGCGAGGGCGGCGCGATCGTGGTCCGCATGAAGGTCTTGCCGCGCGCGCAGTGGCAGGTGGTGATCGAGGACCACCATCCGGGCTACATCACCCGGGAGCAGTACGACCAGAACCAGCAGCGCATCGAGAAGAACACGCTCCTGTCCGCCGGCGGCGAGGCGTCGACGGTTCTGCGCGAGGGCCGCGGCCTGCTCCACAGCCTGCTTCGCTGCGGCCACTGCGGGCGACGCATGTCTCCTACGTATCCAAAGGACTCCGGCGTTCGGTACACGTGCAAACCAACAAGCAACGCCTCCGACGGCCGCGTCGTGTGCCAGTCGGTCGGCGGCGCGAGGCTCGAGAAGACGGTCGTGGATGCCTTCCTCGACGCTCTCTCGCCCGCGTCGATGCAGGTCACGCTCGAAGCCCTGGAGCGGATGGATGGTGAGCGAGACGTGGTGGCGCAGCAGCTCGAGGACCGACTCGAGGAGACGCGTTTCCAGACCGATCGTGCGCAGCGGAAGTTCGACGAGGTCGAGCCGGGCAACCGCAAGGTAGCGCGGGTGCTCGAGACGGAGTGGAACCAGCGACTCGTGGAACTGGAGGAGCTCGAGCGACAGGTCGTGGAGCGCCGACGTCATCGGAGCCCTCCGCTGAGCGCGGAGGAACGCGCGCGGCTGCTCGAGTTCGGCCTCGACTTGCGGGAGATTTGGACGGCGCCCACGACGACGGCGAGAGAGAAGAAGCTCTTGCTCCAAGCCGCCCTCGCAGACGTCTTCGTCACGGTGGATGCCGTGCAGGTCGCCAAGAGGCGAGCGCACCTGACTCTGGTGTGGCAGGGCGGAGCGAAGAGCGAGCTGAGCGTGCCGTACCCGCGGCCCGGCCAGGGACGCCAGCAAGACGATGTCTCGCTGATCGATCGAATCCGCGCGATGGCGGGGAGCATGACCGATGTCCAGATTGCACAGGCCTTGGGCAGGTGGCGCATCCGCACGACGACGGGCCTGCCCTTCAATCTCGAACGGGTCAGCGAGTTCCGCAAACGGCATGGCATCCCTTCGCCTGTGCCCGAGACCTCCAGCGACGCTGGGCGGGTGTTTACCGCTCGCGCGGCGGCGGCGCAGCTCGGCGTGAGCCTGCCGACCGTGCTGAGCTGGCTCAACCAAGGCTTCCTCAGCGGCGAGCAGAGCGGACCATACGCCGCCTGGCGAATCCGTCTTCCCGACTCGGTGCGACTCGAGGCGACGGCGCAGTCGCCGCGTGGCTGGCTGCCGCTGAAGGAGGCCGCGAGGGTGCTGGGCATCAGTCGCCGGCAGCTCTTGGAGGAAGTGAAGCAGAGCCGACGAGAGGCGGTGCTGGCGGGCCAGGGGCGCCGTCGCGGGCTGCGCATCAACGTGGCGAGCCCATCGAAGACGCAGGGCTGTCTGTGGTGAGTCACGCCCCGTCTTGGTGCCATCGCCTGCGGTACTCGCCGAGGATGACATCCGTGAGCACGCGTCGCGAAGGGATGTACAGCGTCCGACCGGTGTCCAAGTCGAGCGTGGGGTCGAAGATCGGCTGCACTTGGTAGTCCGCGATGGCCCACCAGAAGCCGCACGCGCGGGGCAGTGGCGCGAAGTAGCGGCCCGCGAGGCCCCACAGCGTGTCGCCCTGAGCCACCACGTGGGTGCGGTTGTCGGTGTGCGGGTGGAAGCGGTAGGGCTCGCGCTCGGACAGGAAGAGCCGCCCGCGCTCGTCGCGAAGCCCGTGACAGAAGCTGTATCTGGACCCGGCTTGCGGAGGCATGGACGACCTCGTTTTCGCAGGCGCGATAGCGCGTGACGGGAAGGGGCCAAGGTCCTTTCCGGGCCCCCGTGCTACCGTGCGCGACGGTGGCTGTGGACGTGGCCTCGGTGGAGGTAGAAAGGTCGGCCAACGCCGAGCCTGGATGCCTTCGTCCCCCGTCACCGACGTCCTTGAGACAGTCGAACGTCCCCGTCCTGACGGGGCGATTCGATGGTGAGGCGCTGGCTTTTTCACACCGACCGGTCGAGGAGACGCAAAATGACCCGATCCCTTCGAAGACGGGGTCGATCTGGAAGTCGGCAATCGCCCACCAGAAGCCGCACGCGCGCGGCAGCGGGGCGAAGTAGCGGCCCGCGAGCGAGAAGAGCGAGTCGCCCTCGGCCACGAGGTGAAGGCGCGTGTCGGGCAGCGGCCGGTAGCGGTAGGGCTCGGGGGGCGTGAGAAAGAGCCGCCCGCCCTCGTCCCGAAGGGCGCGGCAGAAGGCGTAGCGCGAGCCGGCTTGGGGGGGCATCAGACAGCCATCCTCCTCTCCTCACTGGTCACGCGCACGTCGAGGATTTCTTCGAAGGTGCAGGTGGCGGCGTAGGCGAGCACGCGCCCGTCCGCGCCGAAGCGGCGGAAGGCGAACGCGAGGTCGGTGACCACCGCCTCGAGCACGAGCACCTCGGGCCAGACGACGAGCACGCGCGGGGGCGCGCCCGCGAGCACGCCGCCCGCGGCCTCCGGCGGCACGGTGAGCGCGCGAAGGAAGGCCGCGAAGCCCATCACCTCGGGCGCCGCGGGCTGCTCGGCGGCGAAGAGCCGATCGAGGTAGAACTCCACGCCCGGGAGCTGGCGGTTTCCGGTCGCCTGGAACTGCAGCGGCTGGTGCGAGAGGCCGGGCACGGTGAGGCGGTTCCAGCCGACCTGCACCTTCTCGACGAGCTCGGCGGGGTTGAAGAGGCACGCGATGGCCTCGGCCGTCTCGACGTTGACGAGGGCGCAGCGCGGGGCGCGGGCGAGGGCGGCGGAAAGCGGCATGGCGTCAGTAGGCCGGAAGCGGGCTGAACGAGCGCGAGGCGCTCTCGGCGCTCGCCTTGGCGGCCGCGCGGGCGATCGTCTCGCCGTCGACCTGGACCTGCACGACCAGGGGGCGCTCGGGCCCCTGCGTGGCCGTGGCTGCGTTCGGCGGGGCCGACGTGGCCTGCGCCCGGCCCGAGGCCTCGGCGACCGCGGGGGCGGCCGCGAGGGCCGTCAGGCGGGCCCCCGCGGGCAGGGCGGCCGCCGGGGGCAAGGGCGTCGCCCCGGGCGCCGAGGCCTGCTTCAAGGCGACGAGCGGCCCCGGCAAGAGGGCGTCGGGCACCGCGCTCAGCATGCGCCCCGCCGCCCCGCGCGCCGAGGCGACCGCCTCGTCGATGCCGCGGGCGACCGAGGCGAACGCATCAAGCACGCCCGCGAGCACCGCACGGGCGCCGTCGCCGATGCGCCCGAAGGCCGACAGAACGGCCGTCGCCGCACCGCCAACGGCCCGTCCCATGGCGCCGAAGGCCTCGCCCACGGCCGAGGCGGCGCCGGCGAGAGCGGCCCCCGTCCCCGTGAACGCCCCGCCCACGGCGTCGACCGCGCGCACGAGCAGCGTCAGAAGGTCAAGAGCGCCCGCGAGGGCGAAGCCGAGGACGGTGACGACGACCGAGGCGAGACCGCCGAGTAGCTCGCCGAGCGCGCGCCAGGGCGCGGTCGAGGCGGCCGCCGCGCCCGCCCCCGCGTCGGCGGCGCCGGTGAGCCGGGCCCAGGCGAGTCGGAGTCGCTCGAACGCCTGCCCGATGGCCTCGAAGGCGGGGCCGACCACCTCGCCCATCGCGCGAAGACCTGCGACGAGGCCCGTGGCGATGCGCGCCCCCGCCGCCGCGAGCCGAACGAGCGCCGTCGCCACGGTGGCAAGCGCCGCGCCGACGAGCTGGCCGAAGGACAGGTACTGGGCGCTGGGCAAGGAGGCGGCACCGCCCACCAGGGCACCGAGCGCACCGCCGAGCGCATCGCCGAGTTCGGCGAAGGCCTCGCGAAGGTCGTCGAAGACGGGCTTGGCCTGCTCGATGACCGCGACAAAGCCTTCCTGGACGCCCTCCCACACGCGGCCGAGGCGGAAGGCGAGCATGTAGACGGAGACGACGAACTGCTTCAGGCCCGCGTTTTCCGCCCGGCCGAGCTCCTCGCGCACGGCGCCCGAGAAGCCCCCGCCCTCGAAGAGCTGTACGAGTGCGCGGAAGGCGAGCGTCACGCGCTCGCCGGCGCGGCGCGCGGCGTCGGCGAGGCCCCCGACGTTGCGTGCGAAGGCGACGTAGAGACCGGCGGCAGCAACCCCCAAGAGCGCAACGACGGCGATGGCTGGAAGGAGCGTCGAGACGAGGCCCCCGAGCGTGACGCCGAGTGCCTTGAGGCCGAGCGCGAGGAGGACGACCGTGGCCTTGGCAGCGATAGCCCCGCCGACGAGCGCGAGAACGGCGCTCGCCGCCACGAAGAAGCCCGCGAAGGCGCGCTTGACCGGCAGGGGCAGCGCCCGCAGCGCCTTGAGCAGGACGTTGAGCCCGCCCACGACGCCCGCCACGACGGGCTTGAAGACTTGCGCGAAGGGCTCGCCGAGCAGGATGGCGAGCGTCTCGAGCGAACCGCGCAGGAGCTGCCGCTGCCCGGCGAACGTGTCGAGCGTCTTGTCCCGAAAGCTTGCCGCCGTGCCCCCCGCCTGCTCGAACTGCGTTCGCAGGTAGGCGATGGCGTCGGCGCCCTTGAGGGTTGCCCCCGCGTTCGTGCGGACGCCGTCCGTCACCTGGGTCAGGATGGCCTGCAGGCTGCCGAGCGCGTGCGCGCCGAAGGTGTCGATCAAGAACGCCGAGCGCTTGGCGTCGGTCATCCGCCCGAGCGCGGGCACGAGGTCGCCGACCACGTCGAGGAAGGCGCGGAAGTGGCCCGCCCCGTCGACGACCTCGACCCCGAGGCCCCGGAGCGCCGCCTGCACCTTGGGGTCGGCCATGCGCTCCATCGCCACCGCAACGCCGGTCGACGCGCGTTCGACGCCCGGGATGACGTTCTTGACGAGGCCGAGCGCGACGAGCGTCTCGGACAGGTTTTGGTGGAGGGCCTGCGCGCCGCGCGAGGCGATGCCGAGCGCCTGGGGCAGCTCGGAGGCGTTGAGCGCGAAGACGTTGACCGCCTGCAGCATGCGATCGACGGCGACGCCGGCGTCCGAGGCCGACACGCCGAAGGCCTTCATCGCCTGCGAGGCGAGGCCCGCGGCCTGCGCGGGCGACAGCTCGCCGAGCGAGCCGGCGGCGAGGTCGAGCACGGGCAGAAGCAGCTGAATCGACTCGGTGGCGTTGAAACCGGCCTGCGCGAGCTCTTTGAGGCCCACGGTGGCCTCGGTAGGCGAGAACTGCGTGGCGATGCCGGCGTCAAGCGCGGCCTCTTTGAGCGCGGCGAGCTCGGACGCCGTGGCGCCCGAGACGGCGGCGACGGCGGCGACCGACTGCTCGAAGGCGGACGCCTTGTCGGCGAGGGCGAAGGCGCCAACGACTCCCGCCGCGCCCGCCGCGAAGAGGGCCGTACCGAGGCCGAGCTCGCGGAACGAGCCCTTGATCGAGTCGGTGCCGAGGCCGACCTTCTTGTCGAGGCTCAAGAAACTGCGCTCGAGCTCGCGGATTTTGCCCGAGGCGAAATCCTTGGCGGTGAAGACGAAGCCGAGCCCCAGGTTGTTGAGCACGGCTCACTTCCCCCGCGCGGCGCGCTCGAGCTGGCGCGCTTCCTTCTGCCGCTCGTCGCCCACGCGCTCGAGCAGCCAGTCGCGGTCGCCGACGGGCAAGTCGAGCGCCTCGCCGAAGCCGAGGCCGAGGCCCGAGCCACCGTGCTGGTGCCAGCAGAGGGAGAACATCGCCTCGCGCCAGTCTCCGAGGTCTACGTCGGGGAAGAGGCCCGCGACGCCTTGCGTCGGGCCGCCTTCGCCGCCCCCGGCAAGAAGAACGTCCGGTCGAAAGGGAGCTCCACCTCCTGGGTGGCGAGGCAGCGGGGGCACTCGACGTCGATCGCGGTGTCGACGCCGCAGTCGACGCGATCGAACTCGCCGAGGAGGAAGTCGGCGTCGCGAAGGGAGAGGTCTTCGAGCGCGCGGCGCTTCTGTTGGGGCTCGACGCCCTCGAGCTCGAGCACGCGCAGGGCGAGCATCGTCGAAAAGGCGCGCTCGCCGGGGCCGCGGGCCGCGGCCGCGAGCCGTTGCTCGTCGGCGCCCGTGAGCAGGCGAAACCAGACGCGCCGCCCGTCGTCCGGCAGGCGCGTCTCGAAGCGGTTGCCCGACGCGAACGCCACGCGGCTCGCCTCGGCGAGGGGCCGGACGGGCAGGTCGAAGAGGTCGAGCTCCCACGCGATGGGGACGCGGCAGCCCTCCTCGCGGCAGGCGACCGAGAAGGCGTAGAGGGGCCCGTACGTGAAGGCGCGGACGTGAAGGAGGGCGTAGAAGCGGTCGCCCTGCAGCACCTGGGACCAGTCGGCGCGCCCGCCCTCGAAGGCGTAGGGCCCGGGGTCGAGCGTCTCTTCCCAGCAGGCGGCGAGCAGGGCCTCGACCTGGCCGCCGCCGCGGGCGAGCTTGCGGTCGGCGAGCACGCGCTCCTCGCGCACCTTCATGCCGCGAACGCGGCCGCTGAGCCCCGAGGGGCAGGTGATGACATCGGTCATGCTCCGGGGAGAACAAAGCCAGCGCGCGCCGTTTGGGGACAGCGCGCGATCGAAACCATCCGCTTCGGTGGGGGCTCACTCTCGCAAGGGGACGTGAACGCGGCGTTTGGTGGACCTCGGCGGGCTCGGCCAGGCGTCCGAGAGCGCGCCTTGCTGGTCTCGGGCGTCCAACGCCCCGGTTCCGGCCAAGCGGAGGGCAGCGTGGTGACGGCGATCGGGCGACCTTCGGTCGCAAGGCAAGGGAGCGTGGGCGCTCTTTCGACCCCGCTCCGCGGCGGAGGTGCGATATCGGAGCTGTGAGCCGCTCGCTCCCGCACACCTCGGGGCTTGCGCGCAGCACGCCGCGCGTGGGGGCGGGCCCACCCCGAGGCTCCCCGGGCTTCGGGGGAACGTGACCCAAATGGGGCGTGCCTTCGTAGGAAGGATCGAGGGACGGAGCGCCCGCGCGTCGGCCCGACCCACCTACGTCGGGACGGGCGCCACGCCGCACGTTTCTTCCGCTGTTACTGGAAAACGTCGCCGAATGCCGAGAAGCAGACGCGCACCGCTCGAGATTCCACGGCTCACGCTTCGGGAGGATCGGAAGCGCGGACCGGGCTCGCCGGAGGGCACTTCGGGCCCGTTGACGCTCGCGGGGCAGGGGGGCCCTCGGGTAGTATCGCCGCGATGCTCTCGGGCGGGGAGGTCTTCGCGGGACGCTACAAAGTCCTCGGGCGAATCGCCCACGGGGGCATGGGCGTCATTTACGCGGCCGAGCACCTGACGACCGAAGAGAGAGTGGCGCTCAAGGTGCTCCAGCCGAACCTGCTCGCCTCGCAGGCGTCGGTCGAGAGCTTTCAGCTCGAGGCGCGCATGACCGCGCGCGTCCGTAGCGATTACATCGTGCGCGTGCTCGATGCCGGCGTCGACGACAAGAACCGCGAGCCTTACCTCGTGATGGAGCTGTTGAGCGGCGTCACGCTGCGCGCGCTCGTCGAGAAGCGGGGCCCGCTCCCCCCCGCGCAGGCGGTCGTGATCGTGCGGCAGTTGGCCAAGGCGCTCGATAGGGCGCACGGTCACGTCGACCGCGAGGGCCGTCCGACGCCCGTCGTGCACCGCGATCTGAAGCCCGAGAACATCTTCGTCGCGCTGCACGAGGGGGCTGCCGTGGTCAAGGTGCTCGACTTCGGCATCGCCAAGGTGCTGTCCGAGAACACCGAGCAGAGCCGAGAGCTGCGCGGCACGCCCGCGTTCATGGCCTACGAGCAGTTCTCGAAGGGCCCCGTCACGCCGCGGCTCGACGTCTGGGCCCTCGGGCTCATCGTGTTTTACCTTCTCACAGGCCGCAAATACTGGCTCGCGACCGCGAAAGGGGCCGGCGACTTCGCGTCGCTTCTGGGCGAGATTCTCACGCTACCCTTCGCGAGGCCCACCGAGCGGGCGCGCGAGTTCGGCCTCGAGCCCGACTGGTCGCCGGGCTTCGACCAGTGGTTCTTCCAGTGCGTCAACCGCGACATCGAGGCTCGCTTCGGCTCCGCGGGCGCGGCGGCCGCAGCCCTCGAGTCGGCCCTCGCCTCGGGCGGAAGACTGAGCAAGGCCGAGGTCTCGGCGGCCCGCTCGACGCTCGCCCGCAACGTCGAACGTTTGCTTGAGCCGGCGGCCGCCAGGCAACCGGCCGCCGCCACAGGCGAGTTGACAGGCTTCTCGACCGACGAAGCGGTTATGGACGTCGTGAGCGCCGAGGTGCATTCGTTGCCGCCGGCCTGGCGGGCCCCGTCGAGCCCCGGGGCCGACGTACCGGCGCCCCGTCTTTCGGCCAATGTCCCGGCGCCCCGTCCTTCGGCTGATGTGCCGGCGCCTCGTTCTTCGAACCAGGTTCCGACTCCACGACCCTTTGCCGATGTGCCAGCGTCTCGCGCCTTGGCCGGGTCGGCCGCGGACATGTTCGAGTCGTCATCGACGGCGGACGAGCTGACGGCCCCGTTCGCCCCGAGGGCGCTACGAGGGGGCGCATCCCCACCGCGTGGGTTCGAGCCGCGGGCGTCTTCGAATGGCTCGTCGCAGGAGGCTGCACCCGAGCCGGCTTTGCCCTTGACGGGGTCGACCGACACCTGGCCGCTCGGCACGGTGGCGAGCAACGTCGCGCGTGAGTCCCCCACATTGACCCGCCATCGCGTGCTTGCGTTTGGGGCGGCGAGCTTGGTGGTAGGGGCGGCCGCGATGTTCGCGGCCCTGACCGTCGTGAATGGCTCGTCGAGGGGCCGTACCGATGCGACGTCGGTGAGTAGCCTATCGGGCAAGAACAACCCGGCCGGCGCTCTCTCGTTCGGGCAGCTGGGCGCGGGGGCAGAGCACGCGTCCGCTCCCGATGCGCCTGCGGCCAAGGTCGCCGATGTCGCGTCGATGGCGGCCGAGCTCGCCGCGGCCACGACGAGCGTACGTGCGCCGCAGACGAGCCCACCCGCCGTCGCGGAGAAGCGCCCCGAAACAGCCAATTCGAAGAAGGCGAGCGATCGCGACCCGAGCCCCGAGGCGCAGAGCGGCCCCCCGCCGGACGGGCAACGCCCGGTGCAAGCCGAAGTAAAAAAGGGCGAAGTCGTCGCCTGGGGGGGCGGCCTGGAGAACCCCTACAGGAAGTTCTTGAAGCCTGGCGCCGAGGGCGAGGGTAGCCCAAGCGCGGTGACGACGGGCATCTTGAACCTTAACTCGATTCCGCCTTCGACCTGCGTCATCGACGGCAAGACCGTCGGGCTGACGCCTCGGTCGAACGTGCCCGTGTCGCCGGGCTCGCACTCGATCGTGTTCACGCACCCCGAGCACGGCAGCAAGACCGTCACCGTCACGCTGAGCATCGGCGAGACAAAGAGCGCTTCAGTACGCTTTCCCTAGAGCGCCCCCGTGGAAGATAGGCCATCCAACCGGGCTCGTTGGGGCACCCGAGCGCGTCGACCTGGCCCCCTCGCGTCGGTGCGGGTGCCACGCCGCGCGTCTCTTCCGTGGATACTGGAAGATGCCGCCGAACGCCGAGAAGAGGCTTGCGCCGGGGTTTGCAGCGCGTACGTGCGGCGCGTAGCGCGCAAGAACGTCGACATCCCTCGGCGGCCGGTCGTGCGGGCCATGAACGTCCTCGCGCGCAGGTCCGCCAGCTGCGCGGCCATGGGGGTAGGTAGTCCAACCAGGGCTCGGCTGGGCGCTCGCGTGCGTCCGTTCGGTCCGCGGGGCCGACTGCGATGCCGCGCCCTGCGTCCCTTCCGATGTCCTTGGGAAAGGCCGCGGAATGCCGAAGCGAGCAGAGAGGAGGAGACCCTCGACGTGGCTGCCGCCGCGGGCGAGCGTTCGGCCGGCGAGCACGCGCTCTTCGCGCACCTTCCTGCCACGCACGCGGCCTTGGAGCCCCGAGGGGCAGATGATGACGTCGGTCATGCTCTCGGTCGAGCAAGGCCGGCCGGGAGGTCGAGGGGACACGGCTCGCCGGAAGGAGGGCCGCGCCGAGCACCCCTTCGGTGTCAGCGCGTGCCAAGGCGGTACGCGTCGGCCTCTACGCTCCGCACCTTCGAGCGCCCTGCCGAGGGAGGGCCCCGCGCAACGAGGGGGGCGCCCTGCATCGACGACCGACGTCGCGGTTCGTCCCCGACCGGGCCCCTCGCGCGTACGTTAGTACGTTACGGCATGCTGCCATGCGGGCTGTTCACCACGACGGCGGCAGAGTTGGGATCGAGGTAGTAATGCCCCGGGTGGTATTCGATGTGCACATGCCCGCTGCGCTCCCACCGCGCTACCTCAGCAAGGCTGTTGGCGAGGACGGCCAGCTTCTCGAGGCCGCCCCGGATCAGGAGAGTCAGGGCCGCCACATCGACGCAGATCACGACGAGGGAGTCCGGGGGCTCGGTCGTTCGAACCTTCACGGTTCGCAGTGCCTCGGAGTAAGCAGAGCGCTCCCTTGACGCGGCGTCCGCGGGCAGACCTCCCTCGCCTGCGCGCACCACGTCAGCCAGCGCGGTGAGCTCGTTGGCGGTGCCGGACACGTCGAGCTCACCCGCGGTCGGGTCAAAGCCGATTCTCATTCGCTCGCACGTCCTTTCGGGCAGACGGCGTTGAGGGTCCCAGGGACCCGAACGCGGTGCTCGCCGTTCGAGAGGTCCGGGCTGGTGCGTTGCTCGACCATGGCTGGGCGATCGTACGGCGTCCGGCGGTGGAGCGCCACGAGGTTCGGCGCCCATCCGGCGTGGGCGGGGCCGCCCACGCCACGTAGCCCGTGCGCCGGACGTCGTACGCCCGGCGAACCCTTCGCCTTCGAACGGGGGGGCCTCGGGGGCCTTCTTCCGCCACGGCTCCATGCCGCGACGCGAAGCCTGATCCTTCCGTCGGTACGAGACCGAGCGAGCCAAGGACGAGCTCGAACGCTGTTCGGGACGCCCTGACCCTCCGCCCCGCCGAGCACCCCGTGTCGAAGCCGCGCGACGAGGGTAGCAGCACCCGCGCCCTTCTTTTCTCTATTGAATCAGTTCGAAAAAATCGAATGTCAGGGTGACCGACTCGACGAGGTTCTCGTCCGAGCCGTTGTCCCACTCGCCGGCGATGAACTTCGTCGGCCAGGCGCGCGCGAGCGACCAGCGCCGCAGCGTCGTGCCGTCCCGGTCCTGCTGCACGATGTCGAGGTTCCGCTTGTAGTAGGGGTCGACCAGCCCCAGGCCGCTCGAGACGATGGCCACGTCCTGCAGCCAGTCGAAGAGGTCGCGGTCCTGCGTCGCCCCTCGGTCGAGCGTCACGTCGCTGAAGGTCAGCCGTCCCGGGCTCTTGTCGGCAATCAGCGAGCCGCCCTCGTAGTGCTCGATCTTGGCCACCTCGACCGACAGCTCCGAGCACTTCTGGAAGCCCGCGTAGGCGACGCCGTCGATCTCGACGACGAACTTGAACTTCTTGTGGAAGCTCCGCGGCGTGCCGATGACGGGCATGCTCGCCTCCCTCCTTTCAGCCGCCGCCCGCGGCGGCGAGGAGCTCACTCTCGATCGCGCGCGTGTCTTGACTGAAATTCAAAATAATAAATTCGGCGGGCTTGTTGGTGGCGAGCCCCACGCGAACGACGAGCTGGCCGGCGAAGACGACGCTCGGGGGGTTCAGGGCGTCCGAGACGTCGACGAAGAAGGCTTTCTGGGGGTCGCGGCTCCGGAAGGCGCCGACGTTCATCTGGGCGAGCAGGAACACCGTGATGGTACGGCGCACGGTGGCGCGTAGCCCTTCCGTGTTGTTCTTGTGGCGGGCGAACTCGAGGCCTTGCTTGAGGCTCCGCTGGATGAATATCGTGCCGCGCCGCTCGCCGACGTACGGAAAATTCCCATCGCCCTTGAGCGTGCGCGAGCCGTCGACAAAGCGCGGTAGGCCCGGCCCGCTCGTCAGCGGGTTGATGCGCTTGGGGTAGACGAGGTCGCGCTTTCGCTCCTCGAGCACTTCGTCCGTCTCGAAGCCGAGCACGTTGACCATGCGGCCGTTCTCCGCGCCCGCGGGGGCCTCGTAAACGCCACCGGGCCTTGCCGCGTCGCCGCGGGCGATGACCCCGCACACGACCCCCGAGGGCGGCACGACGACGCGGTCGCCGGGCCCGAAGACGCTCCTCTTGGGGTTCAGGATGGTCAGGCGCGGCCAGTAGATCGCCCCGTACTCGGAGAGGTTGAGCAGCGACGCGGTCGACTCGACGTAGGTGACGATTTCGGCGGCCGACAGGCCCGCCGGCGGGTCGAGCACCGAGAACACCGTGCCGGCCCGGTCGACCTCGCCGTAGGCCAGCATGCCGTTGTGGACCGCGGGCGTGGCGCGCCCCGGCACGAAGAGCAGGGCGAGGTCGAGCACGCGGTCGAGGGCGCGAAGGCCCGTCCGCCCCGCGTCCGAGCCGAGGAAGTCGGCGTCGTCGAGCCCCAGGAGGCCGTCGTCACCGCCCGCGAGCGTCGCGGTCTGGGGCGGGGGTACGACGGGGCCCGGCAGGAGCTGGTCGGTGACGCGGATGCGCGACGAGCCGGAGGCCGGGTCGTTGACGACCTTCTCGACGTAGCGGGGCTCGCTCGGCGCCAGCGACAGATTCGGGAAGGTCTCGACGACGGCGCCGCCCTCGACGACGAGAAGGTCGAACTCGGCGGGCTTGCCGCTCGCGGCGCGCCGCACCTCGAGAAGGAGCCGGTTCGCGTAGCTTCCCGGGTCCTTGCCTTCGACGCGGACGGCGTTCTGGGGGGCGGCGTCGCTGCCCGAGCGCGGCGTCGTCGGGAAGCCGAACGCGGCCGCCGTCGGGGGCTTGACGTGCAAGGCGGCCGCCGCGCCCGTCGCGAGCGTTCGCACCGTGACGAACCCGTCCGGGTCGGCCGAGAAGGCGACGCCCTCGAAGGCCACGGCCGTGAGAGCAAGCAGCTCCTCGGCCGTGACGGCGCGGACGCTCTGGACGTTGCCCGTGCCGAGCGCGGGCGCCGTGGGGAAGCCGAGGGCGGCGTTGGCCGTGCCGCCCGTGACCTCGAGGCGGCTCGCCGTCCCGCGCGTGTCGCTCTGCAGGCGCGGCACGCCCCGCAGGGCCTTGCCCCCGACGAGTTGGGCGTTCAGGGCGGCGACGACCTCGTCCGCGGTGGCCGCCCCGACGTCGGCGAAGTCGCCCGCCGAGACCAGGAGCGTCTGCAGCGGGCCCCCGTCGACGCGCACGGTGAGCGTCTGCCCGTCGGCGAGGGCGTAGGGGCCCGGGCCCGAGGCCGTGACGAAGGCGGGTGCGGCTTCGACGACGAGGGTCTGATCGGGCCCGCCTCCGACGGCCAGCACGAGCGCGTCGCCGGGGGCGAGCACGAAGGGCGCCGGCAGGGCGCTCGTCGCCGACGCGGGGGCGGGCCCCCCGCCCGCCACGAGGTAGCCCGCCCCCCGCACCGCCGTGGCGGTCGAGGGCTCGGCGACGTCGGCGAAGTGCACCGTGCGCACGACCCACAGGTGGGTGCCGCCGTTCTGGAAGAAGCCGAGCGCGGCGAGGGCGAGGTCGGAGTTCTGGGTGAAGCCCCCGAAGGCGCGCTGGTAGTCTTCGAAGGACGTGCACAAGACGGGCTCGGCGATCGGCCCCCGCTCGGCGATGCCCACGGCGCCCGCGATCGAGGTCGGGGCCGAGGGGATGCCGCGCACGCGCGGTTCTTCCTCGACGACAACGATTTTTGACGAAAGGAGCTGGCCGCTCACGGAGCTACCCTCCTCGGCCGCGCGGCCTCGGCCTGCTGCGGGGGCATGGGCGCGACGGCGACCTGGCCCGCGCGAACGGCGCGCGCGACCGCGGGCAGCGCGAGCAGGGCCTCGGGCAGGTTCATGACGGGCAGCCCCGCCGGCAGCGTGAGCGAGCCCGGCAGGCGCCGCGGGGTCCGGCCGAGCACCTCGGTGCAAGCGCAGCGGCCGAGCGCGACGCAGTAGGGCGCGTGCTCGAGCACGAAGGTCAGCATGCGGCCGCTCTGGTTGGTCAGCGCGATCACGGGCCGTCTCCCCCCGCGGCGCCGCCGCCTTCGCCGCCCACCTCGAGGCTCGCCGTGGCGACGGCCCGCCCCCGGTCGAGCGGCATGCCCTCGTCGAAGCGGAAGCCGCGCACCCGCAGCTCGGCGACGAAGGCCCGCACGTCGTCCTTGCCGTCGAGCGAGGGGCGGACGTCGCCCTCGGGCTCGAGCTCGTAGCGCACCTCGCCCGCCTCGGGCCGGGCCGGGTCGCGCGCCATCGCGAGCCACCGGGTGCGGTTGCGGAAGCTGACGACCGCGTCCATCAGGTTGAGCGCTTCGGCCAGCCGGTCGGAAGCGCCGGTGAGCGTGAAGAGGAGGTCGGCCGTGTAGGGCGGTCGCAGCCGCTCGAGCTCGGGGCCTTTCGGCCCGAGGGCGGCCCGCTCGACGGGCACGTTCTCGCCGTAGAAGGGGCTCGGGACGAGGCGCGGCCCCGTCACCACGAGCGCGGGCAGCTTCGTCACGGGCACCGCCTCGAGCCCGCCCGCGTCCGCCCCGTCGTGGTAGTCGAGCGCCACGGTCATCGAGACGTTCGCGAGCACCTCGCGCTTGAGCGCCCGGAGCAGAGTCCGCACGAGGCGGGTCAAGTCGCTCTCGGAGGCGAGGGGCGCGCGCGAAAAGCGGTAGGCGTCCGGGAGCGTCGCCGCCTCGCCCGGCACGGGGGCACCGCCCGGGCCGAGGTTCTCGAGGGTCACCGAGGCGAGTCCCGGCTCGTGGGGCGGCGTTCGCAGGTCGACGACGGCCCCGTCAGCGTCCGTGAAGACGGCGAGCACCGT
>DASTPP010000078.1:0-5347 GCA_035762175.1 Polyangiaceae bacterium | reverse complement strand
ACCTCGCGAGGTGCCGGAAGGTCAATGCATTGAGGGGGGGGCCACCTGGATCAGGTACTTTGTGGGGTTCATGTTTGCCCTCCGGAGCCTGGGTTGGGGCTCGTGCGGGGGGTGGGTCTGCCCGCCGCAAAAAAAAATCGTCGCTGGCAAGCAACTGGCCGGACGGGGGGCCGAAGGGACCTTGTCACCAGGGAGGTGGCGGAAAGGTAAGGCTCCCATGCGTTCGTTTGAGTCCTATGATTTGGTGCAGTTGCCCCGACTCTCGGCGGAAGAGACCCTCACGCTCATTTACGAGCTCGAGACGGAGGCGGAGGGGGTCGAGGGCCTCAGCGAGCCGGTGCACGAGGCGCTCGCCGAGGTGGCCGTCTCGCGCGAAGAGTTGTCCGAGGCGCTCGTTCGCAAGCGCCGCTTGGCCGCGGCCGAGGGCGGGGGCGTCGACCCCGTCCGGGCGCGCGCGGCCGACCGGTCGCTCGATAATTGCTGGGGCGCGCTTCATGACCTGCTCTTTACCTGGGGGCGGCTCGAGGGCGACCCCCGGGCCGGGCGGGCGCGGCGCTTGCGGGCGGCGATCTTTCCGGATGGTTTGGGGTTTCTGAACAAGCCGTTCAAAGCGCAGTGGGCCGATTCGGAGACCCGGCTCGCGCTCCTCGCGCGGGAGGGGTATGACGTCGAGATCGAGGGGTTCGGCGGCGCTCCGTTCTTGAAGGCGGTGCGCGAGGCGCACCACGAGTATGGCGAGGCGCTGCACGTGAAGGCCAGGCACCCCGGGCCCTCCGAGTCGGTCGATCTGCGCGAGGCGGTGGCGGAGGCGCACGGCGCCGTGCGCGAGTATGCGCTCCAGGTGGCGGCCAGCCGGCGGCGCTCGAAGCCCGAGACGGGCGAGCTCGCCGACCGGCTGCTCGGCCCGCTCGCGCGCTGGGTCTCGCGCGAGCGGGCGTCGAAGAAGCCCGCCGACGCTCCGACGCCGGCCCCCGTCGACCCGTCCGAGGGCGACTGATCCAAGCGGCGGGTGAGGTGGCGCGCCCGTCCCCGGACTTCGAGTCCGGGGCGACGCGTGCCAGGTCACCCGCCGCCTTCGACGACGGGCGGCACGATCGGCGAGGGGCGGGCCCGATCGTGCATTCGCTGCTCGCCCGCCTGCGGGCGCGTCGCGGGCGCGAGGGCGGCCGTCGTTCAGGCCGTGGCCCTCGCCTTCGCCTCCCGCAGGTACTGGGCGGTGCGGTCGCGGTCGGTGAGCCAGGCCCCGTAGTCGGAAGGGTCGTTGAAGAGCTCGGCGAAGCGGTGCGCGACCTCCGGCACCGACTGCGCGGTCGTCAGGGTCTCGAGCACGTGGGGCGGCGGCGGCGCGAGCAGATCGTTGCTGAAGCGAGTCGCGTGCCGGGCGTGGCCCCAGAAGCGGTCGAAGCAGGTCTGCATGAACGCTTCGTCGTAGGGCCGATCGCCGTGCTCGACGATCGCCTGCAGGTAAGCCGCCGAGCAGTGAGAGGCCAGGTTCGAGCCCTGGCCGGCGATGGGGTCGTTGGTCACGGCGGTGTCGCCCATCGCGAGCACGCGCGCGCCCGAGGGCAGCCGGCCGACGGCGTGGCGCACCGTCGGCGTGACGCGCCCCAAGAGCGTATCGTGGGGGGAGGCCACCCTCTTGTTCTCGATGGCCTCGGCCTCCCACGGAAGGTACGTACGCACGATCGTGCGCGCCTGCTCGAAGAACGCCTCGGGCCCCTCGAGGCGGCCCCAGCAGTCGAGCGGGCCGCCGGGCAGGCCGGAGAAGTACATTCCGTACATGGGGCCGCGGGCCGACAGCACCGGCAGCGCGAAGTACTCGCCCACGCCGGGGGCCAGCCCGAAGGTGACCCCGGGGTACACCCCCAAGGGCCCCGGGCCGTCGGGCACGACACAGACCAGGCAGATCACGCGCTGCGGCTCGCGGTAGGGAGAGCGCTCGTCGTCGCGCGCGAACAGGCCGGCCAGCGGGCCGCGGCCGGCGGCCACCAGCACGAGCTCGAACGTGCGCGCGTACTCTTCGAGGTCGGCGGGGCCGACCCGGCGCACCTGCACCGCGCCGCCGCGGCGGGCGAACTCTTCGAGCCAGAACGACATCTTCAGCCGCTGATCGACCGACTGCGCCTTGTGGTCGAGGGCCGAGCGCCAGGCGATCGCCGGCGCGCGCGCGCCGGGGGCGCCGGCCGCCGCGAAGGCGATGCCCGTCACCCAAGGCGTCTCTTCGTCCCAGAAATTGAGCCCCAACTCGCGCTCGTGCCGCAGCGCGGGCGCAAACATGCACTGGTTGGAGAGGACCCGGCCGCCCCGGATCTCTTCGGGCGTGCGCTCGGTGGCGACCGTGACGTCATAGCCGTGCTGTTGCAGCGCCAAGGCCAGCTGCAGCCCTGCTTGCCCCGCCCCGACCACGATGATTCGACGCATGACTCACCTCCCCGGACGGCGGGCGATGCGCTCGGCGCCGGATCTCGGCGGCCCCCGCCAGGGGGGGCGAAGATACCCGATCGGCGTGGGTAACACCATCGACGCCCGGGACGGCCGGCCCGACGGCCCGTGGGCCTCGCGAACGCCGGGCGCCGGCCAGGCCGGGCGAAGAGGGGGGCGCGACGGCCGCGGCGCGATCTCGCCCCGGTCGCGGCGCGATCTCGCCCCCGGTCGCGTGCGTCCGAGACGAACGCGCCGTCCGGCGCGGACGCAAAGGCGGCCGCCGGGGCGCCGGCGGGGGCGAAGCGGGGGCCGTTTTGGCCTTCGCCGCGGGTGGCTCGGGGCGTGCAAATCGGCGGCTCTCTCTCGGCCCGAGGCGGGCCCTACGCAAGCAAGGAAGGCGGCTTATGGGTATCATTCACGTCCCCCATTTTGGCAAGGTGGCTTGGTCGTTCGTCGGCGCGCTCGCGTTCGCGGCGTGTGCCGAAGCGGCCGACGTGACCCCCGTCGAGCTCGGGGCGGGTCAGGTCGGCGTCGAGACGAGCGGCACCAAGGGGGGGCTCGGCACGCGGGCGGCGGTCGTGGGGCGCGGCTGCGGCACGCGCGACATGAGCGAGGCCGATCGAGCGGCGCTCGAAGCGCGGATTCGCCCCCTGCTCCAGGCGCAGGCCCCGGGCCTCGACCTGCAAGGGGGTCGCTACGACGGCCCCGCCGTGGTGCACGCGGTCGTGCCGACGTACGTGCACATCGTGCTCGAGTCCGACGGCCCGGGGGGCGAAGACATACCCGATAGCATGATCGAAGCGCAGATGCAGGTGCTGAACGACTCGTTCAAGGGCCTGACGGCCGACGGCGGCTCGGTGACGAGCTTCACGTTCGAGGTGAAGGGCATCGACCGCACGGTCAACCCGGCGTGGGTGCCCATCATCGACGAATCGCCCGCCGAGCTCGAGATGAAGGCGGCGCTGCGCGTCGGCGGCCCCGAGACGCTGAACCTGTACATCTCGTCCGTCACCCCCGGGCTCTTGGGCTGGGCCACCTTCCCCCCGAATTATGCGTCGAACCCGTCCTACGACGGCGTCGTCCTCCTGAACCAGTCGCTGCCCGGCGGCACGTCGGTGCCCTACAACGAGGGCGACACGGCGACCCACGAGGTCGGCCACTGGCTCGGCCTCTTCCACACCTTCGAAGGCGGCTGCGCCGCCCCCGGCGATCGCGTCGCCGACACGCCGGCCGAGAGCTCGCCCGCGTTCGGCTGCCCCGTCGGGCGCAACACCTGCCCGGGCGCGGGCGTCGATCCGATCGAAAACTTCATGGATTATAGCGACGATAGCTGCATGGACCGCTTCACCGTCGGCCAGGCCAAGCGCATGAACGCGCACTGGCGCACCTTCCGTGCGCCCGAGTTAAGCGCACGCCCGCAGGGCCCTCTCGTGCCGCGCGAACCGGGGGGCCGAGGGCCGCGCACCGGCTCCGCTCGCGCGGCGGCAAGGGGGAACGAAAACGGGCGGGCGTGATCGCGCACGAACGCTTCGAACCGGCGCGGAGCGCGCCCCGTCACGCGGAGGGCCGTATCTGCGCTGGCCCGGCGCGTCGGGCGCGCTCTAGCCGTACGCGGGTGCGAGGTTTCGGCAAACCAACCGCGCCCCGGTCGCTCGCTCTTCAGTAAGGGCCCGGGCGCTCGGCTTCGTCGGCACCCAGGCAGGCCGTCAGCGCCCGCGCGACGTGTGGATCGGGCGCGAAGGCGTGCGCACGCACTTCGGCCGGGCGGGCGATGCGGTCCATGCGGAACATGCGCGGCTCGCCCTTCTCGACGTCGCGCGCCAGCACGTACCAAACGGGCGGCTGCACGAGCAGTGCCGTGGGGCTCGGCGAGGCGCCGCGTCGAGCCGTGACCCGTCGCGCCGCGCCGTTCCCTGCTGGGGCCGATCACGTCCGGCGAGCTCGCTTCGCTCGGGCTCGGTACGGTCGAAGCGGTCGCCGCCGTGGGCTGGATGGTGCTGCCGCCGCCCTCCTTGATGGGCCGAATGATTTCTTGCGCGCATTCACCCATGCGAACTACCGCGCCCTCGGCGAGTGTTGTCGGGGCAGGGTGCGAGCCGATCGAGGCGAGGGTCGAAGGTGCGCGAGGCACGCCTGGCGCACAGCGCGACCGCTCGTCGGCGGCTGGGCCGGCCGTCGGGCGGGGGACGGGCAATCCGACCGGGCTCTGCCGGGCGCCCACGCGCGGCGGCCCGGCCTAGCGGCGAGCTCAGGCTCTGCCGGGGCGGGCTCTTTGTCGTGGGCCCCATCTTTTCAGGCACGTCAGGGCGCGTGGCGGCGCGCCGGGCGCTGCCCAGCATAACACGCCGCGTCATCGAGCGGCGCCGCCAGCCTCGCTCGGCCCGCGGGCCCGCGTCCCGAGGTAGCAACGTCGCGCTCGCCCTCGTGCGTTCGCGCCTGCGGTGGCCTTGACAGGCGTGAGCCCTCTCGATCGTATTATATTGTAGATCGCCCCATGACCGTCGACCGCGCCGTTACGCCACCCCTTGGCCGAGCACGTCGCGCGGTGCGATGACCTCGTCATCCGGCTTGGCAGCGGCGAGCGTGCCCGGTAGCCCCTCGCCGAGCGCGGCCGAGCAGCCCACGCTCGAGGCGCCGTCGAAGGGCGGCGCGGCCGGGCTCCCGGGCCTGCCGACCAAGTTCGACGACTACGCGCTCGTGCAGTTGCTCGGCCGGGGGTCGACCGGGGCGGTGTACCTGGCCGAAGACCGCCTGCTCGCCCGGCACGTCGCGATCAAGTTCATCGACGCGGCCGACGTGGGCGACGAGGCGCGCGAGCGCTTCTTGAACGAGGCGCGGGCGGTGGCGCGGGTGCAGCACCCGAACGTCATCGGCATCTACCGCGTCGGCGAGCTCGAGGGGCGGCCCTACCTGGTGACCGAGT